>NZ_DAIQCG010000001.1:0-99497 GCF_036780765.1 Epilithonimonas sp.
ACAATATATAACCCCTTATCATCTTGTTGTAAGGAATGGTACGTGCGGCTATCAGGAAAAAATAGGTCATCCCCATGAAGCCCAACAAACTGTAAAACATCGTGTTGGACAAGAAAGACATCCCCATCATATTGGCCGGAATAAAATTGAAGGCTCTCATAAACTCTGTTCCCTCGCCCCCGTTAACATCTTTTATAAACTGCAGATAATTCATATTTTTTGCAGCTATCCAATAGCCCCAAGCGTCTCCACCTCCATTGTTGGTGGTGAAAAAATACGCGATTCCTAAAACAAAATGAAATAAAGCTAATTTCTTCAGAATCGGCAGATAGACAAGTTCTTTATCTTCCAATAGTAATTTTGGAAACTGAATTGCCAGCAAAACAAATAGGGGTATGTATAGGATATCTAAAATCATTTACTTAATATTTTACACCATTTATCTGCCGTGACCTGTATGCAATATTTTTTTTCCACCAATTGTCTTGCGTGGTTTCCCATTTCTTTTCTCTTAGTGCTATTATTTTTCAGAAATATAATGTGATTTTTCCAATCTTGATCTGTATAAGCAATTTTTCCTGTTTCATTATCAATACAAACATCTTTATTCATTCCCACATCCGATGCTACTCCCGGAATTCCGCAGGCGGCATACTGAATGAGTTTATAGGCACATTTGCCCTTTTCCCATTTGGAATCCTGCAGTGGCATCAGCCCAATATCCATTTTCAGAATCTCGGCAACTTCTGTCTCTTCCGTCCACCGGATATATTGTACATTCTTTCCGAGATCCATATCCTCTGTGATCCCAACAATATGGAACCGGATATTCGGCTCTTGAATTTGCAAGGCTTTGATCCAATTTTTGCAGGGTAAAAGATGTTTTTCGAAGGTTGTTTTCGTCCCGATCCATCCCACAATACATTTTTTGTCATCTTCGGAAGCGCTTCTTTCCCCGACCCTAAAGGGAGGAAGCTGTATGTCGTTATTTTTTTGCGGATACCGTTCCAGATCGATGACGGTTGGAATAATTTCTATGTTTTTTGCTTCAGAACGGGCTGCATAATCTGCCAGATATTGATTTCCTGCCACCACCGTTCCGCTGAAACGCATCACATTGGCAATTTTATTCTCCAGAAACTTTTTAATAATGGGATTTGCACTTTGGTCATAATTATGAAAAATGGCATCATCATAGTCTACAATGTATTTGATACCCAACATTTTTAACATCCATTCCGCCAAAGCAGGCAGAAAAGGAAAAATCTCTTTCTCGATAACTACTCTGTCATAGTTGAAAACTGAAAAAAGCACCCATAACCTTTTAACATAGGACTTTGAAACAGCACTGATATTTTTTTTTCCTGCATAAAAATCTTTCAGGTACGCATCGTCAAAGAAGGGTTTTACGGTCACCTGCATCCCCGCCTTTTCCAAATAAGGAAAATACTGATAGCTGCGCATTCTGCTGCTTCCTGCCAGCCTTGTGTATTTGGTAAGGTAAAGGATTTTCATTGATGGGGGATGGGGATGGTTGATGGTTGGTGGTTGATAGTTGATGATGGTTGGTGGTTACATTTTGATTGTTTTGATGTAGGATTCTGCTGCAGCTTCTAAAGAAAAATAATGCTGTGCTTTTTGAGCGATATTGTTTCTCTTGGCAAATATAGCTTTTTCTACAAAATTTTTGATACGTTCTATCTGTGGCAACAAACCCATTGAATGATCGTAAAGGTAGCATTCTTCAAAATTCTCTAAAATCCTCTCCGTATCGCCAATGCCTTTGCTGGCAATCACGGGCAGTCCGCAGAGCAGATACTCGCCTAATTTTATGGGTGCTACCCCCTGCATACTGAATGTGGGTTTTCTGAGTCCAAAAGCTACATCACCGCCGTTGAGGTAAAACGACACCTTTTCCGCAGGCATCGATTTTATGATAACGTACGGTTTCAGCTCTGAGAGAATATTTTGTTCCGCAAATTCTGTATTCCCTGTTAGGATGAGGAACTTTGCCAAATGCTTTTTGGCGTATGCCTGGAATATTTCCAGCATTTCATTCAGGCAGTATTGCGGTCCCAAAGATCCGGCATACACAAACAGCAATTCGTCTTTCAAGCCCAATTCTTGCCTTACTTTTTCTCTTAATGTTGGCTGATAAGTAAATCCATTTTTGTCTCTACCGTTAAAAACCACAGAAAATTTTGATCGATAGGATTCCCCGATATGGGCGATATGGATGTCTATTGCTTTCTGCGATCTGGTGATGACGGCATCTGCAGACTTCAGCATTGTAGTCTCTGCCGACTTCATCAATTTGTATTGAAACGATTCTTTTTTGAGTCCTGCAAAATCAATCCGTTCTTCGATGGGTAAACCGTCTGCATCAAAAATGAGTTTACCCCTAAATCCCCTAAAGGATAATGAACCAGAACTCCTTAGTCCCCTAAAGGGGAAGAAAGCACGCGAAGCAAAAGAGGAGTTAAACTGATTGACGATCATCGCGGGGAAAGTACTTCTCGGCATTAGGATGTGAATGTTATTTTCCCTGATGTATTTTTTTATTTTGCCAGCTGAGGTAAGCACCGTCAAAAGACTTCCTATAGAAACATTAGGTTTTCTAAGAACAGGCCAGGCCGTATAGGTGATTCCCATTTTATCTGCTGCTGCTTGGGTATGTGCGATTTTTTGATGATCCGCCCAAGTAAATTGTATCACGTGGAATTTATAATCTCCCTGCTTTGCAATTTCCTGAAAAATAGGCATAAACAACCCTTCCATATAAGAAGTCTGCGGTCCGTCCCAGGTGATGAAGAGGAGGTTTTTCATTGAACAATATTTTTACTTTTCAATAATTCTGAATATAAATTAAAAACATCCTTAACATATCGTTCTTCCGTATAATTATCCATAGCTCTTTTAAAACCTTTATCAGCAAACGAATCTAAGAGCTGTGGGTCATTGTACAATTTATTGATTGCTGAAGCAATATCTTTTGGCTGATTTGGGTTTATCAGAATACCTGTCTCATCTTGAACGACCACATTCTGCAAGCCTCCTACTTTGGTAGCAATCACCGGAAGATGATGCAGCATCGCTTCCGCAGCGACCAAACCAAAACCTTCTCTTTGTGATGCTATACAGAATACATTCATCAGTTTATAAAAGGGGGCTGTATCAAACTGGTAGCCCGTAAAAATGACTTTATCCTGCACGCCCAGATCTATTGCTTTTTGTTTGATTAGTTCTTCATCTCTACCGCTCCCCACAATCAGGAGTTTCAGATTCTCAACATTTTTTACCATTTTTATGGCGGCGATGATATCCGTTATTTTTTTATGATCATCAAAGAGCCTTCCCACCGTTCCAATTACAAAATCGGTCGGTTTAATATGGTATTGGTTTCGAAGGTTTTTAATTTCTTCGGATGATACTTCTCTGGGAATTTCTACCCCATTGTTAATCGTAATTACTTTTTTCGAATCAATCTTTGCGGTATTTATCAGATAGTCTGCGACATTGGGTGCAATGGCGATAAATCTGTCTGCTGTCCAGGAAAAAATGCGCAACAGAAAATCTGCTTTTGCACTTCTGTTTTGCGGATCTGAAGTTTCTTCCAGAATCACCACAGGAACCTTTTTGATAAAACCATTAATGGCTGCCATCGTAACGCCTTCATAGACTGCGCCGTGGATGATATGCGGTTGGAAATCATCAATAATTTTCTGGATTTTCCGATGTTTCTGCCAATCGAAAGGTCCATTAAAATCTCCGATCTCTATAATTTCGACGCCGTTTTCTTCAATCTGCTCTGCAATCGCACCACTTTTGAACGTCCCCACGAGTTTCATCTGAAAGTTGCTTCCTTTGAAAGCTTTCGCCAACGAAAGACGTCGGCGTTCTACGCCACCGCCCATAACTGTTGACATAATATGTAAAACTCTAATCATGGAATATTTAATTTAAACTAATGATATATAGACATTAGTTGTTCGATATGATTATTTAACGAATACTTTTCTATAATTGATTTTTGGCCATTGCTACCGATTTTGGACATCACTTCTTTAGGGATATCTACAATTTTCAGCAGTTTTAAATACAGTTCTTCCTCATCATTAACCGAAGTCAAAAAACCATTTTTAGAATCCTCTATAATGTCTGACGCTGCACCAACAGTCGTACTTAGTACTGGCGTGCCACTGTACATAGCCTCTACCAATGAGTTTGAAAATCCTTCGGAATGTGAATTTAGCACATATAGATCCGCATTGCATAAATGAGGGTAAGGATCACTGATAAATCCTAAAAAATGAACGTGGTTCTGGATTTTCATTTCTTCCACTTTTTTCTTTAATTCCTTTTCAAGAACACCAGAACCGGCAATTGAAAGTCTAATGTTTCTCGAAGTTGTATCGCACAGTCTAGCTACCACATTCATTACGCCTTCTATATTTTTGACCTTTTCTAAACGGGAAATCATCACAATATTAAATATAGACTCCTCTTTTTGGACAATCAATTTGGAAAGATCATATTGAAATAAACCGAAATTTGACACCACTTTTGCTTTGTCGGGATCAAGTTTGTAAGTTGTAACAAAATGATCCACAACTGCTTTGGACTCGCCCACTGCATAATCTGCATTTCTAAAAATAAAACTAAAGATTTTTTTTGCAACAGAAGACTGATTGGGAATGCCAATTTCTTCAACGATGATCTTCGGAACACCCGCCATTCTACCAGCAAAATAACCAAAAAAATTAGCTTCAGCTCCTGACGTATGTAAAACATCCGGTTTTTCTTTCTTCAAATATTTATAGAGTCTCCATATTGTTTTCAAAGAAGGGATCTTATGATTTAAATTGAGGATTGCTGTTCTTTTATTGTTATTTAAAATTCGTTCTTCGGCAACTCCTCCTTTACCAATTGCTACAAAAATCCATTCATTTTCGATGTCATTGTAATGCGACAGATTAACCATCTTAGTTTCTATTCCTCCAAAATCTAAAAAAGTGCTTAGTCTAATTATTTTCATTTGCTACTTTTTTACAAAATTTCTGAGAAACTGATAAACTAACGGATATTTTACCATTAGTAATTCTCTTTTAGTCTTAACTTTATAATTATTGATTTTAAGCTGTTCCAAATAAAAATCTTTAATTTCTCTATCAACATTATATTGCAGTGCCTTCTCATACATTGAGAAAAGATATCTGTTACTATTATCTAAATTTGAAATCTGTGTCTTAAAATTATTGTAAACTTTAATACATGAGGGGAAATGAATAGTTCTTTTCGTACCTTTTTCCCAAATCACTATTACATATTGTTCAGGATTATATTGCCAATTAAACCTTTCACCAAAACGTATAAAAAAATCCCAATCTTGATGGCGTAATAACGATTCATCGAATTTGACATCTTTAGCTTTAGATGTTTTCATAAAAAATGTTGATGTTTGGGCAATAGCTTTATCATCTAATAAAAAATCAAAACCACTCTCATTTTCTAACAAATTTCTGGAATCCGAAATCCATTCTTTCTCTCCGTTTCGTATTAGGCATTTTGCAAAAGCACCACTAAACTCTGGTACTGATTTTACAAATTTTAAATAATCTGTAAGGTAGTTCTCGGGCCACAGATCATCAGAATCTAAAAGTGCAACATACTCACCTTTGGCATTTTCTATTCCAATATTTCTACAAGCGTTGGCTCCTTTAAGCCGATCATCCGGTCTTTTGATTATTCTGAATCTTTTATCATCCAAAATAGATTCGTTTATTCTGAATAACTCCTCTTTATCTGAGCCATCATCTACGAGCAGACACTCCCAATCTTGTAAAGACTGATTTTTAACAGAAAGCAAGGTATTATATAACTGAGAAAATCTATTGTAAAATGGAATAATGATTGTAATCATTTTTAAAAATTGTTTAGATTAGTTGCAAAAGCACTGACTATCTATTTCTAAAGTATTTTACTACTTGTATAAGAACTTCTATACTTTAAAATTTCAGCTCTTCGAGTTATTGGATATAATAATAATTCGAATCCTCCATTTAAATTGCCGTAAAAAATCTGTTGTCCGGCATATTTATATAAAATTTTAACGGCAGATTTATAATCTCTATTTATATTTGTCATTATCTCAACTTTTTTTATCGAAAGTTTTCTTTTCTCAAAAGTTGCACTCATCTTTCCCGATCGTTTCTCTCTAAGATGATGAACGTAAATATTCGGAATAATCACACATATCTTTTTAAAATATCTCAATCTAGATAAAAAATTAGAATCTTCTCCGTAGTGAAAAAATGCTGAAGAAAATAAACCTCCCATTTTTTTAACTGTTTCTACGCTGATTAACCAAGCTGCTGCATTTACAAAACCAATTTCATAAAATGGAGATACTTGGTTCAAAGAAATATCAGAAATATATTCTGGACAAGATCCAGCAGAAATATACTCTTCAAATTTTTTATCTAGCTTTTTTCCATCATCATTTAAATGCATAGGCGATGCAACTCCAATATTCTTATTACTATCTAAAATCTCAATCATTCTACCTAATGTTTCTGGATAACTAATTGTATCTTGATTAAGTAAATATATATAATCTGAGCTTCTTGCCACCGCGACTTCATATCCAATATTATTAGCAGCTCCAAATCCTAAATTTTTCTTGGAATCGACAATTTCAACATTTGTGAAATTAGTTCTTATAATATCTAAAGTTTTATCTTGCGAACCATTATCGATAACGATAATATGAATATCAATGGTAGACTCACGTATTGAACTTATACAATCATAAATGTACTTTTCCGCATTATATGTTACTATAATTATAGATACTTTTTTCATTATTCTCCTTATAAAATTTTTGAAGTTTTATATGATTTTCTTATTTCTCTTATTTTTTGTAAATCTTTAATCGGCATTATCAACAATAATAAAGAATTAATAAAATGTCTTCTCAAAAGGTTCTTAATTGCAATTTTAAAAACCTCAAATATTGAAGATCTTAGACTTTTATTAATATTGTAAAGTTCAGTTTTAGCACGAATTATAGCTTCTTTTCGAACAAAAGCACTATTTATTTTCCCTTGACGTTCTGCTCTACAATGATTTACAAAAACATCAGTTAGTATATAATTTTTGTACCCATTATAAGATAATCTTTGAACAAAATTAACATCCTCACCATAATGATAAAATGCAGAGGAAAACAAACCTCCGAGATTTCTAATCGTCTCAACTTTGATAAGCCAAGCGGCCGCATTTACAAAATCAATTTGATAACATTTTTTTATGTTGTTCGTTAAATAATCTGAAATTAGTGATCTACAAGTATAAGAATTGATATAAGTCTCGAAAGCATAATCTAATTTTTTTCCAGAATCATTCAAATGTATAGGAGAGACAAAACCTAATTTTGAATCAAAATTACCTGAAAACTGTACAAGTTGATATATACTATCGGGATAACTAACTGTATCCTGATTAAGCAAATAAATATACTGCGCACGGTTTTCTTCTGCTATTTTAAAACCAAGATTATTTGCTGCTGCAAAACCAAGATTTTCAGATTGTGCCAAAATCTTTACTAAAGGAAAGTTTTCCTTGATGATTGTTATCGTATTATCATTAGAATTATTATCAATGACAATGATTTCTAATTCAATGTTTTTCTCATCAATAGATTTGAGACAATTATAAATCCATCGAGAAGCATTGTATGTTACAATAATACAGGCTACCTTATCCATTACAATATAAAACTTGATAGGTTTTTTTCAATTAGTTCTTTATGCTTGTCTGTATTCTGTTTTTCCAATTCGAAATTATAATTCAAATACAATCTTTCCACTTTAGAAAAATCTTCAAAACCCCCATACTTTTCTGCGGCATTATCAAACCAAGTGTCAATGTAGAATTTTAATTTTTGGATTTTCTGAGGAAATATAAAGAAAGGAACATTGAAACTTTGTGATGTAATAAATCCGTGGAGGCTTGTCCCCAAATATAGTCTAGCATTTTTTAATAAATACATTATTTCAAAAATGGTTTGTGGTTCATAATATTTGAAAACATTAGGATATTCTTCAACTATTTTTTTTAGTAAAATATTATCAGAATGATCTAATGCTAATCCAATTGGACAGAGCACAATTTCGAGAGAATGTTTTTTAGAGAAATTTTTAAGATTTTCTACAAATAAATCTAAATCATCTGGTCCTTTCGTATTGCCAAGTTGTAAAAAAAGATATTTTTTACTACCTACGGATTTACATTTATCTGAAACACTTTGCAATTCATTTGAAAATAAATCAGACATTAGAAGTGCAGAATCTGGAATTAACGAGGCTGAAATACCAGCATTCTTGAAAAAAGAATATGAAACTTTGTCTCTAACGCTTAAAATATTAACATTTTTAAAATATGAAATGTATTCTTTCTTCTTTAGCAATTCTTCAATTGCCAAGGCTCCAACACTATTATAAATGATTTTAGAGTTTGAAAAATAATTACCATCGAGAATGAAAGGAACACTAGAGCCAAATCTTTTTAAATTTAATCGTTCCAGTAAGTTTGTTTTTTTTAAAAAAAAACTAGTGTATTTATTATGATATAATTTATTATAAAAAGTATTAATAAACCTATAAATGTTTAGCCAATTACTGCCCAAAACCTCTCCACCAGCGATTATAATTATAGATTTTTCGTTATCTCTCCTTACATTATTAATAAGTTGATTAAAGGACTTAGTTGGTAATGCACCAAAAAAGCTTAAATCTGATTTTATGATTCCGTAATTTAAAAACTCTAAATATTGAGCATTTTTTTCCAAATATTTTTTTATGATTAATGGAAAAATTAAGTCCCCATAATTATTTCTATCTGATGCTGCAAAAGCTCTGATCTTCATTTTTTTTTAAATTTAAAATTGAAATAGTTTAGTATAAATCTTCTTTCGCGGCCACTTATCCCAAACAAAATTACGATAATAACTGTAGATAATATATTTATACTTCCAAAACCTATTAATGTTAATATCGTATTGGCTGTCCCATAAAAATAATAAATTAAATAGTTTGCAAGAATGACAAAAAGTGTGCAATAAGAAACCTTAAATATAACATCTTGAAAAAAATCTTTTACATTTAGATTTATCATTACTCTCAAGAAGAAAATTCTGAAAATCAAAGCTAGAAAATTTAAGGCACTAATGATTACAAAAATTAAATTGGGATTTTTATAAATCTTCAATACTAAATAAGAAAGAGGTAAACTCACAAAAATTGTAATACTAATTATAATTTGATACCATTTCATTTTTCCACTTGCTCGTGCTCCTGTCATTAGAGGATTGGAAAGAGTATCTAAGAGTACACCTACAAGTGATATACAAATAAAAGTATTGGTATAAAGGGGAACTTTTTTTATCCAGATTTCTAAAATATAATTAATATTATATATCATTGGAACACTCATTATCAGCATTAAAAAGTAAGATAATTTTGCACTTTCCTTCATCAAAAAAATAGACTTATCAAATTCTCTGTTAGCGTAAGTTTTTATTATTTGAGGGTTTACTGCTACTTGAAAATTTGACACAAAACTACTTATAATACTTTGGAACTGCATACTTACGCCATAAGCTGCATTCAAAGCTGGACCAAAAAAAGCATTAAGCAACAAATTATTACCTTGTCCCCTAGCAACAGCTGAAATGGTTCCAAAAGTGTTCCAGCCTGTGAATGATAAAATTTCTTTAAAAAAAAACTTGTCAAAATAAAAGTAATAATGACTTTCCAAAAAATTTTTTCTACAATATATTCTGTATATCATCCTAATTATGAATGATGAAGCGAACAAAAGAATTGAATATAAAATCAATTTATCGTGATTAATATTTAAAAGGAAATAAAGTATTAATAGCTTGAAAATTATTTCCAAAAGACTGATATATGCATATACGTTGAATTTTTCGTGTGCAGTAATTAATGCATTGTACGGTACCTGTATGATTCCGAAAAAAGATGATAAGACTGAGAACTGAAAAATAATATTTACTGCTGTCATTCTGTCTGCTGGCACATTTAATCTATTATTGATATACCATAGACCAAATGTTTCTAACGCAATAACAATTATAGCTGCAATAATAAGATGAATAGTAACTGTAGTACTGAATGTTTGCTTTAGGCGGACAAAATCATTTTTACCCAAATCAAATGATAAAAATCTTTGAGTAGAAGCTGCCATAGAGGAATTCAAAAATCCAAACATTGACACAAAACCTCCAACAATATTATAAATACCAAAGTCTGTTACGCCAAGAGTATTCAATACTATGCCTGCAGTAAATAGCCCTACTCCCATATTCAAGAACATGCGCAGATATAAGAATAACGAATTTTTGGCGATGTTTTTTGTTGAAGACATTATCAAGAACTATAATATCCATAACCATACTTGTTACCATAACGGCTGTCTTCTGGCTTTACATTATTAAGGACGAAAGCGATGTTTTTCAAGTTATGCGTCTGCTTGAATTCATCTGCAAAATCCAGCATTTGCTGATCCGTAAAATTGGACTTTACGATATAAAGAATGGCATCAGCAATCTCGATCAAGTGCATTGTATCGCTTACCAGCATTACCGGTGCAGAGTCTATCACGATATAACGGTATGTATTTTTAACACTGTTGATCATCTCGTCAAATTTCTTCATCTCCAACAAATCGTTAGGATTGGGTGCCATCGCTCCGCTAAAAAGAACATCCAAATTATCATTCAGTCCAGAGGGCACAATGTAGGTCTCCACAGAGGTGTCGTCGGAGATCAAATAGTCTGTCAGTCCTTTATTTGTGTCTTTTACAAAGCGTTGCAACTGTGGATTTCTAATATCCGCACCAATGATAAGCACCTTTGAATTACCGGCTAACGTGACTGCTGTATTAAATGCTACGGTAGTTTTCCCTTCAGCTTTGACCGAAGATGTAATCAATATGACATCACTCTGGCTCTTACTTTCTTTGGATTTCAGAATAAATTTGAGATTGGATGTTAGGATTCTGAAAGACTCTGCAAACACGGAGAAATCATTGGCAGACACTAGATCTGATTCCTTAGGACTCTCCGGAATCTCGGCAATAACTAATGCATCCGGAACAGCTGTCTGTATCTGATCTTTCGTATAAATCTTATTGTCTGCCGCATATTTGGCATATAATATTACAAGAGGAAGAAGCAAACCTGCTAACAGTGCACCGAGAAGTATGGACTGTTTTTCCGGCTTCACTATCCCCACTGTATAGGCCGGATTAATAACTTTTGCTTTTGGTGCCGTCACTGCCAACGTAATGGCATTCTCTTCTCTCTTCTGAAGTAGGTACAGGTAGAGCTGTTCTTTAAGGTTCTGCTGACGCTCTATCCCACGAAAAACTTTTTCCTGTGTGGGATAAATATAAATCTTATGACGGTTCTGGCTTAACTGTCCTTTTGTTTGTGACATCTGAAGCTGTAAAGTGGCTCTGGATTCTATCAAGTTCTGACGAATCAGGTCGCGCATCTCCGATATATCTCTATTGAGCTGTACAACAGATGGATTCTGAATCGTCGCCTGCTTAAGCGTCTTATTTTTTGTCAGCAACATATCATTATACCTTGCTATATAACCCTCTGTAACAGGGGACAGTCCCATATTGCTAGGCAATAAGCGCTCCGACGCGGTCAAACTATAAATTGAATTAACCAAATCCAATTGCGTAGCATAAGCTATCAACTGATTTGTATTAGAGTTGGCATTATCGACGGCCAAATTAGCCTGCGTATCTAAGTCTGTAATCTCGTTGTTGCGTTTGAAAGTTTCCTTTTCTCCTTCAATGCCTGATAAATCCTGCGATATAATCTCTAATCTGTCATTGATAAAATCCTGGGTGTTTTGAGCTTCCAGATTTCTATCTTTTCTGCCCTCGATATTATATTGTTCTGTAAGGCTATTAAGAATATCTTCAGATTTGGAGGGAACAGGCCCTGTGAAACTTAAATCCATCATCTGCCCTTTATCAGGAGGCAATGCGACAACCAACTGATTCTCTAGTGATGATACCAAACTTGGCGTGCTCTTAAAAACGATTTTAATCGGCTCAAACGATTTTTTCCCATTTTTGATTTTAATGAGTACTTTCCCAAATGGCAGCGAGATAATCTGTCCGAAACCGAAAGTATCTTTATTACTCTTTAGCGGCCCTTCCGACAGTTTGTATGTACCATTGCCTGATGGTGATATGATGTATGACGCAGATGAAAATTTAGTATTTTGAACCTCTATAATATTAGCCTCTAAAGGTGAAGATGTATAAAGTTCATTTTCTTTAATGGCTCCCACACCAAAGAAACTAACATTAAGATTAAGCTGTTCCACTACCTTAGCTAAAATAGGCTTTGATACTATTGCCGTTGCCTCTCCCTGTAGTTCATCTTCTCTTCCTGCACCATTGGCTAAATCTGCTAAAGACTCCGCCGATTTTGATTTGGATTGCGGAAATTGCAATGACGTTTTCGAAAGATATTGTGGCGTGGTGTATCTGAGATAAATTTTTGCTGCTGCATAAAAAACCAACATACTAAGAAGAATCCAGTACCAATAACGGAGATATTTGAAGACCTCCTTTTTGATATTCATCTTCTTTTTTCTAACAGCCGGCTGGCTATCCATTAACTCCATAACTCTTATTTAGCAAGTGCAATGACAAATGTAACTAATCCCAGTACCACCCCCATCAACTGTAAAAACAACGCTCTGTTTGGGTTGGTTGTATTGGCAGCAATCTGCTTATTGCGATCTGGTTCTATATATAAAATATCATTCTGCTGCAAATAGTAGAAAGGGGAATTGACCACAGCAGCTTCTGACAAATCCAGATTGTAAGTGATGTCTTTTCCTGATTCTTCGGAATACCGAATCAATTTTACATTGGTTCTATTAGCAGAATCTCTCATATCACCAGCCAGGGCAAGTGCCTGGAAAACATTCAGTTTCTCTGTGGGACTGGTTTTCTGCCCAGGACTGCCCACATCTCCTAAGACACTGATATTAAAATTAGTATGTCTTACTGTAACTACTGGATCTACCAAATAGTCTTTTAAACGGGTATCTAACTCTGTCTTCAGCTGCTGTTTGGTCATCCCTTTGCAATAGATATTACCCAAAACAGGAAAAACAATATACCCCTCTGAGGTAACCTGATACTGGTTATCTCCCAAACGAGCGTTAACGCCAGCATTGCCATCTTCTCCCGTACGCTGCATTGTAGTTCTGTTGAATGGTTTAACCGCCAAGTCGTCTAAGGCTGTTACAATAATCTCGAGCATATCCCCTTCCTGAATATGAAGTCCCTCATAGCGAGCCTGAGACACTTCCTGCTCAAAATTATTGTTGCTCATGTAGATCATATTCTGCTTTGGTTTACACGAAGTTACAAGACATATGATGAGCAAAAAAAATAATAACTTTTTCATTGGAATTCTGCAAAGATAATGATAATCTATTACAGTTTTATTCATTAAATTAGTTTGTTTCGCCGATATAATAGTTAATACCCAATGCTAACATTCTGTTATAGGTAGCATCTCTGGTATAATCCGGATAAATTTTTGAAAAGCCCCTATCGAAGCGGATAAAAGCATCCAATTTATCATTGATCTTAATCCCCGCTCCTACAGAAACACCATAACCGAAGCTGTTTATAGTCTGCTCCTGCGCTTCGAAGTCAGCCGGAGGTCCCGATCTCTTTTCCGATACTAGAAATTCCAAACGCGGTCCTGCTATAAAATACAAATCCCCTTTGTAACCATTATTTCTCAAAAAGTACTTAATATATAATGGTAAACCGATGTAATTATTATGGTATTTTTGTTTTTCTTCTTTTGGGTTTTTGGTATTCTCTCCCAACGTATTAAACTCTAACTGAGGGGTAAAATACAACCAGGCAGAATCATAGATATCATTTGGGACTAAGGATATGTCTGCAAATATTCCTATGCCACCTCCGAATGCTCCTTTGGAATAATCGTGAACCTTAACGATTGATGACTGGTGAAAATTGGCTGTAACCCCATATTTTATGGATTGTGCGTTGGCAACACCTATCAACAAAACAAAACCTATTATAATTAGCTTTTTCATGAATTGAATTTGATCGTATTTGGGGACGAAATTAAGAATTATTTATCAATTTTTAAGAAATATTTTAAACTCTTATCGTGAAAAGCTATATTAAATTAATTTAATATGCAATTTTATTCATTATTAATAACATTCCATACCAGCTCATATTCAAAGCCTTTGGATATCAAATATCTGATTGTCTTGCTTTTTTTCTGATACTCTTTCAGCCCTTTCTGTTTGGAAAAGTAATCTTCGTAAATTTTGTTTATGGTTTTTTCATAATCATCTGCATCAATTTCATCCATCGATTTAGAAATTAACTTCTCTGTGATCCCCTTTTGTTTGAGATTCATTTTGATTTTAGTCCTTCCCCAATGTTTAATGTAAAATTTCCCTCGGATATAACTTCGGGTAAAACGTTCTTCATTCAGGTAATTTTCTTTGATAAGATATAGGAATATTTCGTCCTTAGCTTCCGGAATCAAAAGAAAATCTCTCATCTTCTGCTCGACCTCAGAATGACAACGATCTTGGTAAACACAGTAGTTTACCAATTTTTGTTTAATCTCTTCGAAGGTGTAAGACTTTTTTTCCATTAATTAGAGACTGATAGATGATGATAGACTGATTGATGAGAGATGAGAGATTGAATATAATAATTATTTAAAACAAAAAAGAATGAACGAAATTGTCCATTCTTTTATTGTACTGTTTGATATTATTAATAATTGAAAAGCTCGTGTCCTTCCATTAACTGATTTACTTTTTTCTTGACTGCCTGCAACGTATTTTCATTTTTGATATCATCTACCACTTCAGAAATCAAACCTGCAATCGTTGCCATATCATTTTCTTTAAGACCTCTTGTAGTAATTGCAGCAGTTCCAAGACGGATCCCAGAAGTTGTGAACGGCGATTTGTCATCAAAAGGAACCATATTCTTGTTACAAGTGATATCCGCTTTCACAAGAGCTTTTTCAGTTTCTTTTCCGTTAACGTTTTTGTTTCTCAAATCGATTAGCATCAAGTGATTATCCGTTCCACCGCTTACGATTTCGAAACCTAAATCTATCATTGCTTTTGCCAAAGCCTGAGCATTCGCTTTAACTTGCTTAGCATAAGCTTCGAATTTAGAATCAATCGCTTCTGCAAACGCCACTGCTTTCGCGCCAATCACGTGTTCCAATGGACCACCTTGAATTCCTGGAAAAACAGCACCATCCAAAACAGCACTCATCAATTTAGTTTCTCCTTTTGGCGTTTTGTGTCCATAGGTATTTTCGAAGTCTTTGCCCATCATAATCATTCCACCTCTTGGCCCTCTCAATGTTTTGTGAGTCGTGGTCGTCACCACGTGGCAATGTTCGAATGGATTATTCAACAAACCTTTTGCCACCAAACCAGCTGGATGCGCAATATCCGCCCAAAGCGTTGCTCCAATTTCATCTGCTACTTCACGGAATTTAGCATAATCCAAATCTCTAGAATAAGCAGAGAATCCTGCAATCAGCATCTTTGGTTTTTCTCTTAGAGCCACTTCTCTCATTTGGTCGTAATCAATCAACCCTGTTTCTTTTTGAACGCCATAAGAACAAACCTGATACTGGATTCCTGAGAAATTAACCGCAGAACCGTGTGTCAAATGGCCTCCCATAGACAAATCCATCCCCATCACTTTATCACCTGGTTTAAGAACAGAAAGATAAATTGCAGCATTGGCCTGAGAACCAGAGTGTGGCTGAACGTTTACATAATCTACACCGAACAATTCTTTTGCTCTGTCGATTGCCAACTGTTCTACCTCATCTACAACTTCGCATCCGCCATAATATCTACGTCCAGGGTAACCTTCCGCATATTTATTAGTGAGCACACTTCCCATTGCCTTCATCACGTTTTCGGAAACAAAATTTTCCGATGCAATTAATTCAATTCCGTGTGTTTGTCTTTGTCTTTCTTTTTCAATTAGTTCGAAAATAGGGTCTTGCATTTCTTAGATTTATTTTCCCCAAAAGTAAGAAATTCTCAATAATTTTTTATAACTTTCATTGATTAACATGATTCAAAATGAAATCGCCATTGTAGGGGTTGAACAAAAACACCAATGAAGAAAGGCGATAACATACGACCATTAAAAAACAATAAACTCTACATATGAAATCAAAGAAAAAATATAAAAAGGAACTTCTAAAATCTCTGAAACATATGGCAGCTGCCGAAAGTGCCTCCCTAAGAGTAATGACCAATCTGATGCTTCTTAAAGAACTGAAAGAAAATAATATCAGCTTCAAAAAAGGCGATGTTTTTTCTTTTGAAGATGATATTTTTGATTACAGCGAGGACAAAAACGTGCGTACTCTTGCCAAACTTCGCAAGAAAACAATGAAAGCGATGAACAAGCTGGTTGAAAACAATCAATTTAAAGATAAAGAACTGAAGTTTTTGGCTTAATAAAAACCACCCCGTCAACAATTCTCTGAATTTTCGCCACCCCACCAAGGGAGGGGAATTGTAGAAACAAAAATCTCCTTCGAAGTGAAGGGAATTTTATTTTTAAAATAATGTCGGCTTATCATCTGCCATTACTGGCACATGAATATTGGTTTTCCACTCTTCATTCATTTTCTGAATGAAATGCGAAGACAATAAAGGCGATGCTTTTTCGATATTCTGATGAACGAAAAAGTAAAGATTTTGCAATCCTTCTTTTTTCCATTGCGTCAATCTTTCCAACCAATCTTCTAATCTCGCATAATCACTTTCAGCATTGGCTCCAACATACCGGATAAAGGCATTCGGCGTTGTGAGTCGCATATGAAGCATATCTCTTCTACCGGCTGTATCTACAATGATATTGGTTATGTTATTCATTTCAAATAATTCACAAACTGTATTGAACACTTCTTCGTCGGCAAACCATTCCGTATTTCTCAGCTCGATGGCTAATGGAACTTCTTTTGGCCAATCCTGAACAAATTTTTCCAAACGTTCATAATCTTTGGGTTTGAAATTATCGTGAAGCTGCAGGAAAACCATTCCTAATTTTTCATCAAAATTAAGAACCACCGAAGCGAATTGCGTGACGACATCGGTAATATTCAGCAATCTTCGGAAGTGTGAAACGGTGTTGGTAATCTTGGGGAAGAATTTGAAATCTTTCGGTGTTTTTTCTTTCCAAGTCTGAACCTGTTCTGCAGTTGGCATTCCGTAGAAGGTTGCATTCAGTTCAATCGAATTGAACTGCGTGGCATAATAAGTCAATTCGTCTTTTGTGCCTTTTGGATAAAAACCTTTGAGGTCGGTCTTGTTCCATTTTGCGCAGCCGATAGAAATATTAACCAAACCTTTTTTATTCTGATTGAGAATGAATTTGGTCTGAGGATGGTCTTTTGGTAAAGTAAAATCTATGTTGGAAGGATCTGGGACTTGTCCGAATTTCATTGGAATTAAAATTTAAAGTTTGAGGTTTAAAGTTAACAAAAAAACCGCAGAAAATTCTGCGGTTTTGGTTTATCAATTATTAATTTCTTACTATTTAAGCTTCACAAGCAGAGCAAGTCACAAAGTTGACCATCAATTCTTTCGAAACCGAAGAACTTCTTTGGTAATACAATGTTTTAACACCTTTTTTCCAAGCCTCGATCATTACAAAATTAACATCTTTTACTGGCATAGTCGATGGAATCTGCAAGTTAAGCGATTGCGCCTGGTCAATATATTGCTGTCTTTGAGCCGCCTGAGAAACAATCTCCATTGGAGAGATCTCACGGAATGTTTTGAAGACAGCTTTCTCATCATCTGTCAAACCTTCAAGATGTTGCACAGAACCGTGATTTAGCATAATCGTTCTCCAAGTTTCTTCGTTATCAAGACCTTTTTCGTCTAACAACTTAGCCAAATATTTGTTTTTACGCATAAAGTTTCCTTTTGCCAAACCTGCTTTGTAATAGTTGGAAGCGAAAGGTTCTATTCCAGGAGACGTTTGTCCCAAGATTGCGGAACTAGAAGTTGTTGGAGCCACCGCCATTAAGGTTGTATTTCTCATTCCATAACCTTTCAGCATATCTGGTTCTCCGTAGATATTAGCTAATTCTTTGGAAGCAATTTCAGATTGTTCTTTAATATGACGGAATGCTCTCGCATTGAACTGAGTCGCTTCGAAACTTTCGAAAGGAATCATATTTTTCTGCAAATAAGAATGGTATCCAAGAACGCCTAAACCTAAAGCTCTGTGACGCATCGCAAAGTTTCTAGCTGAAGTCAGGTAATAATTCCCTTCTGTTTTTTCAATGAATTCTGATAAAACGGCGTCTAGGAAATAGATTGCTAATTTTACAGCGTTTGTATCTTTCCACTCATCATACAATTCAAGATTCATAGAAGATAGACAGCAGATGAAAGATTCATTAGCAGTAGAAGGCAACATAATCTCTGAACAAAGATTACTGGCGTTTACCATCAATCCTGCATCTTTATAAACCTGTGGCTTATTTCTGTTCACGTTATCTGTGAAGAAAATATAAGGCAAACCTTTTTGCTGACGGCTTTCCAAAACTCTCGCCCATATTTTTCTTTTCTCCACATCACCATCAATCATATCCTGCATCCAATAATCTGGAACACAAATACCTGTGAAAAGGTTCTGGATTGGACTTCCGATATCTTTGATACTCAAAAATTCTTCAATATCTCCGTGGTCAATATCTAGATATGCTGCAAAAGCTCCTCTTCTCACACCACCTTGAGAAACCACATCCATCGCTGTATCGTATAATTTCATAAAAGAAACTGCTCCGGAAGATTTTCCGTTATCTGTAACGGCAGTTCCTCTGTTTCTCAACTCTCCAAAATAACCAGAAGTTCCACCTCCGATTTTCGTCTGCATAATGACTTCACCCAATTTGTGAGTAATCCCTTCTATATTATCAGGAATATGAACGTTGAAACAAGATATCGGCAAACCACGCTGCGTTCCCATATTGGCCCAAACTGGAGAAGAAAAACTAATCCAGCCTTTCACAATCATCTCTTTGAAAGCCGGTTGCAATTCTGGTTTGTAAAGGCGTTTTGCCGCTGCAGTTGTAATTCTGTCTATTGCGCCTTCCACAGTTTCCCCTTTCAAGAGGTAACCTCTATTAAGCATTTGCTCAGACTCTTCGTTGAGCCACCAGATATCTATATTTTCGTCCATCATAACTTTATTATTTTGTAATTTGTTCCTTTTTTATTTTATTTTGACTTTAACAGAGCGATTTTCACTTCATTAGTTAGCAAAAATCCAAACGTCTATTTTCACCTATTAAACATTTGACTATTAAGCTAATCGCCATTTAGGTTTGGGCGCCTTTATCCGTCTTCCGTTCCCGCTTTTTTTCTTGTCTTGTTTGCAAAGAAAAAAGAGCTCCACTCAAGCCGGGGCGCGCTTTGCCTCTATTGAGGTCTTCACATAAAAAAGAAAATTCCAAGAATTAAAATGTTTCTTAAAATTTTCTTTTTCACACCTTTCTTAGCTTAAAACTTTGAAAGGATTTTTATTCATTTTTGTCATTCCGTAGGAATCTCGACAGACTTAGTTTTAGATTTATATTGAAGACAATAATGTTACTTATGTCGGTGCTTCGCACCTTGAATCTACTCTCTGTTTGATTCTCTACCAATATGTCGCGACTTCGTCGCTTTCAAAATTGGATAATCAAAAAGACGAAGGCGAAACCTCCCTTCTTCTGACATCAGACTTCCAGCAGAAATCTAAAACAAATCATTTGCTGTAATCGACTTGTCGTGCTTGGTGTAATCTACCGGACGTTTTGCGAAGAAATCATCCATAGAATTGGCAAAAACTTCTTCCTCGAACCAAACCATAGGTTTGTAATCTTCCCCAGAAATATTATATCTGGTTTTCATCCCGATTTTCTTTAATGAGTCATCTACTCTGTATTTCATAAAATCAAGAAGGTTCTTTTTTGAGAATTTGTCCAATTCGCCTTGCTCAAAAATCCAATCCAAAATATGACCTTCCATTTCAATTGATTCATCTACCAAGTCATAAATCGCTTCGATATCACTTTCTGTCAAAAGGCCTGGCTGTTCTTCACGGATTTTGTTAATCAAATAAATCCCTGCATTGGCGTGGATTTGCTCATCCACAGACGTCCAAGCGATGATGTTGGAAACATTTTTCATATAACCTTTAAACCTCGTGAACGACAAAATAATCGCAAACTGACTGAACAAAGACACATTTTCCACCAAAATACTGAACAACAACAGAGCCGACATATAAGCTTTTGGATCGTTGGAATTAGCATGCTGAAGAGCTTTTCCAAGATATTCGATTCTGTTTTTTACCGCTGGGACTTTAACAACGTCTAAGAACTCGTCATTATAGCCCAAAACTTCCAACAATCTGGAATAAGCTTCGGAATGACGGAATTCGCACTCTGCGAAAGTGGCGCCCAAACCGTTCAATTCCGGTTTTGGAAGGTGTTGATAAAGATTTCCCCAAAACGTTTTTACGTTTACTTCGATTTGTGCAATCGCTAACAATGCGTTCTTAACTGCATTTTTTTCGTGAGGCTCTAACTGAGAATGAAAATCTTGAACATCTGCTGTAAAATCTACTTCCGAGTGAACCCAGAAAGATTTGTTGATGGCTTCTACAAATTGTAGAACTTCCGGATATTCAAAAGGTTTATAGCTTACTCTCTTATCAAAAATTCCCATTATCAGCAGTTTTTATCAATTATTAAATTTATTTTGTGAAGTAGAAAAAAGCGTAATCTGTTATTTTTTAACACATAACAGAAATACATTTTTTCCCCAAAGCGGTAACACAAAAGTAGAGATTGAAGTCTAAAAATAAAATAGCGAAAGGTGCAAAAAAGGCAAAAAACTGACAATCATCCTTAAAAGTTTTCCACATTATGTTAAAAGAGCTATGGATAGGGAATTTGTGAGAAAACACAAGTCTCAAAAACTATTAATACGTTTAAATTAAATTAAACAACACTGCTTTTATTGACTTAAAACAAACAGCTTACAATTAAACAAAGCAAAATCATGTTTCGAATCTTATATTAACAAATCGAAAAAAGGTTAAAAATATTAACCTTCGGAAACTTTCTTGGAAAAATTATGAGTCTTGAGATATTCTGCAAAAACTTCTTTGAGACTGAATTCTATTGCAGCTTTGTTAAAATTGTTCCTGTAATTTTTGGATAGACTCTTTTGTTCATCAGCATAAGCGAGGAAGATATCGAAATCATATTCGTCTAAACCGTATTTTGTATAATACTCTAAATCTATCACAGCTTTCACACGTTTGTAAAACTCTTGCTTTTCGGCATAATTGGCGGTTGTCTTGGGAGATTCTCCTGCTTTTTTTATCAAACTACTTATTGCTCCTGCAATTCCCAAAACATTGAGTTGGCCAGCGGAAAAATCTTTTTGTTGAAAAGCTGATGGTGTTGAAGTTTTTGGCGTAACCTCATTTAGAGGCGTTCGCATATAATTGTTCATTGCCATATTGAGTGCGGTCACTTTTGCAGGAGGATTGAGTCTTGCAATGTCTTTTTTGAGAATTCCGGTTGGTTTGAACGCCAGTGTTACTTCTTCTATTTCTATGGGAATGGTTACAAGCCGAACGTCAAGACTTTTTGAAAAACTCTCTGAGGTTAATGAAACGACTTTTCTTTCATAGCCTTGTCTTACAATTCTAAGTTCGTCGGTAGGTTTTGCCGCGATTGCAAAGTTTCCCATTTTATCTGAGGCTACGACTTGGTCTGTACGAAGGTTATAGATACTTGCGAAAGGTAATTTGTCGCCACTTTCGTTGGAGATATTTCCGAGAATATAATCTGACTGCGAAAAAATCTTTATCGAGCAAAGAAGTATGAGAAGCGAGAGTAATTTTATTTTCATAGCCGGAAGTTTTTGACAAAATTAGTTCTATTGTGCTTCCATAATACAAAAGAGGGTTTTCTGGATGAATAGTTTAACCGACTTTAACCTGTTTTGTGATTTTTTTAGAATTTGGGGTTTTGGATTTTGTTAAATTTATTTTGAGATTTTTTTTAGGTGTTGATATTTTAAACGCAAAGGGCGCAAAGTTTTTTTTGATTATTGAAATATTTTCAGGTTCGCAAAGGCGTTTTGCTCAGCGATTTTTATTGCTCGCAGATTTCGGAGATTTTGCAGATTTTCATTGGTTATTTTGTTTGAAGGGAAAATTTTAAATCGTTGAAAATTCTTGTTTTTTGCGCAGCGCGTGAGGGATGGTAGTGGAAATCCTTTTGGGGATTTTGCAAAATCCCCAAAAGATTGTAACGGACAGCCCGACCCGAGATGTGGGGAAAACTTGGCGAGGGGCACGCCCAAATAATGATAAATGATGAATGATAAATTATAAGTGATGAGTTACGAGTGATTTTGTTTGACTGTTTTTTTTTTGTAAATTTGTTATCTTATTTTAAAAATTGGGGTTGACTGGTTTCGACAGCAAGACCAATGGGTAAGTAAGCATGCAGAGAACCGTAGCGCGATCTCTTAAATCCCTTGCTACAAAATTTTAACTGGCAACGAAGAGTTCGCTCTTGCAGCTTAATAATCGAAGTTTAGTAGATTCAAGCGTTTCCCGAAGATAGTAGGGAAGCAAGATGTCTCACCAATGTTCTGTTCTGCGACGTTGGATTCTGGGATATAGGAATGCGGAAATAAGGTCTTGGAAGCTTCGGTCAAGACTCGAAAATTTTAGAAGCTAAGGTTTAAGTTGGGTGTTTGCTCTCTGCTTAGGCTCGAAAACCAATAGCAAAATAAGCATGTAGAAAGCTTGCGTATTGCTTGTTTGGACGAGGGTTCGAATCCCTCCAACTCCACTTAAAACTCTGTAAATTGCTGATTTACAGAGTTTTATTTTTAAAGGTGCTAGTGTAGGTGCTATATTAAATTCTATTTTATTAAGAATTATCAAATAATTACCATCATACTTTGCCAATGATAACAAATCCAGCTCTCTTATTGCATTTACTTAATTAAAATAATCATATTATAACTATCAAAAAGAAATAATTTCATAATTTTGTTGTGTTGAAAACTTTTAGTAAACATATCAGCTTTATTATCTTACTATGTTTGGGCTTTTTTCTAATTCCAAGCTTAAGCTATGCTTGTGCTAAGAAATCTACCCAAGCTGAGTATAAATCGAGTTTAAAAGACCAAATCCCCAAAATCGAACGCACAGATAATTGCAAGACGAAACCTTGTGAAAATTGCAATGATAACGATTGTACAGGTAACTGCAAGCATAGTTGTTGTAGATGTATTACTTCTTCACCAGCATTTAGCTTACCTACGCTTATCTATTTTAAAGTAACAAACCTTTTTGCCGAAACTAAAAAGCAAAAATTCAATTTTAAACAAGCCTACTATTCTTCAGGCTACTCTTCCATTTGGCAACCGCCTAAAATAGGATAAAACTATGGCTTGCTAGCCACAGTTACGTCTTGTCGAAAACTAAATCCGGTTTTCGCAACCCTTTTTATATATCTTATTAATTTAAAAATTTTCAAAATGAAATCAATATCAAAAATATTGATGGTAATCACCGTATTACTATCAGCCGTAAACAGTTTTGCACAAATCAAAAATGCAAAAACAGAAACCGTAAAAATATATGGCAACTGCGAAATGTGCAAAACTACCATTGAAAAAGCAGGAAATGTAAAAAATGTTGCCACAGTAGAATGGAATAAAGATACCAAAATGGCTATTCTCAACTATGATGATAAAAAAACAAGCCAGGATGAAATTCTGAAACGTATTGCTTTAGCAGGGTACGACAGTGAAAAATTTTTAGCACCTGATGATGTTTATGCTAAGCTATCCGGATGCTGCCAATACAACAGAGAATTAAAACCAGTTGCAAAAGTTGAAGTTGCAAGTATGGATATGAAAGCAGAACACGGTAACCACAACCCAAAAGAAATGGCAACTACCCAAAACGTACCACAACTGAAAACTGTTTTTGACAACTATTTTTCAGTGAAAGATGCTTTGGTAAAAACTGATGCAGGTACTTCATCTGCAAAAGCTTCTGAACTGGTAAAAGCAATTAAAGCAGTAGAAATGACAAAACTTTCCAACGAAGAACATACCGTTTGGATGAAAGTAATGAAAGATTTAACTGCTAATGCAGAAAAAATCGCTGTAGCAAAAGATGTTACCAAACAAAGAGAAATTTTCGCTTTACTGGCTAATAATATGTACGAATTAGCCAAAGTTTCAAAACAAGAAACACCTGTTTATTATCAGCATTGCCCAATGTACAATAATGGTAAAGGAGCAAATTGGCTAAGCAAAGAAGAAGCAATTAAAAATCCGTATTACGGCTCCAAAATGCTTACTTGCGGAAGCGTACAGGAAACTATTAATAACAAATAAAACGCTATTGTTATGGAAAGTATGGAAAACCAACACGAAATGCAACATAACCATAAGAATGAAAAGCATAATACTAATCACTCTTTAGCAATGTACAAACGCTTTGCTGTAATGGCTGTTGCTATGTTCATAGCTATGTACTTCATTATGTATGCTATGATTGACGGCTTACAGAACCTTATCCTGAACATCAATAATTTATATATGACATTGCTGATGGTTTCTGCAATGTTGATCATAGAACTATTGATAATGAAAGGAATGTATGAAAACAAAAAAATCAACTGGGCAATCATAACGGTTTCCTTTGCGATTGGCATCTTTTCTTGGTTTGGTATTCGGGAGCAATTATTTGTGGGCGATAAGGAGTTTGTAAAAGGTATGATACCGCATCACGCAGCAGCAGTATTGATGTCTGAAAAAGCTAAACTTACCGACCCCGAATTGATACAGTTACAAAAAAACATACTGGAAACACAGGCACAAGAAATCGAATTTATGAAGCGTAAGCTAAATGAATTTGAAAACAAATAAATAAGATAAATTTCTTCAATAATATCAAAAATAAATAAAATGAAAAATATAATTTTCTCAATCATTACATTAGTAACAGTTGCAACGGTAACAATTTCCTGCAATCAATCTTCAAATAAAAACAGCGACCAGCAAGCTAATGATAGCACAACAATTGCTGCAACTCCGGAGTTACAATCACCTACACACAATGATACGGTAGCAACTGTTACTTCAACGGATACGTCTTCTCCAGAGGCAGAAAAATCCGACGTGAAGCAAGCTCAAAAGTTTACTATCGCACCTATAATTAAGGATTATTTGGCTTTAAAAAATGCACTTGTTGCAGATAATTACAAAGCAGCTGCTAATGCAGGAAAGCAATTGTTTACTACCTTAAAAAATGTGGATATGAACGCTATCCCAGCGAATAAACATAAAGAATATATGGAAATAGCGGAAAATGCCAAAGAAAATGCAGAGCATATTAGCGATAATGCTGATAAAATAGACCATCAAAGAGAGCATTTAGCATCATTAAGTAAAGATGTTTCAGACCTTATAACATTATTTGGAACTACGCAAAAATTGTATCAGGACTACTGCCCAATGTACAATGATGGTAAAGGTGCGGTTTGGATTAGCGAAGCTAAGACTATCAAAAATCCTTATTATGGCAGCCAAATGCTTACCTGCGGTTCTGTGAAAAAGGATTTATAAAATGAAAAAAGTAATAAAGATAATTTTGGCAATAGTACTGTTTTTTTTTATTGCTATACAATTATATCAGCCTGCCCTCAATGTAAATAAGGGGCAGGTTGACAAAACCGATTTTGCAAAAGTTTATACCGTTCCGGAAAATGTGCAAAACATTTTACAAAATGCCTGTTACGATTGTCATAGCAATAATACCAAAAATACGTGGTATTCCAACATACAGCCTATGGCGTGGATGATGAAAAGGCATATTGATAATGGCAAAGAAAAATTAAACTTTAGTGAGTTTGGCAGTATTAGTAGTCGAAGGCAAATAAGTAAATTGAAAGGAATAGCAAACCAAATTAAAGACGATGAAATGCCTTTAGCTTCATATAAAATAATGCACAGCTACGCAAAGCTCTCAAAAGAGCAAAAAAGTTTGATAATGGATTGGATGAACAAAAAAGCAGACAGCCTTTCAATAGAAAATTAAAAGCAGTGCACAAAAAAAATATTAATCACCATTCTTAAAACAATCTATATTCGCAAAAAGGATTGTTGCAAATAAAATTATTTATATGGAACATCAACATACAGAAAATAAAGACACCCATACAGGGCATGACATGAGCAATATGCAGCATGGAGCAAACCCATCAATGGGCATGGCAGGACATAACCACCATGCCATGATGATTGCCGATTTTAAAAAAAGGTTTTATGTTGTGCTCATCCTAACCATTCCAATCATGTTGCTATCAACCATGATACAGCATTTTATGAAAGTTGATTGGCAGTTTGCAGGTTCGCAATACATACTCTTTGCATTATCAACCGTTGTATTTTTCTATGGCGGCTTTCCATTCTTAAAAGGATTGGTTGACGAAGTAAAAGCAAAGAACCCCGGCATGATGTTTTTAATCGGCTTCGCCATTACGGTTGCATACATCTACAGTGTAGCAATCGTATTTGGTTTGCAGGGCATGGACTTCTTTTGGGAATTGGCAACGCTTATTCTTATTATGCTATTAGGGCATTGGATAGAAATGAAATCTGTTGCAGGTGCATCTAAAGAATTGGAATTATTGGTGCAGTTGATGCCAGCAGATGCACACATGGTTATGCCAAACATGGTGCATGATGTAAAGACCGACACTTTAAAAGAGAACGATATTATTTTAGTAAAGCCAGGCGAAAAAGTGGCAGCCGATGGAATAATATTAGAAGGCGAAAGCTACCTGAATGAAAGTATGCTTACCGGCGAAAGCAAACCAGTACAAAAAGTAAAAGGCGATAAAGTAATTGCAGGCGCAATCAATGGCAACGGTTCTATAAAAGTTACCGTTTCCCATGCAGCAAAAGACTCTTACTTATCACAGGTAATTAAATTGGTGGACGATGCGCAAAAATCAAAATCACAAACGCAGCTATTAGCAGACAAAGCTGCAAGATGGCTTACGATTATAGCAATGGTTACAGGCATTGCCACATTTTTATATTGGTATCTCACAGGGCAATCATTGGCTTTTGCAATGGAAAGAATGGTAACCGTAATTGTTATTTGTTGCCCTCATGCTTTGGGTTTGGCAGTTCCATTGGTTGTTGCAAAATCTACAGCCTTATCAGCTAAAAGCGGATTGCTTATTAAAAACAGGACAGCCTTTGAAAATGCAAGAAAAATAACCACCGTAGTTTTTGACAAAACAGGAACATTGACCGTAGGAAAATTTGAAGTATCAAAAGTCGTTTCGTTGCAAAAAGAGTTGGACGAAAATGAAATCATTCGCCTTGCATCAGCATTGGAACAAAAATCAGAACATCCAATTGCAACAGGCATATTGCGAAAAGTAAAAGACTTATCAATCACAATTCCTGCAACAGAAAATTTCAATGCCATCACAGGTAAAGGCGTTGAAGCAACTGTTGAGGGCAAAAAAATATTGGTGGTTAGTCCGGGATATTTAAAAGAAAACAATGTAGCAATCCCCGAAAGCTTTACTGCCAACGACACAGAGACAGTTGTGTTTCTAATCGTCAATAATCAGTTGGCAGGTTACATTGCTTTGTCAGATGAAATCCGCCCTGAATCAGCAGAAGCAATCAAGACCTTAAGAGAAAACAATATCAGATCCATTTTGCTTACCGGCGATAACAACAAAGTAGCAAAGAGTGTAAGTGACACTTTAGGCATGGATAGTTTTATTGCCGAAGTATTGCCACATCAAAAATTAGAAAAAATAAAAGAACTGCAAAGCAAAGACGAATTTGTTGCAATGACAGGCGATGGCGTAAACGATGCACCAGCTTTAGCAGTTGCCGATGTTGGTATTGCAGTTGGTAGCGGGAGCGATATAGCAGCCGAAACCGCAGGTATTGTTTTAGTAAACAGCAATCCAAAAGATATAGTAAGCCTCATTTTATTTGGCAAAGCCACTTACCGAAAAATGATACAGAATTTAATTTGGGCAACAGGTTATAATGTTATTGCGTTGCCTTTGGCAGCAGGTGTTTTATATAAACAAGGCATCTTATTAAGTCCGGCAGCAGGTGCGGTTTTAATGACGGTTAGTACAGTTGTAGTTGCAATCAATGCAAGTTTTTTAAAAATAAAAAAATAAAAATGAAAAAGATAACATTAGTAATATTCATCCTTGCCATGTACACCTTTGCACAAGCACAGGATATGAAAGGTATGGATATGAGTAAAAACGAAAAGGTGCAACAGGCAACTTATACTTGCTCGATGCATCCCGAAATCCACGCCGCAAAACCAGGCAACTGTCCAAAGTGTGGTATGAAATTGATAAAAGAAAAGGCTAAAACGGTAAAGCAGTCATCAAACAAAAAGAACGATGAAATGCAGATGCCTCCAAAAGAGCAGCCGAAAATGGTGGACAAAATGAACAATATGTCTATGCCAAAAGAAAAGCCTCAAACCGTAAAAAGAATTGTAAACACAAAACCGCCAAAAACAGTCCGTTACGAACTGTTTGTAAAAGATACTCTAGTAAATTATGCAGGTGAAGAAAAAAGAGCCATAGCAGTAAATGGACAAATACCGATGCCCACGCTCACTTTCACAGAAGGTGATACAGCCGAAATTGTTGTACATAATCAATTAAAAGAAAGTACATCACTACATTGGCATGGCGTTTTTTTACCCAATAAAGAGGATGGTGTGCCTTGGCTTACTCAAAAACCCATTCCAGCAGGTTCAACTTATACCTATCGTTTTCCGATTATCCAACACGGAACGCACTGGTATCACTCACATTCGGGTCTGCAGGAGCAGATTGGTATGTATGGCAGTTTTGTAATGAAAAAGCGTGAGGATGATAAAACTTTTAGAGAGGGAATTGATGATTTGCCTACCGTACCCATCATTTTAAGTGAGTGGACAAACCTTAACCCGGATAACATTAACAGAATGTTACATAATGCCAATGATTGGGCGGCTATTAAAAAAAATGCAACACAATCTTACGCAGAAGCCATTAGAGAAGGTTATTTTAAAACAAAAGTAAAGAATGAATGGAAGCGGATGCTGGCAATGGACGTAAGCGATGTGTATTATGACAAAATATTAATTAACGGAAATCATTCTACTGATTTAAAAAAGGTTGATGGTAAAACGTTAAAAGCAGGAGATAAAGTAAGATTACGAGTGTCAAATGGTGGGGCATCCTCTTATTTTTGGTTGCGATATGCAGGAGGTAAAATTACTGTAGTAGCCAATGATGGTAATGATGTAGAGCCAGTAGAGGTAGATAGATTAATCATTGCAGTTTCCGAAACTTATGATATAGTAGTAACAATTCCTAACGATGGGGTTGCCTATGAGTTTCTAGCCACTACTGAAGACCGAACACAATCTGCAAGTTATTTTGTGGGCAATGGTATTAAACAGCTTATTTCTCCGCTTCCTCGCCTTAAATATTTTGAGGGAATGAAAATGATGAATGATATGATGAAGATGAATGGCGATTTGGACGATATGGGAATGAAAATGAGCTTGAACCAAATGGATATGAATGTGGTAATGTATCCCGAAATCACAGGAGATAGTAAGCAGAAAGAAGATCATAGTCAACACAATATGAATATGGAAAATGATCCCAACCGTTACAATGCAAATGCTTTGGGAGAAATCAAAACGCTGAATTATGCAATGTTACAATCTCCTTCCAATACGGAACTTCCTAAAGATGCTCCAGTAAAAGAATTGAAATTTACCCTTACAGGAAATATGAACCGCTATGTGTGGAGTATGGATAACAAAATCCTATCAGAAGTTGATAAAATCCCTGTAAAGAAAGGAGAAATCTTACGCATTACCCTTTACAATAACTCAATGATGCGACATCCGATGCACCTGCACGGTTTTGATTTCAGGGTAATCAACGGTAAAGGCGAAAAATCACCACTTAAAAATGTATTGGATATAATGCCAATGGAAACAGATATCATCGAATTTTTAGCAAATGAAGAAGGAGATTGGTTTTTCCATTGTCATATACTTTACCATATGATGTCGGGGATGAATAGAGTTTTTGCAGTTGACGATTATCAAAATCCGAATTTACCTGACAAAAAACAAGCATATAATATGTTGCAGCGAGAGAGTAATATGCCACACTTTATGGCGCAGAATGATTTCGCTACCAATGGGAATGATGGTGACGCAATGCTTCAGAATGCAAGATGGAGTTTAGGTACAGAATGGCGTTTAGGCTATAATGATATGCACGGGTATGAAGTAGAAACGCACTTAGGACGATACATAGGTAAAATGCAATGGTTTATGCCCTTTATTGGTTTTGATTGGAGATATCGTAAAATGGGTATGGATGAACACGAAACCAATTTATTTGGACAAAAAAATGAAAAAGATACACGTAGAGCCATTAGTTTAGGTTTGATGTACACTTTGCCAATGTTAGTAAACTTTCAGGCAGAAGTATATCACGATGGTATTGTACGATTGTCGTTGATGCGTGAAGACATTCCGATTACAAAAAGATTGAGGGCGGGTTTTATGGTAAACACCGATATGGAATATATGACTGAGCTAAAATATATTATCAATAAAAATGTGGGTATTCGTACACATTATGACAGTGATATGGGATGGGGATTTGGTATTTCGCTTAATTATTAATTTCAACGAATTATGTAAAGAAATTCGCACAAATTTTATTCTACATTAAAACAAAATCCATCTTTTTGAGATGGATTTTGTTGCTATAATTTATATTAACCATTAATAATCCTTTTTTATATAATCTCGACATAATCAAGTTAAACCTAAATTTCACAATTTTCATTGTAAATAAACCTCTTCTTTTTTTTAACTGCGTGACGAATATTCTAACCAAACGATAATCTTAATACAGATTTTTATAATAATAAAATAGCAACTATTGTCGGTATTTTATTCGTTAATGAGGTTGAAAAATTGTTCAAGAGTAAGTTTTCTTGCTTTACAAATTCTATAAAGTGTTTCAACAGGAATTCTATATGTACCATCACTCTTGATTTTCCGTACAGTACTTTCTTCAATATCGTGGCTTTTAGCAAACGAGTTCTGTGACTTATTTTCTTTAAGCCAAGGAATCAACCAATTTTTAGTTATATACGAACAGATTTTCTCGTTTATGTCAATCATATAACAAAAGAAATATTTTGTTATTGAAATTCTACGGTCGTTCGACCGTAATTAAATTATTTTTGTTATCTTTGTAATACAATTTACAAGAGTGTAACTTTGCGATAGTTCAAAGAAATATAGAAGCTATTGCTTAGATTCTCCATTAGAAAACTGGTAATTTTATGTGTACGAGGAGATAAGTAAATGTGCCCACGACTTCGGCGTGGGCTCACTTATCGTACACAGGTATACCAGTGCCTCTAATGCTGTAAGCTGAGTTCCACGCCTTTTCTTTTAGGAAAAATGTAGTAAGTATTTTCAATGATGCAAAGGAATTCACCTTATTTATCTAAGCAGTTACTTCCAGCAATAATTTAGATAAAATAAGCTGCTTATGAAAAGAACAGAATCATTGCCTAGAAAGTTGACCGATCTTCAGTTGTACGAACTGTTGAAAAAAGGCAATCCAACCGCTTTGGAACATATTCATCTGCGTTACAAGAGACTTCTTTTCTGGGTTGGATGGCAGGTGCTTAAGGATGATTTTGTGGTGAATACTATCGTTCAGGACACCTTCCTTAAATTGTGGCTGCATCGTGACACCATTGAAACACCTAATCATATTACTGGCTTTTTACGGTTTGTGATGAAAAGAGATTCTATATCGTATGTAACTGCTCCAAGAAATAAATTCAGCCGCTTAATGGCTTCTCTTGAAAGTTTTGAGAATTATCAGGATTATCTTTTGGGTTATGATCCCCTGACTGATAAAGAGAATCTCCTCAGTCACGAGTCGGATCAGAAAAATTTCGATGAAGTCAAAAAAGTTTTACCCGTTCTGGATCCCAAAAGAAAACACCTGATCGAGCTTTGCTTGGTATATGGCTTTCAGCACAAACCAATCGCAGAAGCAATGGGAAGTAGTGTGAAAGACATCAGCAATGAGGTAAGCAGAGCTATAAATGATCTTCGAAAAATTCTTAATAGAAGTTCTTTTGAACAGCCACAGGAAAAAGCTTTCGATAACAAGGAACAGTCAGAAAAACTCAGTAGTCAACAACTCGATATTTTGAAAAGAAGGTTTGAGCAGAAATCTTCATTTACAGTTATTGCCCGAGAACTCAAATTACCTGAAAAGGAAGTACATCGGGAATTTCTGTATGCATATCAATATTTACAAAATCAAAACACTTCTGAAATACCTCTTTGAAATGGAAAAATCCACGATGACATTGACCCGAAGAATTCAGTTGCTGATCGATCTTCCTGCAAATGAACAAAAAGAGATGTGGGAAAAACTCTACCGGTATCAGAACCGCTGTTTCCGAGCGGCTAATTTTATCGTTTCCCATCTGTATGTTCAGGAAATGATTAAGGATTTCTTTTACCTTACAGAAGAAATACAATACAAGCTGGCGGATGTAAATAAAGATGAAATGGGAATATTTACAAGATCAAAAACACACACAACTGCACGGATGGTCTTCGATCGTTTCAAGGGAGAAATCCCTACTGATATTCTGGGAAGCCTGAACAATACGATTCAATCGACCTTCTCTAAAAACAAAGCCGACTATTGGCAGGGAACAAAATCATTGCGAAACTTTAAGAAAGATATTCCAATTCCGCTTCCGGTCAAATGCATCAGCAAAATGAAGTATGATCCCGAAAAGAAAGCATATAGCTTCAATATGTTTGCTATTCCGGTTAAAACTTATTTAGGGAAAGATTTTACCGACAAGCGATTGATAATGGAACGTCTTTTAAGGGGAGAGATAAAGCTTTGCACATCACAGATCCAGCTGAAAGCCGCAAAGATCTATTGGCTTGCTGTATTTGAATTTGAAAAAGAAGAACATAAATTAAAACCCGAAATCATTGCAGAGGCTTCCCTGTCTTTGGAACACCCGATAGTGGTAAAGGCCAACAATGTGCGAATCAATATTGGCTCGAAAGAGGAGTTCCTGTATCGCAGGCTTGCGATCCAGGCAAGTCAGAAAAGGATTCAAGACGGTATCGCCTATGCCCGTTCAGGAAATGGAGTTAAACGCAAACAGAAAGCATTGTATAAGACAGAGAATCTGGAAAGCAGATATGTAAGTCATCGGCTTCACCTTTATAGCCGAAAACTTATCGATTTCTGTATCCAGCAAAAGGCAGACACATTGATACTTAAAAATCAGGAAGACAAGATAGGTATTGCTAAAGAACAGGAATTTGTGCTTCGCAACTGGAGTTATTATGAATTGCAGACCAAAATAAAATACAAAGCAGAAAAGGCGGGTATAGAATTGATCATTGGATAGGAAAAAAATAACGAGGGTGCTTGTACACCCGCAGGGTGAGGTGTTGAACACTCACTAAATACTCAGTGAGTATATACAACGGCGTGGGCTCTTTTTTTACTTATGTTTTAAAATACTTCAAATGCTCATTAATAGATTAAACGATTACTTCAGGATAATAACTTTTATATTTAAGGCTCAACCATCTAGTTGAGCCTTAAATATGAAGTTATAAATGTACTTTTAGAGCATCTCTGTTTTTTAAATACTTATAAATAGCATTATTAAAAAGTCATTCTTTGAATTCTGACAGCATTTAATATAGCTAATAGAGCAACTCCTACGTCAGCAAAAACGGCTTCCCACATTGTAGCTAATCCACCAGCTCCCAATACCAGTACAATCGCTTTTACAGCAAAAGCTAGAAAAATGTTTTGCCAAACGATCTTGCGGGTTTGCTTTCCGATATTGATTGCCATCGGTATTTTGCTTGGCTTATCATCCTGGATAACTACATCTGCGGTCTCAATGGTTGCATCACTTCCCAATCCACCCATTGCAATACCTACATCACTCAAGGCAACAACAGGAGCATCATTGACGCCGTCTCCTACAAAGGCAACTGTTTCATTTTGTGATTTGATCTCTTTTACTTTGTTGACCTTATCTTCCGGTAGCAGATCGCCAAAGGCGTTAGTAATTCCCAGTTGATCTGCAACAAATTGTACAACAGTGCTCTTGTCTCCACTTAACATCGTGGTTTTTACACCTAAGGCTTTAAGTTTATCAATGCTCAGCTGTGCATCCGCTTTTATACTGTCTGCAATAGTAATGTAGCCTGCAAATTTTCCGTCATATGCAATTGCAATTATTGTATAAACGATCTGAGTAGGGTCAAGATCATATTTGATATTGAACTTATCCATCAATTTAAAATTTCCCACAAGTAGATCTTTTCCGTTGATACTGGCTTTCAATCCGCGCCCAGCAATTTCTTCTGTATTTTCTAATTGTATAGAATGGTCGATTTCGCCGACATATTGATGGATTGCCGTAGCGACCGGATGGGTACTCTTGCTTTCTAAAGCATTTAACATCTTCAGAATTTCATCTTTATTAAATTCAGATTTTAAAGTAACTTCCTGAACTTTAAAGACGCCCTCGGTCATTGTTCCGGTCTTGTCCATTACCACATTTTTAATATTGGCGATAATGTCTAAAAAATTACTTCCTTTAAACAGTATACCGTTCTTTGAAGCTGCGCCAATTCCGCCGAAATAACCTAGAGGAATGCTAATAACCAAAGCGCAAGGACAAGAGATAACTAAGAACACTAATGCTCTGTAAAGCCAGTCACGGAAAACATAATTTTCCACGAACAGATATGGTAGTAGGCATATCAGTACTGCGAGTCCGACGACAATGGGTGTATAAATCCTTGCGAATTTTCGGATAAAAAGTTCAGTAGGTGCCTTCTGAGCCGTCGCATTTTGTACCAATTCCAGAATTTTGCTCAACTTACTGTCTTCGTAAGCAGTTGTCACTTTTACCTGAGCAATAGTCTGTAGATTGATCATTCCGGCAAGCACGCTCTCACCTTTGTTTTTGTTATCAGGCTTACTCTCACCAGTTAATGCAGCAGTATTGAACGATGCGGATTCACTTACCAACTCTCCGTCCAGAGCCAGCTTCTCTCCTGATTTTAGCTGTACAATATCTCCAATTTTCGCCTGTTTGGCAGGGATGGTCTTTGGTTGGTTACCTTCAAGAATGGTCACCTCATCTGGACGCTGATCCAACAATGCTTTGATATTATTCTTTGCTCTCGAAACAGCAAGTGTCTGGAAAACCTCTCCTACACTGTAGAATAACATAACAGCAACCCCTTCCGGATATTCACCGATTGCAAATGCGCCTACAGTAGCAATGCCCATTAGAAAAAATTCCGAAAAAACGTCACCTTTGGCAATGCTTTCATACGCTTCTTTTAGAACGGGTAGACCCACAGGCAAATAAGCCACCGCATACCATACGATCCGTACCCAGCCTTGAAACCACTCCTGCGGAAAAAAGTTATCCAGTACGATGCCTATCAACAGAATAACCAGAGAAACAATTGCTGGTAAAAACATTTGAAATGTATTTTTCTCACCAGTGCTATGGTCGTGGTCGTGTCCGTCGTCCTCGCTGTGCGCTTCAGCTTTGTTATTCTTGGTAGAACAGCATTTGTCATCCTCAAGTAATTTTTTGGCTCCAGCATCATTGTAGATCTTGCCTTCCTGAGGTGTGCAGCAAAGCTGATTTCCTTCCTTGTCGTAAATATGTTTGTGTTCCATTGTTGTAGATTTTAAAATTAATGTTCGTGTTCCCCGGAATTACTCAGTTTAGCATTGACAAAAAATGCACCTTTAATAACAACTTCCACATTTGCAGAAATTTCATTAACGGTTGTAATTGCAGTATATCCCATATCGGAAGAACCTTTTACAACTTCTATTTTTTCAAAATTTGTCATTTTTTCTTCTTTCTCAGGTATCTTCTTCTCATCTAAATGTTCACCTTCCGCCTCTTCGTGATGTTCTTCAGCTTTTTTGTCTGTTCTGACAAAAATGAAATATTTGCTGTCGGCTTCTACAATGGCTTCGTTTGGAACTGCGGGTGTTGTACTTTTATCCAGGCTGACAATTCCTGTGATATTCATTCCGTCGATCAGTCCGGATTTGTTTCCGGTTACAGAACAGTGAACCGAAATTGTTTTGCTGTCGTTTTCAAAGGATGAACCAATGCTGTAGATTTTTGCATCGTACTCGGTTTCAGGATTATTTGTTAATTTAAAATGGACGATTTGCCCAACTTTCATTTTTGGCAGATCCTTTTCAAAAACCTGCAAATCGAGATGCAGGGAACCGTTATCTATGATTTCTGCAACAGGTGATGAGATGTCAACGTAACTTCCAATTTGTGCAGAAATAGTACTGACCGTTCCACTGATTGGTGATGTGATCACTAAACCGGATCGCAAATTTCCATTATTGACATTGGCGGGATTGATGCCCATAATCTGAAGCTGTCTCTGCACAGAAGATCTTTGTGTTCTCAGGGTTTTCAGTTCAGCATCTGAACTTTGAAGGTTCTTCTTTGCGCCGGCATCATTATCAAATAATTCCTTCTGTCTCCTGTATTCCTGTTCTGCAAATGCAATCCTACTTTTCACAGTCAGGTATTGCTCTTGCAACTGAATGTATTCCGGATTTGAAATGGAGGCAATTACCTGTCCTTTTCTTACAAAATCCCCGATCTGCACATTCAAAGTTTTAATAATCCCACCATACATTGATGTGACGGTCGCTTTATTATTGTTCGGAACTCTAAGTGCTCCATTGGCTTTGATGGTAGAAGTCAGTTCTTTCATCTCGATTTTGCCCAGAGTGATGCCCACCGCTTTCATTTGCTCTCCAGTCAAGCTAGCGATAGTCTGTGGGGCTTCTTCGCCGTGCTCTTCGGCTTGTTCGGTTTTCACTTCGCCCTCCACTTCAGTTGAAGCATCCTTTTTTCCACAGCCTACGAAAAAAACCAAGACAAAGGCGATGTAGATGATATGTTGTTTCATATTATTTATTGATTAAAGAGTTAATGTTGATCACAGACTGATTGACCTGCTGAATTGATTCCAGATATTTGAGCTGAATATTGGTTGCGGTCTGCAATGCAAAAAGGTATTCAACGTAGGAGATTTCTCCTGTTTTATAACCGAGCTGACCAGCTTTCACAATTTTTTCGGCATTTGGCAAAGCCTGACCGACATAATATTCATATTGCAGAATATCCTGTTTGTATTGGTTCAATACGTTTTCAAGTTGGGCGGACAATTGTTTTTGCTGAAGTTTCGCATTGGATTTTGCCATTTGCTTTTGATAATCCAAGGACTGAATTCTTGCTTTGGTTGCTCCAAACGTCAACGGTATTGATATCCCAATGTTGGCAACGTTAAAACGGTTCCCTGCATTGTAATATTTTTCCTGCCCATTCACGGTATGAAAACCAATGATCGATTGATTCGTATAACCCAAACTGAATTCAGGTAAGCCCTGGGATTTTTCTACATTTTTATTTTTCTCGGCAATTTCCATTTCCTGATAGAATGCTTTGACGGTTGGATGATTGGCAATTGTAGTGCTGTCCAATATATATTCAAATTTCAGTGGCTGATAATTTTCACTAAGCGGAATCTCGATTTGATCATCTGTATTTAAAAGCGTTTTCAAATTTTTGTAAGCATTATCAAGATAGATTTTATTCTGATTTAATAATAGATTGATCTCACCTTTCTGCGTTTCCGCTGTACTGATTTCTATCTTCTTGATGTCACCTGCATTAAATCTGACGGTTGCAATCCTGATAAAATCCTGATACAGACTATCGAGTTTCATTAGTTTCTTCTGATTGTAGTGTAAATATTCAATCTGATAAAAATACGTTCTGACCTGTTTTGCAAGCTCATTAACAGTTAGTTCTCTGCTGATCTGTTTCCCTTTGATTTCCTGAGCAATAAGTTCCTTTCTTGCCTTAAACAAAGTCGGGAAAGGAATACTTTGAGAAATGGAAAACGACTGGTCAAACTTCGGACTGTTGTATTGTCCAAGCTGCGCACTAAAATTCATTTTTGGAAGTTCATTGGCTGTAGGTTTTAAGGCTTCAGAAACTTTAATATCCAGATCCTTCGTTTTTACTGAATAATTATTACTCAAAGCCATTTCTGTCGCCTGCTCCACCGATAATGTTTTTATATTTTGAGCATTTAAAGTTTGCCCTACAAGTAAAAATCCTACAACGACAATCGTTGTCAAAGATTTCATTTTAAAATGATTCTTTCTGAATTTTGTATTGAAAATAATGTACAACATTGGCAAAACAAATAACGTCAAGAAAGTCGCAGTGATCAAGCCACCTATAACCACTGTTGCCAACGGTTTCTGAACTTCCGCTCCGGCTCCTGTTGAAATGGCCATCGGAAGAAAACCAAATGAAGCTACGGCTGCGGTCATTAAGACTGGTCGAAGTCTTGTTTTGGTTCCTTCAAAAACACGTTTGAGAATATCGGTTTCGCCATCTTTTTCCAATTGATTGAAGGTTCCGATAAGAACAATCCCATTAAGAACGGCAACGCCAAACAAAGCGATAAAACCAATCCCAGCGCTGATACTAAATGGCATATCTCTTATCAATAATGCGAAAATTCCGCCAATTGCACTCATCGGTATCGCAGTAAAAATTAATGCAGCCTGCTTAAATGAGCGGAATGTGAAGTATAACAAAAAAAATATCAGGAGTAAAGAAACCGGAACCGCAATCATCAGTCTTTTGCTTGCGGCTTGGAGATTTTCAAACTGACCGCCATAAGTAAAGTAATACCCTGAAGGTAATTTTACTTGCTTATCCAACTTAGTTTGAATATCTTTTACTACACTTTCAACATCACGGTCTTTCACATTAAATCCAATCACAATTCTACGTTTCCCTTCATCACGGCTGATCTGAGATGGGCCTAGTTTATAGCTGATATTCGCTACCTGGGAAAGTGGGATCTGGTTTCCGGTACCAGTTGAGATCATCAAATTATTGACGTCATCGATATTGGTTCGGTGAAGACTGTCGAGTCTGACAACCAGGTCAAAACGTCTTTCGTTCTCAAAAACCTGACCAGCAGATTTACCTGCAAAAGCTGTACTTAAAGTATTGTTAACATCCTCAATACTCAACCCATAGTTTGCCATTCTTGTGCGGTCATACTCTACATTGATCTGTGGTAGCCCGCTGATGCGTTCAATTTGTGGAGCAGTAACCCCATCAACAGATTGAATGACTTTACCGACCTGATCTGCGTAAATTGTAAGGGAATCCAAATTTTCACCAAAGATTTTCACCGCCACATCCTGACGGATTCCAGTCATTAGTTCATTAAAGCGCATTTGTATAGGCTGGTTCTTCTCGAAAAATACACCGGGAATCAATTCTAATTTTTCTGAAATTTCATCTGCCAGCTCATCATAAGACTTTTTACTCTTCCACTCATCCTGTGGCTTTAAAACAATGATCAGATCAGTCGCTTCCGGAGGCATTGGGTCAGTGGGAACTTCGGCAGCCCCTGTTTTTCCCACTACCATTTTCACTTCATCAAAACCTTTGATGATTCGGGATGCCTGCATAGACGTTTCAATACTTTGCGACAGTGAACTTCCCTGGGGCAATATGCAGTGAAAAGCAAAATCTCCTTCCTGTAATTGCGGGATGAATTCTCCTCCCATCCTGCTAAAAATAATTAGGCTCAATGCGAATAAAGCAATAGTCACTGAAACAATCACTCCTTTAATTTTTACCGCTTTTTGCAATATTGGCTGGTAGATACCTTGCAGTTTATCCATCAACTTATCAGAGAAACTTGCTTTTGTCGAAATCTTTTTAGATAAGAACAAGGCGCTCATCATAGGAATATAGGTCAACGATAGTATCAAAGCTCCTAAAATTGCAAAGCCAACTGTTTTTGCCATTGGCGTGAACATCTTACCTTCAACACCCACCAAAGTTAGAATAGGAATATAAACGATCAAGATAATAATTTCCCCAAATGCAGCACTGTTTCTGATTTTAGAAGCGGAAAGGAAAACTTCTTCATCCATCTCTGACTGTGTCAGTCTTTGAGTAGATTTTCTAAGTCCCAAATGATGGAGTGTAGCCTCCACGATGATCACGGCACCATCAACGATCAATCCAAAATCTATCGCGCCTAAACTCATCAAGTTGGCACTGACTCCGAAAACATTCATCATCCCTAATGCAAAAAGGAGTGATAGTGGGATTGCAGAGGCAACAATCAATCCTGCTCTGAAATTTCCTAAGAATACGACCAGTACAAAAATTACGATGAGTGCACCTTCAATAAGATTTTTCTCAACCGTATTAATTGCTCTTCCAACAAGATCTGTACGGTCCAGGAACGGCTCTATAATCACATCATTTGGGAGTGACTTCTGGATCGTCGGAATTTTATCCTTAATTAAATTGACAACTTCATTACTGTTTGCTCCTTTCAGCATCATAACAATACCACCAACAGCATCTACCTGACCATTATAGGTCATTGCTCCATAGCGAACTGCACTGCCGAGACGGACTTCCGCAACATCTTTGACAAAGATGGGAACACTGCCAGTTTTATTATCAATGGCAATATTTCTAATATCCTCAAGCGAAGTTACGACGCCGATTCCACGAATGAAATAGGCATTTGGTTTTTTATCAATATAAGCCCCTCCTGTATTCTGATTGTTCTTTTCTAAAGCGGTGAAAAGGTCTGTGATGCTGATTCCCATTGCCCTAAGACGGTTGGGATCGACAGCTACTTCATACTGTTTCAGTTCTCCTCCAAAACTATTGACTTCTGCAACACCGGGAGTTCCGTTCAGCTGTCTTCTTACGATCCAATCCTGCATTGTTCGCAGTTCTTTGGAGGAATACTTTTTCTCGCTACCTTTTTTCGGATGGAGAATATACTGGTACACTTCCCCTAAACCAGTGCTGACTGGCGAAAGCTCAGGCGTTCCAACGCCTTTCGGGATTTCTTCGGAAGCTTCCTTCAGTTTTTCAGTTATGAGTTGACGTGCAAAATAGACATCAACATTTTCCTTAAATACAACGGTAATAACCGATAGACCGAATCTTGATATACTTCGGGTTTCTTCGATATTGGGAATATTGGCAATGCTCTGTTCAATTGGGAACGTTACCAACTGCTCTACTTCCTGTCCCGCCAATGTCGGGCAAACTGTAATGATCTGAACCTGATTATTGGTAATATCAGGAACTGCATCAATGGGCAATCTCGTTGCACTCCACGAGCCCCATATAATCAACAACAAGGTCATTACGCCAATAACAATCTTGTTGTTGATGCTAAATTTTATGATTTTATCTAACACAGAATTTTTAATTTAACTTTTTATAGAAATTGCTGTTGAATAATAGGCAGAACCTGTCCGAATATCAATAATAATAGTACAGCAAACATAATATTGAAGACAATGCATCAATTACAGTGTCTTTCAAAAAATCGGTAAAAAATTAAATTTTGGGAGGTTGCCAAATGTGGTCATAAACCTGATAGGCAATATTATTCTTGTGAAAAAGAATCTTTTTTGAAAAATAGAAGGAAATCTTTGTTGGAATTTCTAATAAAGGTTCAACCTTAAATGCAATAACCGTGATTTGGCAACAGCTACAAAAACAGAAAGGAGAACAGGTATCATCACTTTCGTCAGAATGAGTATCCTCCGCCTGCATCGAAGTTTTGGAAGAATGATTTGATAAAGACTTTGCATTGATATCACTGCAAGGCATTACCAATAATGCGATGAAATAGAATGTCAATATGAGTCTTAAAACTTTCACTTTACAAAAGTATTAAATATAATTTTATTATTGTGTCTTTGGTTGTAACGAAAAATTATCGTAGGACTACATTATGTCAAGGGATAAATGAGATGGATAAACACTTTAGAAAATCATCAAAATTGTAAAAATAACTATTTCTGTATTACGAGCTGTTTACAATTAAGATGAATTCTAATATTTTTGTTTCAGCCACAAACTAACCCTTACCAATAAAATTAAAACAGGTACTTCCACAAGAGGGCCGATGACCCCAACAAATGCTTGTGAAGAATGGATTCCAAAAACTGCTATAGCAACGGCAATCGCTAGTTCAAAATTGTTTCCAGTTGCCGTAAAAGCAATCGATGCGTTTTTATCGTAAGGCACCTTCAATGCCTTACTAATGAAAAAGCTGATGAAGAATGTGAGAACAAAGTAAATTACTAATGGGATAGCAACTTTAACAACGTCCATTGGTAGCTCTAAAATTTTGTCTCCCTTCAAACTGAACATCAATACTATAGTAAACAGCAAAGCATACAAAGTAATAGGTGAAATAGCCGGAATGAATTTTCTATTGAACCACTCTTTTCCTTTCAATTTAATCAAGAAATAGCGGCTCAAAAATCCTGCAATAAATGGGATCCCTAAATAAATGAATACACTCTCGGCAACGTCTTTCATTGGTACAGCAACATTGAAATTACCTAAGCCTAGTTTTTGTGGTAGTACATTAATGAAAAGCCAGACATAAAAACTATAGAACACCAATTGGAAAATACTGTTTAATGCGATTAGCAGTGCTGCGTACTCCCGATTACCTTTTGCCAGATCGTTCCAGACAATGACCATTGCAATACATCTTGCCAGACCAATCAAAATTAGACCAATCATATAGTCCGGCTCATCTCGTAGAAAAATGATAGCTAGAACAAACATTAAAATAGGGCTGATAATCCAATTTAGAAGTAATGATACCGACATTACTTTCTTGTCTTTAAAAGCCATTGGTAAAAGAGTATAATCCACTTTTGCCAACGGTGGATACATCATCAAAATCAATCCTATTGCTAAAGGAATATTAGTTGTTCCGACAGACAAAGAATTTGTGACAGTAGAGATATTAGGATAGAAATATCCCAACCCAACGCCCAAAAGCATTGCTAAAAAAATCCATAAGGTAAGAAAGCGGTCGAGGAATTTTAATTTTGGTTGCATCGTCTAATTATTGAGTTGAGCGTATTGTTCCGCTGTTAATAAATTTTCAGTTTCTCTTAGGTCTTCAATTTCAATTTTCACCATCCAGCCATTATCAAATGGATTAGAATTTACAATCGTTGGCTCTTTTAAAAGTTGCTCATTGGTTTCAATTATTTTCCCTGAAAGAGGCATAAATAGGTCGCTGACGGTTTTAATGGCTTCTACAGAACCAAATACTTCGTCTTGTTTGAAGTTATGATTAACATTCGGCAAGTCAACGTATACGATTTCTCCCAATTCTTTTTGAGCGAATGCTGTAATACCGACAGTTGCAATTTTGTTCTCAATACGAACCCAAGTATGTTCTTTAGAATAATATAAATCTTTTAAAAGTTCCATTTTTTAGATTTTTGAAGATTAATAGCCACGTCTTAGATTTTCTGCATACTCGTTTGGAAGAGGGCTGTCTTCCACTGCCTTTGCTGCCTTTTCAAAGTCATAGTCAAAACGGATAAATTCTACACTGATGCTTTCTTTGTTCAAAATAGAACTGTTTTCATCAACTGTCAACATCACATAACCACCTCTGATATCATTGTCTTTCGGCTTCCCAACCGAACCGATATTTACTGCGTGACGAAAATGATCTTGACCATCAATACCCGAATTTAAAACTCTGTGATATGGTATGTGTGTATGTCCGAAACACATAATGTCGGCATCGGCCTGTTCCATAATGCGGAGCATACTTTTTTCTTCACGGTCTTCGAAAAGATATTCATTTATTTTTCTCGGACTCCCGTGTACCAAAAGCAGGTTTAGTTTGTCTTCATTCAATTGAAATTCTACTTTTATATGTGCTGGAAGTGTACGCAGGTACGCACGTTCGTCGTCTTTCATCAAAGAATTAGTAAAAGAAATGGAAATGTTTCCGTTGTCCTTCTCAGCGTCTGTTTTGTAGGCGCAACCGCATTCATTGCTCATTCTCCCAATACCAAAATCGTAGTTGCCTGCAATAGTTGGTATTCTTCTTTTACGGATTTCATTGACCACTTCGTTTGGCCAGATATTGTAACCTACTAAATCTCCCAAACAATAAATGCTGTCGGGATTTCTTTTTTCAACATCTGTAAAGAATGCTTCCAATGCAGGAAGATTAGCGTGAATGTCGCTGAATAATGCAATTTTCATTTTTTGTTGATTTTATAATTTTTATTTCTAATCTATTCCAGTAATTTTACTCCTGCATTCCATCAAGACAGTGTCTTTCCAAACCCCATTCTTTCTTCCAATTTTTTCCCTATAGCCGATGATCCTGAAACCACATTTCTCGTGTAATCTTATGCTATTTTGGTTTTCTGCAAATATCCCGGATTGTAAAGTCCATATTTCATTTGACTCACTTTGTTTAATCAATTCATTCAACAACATTTCACCAATCCCTTTCCCTCTTGCAATTGTTGCTACATAAACACTTACTTCAGCTACGCCCGAATAAACACATCTGCTGGAGACAGGAGATAATGCAGCCCAACCAAGCATTTCTTTATTTTCATAAATACTGATCCTGCAAAAATTAAGGTGTCCTTTATCCCAATCTTCCCATATTGGCAAATCATTTTGAAAAGTGGCAATATTGGTTTCTAATCCCTGACCATAGATTTCTACCAGCTCTGGAAAATTTTCTTTGGTAATAGGCTTTATTTCCATAGCAACTGAATTAGCAACATCCGCCACCTGGTGTGCAAGAATTGTTTTGATTTACATTAAGTTCAGATAAGTTTTTCTTTTCTTTTTCTGATGGAATTCCACAAGCATCCTGTGCTAAACAAGCTGTAGTCTTATTTTTTAGAATAAATGTTTTCCCGTTAAATTCCAGATCATATTTACCGATTGTCTCACTTTGATATTCAACTTCAATATCAAAATCTTCTATTCCTAATTTATCTTCAGAAAGTTTGATAATGTTGAGTAATTTGTTAGGTTTTAAACGATGTTCAAAATCGTCTGCATTCCAAAGCTGAAAATTGACAACCTTCTCTGAACGGATGACACCGCCACAATCAATAAAGTTTTTATTGATAATTCCTACTTCCGTAACGTGAAAATGTTCAGGAACAAAAGCACCATTCTCTAATTGGAATTCAACATTTTCTAATGTTGGCAAAATTTGTTTGACTTCTGATAATTTCATAATTGAATCTTTATAGTTTAAATGCAATATTGCGATATATTTTGATAAAAAAATGCTAACAGCATTTTGATTTGGTAACGGTTTGTACTATTGCGGAAAAATAAGTGTTTAAAATTTCGATAGTCTTTTCGTCTATACAATAGCAGATAGCGTTTCCGGAAATGTTACCTTTTATGATCCCGGCATTTTTCAATTCTTTCAAATGTTGGGAAACTGTTGGTTGAGCTAATGGTAATTCATTCACGATGTCACCACAAATACACTCATTAACTTTCATCAAATACTCAATAATAGCTATTCTGGCAGGATGCCCCAATGCTTTTGCAATAGTTGCAATTTGATTTTGTTTGTCTGTAAAATGTTCTGTTTTAGTAGCTCCCATAATTCCAAAAATATTATATCGCAATATTACGATATAATATTTACTTCGCAAAATATTTTTTAATAAATTGTCTAAAGAGAAGCTTAGGGATCCAATTCAAAAAGAATTCAAATAGTAGAAAATATATTCACCGAAGGTTTTTACCTTAATTTTCACCTCCAAAGTAATTTTCCAGCTGATTGATAATTCTTTAATGATTTTCATTACTTGCGTTATATCCATCTTTAAACCTCAGAAAATCTTCCGCTTTTTTAGGATTATTTTTAATCCATAATTGCATTATTTGAGTGTTTTCTCTCAAAATTGTTATCTCATTTTCATCGTAGATTTTTTTTCCTTCATCAGCAATTTCATTTAAAATATCTTGGCGTAGTTCACTTTTAGCTTTGATGCTTTCTTTGTACCAATTGGTTGAGAAATTAATGGAGGCGATCAGTACTAAAACCGCAAAGACAAAAACTCCAATTCCGCTCCAAATAAATTTCTTCTTCCATCGTATATCCTTTCCTAAACCCTCCAAATAATCTTTAGTTTCTTTTGAAAGAACCATTTCTGTCTGGGTAGGAATACTGGCAAGAAATTCAGTTATTTTGGCTTGCATTAATTTGAAAAAGACCACAGTTTCATTATTGAGTGACTGTCCGTCTTCCAAGCAGATCTTTAAATCATTCAATAGAGTCGTATGATCTTCAATGGCAAACTGAAGTTTGATATTTTGTTCAATATTTTCCATATTTGATTTGATCACGTTTTCTAAAAGTTCCATTGCGTTACTTTTAGATTCTTTATTTTCACTATCCATATTTATTGTTTTATATTTTTAATTATCTTCTTAATTTTCGCTTCTTTTTCCAGAGTTCATCTTCGTCCTGAGAAACATAGGTTGGATTAAGGAAGTCGCCTATTAACTCGCCTGCAATATCTATTAAGCTTTCATTTGGGTCTGATTTCAGATGATTACTTGCATCATTATTTACACTATTTTGACTTAATGATTTTACCAGATCATCAAGACCAGGATCTATTGCCGACAGAGAGAATCCGACATTTTTAAGGAAGAAGAATCCGCTTTTCTGTTGATTACTATCAACTTTATTGATCCATATACCTTGAATTTCATTTTTTTGATTGGCTTTAAATTCTCCATTGTATTGCATCTTTACAGAAAATCCTTTTTGTTGTATATTTTCCCGAAATTCCTTTAAGTTGCTAGCGTATTTTTGTACTTCCTTAACCGCAGTTTTAACTTCAAACAAAGATTTTATTTCAGAGATTTTCAATTGATTTGAAATTTCAGACAATTTGTAACCAGCTATATAAATCCTTTCAGTTTGAAAATTTTTGTCTTTTTCCATCACAATTCGCATTCCCGAAATCCCGTCTTTGACATTTGAAGACAATTGAACTTCGTAACCTTTTTTCTTCATTGATAAGATCAGATCATCAAAATTATCTTCTGCCCTGATAGTTTCGGTCAAGATTTTCAACATCTCGGCTTTTTTTTGCACTCCAATTTCAACATCGGTTAATAATCCTTTCTCTTTACAAACTTCTCTGACAGCTTCACCAAATCTCTTTCCGATATCGTGTGATTTCACGGTGCACTTTCCCGAAATATCAATCCTGTTCACGATAAAATGAATATGCTTATGTTTCGTACTATTGTGAATATCCAGTCGGTACTGATTTTTGTTTGTCACACCAACTTTTGCAAGAGTTTCCATCGCAATCTGTTTTAATTCCTCATCTTTTAATACTCTGCCTATCTCGTCTGGTTGAGAAATATAACCCGTCAATGCCCATTTCTTCACTTTGAGATTTCTTTCAGCTACGGTCTTCATTTCGTTAAATTGACCTTCAGCAGTGTCACTCAAAAGATAATTCGAAGCCACCATTTCTGCTGTTCCTTTATCGTTTGCATTGTATTCCAAAGCAATTTTTGTAATGGTTCTTGTGGTTGCCGAATTATTCATTTTTCTGAGTTTTTAGAATATAAATATTGATGAATTAATTGGATCAGATTTTCAATTTTTACTAAAATATCTTTCTTGTTTTCAAAAACATTCCATTCCCGATTTCTTAAAAGATTAGTGATTTTTTTGAAATGATTTCCATATTGAAGCAACACTTCATCAGTTTGGAATTCATTAATTTTAAGTTCCTTTTCGAACAAAACATTCCGAATATAAGTGGACAATTTCAGCGGATGTTTTTCTTGTTTTTTAAGTAGAATTTCATATTCAGCATTGGTCATTCGTATTGAAATAACTTTGTCCAATTTTTTATTTTCTTTGGTTTTTAAACCACCTTTACGACCTAATTCCTGAAAATATTTTTTTCTCTTTTCCTGAGCAATTTTGACTTCATTTTCTTTGGTGGCTTGGTTTATAAATTCTTGTAAAAAGTCTTTTTCCATTGTGTAAATTTTATTGCATTTAAAAAACATTTCTGACGATAGGAAGAAATCAAAAATCCCAATTTTGCAATCAGCGGGTACGCTTATTGTAAACTTTGGGTACTTTTTGCACTAACATACCACCATATTTTACCTGTATTTATTTTACTCACCTTCGTCTTTGCTTCACTTGCCTTTCAGGTGATGGATTTTTGTGAATCATCCAATCATTTAAATCTTTAAAATCTGAATATAAAACCCGACAATCTTCTGCGTTTTTGTTTTCATTTTTAATCATTTCAACGGCACGATTTCCTGCTTCGTCATTATCAAAATAAAGCTCTATATTTTTATAATTTTCAAGTGAATTTTTAATCTTAGAAATCATCGAAACGGAATTCAAAACGAGATAATCGACAGGTTCTTTTTCTAAAAAGTTCTCTACATTTTTAAAGGAAAGAAAATCGAAAAAGCCCTCGAAAATCCGAAGCGATTCTGATCCGTTTTTTATGGTTGAAATATCTTTTTTGCCCAAACAAATTTTCGAATATTTATTGCGGATTTCATAACCGCCAGAATAGTTCTTGAAGCCAATTCCAAAATAGTTTTTATCTTTCATTCGGTAATGAATTTCGTCTAAGAACTGAGTTTGATTTCCAACTTTTCTTTCTCTTAAATATTCCAAAAGTGCAGGATGCTGAACGTTTTTAATTTCAATGATCTCATAGTGTTTAGATAAATTTTCTGCTTTCTGATTTGAAATACTTTGCTGATGAAATGAAGAAAAATTTTGATTTTCTGCCCATACTAAAACTTCATTGACCGAAGCGTTCAGGTATTTCTTCATAAAGTCGGTATTCGTTCCTCCGATCCCTTCTGAAAATAAATACCAATAGTTTAGACTTTTATTGATTTTAAAAGAGGCTTGGGATTCGTTGGCAAAAGGGTTGATATACCAAGCTTCTTTTTCATTTTGTTTCGTTGGAAGGTGTCCGAGAGAAAGGAGGACTTCTTCCAACGATATGCTGTTGAATTGTTTGCAGTTCATTGTTGTACTTTTTAATGTTTTTAGTAATAAGCGTATGAATTTTGATGGGTAAAGTAGACGGATTTAGTTTTGTCAAATGTTTGATGAATTGATGAGAAAGCCTTTTAAAAAATTGATTAACAATAATTTAAACTCTCATCAAAGTCTCATCACCTCATCAAAGTGGAAATATTCTTCTCATCATCCTCTCATCAAAAATCAAGGTTTAAAAGTTTGATGAGGCTTTTGATGAGAGATAACACATTGATTTTCTTTTTATTATCTATTAATTCATCATTTCATCAAATTTTTGGAGAATAAAATTCCTTTCTATTGTAAAATACCGCCCTGTTTTATTCTGTTGAAAAAAACTTAAGCCATAATCTAGGTCGTATTTGATATAGGCTAATGAATTGTTTTGAGGCTCGAGCTTCCAGATTTCTTTCAGCAGTTTCCGTATATCGTTTACTGTCCAATATTGTTTGCTGAACATTTTACCAAGCATATTGAAAATATCTTGCGGAATACAGTTAATAATCTTGTCTTCGGTACTTTGGAAAAACTCATATAAAAGTTCGATGATCTTAGATTCCAGTTTATTGTTATTTTTCCAAACCAATTTCTGAAGGGCTTTTGTTCTGATCTGCGAATCAGTGAACCACATTCTTGTCTCCTTACGGCTGTGAAAAGGTCTTTGGATTAGGTAACGAAGGAAATAGGGAATCTCCTTGTTTAGATTGTGGAGAAATTCAGTGTTCTCGCTTTTGATTGATCTTACTTTAATAATCCAGAATCGGATCTCATTTTCATCGATCTGAATGAAGTTATCTTCATTATTGGAACAGAGAATGAATTTTCCAAAAAATTCCACTTCTTCACGATCTTTTCCTTTTGCCTCCTTCTTGTCTTTATCAGTCGTCGAAAGATATTTTAATCGTTCCGTAATTTCTTTTTTATCAAAGAATACTTCATCAATAGCAACGATTAGCATTGATGTCCAATCCGAATTGAACTGACTGCTGAATGAGTCACCTTTGATATAGGTCATATTAAGTCCAAAAATAGATTTCAGCCATTTTATGAACGTGGATTTTCCAGTAGATCTTTCTTTACTTACAAGACAAAGAATCGGGAGTATCTGTGTTGGATATTGCAGTAAGATCTTGATGTAATCCAATCCTAATTCCAACTGTTCTGCGAAAATATGCTCCATAAATCTAAGTGAAAATGGAATCTTCTCTTTTAGGCTTGTTTGCTCTAGTGTTTCTTTGATCGGCTGGTAAGGAATCTCATTGTAAACATTATAAAATCCTTGGATAATTTGTTGGTATTGCAAATGGGATGGTATACAACAGAAACCGTCATACTTAGGAACTTTTGAGACGTATATCTTTCCGTGATCGCTGATAATGGTTTCACGATTCCATCGAGTTAGTATTGAGATCTTATCTCCTGAGATTAATGGTTTCTCAATAGTTTTATAGTAGGTTGTCCCTACTCTTAGATATGGGATTTTTTCGCTCATATTTTAAAGGTTTGATTCCGTACAGGAAATACGGAAGGGTGAATTGGAATGCTTGATAAATAAAAGTCTCTATCTATCTTCTATACTTAAGCGACTTGACTTCGTTTAAAGCATCCATAAGATCAAAATGGTTGACTCTGTAGAATCTTCCTATTTGTTCCGCCTTAATGTTACCTTTTAAAATATGTGAGCGTACGGTTTGATAATCGAGTTTTAGAATTTCTGAACACTCTTTGATAGAGTATAGTGTCTTTTTCAACTCAATTTCAGGTTCTTTTTTGAGAGAATAGAGTAAGTCTTTCACTTCCCCTAATTCGTCGAGAATGGTTTGGAATGGATTTGTTGTCTGCATAATCTGTGATATTTATTTGCAGACAAAATTGTATGATTAGAATAACTAATAATGCAATTCTACTCAATTGCGTAAAGTTTAATGCTTGATATTAAATAGCTTAGATAATTCGTAATAGATAGTTTCCTCAAAATCATTAGGTTTCACAGTTATTGCCCGTGAAAATGTTCCTTTGTCAAAATTGGAATTATATTCGTTTTCCATAACCTCAATAATAGTGGTGTCTTGAAAATCCGGATTTATAATATGATGGTCTTTTAAGAATCGGTGGATTCTGATGAAAGAAGATTTCTGATCCACGAGCAGATTGTGATTTTCATCGATGAATTTTTTGTCTTTTAAAAAAGCGATGAAAATTTTAGAACTATTTTCACCAATCATAATATCTGATAAACGAACTTCTCTATTTGTTTTGCTTTGTAAAGCAAAATATAGAAAAAGCGTGGTTTCGGCGCCACTTAGAAAATTGCCTTGCAACTTCATTAAATTACTTGAACTTATCAGGCTGTTTGATTCTTTCTTATAATGATCTAAACAATAGCGAATCTTGTCTTCAAAATTATGATTTCGTGATGTATCAATATCTTTGAAATGAAAACTGAAGAAGTTGTCTAACTTTTCATATCTAATCAAATACTCATTCCTCAATTTTTCATTGAGTACAACTTTAGAAGATTTTTGCTTGGCTTTTTCTATTCTCTTTTGAAACCGCTCCTGAATCTTTTCTCGTTTTATCAAATGATAAAGCATCATCGGATAGCCGACAAATTCCTCCCAAAAATTCCAACGTCCGTAAAGTTTTTTATGATCCATAATTATAATTGTGATTATTTAAAAACCTCATTCATATAGTTGATCTTATCATCTTCGCTTGGTCTGTAGTAGGCATTAAACACTTCTAAGCTGGTATGACCGGTGTAGCTCATAATTACCTTATCCGGAACTCGTTTGTTCTTCATTATAGTAATAAAACTTCTTCTTGCAGTATGCGAGGAAATTCTCGTCCAAAATTCAGCTTTTTGGTCTACCAGCTCATCACCATATTTCATAGTTTTTTTTATTTCATCAGTAAACTCTAACTTTTTAAAAACCTCTTTGATATATTCATTCATCTTTTGATTTGTAATACTTGGCAGATTATAATCATACTTTTCCAGTATTGATTTAGAAATACTGTTTAAAGGAATTGCTAAGTTTTTAGATTTACTTTTTAAATCAATAACCCGTATGAAATTTCCGTCAACATCACTTCTGGAAATCGTACTGTAATTGCCAAACCTCATTCCGGTAGTACAACCAAAAACAAAAAGATCACGAACCTTTTCTAATCTTTTGTTTTCACTGAGATTGTAATTATATATGAGTTCAACTTGTTCATAATTCAAAGCTATTTCATCAGTTGTAAATTTCGCAGGTTTCTTGAAAGCAATAAAATTGTTATTGTAAGTATATTTTTTATTTAGAGCCCAAAGAAGAAAAGTCTTGAGCAGACCAACATTTCTATGTAATGTATTTGCAGAATGTTTCTTTTCTTCAATACAATATTTTAGAAATTTGTTATAAAGTTTATTGTCAAATTTTCCTAAGCTGATCTTTACTTTGCTATTGCTTTCAAAATCTTCGAGTAAATTCTTATTGCATTTGTAACGCTTTAGAGTTGAGTTTGAAATCGAATTACCGGTATAGTCGTTTTCCTTCTCATCTAAAAACTCCTGATAAATTCTAAAGAAATCACTTTTAACTGTTATTTTTTTGAATTTTTCATCAAATCTTTGTTTAAGAATATCAACGGTAAGTTCTTCATTTATGTTCTTATATCGATTAACAATCTCTGTAAAAAAACTACTATATCTATCCAACTGCATTTTAACACTTCGATGAATCTCTGCCCTTTTAGTTCTTCCGTTTAGGTCATTAGGTTGCCTACCTTCAAAATCCCATTCGGTTGGTTTTATTTTCTCACCAGTAGAATAGATAAAATTCTTACTTTCATTGTTGAAAAATGAACGGAAATAAATCAGAGTTTCCTTTGTACCATTGGGTTGCTTGAGTTTAAAAGTGTAATTCATCAGGTGCCAGTTTAGGTGCTACTTCTTCTATATTTAGACATAAAAACTAAGTATATTAGTTTATACAAATATAGTTAAAATGCTGATAAATAGAGAACTTACATATTTTAAGTTATGTTAAAATATATAAGGTTCGAAAACCTCCAACTCCACCAAAAAAAAGAGACTCGTACGAGTCTCTTTTTTTTAATTTATATATCTTTTTGTGAACCACTTGTCCAAAAAGTCTACACTAATATTCAGCATGTGATAATTGTCTTTTATTGCAGCATTGGTAAAAACACCTCGTTTCCCATAGCCATAACCTACATTCAAAATGATTTTGTTCATCGGAATTCCTAATCCAACTGTGGCTTCCATTTTATTGATTTCACGATTATTCACTTTAAAATATCCTGTATCATAATTGAGTCCAACACTATAAATTAAATTCTCAGAAAGAAACTGGCTGTTTCTTCTTTGTGGAAGGAGTTCAAAGCCTAAACCATAGACTTGCTGCCTGTAGTATTTCTCATTTGTAACTGTATTTTTAACTTCATTCCAATTGCTCTGTGTAAAATCAAAACTAAACCTGTATCTATCGTTTTTCAAAATACTTACACCAACACCCATTTCCAAAGGAAGTGCAGAATCTTTTGATCTTAATTTTGTTGTAGTACTACTATTATATTCTCTGTTTTCGGTATAAACTGTTTCTCCATTAGCATTTAAATTACTTTTGAAATTAACAATAGCTCCCAATGTCAACTGAAGTCTTTCTTGTTGAAAATACTTATTGAATTGAGTTCCCAAACCATAGCTAAACCCTGTATATCTTATATTCCGACTAATTTCGAGTTCAGAATTTGTGGTAATGATTTCTTTACGGATAATAGTCCCAAAGTTATTTTTTACCTTTCCTCCAATGCTCCAATTTTTATCAATCTTATAGCCTAAAGTAACACCAAGGTTGGTAATTCCGCCACTTCCTTCGTAAGTAATGGGATAAGTATCAGAGGTTCCCTCTACCGGGACTGTAGAAACAAACTTATAATCTGTAGAAGTAGATGGCTGAACACTTGCTCCTAAAGAAAATCTATTGCTAATTCTCATAGCTAGACCAAGATTGGTAAAATTTCCGTTGATTCTTCTGTCTGTCCCTTGATTGCTGGAAATTGTATTACTCTTCAGTAAACCGCTGACATCAAAAATCACATTCTGCATCCCAATTGTTGTGATAGATGCTGGGTTTTTCGAATTAATATAATCTGGTGATTCTAGAGCTATGCCGGTATTTCCTAAAGCAATATTTCTCGCATTATCAACATTATTCATCGTTCCAATCCCGAAATAAGAATAAGGAGAAGATTCCTGCGCCCATGTTTTCTGCATAACAATAACAGCAAAAAACATCAATATTTTAATATTATGATTCATAAATTCTGAATTAATAGCCTAACATATAAAGTTTAAGTTTTGCCGGATTGGTACTGTTCTTTTGGCTTCCAAACACCACTTTCCCTGAAAGAACATCTTGATATGAAGATGGATAAATTAGAACATTATAATTGGAATCTGAAGTTTCTGACAAAATAGTATTGACGTAACTCAGCATATCGAAACTATAACCATAGTCACTTTGAAACTCGCTTTCGTCGGATAAGCTGACTTGTATTTCTGTAGTTCCATCAGTTTGTAAAAATGTTGAAGAAATATTATTTTTCTTATCTCCGAGATAGTAATAAAGCGGGCTCGGGTTATAAAAATCTTTAGAATAATAGCCTGCAACAGGACTCAATGAAAGATTGGCACTAATGATTTTATAATTGGTATAGAGGCTTTTCAGACTTTTTAGATAAGGAATCTCAACTTTAGTATAAACACCAATTCCTGCCATCAGATAAGTTTTGTTACCGAGATTTTTAGATTCTATTGGATTAGTTGGACTCAGATTGGCTAATTCGGAGCCTGAAAAATCACTTTGGATTTTGTTGTAAGAATAAGATGTACTCGGATTGATATCTAACGTATATTTTACTTCTTCTGTTCCGTTTACAGAAGCTGTATGATAATATAACCTGACTATATTTGATACTTTTTCTTTTGTAGTTTTACTAATCTGAACCTGATAAGAAGAATTGATTCCGAAGCGGAGCATTGCATTATTATCAGATGATGGAACAAGTGCCAGACCTTTATAAAAATTAAGAAAATATTCCTGACTGTTGGCATCTTTGCTTTTCAATAGATTAAAGAGGTTCTGACCATAAGCCTGATCTAATTTAATTTTCACAAAACTACTATCTGTATTAGGTCTGGGAAGAAATTCTGCACTTCCGATTGAGGTAGAAGAATACTTAAAATTGCTTTTATTATAGAGATAACCATTATTCAGCTTGATTCTACTTTCCATCGGATGAACATCCAGTTTAAAAGTTTTAAGTGTATCACCATAATAGAAATCATTATTTGTCAGATACATAACAATGGAATCAAAAACCACATTGGTCGTAGTCGCCAGAGAATAGCTGGAAGGTGTCAGTTCAAAAAGAGAAGCTGATGTTACTTTTCCGAATGTATTGTCTTTTATATTCCCAACCAGCATTGCACTTTTCCCGGATGTCACAACAGAATCTTTCATTATTGTTGACATTTTGATTGTCAGCGTATCAATCAGTGCTACTTTGGTTTGTGCCGAAACCAAGGAGTTTCCTACTTCATAAGTGTTGCTTTCTCTTTCGCAGGAGCATATGAAGAGAATAGAAACACACAACAAAACATATTTGTACATTTTTTTCTGTAAACATACACTGAGTATAATATAGAGGTAAAATGTTTTCTTCCTTTCTTTATTAGTTTTCGACACTCTAACAGCTTTTGTAGATAGCTTCGGCTTTTAAGGAGCAATACAAATTTGTCGAAATAACAAGTCCGTTTACCGACAAAAAAGCCACGTTGGTCTAAAAAATTTTCAGAATAGATGAAAATGGAATTCATTTGCATCAAAAAAATAATGGACAAGAAACTTTCGGTCTTGGTTCTTGCTATGGCAGGACTATTTTTGGTATCAAGCTGTCGAAATGATGACGATGATGAACTGGTGGGAAATTGGGTGAGGGTTTCCGATTTGGATGGAAAACCACGTTCCAATGCTTCTGCTTTTGTGGTGAATGGGATAGGATATCTAACCGGTGGTTACGATGGAGAAGATTATTACAATGATCTTTGGAGTTACGATCCTAATGCCAACTCCTGGACGCAAAAAGCAGATTTCCCAGGCGCAAAAAGAAGTTCTGCGGTCGCTTTTGCTACGAACTCTTACGGTTATGTAGGAACGGGATATGATGGACTCAACAAGTTAAGTGACTTTTACAAATATGATCCTTCATCCAACTCTTGGGCGCAGATTGCAGATTTCCCTGGAACAGGTCGATACGCAGCTTTAGCTTTTGGAGTAGGAAGCAAAGGTTTTGTAGGAACAGGATATGACGGAAGCGAGTTGAAGGATTTCTACAAATATGACGAGGCAACATCCAGCTGGAGCAGCATCGTAAGCTTAGGAGATTCTAAAAGAAGAGACGGAGCAGCGTTCGTAATCAACGGGATTGCTTATGTAGGCTTCGGAACCAACAACAGCAGTCTTGTTTCAGATTTCTGGGCATTCGATCCATCGGCAGAAACTTGGACCAGAAAAGCAGATACGAGCAATGATGATGATACTCAAAACAGATCTTCTACTGCAGCTTTTTCAGCCAACGGATTAGGATATGTTTCTACAGGATCTGTAAGTGGTGTTACCAACTCCACTTGGGAATATAACCCTTCTACAGATGACTGGACAGAAAGGTCAGCCTTCGAAGGTTCTTCCAGAGAAAGTGCGTGTGCATTCTCATTCGGAACTTACGGTTATGTTTTGACAGGAAACAGCGGCTCTTCCTATTTTGATGATATCTGGGTTTTACATCCAAACGAAACACAAAACGATGATGACTAGATCTTTGTGGAAATCGATGCTTTTTTCAGGGATTTGTTTGATCGCGTGTCAGAAAAAAAATAATCCAATTGACATCAAAATCACTCAACAAAAGGCAGGTTATGGTTATCAAATCATTAAAAACAAGAAAACCTTTATAGATCAGCCTTATATACCTGCAATACCTGGCGAACAGGTTTTCAAAGACAGCTTACAAGCTAAGAAAACCGCCAGTCTTGTGGCACAAAAAATAAAAAATTCATCCATTCCTCGGATTTCGGTAGATGAACTAGACTCAATGAAGATTGAATACGAAATCCAAAAATTTCAATAAGCAATAATTCCTTCAATTCTGATATTGAAGGAATTTTGCGGTTAAAAAAAGAACTTAAATACTTGTTATGAAAACGTTTCTGAAACGCATACAAACCACCTACATCTACCACTGGATTATCTGGATGATTCTTATCGCGTTCAAATTGATAATGGATTTTTCTGTCTTTGGAAACTTTCTGTTTCTGATGAATCTTCAGATTTTTGTCGCTGCCATTTTTTTATTTTACCTCAATTATTATTGGTCATTGCCTTATATCATTAAGCAAAAACCAAAGACGATTTTCATCATCGTGATTTCGTTTTTTGTGATGTACATTGGATTGACAATTTTATTTTCTCCACCAATGCATCATCCGCCTTTTCCACCAAAAGATTTCCCTAAGGATTTCCCAAGACCGGAAAGAATGATGAATAAAAGGCTTAATCTCCACGATATATTCTTTAAAATAGGATTGTTTTCAATCATCTTCAGCACATTATTGTTTTTTGTTGACAAATGGATGGAAAATCAGAAAATGATAAAAGCTTTGGAATTCGAGAGACAATCCAGCGAACTGAAAATCCTAAGAGAACAAATCAATCCTCATTTTTTCTTCAATGCGTTGAACAGTATTTATTCTTTATCAATCACACAATCCAAAGATACGCCGAGAGTCATTTTGGTTTTGTCTGATATTATGCGTTATGTTCTGAATGACAAAAACGGACAGAAAAACAATCTGAATGATGAGATCATCAACATCAAAAAATACATCGAGATCCAGTCAATCCGATTTAATAAATTCAATAATATCAATTGGCAATTCTATGGTAACTTCGAGGCTTACAAAATAGAACCTTTATTGCTTCTGACATTCATAGAAAATGCTTTCAAATATGCAGATTTTGGAAAAGGTCCAGTCGATATTAAAGTTCATTTGCAAGATCACATTTTGGATTTCAATGTCAAAAATTTTTATGAGAATAAACCCAGTGCCAGAACAGATAATAATCAGCTAGGCATTAAGAATACAAAAATGAAACTCGATTTGCTTTATCCCGAAAAATATCAGTTGGATATCAAGGATAATGGCTCTGAATACGAAATAAGTTTAAAACTTCAATTAAATTAAAGATGAATTGTATAATAGTAGATGATGAAGAATTGGCACATCACGTGATTGAAGAATTTATCTCCAGAATCCCTTTTCTGAATCTTGTGGCGAATTGTTACGACATCCAGGAAACCATTAATGTGTTGCAAAATAACACTGTTGATTTAATTTTTCTGGATATCAATCTTCCGAATATTTCGGGAATAGAATTTCTAAAAAGCTTCAACAAACTCCCGAATGTCATTATCACAACGGCTTATGACAATTGTGCCATCCAAGGTTTTGAGATGGATGTGATTGATTATCTTCTCAAACCATTTTCTTTTGAGAGATTTTTGAAGGCGACTTACAAATGTTTTAATCTTTATAACAACAAAAGAATTCTACAAGAAACTAGTAACGCTTTGAAAGAATCTTTCATATTCGTAAGATCAAATAATGAAGATGTGAAACTGAATCTAGATGAAATTATGAGAATCAATGCGCTGAAAGATTATATTGTGATTTATACTCATAACAGAAAACTGATCGTGCATCAAACAATGAAATCAATTATGGAAAAGATGAATTTTGATAATTTTATCCGAGTTCACAATTCGCATATTATTTCGCTTCAGCATTTGCAAAGTGTGGGCAAAAACAGTTTAACTATTGGCGACGAAAGAATCCCAGTGAGTGAAAAGTATAAGACTTATCTTTCTGGGATTATTGAAAGGTATAAATGATTTAACCTAGCTTATGAATTTTATTTCAGAATCAATTTTAGAAATCGGATTATAAATTTTATATTCACGGTCTTAAAAAAATTCATAAAATGAGTGTTCACATTAGTGCTAAAAAAGGAGAAATCGCTAAGACGGTTTTGATGCCCGGCGATCCACTTAGAGCAAAATATATTGCTGATAACTTTTTGACGGATGCCAAATTGGTAAGTCAAACAAGAAATATCTATTTCTACACAGGAAATTATAAAGGTAAAGAAATCACTGTTGGCGCGAGCGGAATGGGATTCCCAAGTATCGGAATCTATTCTTTCGAGTTATTTACAGAATATGAGGTTGAGACGATCATCAGAATCGGAACTTGTGGGGCTTACTCAACTGATTTGAAATTATTCGACATCCTGAATGTAGAAAATGCAGCCAGTGAAAGTACTTACGCCAAATTTGCTTGGGGAATTGAAGAAGATGTCATTTCTAACCAAGGAAATGCTTTTGATAAAATCAATGAAACGGCAAAAGAATTGGGACTTGAAGCAAAAGCAACCAACATCCACTCTAGCGATATCTTCTACAGAAAAGATCCTGCTGTTCCGGAAATTGCAATGAGACACAATTGTCCTGCAGTAGAAATGGAAGCTTTTGCGCTTTTTGCTAATGCAAAACATCTTGGTAAAAATGCAGCAACAATTTTAACAGTTTCTGACATCATCCCAACACACGAGCAAATCTCTGCTGACCAAAGAGAAAAAGCATTGAGAACAATGATGGAATTATCTCTTGAAACGGCGATTAAGTTATAATTTGAGATATTAGAGTTTAGAAGTTAGAGATTAGAACTTTGATTTACATTAATATAAAATGCTTCTGAATTATCAGAAGCATTTTTATTATGATAAATAACTCGAAAGATTACTTTTTAATGACTTTCACCGAATTAGTTTCAGTTTCAGAAATTACTTTCAGAACATAAGTTCCATTCGTTAACTGACTCATATCCAAAGACGCATTTTTAGCATTGCTCACATTGAATTTTTGAACCAATTGGCCTGCAACATTATAAATCTCAACATTCTTCAAGTTAGAATTGTTCTTATTCTGAATCGTTACAAAACCTGAAGTTGGGTTAGGATAAACACTGATTGAATTTTGTTTCTGAGCATCTTCTACAGCAAGTAGCGAACTACAGTTGTAAACGTAAATTTCGTCTAAGTACCAACCTTCAACACCATTACAGCCATCAGTTCCCAATTCGAATCTGAATTTGATATTAGATCCGGAAACAACACCGATTTTAGAAAGATCGATCACACTTTGTCCCCAGCTTCCGCCAAGAGAGCCACCATCTGTTCCTGTGAACGCTCTTTGTCCTTTCAATGGATTATCATTTTGGGAAGTTCCGTCTAAGGCACTATTAAAGCTATTTTGTGTAAATGCTGTCACTGGCAACAATGTCCAAGAACCACCATTTAAACTATATTTGATATTTCCTCCATCCCAAGTAGATTCTGTTGCTACATAATGGTTGAAAGCCATTTCGTACTTCCCAGAAGAGAAAGTTGGGATAGTAATTGTTGGACTTTCCAGACGAAGAATTCCGTTTTGTAAATTGGATGCACAATCTCCGTTGATTGGGTCAACCGCAAAAATTGCTTTACCAGCTCTGCTCTTTGGCAAATTACTTTTTATTGTCCAATCTCTAGCTTCCCAAGTTGCTGGTTTTGTAGGAATATTAGAAACCGTCCAGTTTCCTAAACCATTTTCCCAATCTTCTTTGAACAAAGGGTTAGAAGTTGCAACAGCACAAAGATCCGGTACTGGTTTTAGTATAGGCTGATAATTACATTGGGTAGCTGGAGAAGTTCTCAATTGTACAGCAAGAATTCCGTTCTTAATATTCTGCAGATCCGCTGTAGTGAATGATTGTCCGCTTAATCCTGCAGGAGTAGTTGTTGTTGATAATCCTTGCAAATTGATTCCGATTAAGTCGTTAACAGATGCTTCCAGCGCATCGGCAAAATTAGCAAAATCGCTGGTTGCTGTAAGGTAATTCTTTTGTGCTCTCCACCATAGATGTGCAGCCTTTACAAAACCTATCCCAGTCATTGTGTATCCGTTGTAAGTACCGCCGTCTACCAATAATGCATATAAGTGGTTGGTCACACCCGAATTGGTATGCACGCCTCCCGAATCGGCAGTGCCGCAATAATAATTGGCAGCATCCAAAACTTTTGCAGGATCACCGTTACAATTGGGATTCCACATATCACGGATAGCTCCACCAAAGGATGTTGCATCTTCTCCCATCTTCCAACGCAAAGATTCTGAACAAGATGTTGTAGTTCTCACATTCAGGTTTTCGCCATCATCTTCATAATTATTCAATAGATCGATGGTTTCTCCCCAGACATCCGAGTAAGACTCATTCAATGCACCAGATTGATATTGGTAAATCAAACCACTTGTGTACTCTGTATAAGCGTGTCCCCATTCGTGTGCGATAACATCATCCGTGGCAGTTCCGTCACAATATCCGGCATAAGTTCCATTCCATCTTGCATTTGGGCAGGAGATTGTCGGATCATTATTGACAGTAATCATCGTGTGATCTGCTGCATCATAAGATACATATCCAAAGGCATTCTTGAAGAAATTATAAACATGTTCTGATGTAACAACTTCATTTTGTTGCCAGTTGCTCAAAGTCCCAGGAAACCCATCGCCTTCTTTCCACTTCAGATTAGAAGCATTGGTATTGGTTTCATAAAGTTTTCTGTCGATAGGGTGAATTCCGGTAAACTGCTCTATCAGTTCTCCCGTGTGAGCATTGATGAAAAGAAATTCTCTCACATCTTTTTTATTCGTAACCTCTATTTCGTATGCTAAATATGGTGTTACAATACCGCCTTGAGCCAGATTCTTCGGAAAAATCAAAAGCTTGGTTTTCAAAGCATCCAAAGGTGTATTAGATAGATTAAGGTCTTGCTTAGATACAATATTTTTTGCAATGCTTTCAGCTTCTATCGAAGAAATACCAGGTGTAGAACCAACTTTGATATTAGATAGTGCATTTCCATTAATGGACGTCAATTCTTCTTTTCCATTGAAATGGAATTTTAGAACACCATCATACACAGGAACACCTTGATGTTGCTGCATATAGACTACATTCTTCAAACCGTAATTATCAATCTTTTCTTCTACAAAAACCAAATCATTCGCGGATTTCAGATTGAAAGCTTTGAAGTTTTGTGCTAAGAATTCTGCAGCTTTTGCTTTTGCTCCAGCCGATTTCAGCTGAAGTGCTTTGGCATCTTTAAAAAGAATAAAATTAGGATTAGATGTGCTGCTACTGATTGTAACGTTAGCGTTGGTTTTCTTTTTCAATTGAGCCAATTCTTGGGATTCTTGGGAAAATCCGCAGACATAAGCTAAAGCAAGTGCTAGAGTAAATGTTTTCTTCATATTAAATTTAATTGCTAACAAATATATACAATATCTTCAGCATATTAATCAATAAAACACAAAGAAAACCAACAAACATTATTAAAAACTCAATCCCGAAACATTCATCTGCAATTGTGCTTTGGTATCAATAACAATGGTGATGTATTTTTCAGATAACAGAAACTGTGTTGGTTTCAGGTCAAGAACTTGTCCTTGTAATTTAATACCTTTCACATATTCTTTGTTAAAGTTTTCCGTGAGACTTTTCTTGGAAGCATTTTCGATATCAAGAAGCGGAATACCATAATCTTTTTCTATCATTCTTTTGATTTTCCCTTCGAATAAAACAGTTAAAGCTTTCTGAAAAAAGTTCTTTGTTTTGAGGTTAAAATCTGTAACATTCAGTTTTATTTTGTGTTCTTCTGCACTGTAGTATGGTTTGCCTTTGATGAAAGCAGTCCCGTTCACTTCGCCGCTTGTATGAGCTTCTATTACGATATTTTCTTTTTCTTGATAAACAGAAATATCGGTAATCTTTACCTTTTTATCTTCGCTTCCCATTGCAAATTCTTTATTCAGAAATTGTTGGGTTGCAAGTCTTGTTGCTTCTTCAAAACTGATGTTGGCTGTAGTTTGCAGGTTGAAGACATTCTGGAGATTTGGATTTAATATAAAATTCGGAACCGAAACTGCATCTCTTGTTGCCAAAGGAATTTGCCCAACATATGTTTCCGAATACAAATCAATCCCAATAGTTGTTTTGATCTTGTCCTGAAAAACTTGGAGTGGCGACATATATGTATTTTGTGGCGAGATCTTCAACCAAGTATTATATTCCTCAGAAATATTAATAGGCTTTGAAAACTGATTCCAAGCCATTAACAAATACGGTTGAAGATTGAATTGCGTTTTGATCTGCTGATCGATAACCTTTGTGAATTTACTTTGCTGCTCCTTCAAAACATTTTCTACCAAAGGCGTGATCGGGATCTTCACTTTCCCATAGTCCAAAACAGGCTTCTGTGTCCATACAAAACCTGCAGTTGTCGTTTTTGTGTCAAGTTTCCAATCTGGTGTTGCCGTCAAACTGGTAATAAAATTCATTATGACATTCAGATTCGTGTCTTTGTAAAGGTAATAGCCAAAACTTCCGTAGCCCTTTTCTGCCCAAATTTTCAATGGAACAGAAATCATCAATCTGTTATTGGTCAAAGCTTTTATGTTAATGTTTGCCTGCTTCTCGACTTTAACTTTAAATTGGTCATTATTATTATCCGTATAAGATTGATCCTCATACAAAACACCTTTCACCGATTGATTGATGAGACTATTGATCTCGGAAATAGGAAGTGAAACAGGGAGTGTGATGTTGGATTTGATTTTGGGTAAAGTATAAACCGGAGTTTCTGTTTGAGAAAAAGTGATTAAACTTATCAGTAAAAAATATAGAGATGTGAATTTTCGAATTAGATTCATAACTATTTTTAATAAAATTTAAACCGTAAAATTAATGGTTTTATTGTTCATTAATAATATTTTAAGGTCAGATATATGTACAAAATAAACGTTTGAAATTAGTATGCATAAAAAAACCACCTCGATATGAGGTGGTTTTATATTTAAAAACTTAAAGTTCTTACTCTTCAGTTTTTTCTTCTGTAGCAGTTTCTGCAGCAGGAGTTTCTTCAACTTTAGCTTCTGTAGCTTCAACAGTTGCAGCAGCCTTAGGCGCAGCAGTAGATCTTCTACTTCTTCTAGTTGTTTTCTTCTCTTCTGCATTTGGATTGTAGATATCGTTGAAATCTACCAATTCAATCATTGCCATATCAGCAGAGTCACCAGCTCTGAAGCCAGTTTTGATGATTCTTGTGTAACCACCATTTCTTTCAGCTATTTTAGGAGCTACAGTTCTGAACAATTCAGTAACAGCTTCTTTACTTTGTAGGTAAGAGAAAACTGTTCTTCTATTGTGTGTTGTATCTTCTTTAGCTTTAGTAAGGATTGGTTCCACGTAAACTCTTAAAGCTTTCGCTTTAGCAACAGTAGTGTTGATTCTTTTATGTTCAATTAGTGAACAAGCCATGTTAGAAAGCATTGCTTTTCTATGCGGAGCTGTTCTACCTAAGTGATTTATTTTTTTACCGTGTCTCATTTTAAGGATTATTTATCAGCGTCTAACTTATATTTTGCAACATCAAACCCGAAATTTAGTCCTTTTGAGTGAACCAATTCTTCAAGTTCTGTTAAAGATTTTTTACCAAAATTTCTGAATTTCATCAAATCAGACTTACTGAAAGAAACAAGCTCTCCAAGAGTTTCTACTTCAGCCGCTTTCAAACAGTTAAGGGCTCTTACAGAAAGATCCATATCTGCTAATTTTGACTTAAGAAGTTGTCTTGTGTGAAGTGTTTCTTCGTCATATTGGATAGAAGCTTTTACAGCCTCTGTCTCTAGAGTAATTCTCTCATCCGAGAACAACATGAAGTGATAAATCAAAATCTTAGAGGCTTCTGTTAAAGCATTCTGAGGTGTGATAGATCCATCAGTTTCGATATCCAATACTAATTTTTCGTAGTCTGTTTTTTGCTCTACACGATAATTTTCGATACTGTACTGTACTTTTTTGATAGGTGTAAAGATAGAGTCGATAGCAATAGTCCCAACAGGAGCATTGTTTGATTTGTTCTGATCACTCGGAACATATCCTCTTCCTTTTTCTACATTGAAAGTTATCTCAAAGGTAACATCCTCAGCTAAAGTAGCAATTAACAAATCTGGATTAAGAACTTCAAAATTTACAATTGATTCTCCTAGATCTCCAGCTGTAACTACATTTTTTCCAGATATTTTTGCAGTTACCTGCTCTGTTCCCGGGTTTTCTGTCTTAGCTTTTAGACGAAGTTGTTTAAGATTAAGAATGATTTCCGTAACATCTTCGATCACTCCTGGTATAGTTGAAAACTCGTGCTCTACGCCTTCTATTTTGATAGATGAAATAGCATATCCTTCCAGAGAAGAAAGTAAAACTCTTCTCAATGCATTACCGATAGTAAGCCCGAAACCTGGTTCCAAAGGTCTGAATTCGAATTGTCCTTTAAAATCAGTTGAGTTTAATAGGATTACTTTATCGGGTTTTATAAATGTTAAAATTGCCATAGTCTGGTTGAGCAAAAATTTGAAAAAATTATTATTTAGAGTATAATTCGACGATCAACTGTTCTTTGATATCTTCAGGAATCTGAATTCTCTCAGGTGCACTTGTGAAAGTACCAGTTTTCTTCTCGTCATTGAATTGTAACCACTCATAATTTGCTTTGTATGCTAAAGCGTTAGAAATTACTTCAAGAGATTTTGATTTCTCTCTTACTGCAATCTCGTCACCAGCTTTTAGCAAATAAGAAGGGATGTTAACTAGCTCTCCGTTCACAGTGATGTGTCTGTGAGAAACCAATTGTCTAGCAGCAGCTCTTGTTTTCGCAAAACCTAATCTGTAAACAACGTTATCCAATCTTGATTCACAAAGTTGCAAAAGAACTTCACCTGTTACACCTTTGCTTCTATGAGCTTTGTCAAAAAGGTTAGCGAATTGTTTTTCTAGAATACCATAAGTGTACTTAGCTTTTTGCTTTTCAGCTAACTGAGTAGCGTATTCTGATTTTTTCGCACCTCTTCTTTTGTTAGGACCGTGTTGTCCTGGTGGTTGATTTTTTCTTCTTTCGAAGTTTTTATCGTCTCCGTAAATTGCCTGACCAAATTTTCTAGCAATTTTTGTTTTAGGTCCAATATATCTTGCCATAATGGGTAAATTCTAAAAATTAAACTCTTCTTCTTTTAGGTGGTCTACAACCGTTGTGAGGCATAGGCGTCACGTCAACGATTTCACTTACTTCGATTCCAGAATTGTGTAAAGTTCTGATTGCAGATTCTCTACCAGCACCTGGACCTTTTACAAACACCTTAACTCTTCTAAGACCAGCTTCGAAAGCTACTTGAGAACAGTTTTCTGCAGCCATTTGAGCTGCGAATGGAGTATTCTTTTTAGAACCTCTGAAACCCATTTTACCGGCAGAAGCCCAAGAGATAACTTCTCCTGCTTTATTTGTTAAAGAAATGATGATATTATTGAAAGAAGCTTGAATATGCGCTTCACCAATAGCCTCAACTTTTACTTTTCTTTTTTTAACTACTTTAGTTTGTTTTGCCATAATTCCTAACGATTATTTACTTGCTTTTTTCTTGTTAGCAACTGTTTTTCTCTTTCCTTTACGGGTTCTAGAGTTGTTTTTCGTTCTCTGGCCTCTTAAAGGTAGTCCTAGTCTGTGACGTATTCCTCGTTGGCATCCTATGTCCATCAATCGCTTGATGTTCAATTGCACTTCAGAACGCAATTCTCCTTCAACTTTTACGTTGTCTGAGATATAACCTCTGATTGCAGCCAATTCATCGTCATTCCATTCGTTGACTTTCTTGTCTTCGCTGATTCCAGCGTTTTTCAAAATTTCTGAAGCAGTACTTCTTCCAACACCGTAGATGTAAGTAAGACCGATAACGCCTCTTTTGTTCTTTGGTAAATCAATACCTGAAATTCTCGCCATAATTTAATTGGTTCTTAACCTTGTCTTTGTTTAAATTTAGGGTTCTTCTTGTTGATCACGAAAAGCACACCTTTTCTGCGTACAATCTTGCAATCAGCACTTCTTTTTTTGATAGATGCTCTAACCTTCATTTTGTTAATTTTAATATCTAAAAGTTATTCTCCCTTTAGTCAAGTCATAAGGAGAGAGTTCGAGTCTTACCTTGTCTCCAGGTAAGAGTTTTATATAATGCATTCTCATTTTACCAGAAATATGGGCAATTAAAACATGCCCATTCTCTAGCTCTACACGGAACTGCGCGTTGGAAAGTGCTTCCGTAATCACGCCGTCTTGTTCTATATGTTTCTGTTTAGCCATTTACTTTATTAAAGGTTTGATGATCTTGATAATTTAGATTGCATCAACCCATCATAATGATGGTTCAGCAGATATGTGTTAATTTGTTGAACGGTATCCAAGATAACTCCAACCATAATTAACAACGATGTACCCCCAAAAAAGAGAGCAAATCTATCTGTCTGAACAAACGCTCCGTGCACTATTGCCGGAAGGACTGCAAAGATAGATAAAAATATTGCACCAGGCAAAGTTATTTTGGATAAAATATCATCCAAATAATCTGCCGTTTCTTTTCCAGGTCTAACCTTAGAAATAAGCCCACCATTACGCTTCAAATCATCAGCCATCTGATTTACAGGAATGGTAATTGCTGTATAGAAAAATGAGAAAATTATAATCAATAACGCAAACAATACGTTGTATTGCCAGCTAAAAACATTCTTGAAACCAGCCAAAAACGTATTTGATTCATCAACTTTCGTAAGTAATCCAGGAACAAACATTAATGCTTGTGCAAAGATGATTGGCATTACACCCGCTGCATTAACCTTCAATGGGATCCATTGTCTAGCGCCTTCCATCAAGTTTCTGCTTACGCCACCTCTTGCCTGAGCTCTACTTACATACTGGATTGGGATTTTTCTAACTGCTACAGATAATACGATAGCTAATAGAATTACCAATAACCAGAATACAACTTCTACTAAAATCATGATGCTTCCTAATCCACCTTTACCATTCTGTGTAAGAACTTCTTGATAAAACGCAGTTGGAAGATCCGCAAGGATACCCACCATAATCAAAATAGAGATACCATTACCAATACCTTTGTCCGTAATCTTCTCTCCTAACCACATTGCAAATACAGAACCTGCTACCAGAATAATGATACTTGGTAACCAAAACATCAGAGATGCTGGATCAACATAATATGCTGATGAGAATTGTGAATAAGGTAAAAAGAATTGTGTAACGGATGTTAAATACGATGGTGCTTGTACAAGACAAACCCCGATAGTTAACCATCTGGTAATTTGGTTCAAAGTGTTTCTTCCACTTTCACCATCTTTCTGTAATTTCTGAAGATAAGGAATAGCCATTCCCATCAACTGTACAATAATAGATGCCGAAATATATGGCATGATTCCCAATGCCATAATAGAGGCACGGCTAAAAGCTCCACCTGTGAAAGATGACAATAAACCCAAAAGGCCGGCCCCTTGTTGGTTCCCGCCTTGATTTTGGTAATGTTGTAATAAGTTTCCTACTTCCGCCGTGTTAATAGCAGGAAGAGAAACATAAGATGCGAATCTATACACAAGGACCAAAGAAAGCGTCAAGAGAATTTTATCTCTAAGCTCTTTCAGACTCCAAATGTTTTTAAGTGTTTGTATAAATTCTTTCATTAGTTATTAATTAAAGAGTAATTGCTTTACCTCCTGCTTTGTTGATTGCTTCTTCAGCAGATTTAGTAAATTTATCTGCAGAGATAGAAACACCAGATTTCAAATCACCTCTTCCTAAGATTTTTACTAATTCGTTTTTAGATGCAAGACCGTTTTCAACTAATACATCTCTAGTGATATCACCAGTGATATTCTTAGTATCGATCAAAGTTTGGATAGTATCAAGATTGATTGCTCTAAACTCTTTTCTATTAATATTTTTGAAACCAAATTTAGGTAGTCTTCTTTGCAAAGGCATCTGTCCACCTTCGAAACCGATTTTCTGAGAATAACCAGCTCTCGCTTTTTGACCTTTATGTCCTTTTGTTGAAGTACCACCGTATCCGCTTCCTTGGCCTCTACCAATTCTTTTTGTGCTGAATGTAGAACCAGCTGATGGTTTTAAATTATTTAAATTCATTGTTGTATTGAGATTATAGATTAAAAGATAAGAGACAAGAGACTGCTAAAATCGAGTCTCTTTTCCCTTTGTCTATTGTTCTTATTTCTGAACTTCTAATAAGTGGCTTACAGAAGCGATCATTCCTAAAATAGAAGGCGTAGCTTCGTGTTCTACAACTTGTTGAAGTCTTTTAAATCCTAGTGCTTCAAGTGTTCTTTTCTGAGTTTTAGAACGATTAATAGCACTTCTAACTAATTTTACTTTGATTGTTGCCATTGCTATATTGATTAACCGTTAAACACTTTACTTAAAGAAACTCCTCTCATTCTTGCAATTTCTTCTGGTCTTCTGATATCCAACAATGCGTTGAAAGTAGCTTTCACAACATTGTGTGGGTTAGAAGAACCTTTAGATTTTGACAATACATCATGTACCCCTGCAGATTCTAGTACCGCTCTTACCGCACCACCTGCGATAAGTCCTGTACCGTGAGAAGCTGGTCTCAAGAAGATATCAGCACCTCCATATCTAGCAGAAGTTTGGTGAGGAATTGTGTGATTGATTACAGGAACCTTCACTAAGTTTTTCTTAGCATCTTCTACAGCTTTCGCGATAGCAGAAGCAACTTCCTTAGATTTACCAAGTCCGTAACCGATTACTCCATCTTCGTTTCCTACAACAACAATTGCAGAAAATCCAAATGCTCTACCACCTTTGGTTACTTTAGTTACTCTGTTAACAGCAACCAGACGATCTTTTAATTCTAATCCTCCAGGTTTAACTCTTTCTATATTACTATCTACCATGTTTTCTAGATTTTTAAAATTAGAATTTAAGACCTGCTTCTCTAGCACCGTCAGCAAGAGCTTTCACCCTACCATGATACACAAAACCATTTCTATCAAATACAACACTTTCGATACCTGCCGCTTTAGCTTTAGCTGCGATAGCTTTACCTACTGCTACAGATACTTCTACTTTCGTTCCTTTAGCGTCTACTCCTTTCTCTCTAGAAGAAGCAGATACTAATGTTTTACCGTCTTTGTCATCTACCAATTGAGCATAGATTTCTTTATTACTTTTGAATACAGATAATCTTGGTAATTCTGCAGATCCGGAAATCTTCCCTCTTACTCTTCTCTTGATTCTGATTCGTTTTTCAACTTTTGTTAATGCCATTTTCTTAAATTTTATGCAGATTTACCGGCTTTTCTTCTGATGATTTCACCCACGAATTTAACACCTTTTCCTTTATAAGGTTCAGGTTTTCTGAAAGATCTGATCTTCGCAGCTACCATTCCAAGAAGTTGATTATCGTAAGAAGATATTGTAATGATTGGGTTTTTCCCTTTTTCAGTCAATGTATCGATTGTAACTTCTTTTGGAAGTTCCAATACGATACCGTGTGAGAATCCAAGAGCCAATTCTAATCTTTGGCCATTGTGAGATGCTCTGTATCCAACTCCTACTAGTTCTAATTGCTTAGTGAAACCTGTAGAAGTACCAACAATCATATTGTTGATAAGCGCTCTGTATAAACCGTGAAGCGCTTTATGTTCTTTTGAGTCAGAAGGACGAGTGAACGTAAGTACACCGTCTTCTTGTGAGAAGCTAATCCCTCCTGTAAGCTCCTGAGATAATTCTCCTTTAGGACCTTTAACCGTTACAACACCGTTATTCTCGGAAATTGTAACACCAGCAGGAACTTCTATAATTGCTTTACCAATTCTTGACATTTTCCTTGTTTTAAAAAATTAATATACGTAGCAAATTACTTCACCTCCTACTTTCTCTTGTCTAGCTTTTTTATCAGTCATTACTCCTTTAGAAGTAGAGATGATAGCTACACCTAGTCCGTTAAGTACTCTTGGAAGTTCCTCAGAACCTTTGTACTGACGAAGACCTGGTCTTGATGCTCTCTGGATAGACTTGATAGCTGGCTTGTTTGTTTGCTTATCATACTTCAAAGCGATCTTGATAGCTCCTTGAACTGCATTATCCTCGAACTTGTAGTTCAAGATATAACCTTGGTCAAAAAGAATCTTAGTGATCTCTTTTTTGATTTTCGATGCAGGAATTTCCACCACCTTGTGGCCTGCGCTTTGTGCGTTCCTTACTCTTGTTAGGAAATCTGAAATTGGATCTGTTACCATTTCTTTGTTTTAAAATTATTGGTTAATGACAACCAGTATTGAAAAGACTTGAAGATTAAAGAGTTATAGAGCTTCGAATAATTCTTCGCCGAATCTCTTTACCTTCAGTATCTCAACAACTTAATTGTCACTTTGATTTTCTTAATTTCATTTTATTCTAATAAATATAGTCAAAACGAAAAATTGCCTCTCATAGAAATAATAATTTTTCTGAGCGGGTGCAAAAGTACAAAAAAAATAATAACAAATATTTTTTTCTTTGCCCTTACTTTGATTTAGTTTTGTTCTCTATTTATTAAAATACAGCTGACTTCTAAAAAAATAAAAGTCAGCTGTAAAATTTTAATTGCTTACCAACTAGCTTTCTTAACTCCTGGGATAAGACCATTGTTAGCCATTTCACGGAAAGTTACTCTGGAAATACCGAATGTTCTCATATATCCTCTTGGTCTTCCTGTTAGTTTACATCTGTTGTGTAATCTTACAGGAGAAGCATTTTTAGGCAATTTCTGTAATGCATCATAATCTCCAGCTTCTTTCAAAGCTTTTCTTTTTTCAGCATATTTAGCCACTGTAGCTTCTCTTTTGCGCTCACGCGCTTTCATTGATTCTTTAGCCATCTCTTAGTTCTTTTTGAAAGGTAAACCGAAGTGAGTTAATAATGATTTTGCTTCTTTATCAGTTTTCGCAGTTGTTACGAAAGTGATGTCCATCCCTTGGATTTTTTTCACTTTGTCAATTACGATCTCTGGGAAGATAATCTGCTCCGTAATACCTAAGTTGTAATTACCTCTTCCGTCAAATCCTTCAGCTTTGATTCCAGAAAAATCTCTAATTCTTGGAAGTGCAGAAGAAGTTAATCTATCTAAGAATTCATACATTTTATCAGCTCTAAGAGTTACTCTAGCTCCGATTGGCATACCTTTTCTTAGTTTGAAAGCAGCCTCATCTTTTTTAGATAGAGTACCTACTGCTTTTTGTCCAGTGATAGCAGTCAATTCTTCTACAGCATAGTCAACGATTTTTTTATCTTGAACAGCTGCACCAAGTCCTTGGCTTACAACGATTTTCTCCAATTTAGGAACCTGCATAACAGATTTGTACCCAAATTCTTCCATCATTGCAGGAACAATTTTCTCTTTATATTGTTGTTTTGGTCTTACTATATATTCCATCGTAATTTAATTATAAAGTTTCACCGGTAGTTTTAGCTACTCTTACTTTTTTATCTCCGTCTACTTTGTAACCTGCTTTAGTAGCTTTACCGTTTTTATCAACTAGTGCTACATTTGAGATATGTAAAGAAGCTTCTTTTTCTACAATTCCACCTTGAGGATTAGATGCAGATGGCTTAACGTGTTTTTTCACGATGTTTACACCAGCAACTACTACTCTTGGATCTTTACCTTCTTTTTTGATTACTTCAAGAACCTCACCTTTACTACCTTTATTTTTTCCAGTAGTAACTAGTACATTGTCTCCTCTTTTTATTTTAACTTTTGTCATTTTCTTAAAATTTTAAAATTAAAGTACTTCAGGAGCTAATGAAATAACTTTCATATATTCTTTGTCTCTCAACTCACGTGCAACAGGTCCGAAAACACGAGTTCCTCTCATTTCTCCAGCAGCGTTTAGCAATACACAAGCGTTGTCTTCGAATTTGATGTAAGATCCATCTTTTCTTCTAACTGCTTTTTTAGTTCTTACTACAACCGCTTTAGATACTTGACCTTTTTTTGCGTTTCCTGATGGTGTAGAATCTTTGATAGTAACAACGATTTTATCACCAACTGAAGCATATCTTCTTCTAGTTCCTCCTAGAACTCTGATAACTAGTACTTCTTTTGCACCTGTGTTATCAGCAACTTTTAATCTTGATTCTGTTTGTAACATTATTACTTAGCTTTTTCAATGATTCTTACTAATCTCCATCTTTTGCTCTTGCTCAAAGGTCTTGTTTCAGTAATCAATACTGTATCGCCCTCTGTACATTCGTTGTTCTCATCGTGTGCCGTATATTTTTTCGTTTTCAAAACGAATTTACCGTACATTGGATGTTTCACTCTGGTAGTTTCACTAACAACAATAGTCTTTTCCATTTTATTGCTGGAAACTACTCCAATACGTTCTTTTCTTAAATTTCTGTCCATTGTAAAAAGGAGTTATTGTTTGTTAGTTAATTCTGTATTAAGTCTCGCGATTGTCTTTCTCAAATCTCTGATCTGAATCGGATTTTCAACAGGGCTAATTCTGTGAGCTAATTTCAATTTTGAATAGTTAGCTTTAGCCTCAGCCAATTGTACGTTGATATCCTCTACGCTTAAATTCTTGATGTCAGCTTTTTTCATTTTAATAGAGATTATTGAGGTTTAACGAAATCGTTTGCAACTACGAACTTAGTAACGATTGGTAACTTCTGAGCAGCAAGCCTAAGAGCTTCTTTTGCTACTTCATAAGGTACACCACCAAGTTCGAACATTATTTTACCAGGTTTTACTACAGCTACCCAATATTCTACAGCTCCCTTACCTTTACCCATACGTACTTCCGCTGGTTTTTTAGTAATAGGTTTGTCTGGGAAAATTTTGATCCATAGTTGACCTTCTCTTTTCATATATCTTGTAGCAGCGATACGAGCTGCTTCAATTTGTCTTGCAGTAACCCAAGCTCCCTCAGTCGCTTTGATTCCGAATGTTCCGTATGCAAGTTGATTACCTCTTTGAGCAATCCCCTTCATTTTCATCTTATGAACTCTACGGAATTTGGTTCTTTTTGGTTGTAACATAATTTCTTAAATTTTAGATTTTAGAATTTAGATTTTAAAAAAGTAACGGTCATTTAAAAACTATCCTCTAAAATTTTATTAATTATTTCTTCTTGGTTTTCTGTCTCCTCTGTCGTTTCTCTCGTTTCTACCGCCAGCTGGTGCTTTTTTCTGTTGTCCTACAAGTGGAGTAAGGTCTCTTTTACCGTAAACTTCTCCTTTCATAATCCAAACTTTAACACCTAATTTACCGTATTGAGTCAATGCTTCACCGATGTGATAATCGATATCTGCACGGAAAGTAGATAAAGGAATTCTTCCTTCTTTGAAGTTTTCAGAACGTGCCATCTCTGCGCCGTTCAATCTTCCAGAGATCTGAACTTTGATTCCTTCTGCACCCATTCTCATTGTAGAAGCGATAGCCATTTTCACAGCTCTTCTGTAAGAGATACGGTTTTCAATTTGTTTAGCAATGCTATCAGCAACTAAAACTGCATCAAGCTCAGGTCTTTTGATTTCGAAAATATTGATTTGAATATCCTTACCAGTCAATTTCTTCAATTCTTCTTTCAATTTATCAACCTCTTGTCCACCTTTCCCGATGATCAAACCTGGTCTTGCTGTAGTGATTGTAACTGTTACTAATTTAAGTGTTCTCTCAATATAAATTTTTGAGATACCACCCTTAGATAATCTTGCTTCAAGGTATCTTCTGATTTTGTAATCTTCAGCGATTCTATCACCGTAGTTTTTACCACCAAACCAGTTAGAATCCCATCCTCTGATGATACCTAATCTGTTACCAATTGGATTTGTCTTCTGTCCCATACCTTGAATTAATTTTTAGTACCTAAGATTAATGTAATGTGGTTTGATCTTTTTCTGATTCTGTAACCTCTACCTTGTGGTGCTGGTCTTAGTCTCTTCAATTGTCTTGCACTGTCTACAAATATTTCTTTAACGATTAGGTTAGCTTCTTCGATATCAGCACCTTCGTTTTTTGACTGCCAGTTTGCGATAGCAGAAAGCAATACTTTTTCTAATTTATTAGAAGCGTCTTTCTTAGAATATTTAAGAATAGATAAAGCTTTTTCTACCTCTACTCCTCTAATGATATCAGCAACTAATCTCATTTTTCTTGGAGAAGATGGACAATCGTTGTGTAACGCTTTTGCTACATCTTGATTTGCTATTTTACGTGCTAATGCACTTTCTCTTTTTCTTGATCCCATGATTATCTACCGCCTTTATTTTTGTTACCACCGTGACCTCTGAAAGATCTTGTCGGAGAAAATTCGCCTAATTTGTGTCCAACCATGTTTTCTGTAACATAAACTGGGATAAAAGATTTCCCATTGTGTACAGCGATAGTTTGACCTACAAAGTCTGGAGAAATCATAGATGCTCTAGACCAAGTTTTGATTACAGTCTTCTTACCAGACTCTACATTTGCCTGAACCTTCTTATCTAAAGTATGATGAATGAATGGTCCTTTTTTAAGTGATCTTGCCATAATTATTTTCTTTTAGATACGATGTAACGGTTAGACACTTTGTTTTTCTTTCTAGTTTTGTAACCTTTAGCCGGCATACCGTTTCTAGATCTTGGGTGACCTCCAGAAGAACGTCCTTCACCACCTCCCATTGGGTGATCAACTGGGTTCATTACTACTGGTCTTGTTCTTGGTCTTCTACCTAACCATCTGCTTCTACCAGCCTTACCCGATACAGTTAACTGATGATCTGAGTTAGAAACAGAACCAACCATTGCGATACATTCTGTAAGAATCATTCTAGACTCACCAGAAGGTAATTTAACGATTGCATATTTTCCATCTCTAGAAGTCAATTGAGCTGAAGAACCAGCACTTCTTGCCATAATTGCACCTTGTCCAGGTTTCAATTCGATACAAGAGATTACAGTACCCAATGGAATATTTTTCAATTTCATTGCGTTACCTACATTTGGTTCTACATTTTCTCCAGAAACAATTTTCTGATCAACTTTGATCCCGTTTGGAGCGATGATATATCTTTTCTCTCCGTCTGCATACTCCACCAATGCGATGAAAGCAGTTCTATTTGGATCGTACTCTACAGTTTTTACCGTAGCTTCAACATCGAATTTGTTTCTTTTGAAGTCGATAATTCTGTATTTCTTTTTGTGTCCACCGCCGGTGTAACGCATGGTCATTTTACCAGTTTGGTTACGTCCACCTGACTTTTTAATACCAACTGTTAGAGATTTCTCTGGTTTGTTGGTAGTAATTTCCTCAAAGTTATTAACAACTCTGAATCTCTGTCCCGGGGTGATAGGTTTTAATTTTCTAACAGACATTACTATTATTTATAATTAATTAATTTGTTGCGAAAATATCAATAACTTCTCCAGCAGCTAGTGTTACCACAGCTTTTTTCAATTTATTGGTCTTTCCAACTTGAAGTCCTTTTTTTGTATGTTTAGCAGAAACTTTAGGCGCATAAATCATCGTTCTAACGTCCGCTACTTTTACACCGTAAGCTGCCTCTATAGCACCTTTAATCTGGATCTTGTTTGCTTTTGGAGCAACCAAGAAAGAATAAGCACCTCTTAAATCTGTAAGATAGTTTGCTTTTTCTGAAATAATTGGTTTAATAATAAGTGACATTGATTTATTTCTTTAAGTTGTCCTGAAATTTTTCTACTGCACCTTCTAAGAAGATAATCTCACCAGCGTTGATCAAATCATAAGAAGAAATCTCGTTATAATTCAACACTCTTGTTTTAGGCAAGTTTCTTGAAGATAAATATACATTCTTGTTAGCCTCAGGAAGTACGAATAATGATTTCTTACCTGTAAGAGTCAAAGCATCCAACAATGCGATGAATTCTTTAGTCTTAGGAGCATCAAAACTCAAATTCTCTAAAACTTTGATACTGTTATCTCTCAATTTTTGAGACAAAACAGATTTTTTAGCCAATCTCTTAAGCGCTTTGTTCAATTTGAATCTGTAGTCTCTTGGTTTTGGACCAAAAACTCTACCTCCACCTTTGAAAGTTGGCGACTTGATATCACCATATCTCGCAGATCCTGAACCTTTTTGCTTTTTAAGCTTTCTTGTAGAAGCAGTAATTTCGCTTCTTTCTTTTGATTTATGAGTACCTTGACGCTGTGCAGCAAGATATTGTTTAACCTCTAAGTAAACCGCGTGCTGATTTGGCTCAATTCCGAAAACTGATTCGTCAAGAGTTACTTTTCTTCCGGTTTCTTTTCCTGATGTATTTAATACTACTAGTTCCATTTCTTGATAATTACATAAGAATTTTTAGCTCCCGGAACAGCACCTTTTACTACTAAAAGATTTTGTTCTTGATCCACTTTTAACACTTGAAGGTTTTGTACAGTTACCTGCTTACCTCCCATTCTACCAGCCATTCTCATTCCTTTGAATACTCTCGAAGGATCCGATCCAGCACCGATAGAACCTGGAGCTCTAAGTCTGTTGTGCTGACCATGAGTTGCCTGCATTACACCTCCAAATCCGTGTCTTTTAACAACACCTTGGAAACCTTTACCTTTTGAAGTTCCTGTTACATCTACATACTCTCCTTCTGAGAACATGTTAACTTCTACTAAATCTCCTGTTTTAACATCGTGTTCGAATGCATTTCTGAATTCTACCAACTTAGCTTTAGGAGCTGAACCAGCCTTTTTAAAATGACCAGCTAACGCTTTACCAACGTTCTTCTCACTCTTGTCATCGAAACCTAGTTGTACGGCAACATACCCGTCAACCTCTTCGGTTCTGACCTGTAAAACCGAGCATGGACCAGCTTGAATAACGGTACAAGGCATGTTTTTGCCGTTCTCGTCAAACAGAGATGTCATCCCGATTTTTTTTCCAATAATACCTGACATTATTTATATATATCTATTATATTAAAACTTACATTTTAAAGGTCTTTGTCATATACTATGTTTGAAATAGGCAGACTCCTTCCCTAAAATGAGTGTGCAAATGTAAGAATATTTTTTATAATGACAAATAATTATTCGGAAATTATTTGATTTTTTGTGAGTTACGAGATTTTGGTAAAAAATTCTCTTTTTGCCTAAGGTTAAAGTGTAAGATTTATAATTCTGGATTTACATCTTTGTATTTGTTGTGATGATTTTTCTCCGCCGCATCTATAGAATAACATTTATGAATATTCTCTCGTTGCTTGGACAACTCTGCTATTTTCACGAAATAAGCGTGGAGCTGATCCAATTCTTTTTCTGTCAAATCTTCTATATCTACCATTCTGTTACTCGCTTGTTTGCTCGCTGCGATAAGTTCATTCAATTTTAATTGGATGGCTTTGCCATCTTTGTTCTGTGCTTTTTGGATTAAGAAAACCATCAGGAATGTAATAATGGTAGTTCCCGTATTGATGACCAATTGCCATGTTTCGGAATAATTGAAAACAGGACCGCTCACCGCCCACAGTAATACAATCAAAACAGCTCCTATAAATGCGTAGGAACTGCCTGTAAAATTAGTCGCCCAATTGGAGAATCTTTCGAAGAGGTTTTTATTGTTCATTATTTTGAATTGATTAAATTAATGATGTACTTTAGCGTTAACTAAAAAATAAATTTAGACATAATTTTCATTAATATTCCTAAACAATGGTTAAAATGAAAAGGATTTTAATATTACTATTCTCTATCATATTAATATACAGTTGTAACAAAACTGAGGTTCACAATGACTACGGCTTCTACTACTGGCGATCAACTTTTAATCTCAACAAAAACGAACAGCAAACACTCCATAAAAGTAAAGTGGAAAATCTCTACACAAGATTCTTCGATGTTGTGAAACAGAATGACCAATTTCTGGAATTTGGGGTTATTAATATCAACAAAGAGATTTCGACGGACAAGAAAATCGTTCCCGTTATTTTCATCACTAATGAAACTTGGTTTAACATCAAACCAAACGACATTCAATTTTTGGCTGATAGGATTAATGACCGTATTAATAGGATACAATCAAATAACCTACTGAACCCCGCAAACGAAATCCAAATAGACAGCGACTGGACAGCTTCTACAAAAAATGATTATTTCAAATTTTTGCAAACACTGAAACAAGTTTCCAAGAAAAATATCAGCTGTACGCTTCGGCTTCATCAGGTGAAGGATAAGTTGCAAACCGGAGTTCCGCCTGTTGATAAGATGTACCTAATGTGTTACGCCACATCTTCGCCTTTGGAGAATCAAACCAAAAACTCAATTCTGGATGTTCCGACTTTGAAATCCTATTTGCGAAATTTGGAAGATTATCCTGTAAAACTAGACATCGCCCTTCCTATATACTCTTGGGGGATTGTGACTAATCATCTTGGAAAGAAAAAACTCATTAATGCATTAACCGCAGAAGAATTGATGCAAAATAAAAACTTCAAAATAATCAATGAAAATAACTTCGAAGTTTTGAAAGACGATTTCTATTACGGACTCTATCTTAATAAAGGCTTCAAAATTAAAATCGAGGAGATTGCTGAAAAAGACATTACAGAAAGCCTTAATTTTATTGATGAAAAGTTAGACTATCCATTTAATATCATTTACTATCATTTAGACGAACGATTTACTAAAAACTACAATACCCTTTTCCAATGAAAAAAATAATAATCACCGCTGCTCTCTTCTTAGGATTTAACCAAAATTATAATGCTTGTAGCTGGTATGATCCAGATTATGATTACTTTAATCTCTTTGCGCAGGAAATCATTCATAATAAAACTTACGAACCTTTTCTTCTCACCTACAGCAATCACTTTTATGGTTACGATTATGATGGCAGAACTGACAAAAATGTTCCGGATGAAAACATAGAATCTTGGGTCAAATACTTCGACAACAAACTAACTTATGACGAAACTAACGCCTTAGTAACTAAGGTTGACATCAAACATCTGAACAACCTAAAGAAAGGACAACTCACGCATCCTCTTTTTCAAAAGCTGGGAAAAGGTTTTTATACTAAGTATCAGGAAGCGATGGATTATCTCATTCAGGCGAAGTATATGGAACCTTATATGCGCATCAATTATGTCGAGAATCCCAATTCCTACTCTTATCGGACAAGTGACCCGAAAGACAAAAATGCCACTCAATTAAACTATGATAAAACAAACGCAGCCTTAATTTCACTTTACAAAGCCGCTACCAATCCAGAAATCAAACTGAGATATGCTTACCAAATCGTTCGTTTCAATCATTACTCCAGAAAATACATACCTGCAGTAGATGCCTTCCAGACCTATGTGGAACCGTTGAAGCTGAAAAACCATATGTACTATTATGCACTCGACCAAAAAGCAGGTGCAGAACGCGGACTGAACCAACTGGACAAAGCTAACTGGGATTTCTTCCAAGTCTTCAAGAATACGAAGAATAAGAAAGAAAGTGCCTACAACTCTATGTTTTTGGCGACGGATAAAGACTTCAACAAAATCTTAGCACAGACCAAAACACCGGAAGACAAAAATATGGCGTACTTCCTCTTGGCATACAATTCCTTCAACAATCCGGTTCCGATTATGAATAAGATGATCGCCAACAATACGGAATCTGATATTCTGAAAGTCCTTACCGTTCGCGCCATCAATCAATTGGAGAGAAATTATCTGGTGGTGAATCCTTACTGTAACGATGACCAATGTGAGCATTTCCGAAACAAAAGATTACCTGTCTATGCACCGGACAACTACGCGCAGGAAAGCAAAGACTTCGCTAAGGAATTGGAAGCAACTATCGTATCAGCCAAAAACAAGCAAGGCAATGATGAGTTTTGGCAAATCTGCGAAGCCTACATCAAATTCCTGAATACCGATTACAAAGGAAGCCAAAACATCCTGTCTCAAATCAAAACCACAGACCAACAGTATCTGGCAGAAATAGAGAAATTCAAAATGCTGAATGAGATTGTTTCTCAACCGACCATCACACCAGCGTTTGAAAATACGTTGATGAAAAAATATGCTGCAGTTTTTGACCAAAAATCCCAAACCAAAAACTGGGAAACGATGCCTGCCACCAAAGATTTTGTGCTGGACATCCTCGCTAACCGCTACTTCATAGAAAAGCAGGATGCCAAATCTTTTCTGATGAACAACAGCCTTTCGGATTTACAGTACAACCCGAACTCAGATTTGGTGAGAAAGGTAGAAGCTTTCTATAAGAAGCCTAACAAAACCGCTCTGGAAAATTACCTCGTGAAGAAAATGGAAGACGTTGCAGATCCTGAGTCTTTCTTCAATGTGATCTATGGTGACCGTGCGATGCGACTGGCAGATTTCAAAAAAGCGCAGGAGTATTACCAAAAAGCCAAAAACTTCAAAGGTATCCCAAGATTGGTTTATGAATGGAGTAATGACGGCACAAGCTATGTCCAGAAACCTATGGTTTTTGATAGTGGCTTTTATAATGGGTTCAATAACATCTCCAGTCTTGTTTTCGGACACAATGTTTGGGAGAGTTTCCAGAGCAAGCCCCAAGAGTCTATGAAGGCAGAAGGTCTTTCCAACTTCCCATTCATCAAAAACAAAATGAATAAAGTTGAGCTAGCAGACGCTGTAATCCAACTTGAACATATTAGTAAAGGAAATGATGACAAAGCCAGACTAGCGAATCAGCTTTTGGGGAATCTGCTTTACAACACGTCGGTTCTCGGTTACTTCCGTGAATTGTTTGTAATGGATGTGAATAACTACAACGGTCCGAAGTTTGAGTTTGGTAACGAGTTGCAATCGCCATTTTACCTCTATTACAAAAACTTCTCCCGCAGAAGCTTTGTAGAAGCAGACAACTTTGACCTCGCCATCAATTATTATAAGAAAGCACTGGACTTATCAAAAGACAAGGAGAACCAAGCCAGAATCCTCTTCCAGATGGCAAGCGCTGAACAAGGCAAATATTACCAATGGGAAGCCAACAATCCTCTCAAGATAGAATACAGCGATCCCAACTATGATGAAAAGTATAAGCAAAAAGAATTACTATTCAACAAAACCAAAAACGATAAATTCCGAACATATTTTGCCAAGCTGAAAACCAGCTACAGCCAAACCGCTACTTACAAAAATCTCCAAAGCAGCTGTCTGTATTTCGGATATTATACCAAAAAATAAGTTTTCGATTTCAATTTTTAAAAAAGCCGCCTCCTATTTTGAGGCGGCTTTTGATTTAATGATTATGAAGTTGTGGAATACAAAAATACAATCTGGTGTTTTGATAAATTTTATGTTATGAAATCCCAATAACCCGAAAAACATTGTAAAGGCGACCTGTTGATAGAAAAAAGTATAGGTCGAGAAAAGTACAGTAGGAGCATTTTTCAAAATAGCAATCAATGCTATTAACAGTTGGTCTCTATAAGCCAAAGATTTTTGAACCTTTTATCAATTGAATTCACAAGCAGGACATTTTACCACAATAATCCTTAAAAAATTAATTTTACACTTCTTCATTCTTTTAAGGTAATTGTCGCTGTTAAGTGTTTCTAAGAGTTTTTACAATTTCCTGCAACACTTTTACAGACGCTGAGTCATCAATTTCCAATAAAAAAAGCGGTCCAAAAACGTACTCCAAATATTTTAAGCTTACTTTAAGTTTATAATCTATGCTAAAAAAAATCCCTCTTCTTTCGAAAAGGGATTTATATTTAATGTGTAGCTAAAAATTTCCATCTTCCGACTTCCATCTTCAAGCTCATTTATCACACTTTAATTTCTACGTCAACTCCTGAAGGAAGTTCTAATTTCATTAGAGCATCAACAGTTTTAGAAGAAGAAGAGTAGATATCCATCAATCTCTTGTGAGCTGATAATTGGAACTGCTCTCTTGCTTTCTTGTTTACGTGCGGAGATCTCAACACTGTGAAGATTCTCTTGTTCGTTGGCAAAGGAATTGGACCGTTTACAACAGCACCGGTAGCCTTTACCGTTTTTACGATTTTCTCAGCAGACTTGTCTACCAAGTTATAGTCGTAAGATTTTAGTTTTATTCTGATTCTTTGTGACATTTCTTGTACTTTAAAAATTAACCTTTTGCTTTAGCAATAATATCTTCAGCAACGTTTTGAGGAGTAGCTTGGTATTTCTCTAATTCCATAGAAGAAGTAGCTCTTCCTGATGAAAGTGTTCTTAGAGTTGTAACATATCCAAACATTTCAGAAAGTGGAACTGAACCTTTGATTACAACAGCACCGTTCTTTTCTTCCTGACCACTGATAGTACCTCTTCTCTTGTTAAGGTCACCAATGATGTTACCCATATATTCTTCCGGAGTTACAACCTCCAATTTCATAATAGGCTCCATAATTACTGGTTTAGCAGCACGTCCCGCTTCTTTGAATCCTAATTTTGCAGCCATTTCGAAAGAAAGAGCATCAGAATCCACTGCGTGGAAAGATCCATCTTTAAGAGTAACTTTAATACCTTCAACTTCGAAACCAGCCAATGGACCGTTCTTCATTGCAGCTTTAAATCCTTTTTCAATTGCAGGAACAAATTCTTTAGGAACGTTACCACCTTTGATCTCATTGATGAATTCTAAACCAACTTTACCTTCGTCTGCAGGTCCTAGTTCAAATACGATATCAGCAAATTTACCTTTACCACCAGACTGCTTTTTGTAAACTTCTCTGTGGCTAGCAACTTTTGTTAAGTTTTCTTTGTACTCTACCTGAGGTTGTCCTTGGTTTACTTCAACCTTGAACTCTCTTTTCATACGGTCTACAATGATATCTAAGTGAAGCTCACCCATACCAGAGATGATCGTTTGTCCAGAAGCTTCGTCAGTTCTTACAGTAAACGTAGGATCTTCTTCAGCTAATTTAGCTAGAGCGTTACCCATTTTATCCTGGTCAGCTTTAGTTTTAGGCTCAACAGCGATACCAATTACCGGATCAGGGAAAACCATCGATTCAAGAATGATCGGGTTTTTCTCGTCACACATTGTATCACCAGTTTTGATAGATTTGAAACCTACAGCAGCACCAATATCACCAGCTTCAATATATTCTACCGGGTTTTGCTTGTTAGCGTGCATCTGATAGATTCTAGAGATTCTTTCTTTATCTCCTGAACGAGTGTTCAAAATATAAGAACCTGCATCTAGTCTTCCAGAGTAAGCTCTGAAGAATGCTAATCTTCCCACGAACGGGTCAGTAGCAATCTTAAATGCTAAAGCTGCGAAAGGCTCATCTACAGATGGTTTTCTTGTGATTTCAGCGTCAGTTCTTGGGTCAGTACCTTTGATATCATCTTTATCCAATGGAGAAGGCAAGTATTTACATACTGCATCCAACATAAACTGTACTCCTTTGTTCTTGAATGAAGAACCACAAGTCATTGGGATAATAGATAGGTCAATAGTAGCAGCTCTCAATGCAGCATTGATCTCTTCTTCTGTAATTGAATCCGGATCTTCGAAGAATTTCTCCATCAAAGTTTCGTCATATTCAGAAACAGCTTCTACTAATTTCTCTCTGTATTCAAGAACTTCATCCTTCATGTCTTCCGGAATTGGAACTACCTCGAAAGTAGCACCTTGTCCAGCCTCATCCCAGATGATCGCTCTGTTTTTAATTAAATCAACTACACCTTTGAAATCTTCTTCAGCACCGATTGGTAAAACGATTGGAACTGCGTTAGATCCTAACATATCTTTAACCTGGTTTACCACGTTAAGGAAGTCAGCACCTTGTCTGTCCATTTTGTTTACGAATCCCATTCTAGCAACTTTGTAGTTGTCAGCAAGTCTCCAGTTTGTTTCAGACTGAGGCTCTACTCCATCTACTGCAGAAAATAAGAATACCAATCCATCTAATACTCTCAAAGATCTGTTTACTTCTACAGTGAAGTCAACGTGTCCCGGTGTATCGATGATGTTGAAGTGGTAAGGTTTAGTTTCTGGTAAAGCTTTACCTTGATCTGTTGGAAAGTTCCAAGAACAAGTAGTCGCAGCAGAAGTAATTGTAATACCTCTTTCTGCTTCCTGCTCCATCCAGTCCATTGTAGAAGCCCCATCGTGAACTTCTCCAATCTTGTGGTTTACACCTGTATAGAATAAAATTCTTTCTGTAGTGGTAGTTTTACCTGCATCAATGTGCGCAGCAATACCAATATTTCTTGTAAATTTAAGATCTCTACCCATTTCAGATTAGAATTTAAAGTGTGAAAACGCTTTGTTAGCTTCCGCCATTTTGTGAGTATCTGTTTTCTTTTTGAAAGCAGCACCTTCTTCTCTTGAAGCAGCTACTACTTCATTAGCCAATTTCAAAGCCATAGACTTATCATTTCTCTTTTTAGAGTAGCTAATTAACCATTTCATTGCCATAGAAATTTTTCTATCCGCTCTGATTGGCATTGGGATCTGGAAGTTAGCTCCACCTACTCTTCTAGAACGTACTTCTACGTGAGGCATAACGTTTGTTAATGCATCTTTCCAGATTTCTAGTGAAGTTTTTTCAGTATCTCCTTTTTTAGTTTCTACGATATCTAATGCATCATAGAATATTTTGAATGCGATTGACTTCTTACCGTCAAGCATCAAGTTGTTTACGAATCTAGTTACCAATTGATCATTAAATTTTGGATCTGGTAACAACGGTCTTTTTTTCGCTTTTGTCTTTCTCATTGTTTCTGTACCTTATTTAATGATTACTTTTTCTTACCTTTAGCTGGTGCAGCAGCTGCCTGACCTGGTTTTGGTCTCTTAGCTCCGTACTTAGATCTTCTTTGTGTTCTTCCGTTTACTCCAGCAGTATCCAACGCACCTCTTACGATGTGGTATCTTACTCCTGGTAAATCCTTAACTCTCCCCCCGCGTACCAATACTATCGAGTGCTCTTGAAGATTATGTCCTTCACCTGGGATATAGGCGTTAACTTCTTTTCCGTTTGAAAGTCTTACCCTTGCAACTTTTCTAAGTGCAGAGTTAGGTTTCTTAGGAGTGGTAGTATATACTCTCGTACATACACCTCGTCTTTGTGGACAAGAATCAAGGGCAGCCGATTTACTCTTCTTGGTAAGTGCGACTCTTCCTTTTCTAACTAATTGTTGAATAGTAGGCATTTAATTGCTTTTTATTTTAGGGTGCAAAAATATGAATAATTTTTTAATCTACAAGTAGTTATAAAAAATTAATTTACGATAGAATTTTCCAATATGATTGTTCGCCACTTTTTATCAATATCATCTCAAGAATATTAATTTTGGAAAGATTATTGATAATTACCGAAGCATAAAATCAAGAATACATTCATTAATTAATATAAATTACAAGAACTATGAAAAATGCAACACTGATCGGATTAAAAGAAGCCGATTGTAAAAACATCTCAGAAAAATTAAATATCCTTTTAGCTAATTACTCCGTATTTTATCAAAATACAAGAGGTTCGCATTGGAACATCAAGGGAGAGCAGTTCTTTACACTTCATCCAAAATTTGAAGAACTATATAATAGCTTAGTTTTGAAAATAGATGAGATCGCGGAAAGAATCTTAACCTTAGGCGCAACACCAGCACATAATTATTCAGATTATTTGAAAGTCTCTACCATCAAAGAAAGTAAAGAAGTGAGTGATGGCAATAAAAGTGTCGAAATTATTTTAAATTCTTTCAAAGTTGTAATTGATCTTCAAAGAGAACTCCTAGACATTACAGATAAAGCAGGAGACGAAGGAACTAATTCTCAAATGAGTGATTACATCACAGAACAAGAAAAAGAAGTTTGGATGTACAATTCTTATCTTGGTAAGTAATTTTAAACTAAACATAAAATCCAGCTTATGAAAGCTGGATTTTTTTTATTTATAATATTGTTTTTCAACATTCTTATTAAGATCAAACTTTTTAAGATTGTGCAAAAGAATATCCGCTTCTTTTTCATTAACAGCATACCAAACAACTGTCCGATTAGCAACGCCCATTTTTTTCTTGATTGTCCATGACACAATGGGTATCCAATCCTCTGGAACACCATCAGGAAACCATTTTGGATAGATAACGGCTACTCGGAATTTTTCTTTCCGAATAATTTCCGACATATAATCGTGGTATTTCTTATCAAAAACCTTTGTATCCAAATGCTTATTCTCAAGATAAAAACCTGCAACATTGGTAGAAGCCAAACCGGCAATATCAAATATCTCTACATTGGAAAAGTAAGAAATCGCCCCGATATCATTGGCTACAATCTTTTGATTTGGGTAAAAAAGATGTAAAAATCTAGACATTTCTATCTGTTGTTCCTCTATATTTTTTGAAGCATATCTAACAACCTTATAATTAAACACACTTATATATATGCTATAAACTAACACTAATGAAAATGAGCCCAAAACAAGTCTCTTGTATAAAGAAGATTTCCTATCTGCTTGTTTTTGCGTGAAAAATCCAACAACAATCGGGACAACAATTAAAACTAAAGCAGCCATTAGATAGCTTTCATACCTGAAACGTATCACTGCAAAAAGACTGTGCAACACAATTGTTCCAACAACAGTTATTGTAACAACTTCATTAGCTACTATTTTTCTCCAATCAAAAGTTTTATACTTTGACAAAAAGTAGAAGAATAGTATAAGAAACGGCGCTAAAAACAATTTATAAAAAGAAATATTCAGTACTATTCCATTTTTGAAGATATTCCAAACGCTTGCAAAAAAATTAGCTTCAGGATAATTTCCCTTCATCAGAAGCGAGTTAGGAAAAAAATAACCGCCACTTTTAACTGAAAAAATCCCGAAAATAACTATTGTTAGAAATCCAGCAAAAAAGACCATTAAACCGACTTTCCAATTTTTTCTTAATAGTAGTAGAAATGCAAGTATGGAAATGAAAAACATGCTCTCAAATCTTACTGCTCCAAATAATATGGAAACAAAAAATAATTTAAGGCAATCATAGTTAGCAAAATCAGATTTCAGATTCTTTACCAGATAGTAGAGCATCATTACAGTCAAAAGAATATGCAAGGTCTGCTCCATCCCGATAAGCACCATATAGCAAAGTTGGCAATAAGGAATAAGTAAAATCAATCCCCACAAAACCTCTTTCTTTCCATAAAAATCACTAAAACATTTGTATGCATAATAAACCGTTCCGTAACCAGCAACCACGTTGATGACTAATGGATAATAAACATTGTCTCCAAATAATTTTATCAATCCGCTAAGTATAAGTGTATACAAAATGGAGGATGATGCACTATCGAAGCTACCCGGATTGACTCCCCACACTCCATTTTCAGCAAAGTTTCTTGCAAGAGCAAGATGAATATAAGCATCATCTATTGGATATACAAATACACTTCCAGAGAGATTGCTATACGCCAGATAAAAATGGAAGCCTAATATAAAAGTAAAAAATAGAATCAAAAAATAAAGATATCTGCGCATAGTTTTTATTTTGCTTGCGAAAATAATCATTAATTTTTTATAAATCAGATTAACTAATTCTATTATCTCTTATATTTGCCCATTAATATTATACACAATTGAAAAAAATTATATTCTTTTTACTGATTTCCAATTTCCTATTCTCACAATGGAGTATTTCCAATGGAGAGCGTAATGCATTGATTAGCATATACAACGCTACAAATGGCGAAAGCTGGAATAGAACTTGGGATCTCGACAAAGATCCACGCAACTGGTTTGGTATTTCCGTAAAAAACGGAGCGGTTACAGAGCTTAATCTTTCCGGCAATGCGCTTAAAGGTAATTTTCCCTCCAATTTAACATCATTTCCTAAACTTACAAAACTAGACCTTAGTAATAATCAACTTTCTGGAGATGTGGCTGCGGGAATTTCTTCTCTGAGTCTTTTATCAAAATTGGATATTAGCAATAATAGATTGACTGGAGATCCAACCCAATCTTTAACAGGACTTTTCAATGTAGATGATTTGGCTTTGGGCGGAAATCTTTTTACGATTCCAGATGTTAACGGTTTGCTTCAAAACTTCAACAATATCAAAACTCTGAATCTTTCAGATTTAGGATTAATTAGCATTCCTACAAAAATCACAGCTTTCACCAATCTAGAAACTTTGATTCTTGATAATAATCCAATCCCAGCCAATGCTTTTGGAAATATTGCAAATCATCCTAAATTGACAAACATTTCTTTGTCTGGATTGCAGTTAGCTCAAATCCCTACTCAAGTTTCTCAGTTGACACAGCTGACAAACCTTAACTTAAGCAACAATAATATTACCGAACAAAATACTTCCGGATTATCAAATTTGACCAATCTTGTTTGGCTTTCTTTGGAGAATAATCAGTTAGCCCAAATTCCCTCTCAGATTCCTCAACTGAAAAAATTGCAAACGCTTAATCTTGGTAGAAATAAGATTTCTGGCGGGGTTTCTCTATTGACTGGCTTAACAAACCTTCAACAATTATTTCTAAACAATAATTCACTTGCCGGAGCTTTCCCATCAGAATTTTTAGGAATGCCAAAATTATTGATGCTAAACCTCAACAGCAATCAGCTTTCGGGTGATCTCAACGATAGACTTCCGCCTATTACGCATCTTAGCAATAATAGATTCAACAAGGCACAACTTTCCAATTATGTTGCTGATTATAATGTGCAAACCGATTTAGATTACTCGCCTCAGCGTTACGATGGTTCGAAAGAAGTTTTAGGCGTAATTGGTCAACCAGCGAAGTTGGACCAGTCATTATCTGGTAGTGATTATACTTTCACGTGGTACAAAAATCTGGATCAAAAAACCACTACAACTACAGCAGACCTCAACTTCACAAGTGTGGAAGAATCGGACTACGCCACTTATACTGCAGAGGCTTACACTTATTCCGTCTTGGACAATTCCGTAGTTTTTGATTTGTCACTTTTCAGAGAACCGATTTCTTTGGTTAAAGTCTTAGGCACCGAAGAATCTGCAAAATATTTCAACATTTATCCAAATCCAACTTCCGAATTTTTGAATATTGTAAGTACAAAATATGACATTCAGAAAGTCCACATTTACGATTTGAGTGGAAAACAAATGTTATCAGAATCCAAATCCAGAATCGACGTTTCCAAACTCCCAAGCGGCGTTTATATGCTGATTATCAAAACACAGGAAGGCAACAAAAATTTCAAATTCATAAAACAATAATTTTTTCAGGAGCTTAATCCCACTTTCCACTATATCTTTTTTGTAATGGCAAACAACTTGAGGATCTTTTCCGAAGCTTGCCAGCGCCATCACAAAAAAGGATGTCGTGTCAAATCGAGGAACGAGATTCGGCGATTCAAAAATTAAAAATATAAAATGAGAGTCAATCGGGGCTACGAAAACATCCGACTTCTGACTTCCAGCCTCTGACTCTTTCCCATTTCCCAAAAAATATTATCTTTGGAAACATCGATTTTAAGAAATGGAAAGCTCAAAATATACACCTAAAAATAAAGTAAGAATTGTAACTGCTGCGTCTTTATTCGACGGTCACGATGCTGCGATTAATATTATGCGCCGTGTCATTCAGGGAACAGGATGTGAAGTGATTCACCTTGGTCACGACAAATCTGCTGAAGAAGTGGTGAATACAGCCATTCAGGAAGATGCCAATGCAATTGCCCTTACTTCATATCAAGGCGGTCACAACGAATATTTTAAATATATCTACGACCTTTTAAGAGAGAAAAACTCACCACAAATCAAAATTTTTGGTGGTGGTGGCGGTGTAATCCTGCCTGAAGAAATCGAAGATATTATGGCTTACGGAATCGACAGAATTTATTCTCCGGACGACGGCCGTGAGCTTGGTTTACAGGGAATGATCGACGATTTGGTAAAAAGATCAGATTTCGCAACAGGAAAAGAGGTTGAAGCAAGCGATTTAGATTCAATTAGTTTTGAAAATTCTACAAGCATTGCTAAAATCATTTCTGCTGTTGAAAACTTCTCAGAAGAAAAGCCAGAATTGGTAAAAGCGATCGACGAAAAATCAAAAGATTTAAATATTCCAATCATCGGTATCACAGGTACAGGTGGAGCGGGAAAATCTTCTCTAACAGACGAATTGGTAAGACGTTTTTTACGTTCAAATACCGATAAAAAAATTGCGATTATCTCCATTGACCCTTCGAAAAAGAAAACCGGAGGTGCACTTTTGGGTGACAGAATTCGTATGAACGCCATCAATGATCCTCGAGTTTATATGCGTTCGATGGCGACGAGAGAAAACAATGTTTCCGTTTCTCCGTTCATTCATTCTGCTTTGAATGTTTTGAAATTGGCTCATCCAGATGTTATCATTCTGGAAACTTCAGGTATCGGACAATCAGGTTCAGAGGTATCTGATTTTGCTGATGTTTCAATGTATGTAATGACTCCTGAATATGGAGCTTCTACGCAGTTGGAAAAAATCGATATGTTGGATTATGCAGATTTGGTGGCTTTAAATAAATCAGATAAAAGAGGCGCTCTTGATGCACTTCAAGCGGTGAGAAAACAGTTCCAAAGAAACCATTTATTGTGGGAACAGCCATTGGATGAAATGCCGGTGTATGCTACAAAAGCCTCTCAGTTCAACGACCACGGAACGACCGAATTATACAACCGACTCGTTTCTAAAGTCAACGATAAATTTGCTGGTTTAAATCTACAGGGATTTGTTGAACAGGAAATTACAGATGAAGTCACGATTATTCCTCCAAAAAGAGTTCGTTATTTATCTGAAATTGTTGAAAACAACAGAATTTATGACGCAAACGTTGAAAAACAGGCTGAGTTAGCAAGAAAAATGTATCATATTGAAGGCGTTAAAAAAATCATTTCCAACGAAACTTTGGACGCTGAATATCAAAAAGCTGAAAAAGAACTTCAACAGGAAAACATTGATTTCTTAAAAACTTGGGACGATACGAAAAAAGCCTTCCACGAAGAGTTTTACTCCTATTTTGTAAGAGGAAAAGAAATTAAAGTGGAGACCTCAACAGAATCTTTATCCCATTTAAGAATTCCAAAAATTGCTTTACCAAAATACAACGATTGGGGCGATTTAATTAAATGGAAAGGCCAGGAAAATCTTCCGGGAAGTTTCCCATACACTGCGGGAATTTATCCTTTCAAAAGAACCGGAGAAGATCCAACCAGAATGTTTGCCGGAGAAGGAGGACCTGAAAGAACCAACAGAAGATTCCACTACGTTTCTGCGGAAATGCCAGCAAAACGTTTGTCTACCGCTTTTGACTCGGTAACACTTTACGGACAAGATCCAGCGTTACCACCAGATATTTACGGTAAAATCGGAAATGCGGGAGTTTCTATTGCGACTTTGGATGATGCGAAAAAATTATATTCAGGATTTGATTTGGTGAATGCATTGACTTCAGTTTCAATGACAATCAATGGTCCTGCTCCGATGTTGTTGGCTTTCTTTATGAATGCTGCAATCGATCAAAATGTTGAGAAATACATCGCTGAAAATAATCTTGAAGCTAAAGTTGAAGCAGTTTTAAAAGCAAAATTTGACGATAAAGGTTTAGCAAGACCGAAATATAACGGAGAATTACCTCCTTCTAATAATGGTTTAGGTTTAAAATTATTAGGAATCACGGGAGATGAAGTTATTCCCGCGGAAGCTTATGCTGAAATTAAAGCTAAAACTATTGCAACAGTTCGTGGAACGGTTCAGGCTGATATTTTAAAAGAAGATCAGGCTCAAAATACTTGTATTTTCTCGACCGAATTTGCCTTGAGATTGATGGGCGACGTTCAGGAATATTTTATTACCGAAAAAGTAAGAAACTTCTACTCTGTTTCAATTTCCGGTTATCACATTGCGGAAGCAGGCGCAAATCCGGTTTCTCAGTTGGCATTTACCTTGGCAAATGGTTTCACTTATGTGGAATATTATTTATCAAGAGGAATGGACATCAATGATTTTGCACCTAACTTATCATTCTTTTTCTCCAACGGAATCGACCCTGAATATTCAGTAATCGGACGTGTGGCAAGAAGAATTTGGGCAAAAGCAATGAAACTGAAATACGGAGCCGACGAAAGAAGCCAGATGTTGAAATACCACATCCAAACTTCAGGACGTTCGCTTCACGCTCAGGAAATTGATTTTAACGACATTAGAACAACGCTTCAGGCTCTTTATGCAATTTATGATAACTGTAATTCTCTTCACACAAACGCTTATGACGAAGCGATTACAACGCCAACTGAGCAATCGGTAAGAAGAGCGATGGCAATCCAGTTGATTATCAATAAAGAATTAGGGTTGGCGAAAAACGAAAATCCGCTTCAAGGTTCATTTATTATTGAAGAATTGACTGACTTAGTTGAAGAAGCGGTTTACGCAGAATTTGACAGAATCACAGAAAGAGGTGGTGTTTTAGGTGCAATGGAAACAATGTACCAACGTTCAAAAATTCAGGAAGAATCGATGCATTATGAATGGTTGAAACACACCGGAGAATATCCAATCATCGGGGTAAATACTTTCTTAGGAAAAGACGGTTCACCAACGGTTCGTCCAGGTGAAGTTATCCGTTCGACTGAGGAAGAAAAGCAATTCCAGATTGAAATGCTTCATAATTTCCAGAATTCCAATGAAGATAAATCCGCAGAAGCTTTGAAAACTTTACAACATGCAGCAATCAATCAGCAAAACTTATTTGAAGTGATGATGGATGCCGTGAAATACTGTTCTCTTGGGCAGATTACCAATGCTTTGTTTGAAGTAGGTGGAAAGTATAGAAGGAATATGTAAGCGAAAGTCGCCAGCTTATTATTTAAAAATAAAAACCTCAAAGAAATTCTTTGAGGTTTTTGTATTTTTGTAAAAAACTTATTTTCTATGAAGAAATTATATTTTCTGAGTTTAGTAATTTTCGGAATTTTCACTTACGCACAAGAAACATCTTTAAACTTAAAATCATTACATCAAGTTAATACATACAATGGCGGTGAGGTTTTCAAAACAGTTTTTGATGACAATCAGAATAATATTACTGTTGGATACGCTAACGGTGAATTTAGTTTAGGAAACGAAACCATTCCTACGACCAATACTAATACTTTATTTGTTCTAAAGTCTGATAATCAAGTTGGCCAAAAAATCTGGCTTAAAACGATTACTCCAAGCAGCAAAGGAAGCATCAAGCCATATTTAGTTTATTCTAAGAGTAACCAAACTTATATTGTTTTTAATTTCAAAGGTTCTGTAACACTTAATAATTCGACTTATAACTCAACGGAAAAAGATTGGGTTATAATCAAGATGGATGATAACGGAAATGTGCTCTGGTCTAATAGTGTTGAACCAATGACATTAAAAAAGCATTTTGATGTAAGCATACAAAATGGCAATGCATTTTTTCTTATTAATAATAAAATTTTTAGATTCAATGATGTGACAGGGGAATTAATTTCTTCTTTTTACAACTCTGATTTTACTTTAACCTCTTTGGAAGTTAAAGACCAAAGTTTATATTTCGCTGGAAACTCTTATGCTGGAATTAATATAGGGAGTGAATCTTTGAAAAAAGGGTCTTTTATTCTCAAATCAGATTTAGATTATAATGTAAATTCTTCATTGCAATTTTATGAAACTACACTCTCAGCTGCGAATAATATAATCGTTGATATAGAGATATTGACAGATGGGAGTCTTAGTTTTGCTGGATTAAGTTCAAAGAAAATAAAAGCTTATGGAGAAAATGGATTGGTCGAAGATTGTAATTATAATATGGATCAGGACTTTTCTAATTTATTTGCAGGGAGAACCTCAGCTGACTTTACAAATATATATTGGCTTGCTGGAAATATGATAAATATTTCATCTCCCATTTCACATAATATAAAGTTATATCATCTTCCTAATAAAAATTTATATTTCTATTATTCCCCCGCAAAAGGTAACTCCCCTACAATTCAATTCTTCAATTCAAGTCAATCCAGAAAGGTAATAGGTTCTACATTATTGCATTATGGTGAAAATGGCTATGCAATTGGTGGTTACCCAAATTACATTGGAACATTCTCCGAATCAGAATTTGATTTTAAATTAATAAATAACAAAGCATTTGTAAGTGATGGCAATATGACAAATACATCTGTTTATGAAGTAAAAAACATCAATTCATATGAAAATAATTTTACAAAAAATATCATCTCCAAAAAAGGTGTAATTTCTTCAAATGCTTTCAAAGCAATGTCTGATGGTAGTTTTTATAATGGAGTTGTAACACAAAATAATGTGTCAGATTATTTTGGAAATAATGTTTCAAATCTATCCGACAATTCTTATACACAAGTATTTTCTAAAATCTCTTCAACTGGCAATTTAGAATGGAAAACCAGTATTAAAGGAATAGAAGCATTACCATCAAGCTTGTATGGCTTTAATAAAACAAATTATATAGATACGGATGGTAATATTACATCATTATCAAGATGCAGTTATGACAACAATTGCATCTTATCAAAAAACAACTCCTTGCAGACCATTCCTAACTCATTTGGTAGAGTTATAATTACAAATATTGATAGCCAAGGAGAAGTAAATTGGATAAAATTAATGAATATTAACTCTTACAATTATACAGTTGCTGAACATAATGGTTATCATTATATATTAGGAGTTGACCAAGGGCTGATTGAAATTGATAATGTAAAATATGGGATAGAGGACGGCTATGTTCATATGAGTTTTTTTCTTATAAAAATTGCCAACAATGGAGAGATTAAATTTGTGAAACATTTCTATAATAACACTGACATTTATGAAGCCAATTTATCTTTTGATGAAAATGACAATATATATGGTTTTCTTGAACCATTAGTTTGGGAGCCTGAAACAATTGACCATTACAAATTCGGGAATATTTCTATTCCATCAAATTCTCAAAAATCTGATTTATTAATGGTAAAATTTGATTCTGAAGGAAATCCTCTTTTTGGTAAAAATTTTTATGAAAATCTACCACAAGATTATTCTGGCGGCTGGTTTAATGACTTCAGGTATAACGGTAATGACTTCATTGCTTATGGAGCCTCGATTAAGAATCCAGACAATACGTATTATGGAGTAGACGGGCAAATTCATTCCACACCTAATGATGCCGGTACAGTCAATAATTTTGTAACAAAAATTTCTAAACAAGGTGACATAATATGGGAAACCCCTATTTTTTCAAAAACTTTCAACTATTCTAAGATAAACATTGACAGTTCTTCCAATACTTATGTTTTTGGTACGTGGATGGAAAAGCTCAATATCCAAAATCTTAATTTTAATCTATCACCATATGACTTTTCTGTGAACCTATTAAAGCTGGACAATAATGGAAACATCAAATATGCAAAAGAACTCTATACAGCTCCGAGAGGCAGCGGAAGCACTCCTTCAAATTTAGAAATTTCGGTTTTATCAAATAGTAAAATTGCCTTGGCGGGTAATACTCTAGGCAATAATTTACTAAATGGAGACATCAACAATCTTAATGGTGATAATTATTACATTGCAGTTTTAGAAGAGGAAGTTCTCGCAACTAATGATGTTGATAAAAATAATACTTTAAAAATCTACCCCAATCCAACCTCTGATTTTCTTACCCTCAATACAAAAGAAAAAATAAACAATTTTGAGATTTACGATTCTTCAGGAAAAAAAGTAAACGGAGAATTAAATTCTAATAACCAAATAGACGTTAGTAAACTCCTCAAAGGAGTTTATTACATAAGGATATTAACGGGTAAAGATAGTTGGACTTCAAAATTCATTAAGAAATAAAATCAAAACCGCAGAAAATTCTGCGGTTTTTTTATTTAGAAGTAACTAATTTCTCCCCAGCTTATTCCTAATTATAAAAAACCAGCTATAATACCACTTTACTCATCTGTAATACTACTGCACTATTCTGTAATACCATTCGGCTGATCCGTAATGCTACTCAGGTAACCTGTAATAATACTCCGACCATCTGTAATACCACTCAGGTAATCTGTAACACTAGACCTCTATTCTGTAATACTACTCGAACACTCTTTAATATGACTTTACTTTAATAACATCAAGTTTACCTTATTAAAATACAATTTCATACAGCTAGCAAAGCTTTCAATTTTCAATAATAGCAGCTAATTTTCATTAAGTAAAATCAAAAGCTTTAAAATAAATTAGCGGTTTACTTTTTGATTAGAACAAAAACATCAAATCAAAATCAAACTATGAAACTAAAATCTCCCGAACCATTCTGGCTGGTAAAAGACGGATTAAAACATTCTTATCCATCACTCCGAGAAAATTTCGAAACAGAAATCCTCATCATCGGAGGCGGAATTACTGGTTCTCTTCTCGCCCATCAAATGATAAAAGATGGTTATAAAACTGTTCTAATTGACCGTCGCGAAATCGGGAATGGAAGTACGAGTGCAACAACTTCTATGCTTCAGTATGAGATTGATGTTCCGTTGTTTGAACTTTCAAAAATGATTGGACGAAAAGGTGCTGAAAAATCATATTGGGCTTGTTATGATTCGATTGATAATTTGCAGAAAATAGCTAAAGAAGTCAAATCCAATTGTGGTTTCAAGAAAAAACAATCCCTTTATTTCGCTGCTTTCAAAAAAGATGTCGATGATTTGAAGAAAGAATTCGAAGCTAGAAAATCTGCGAAATTTCCTGTGAAATGGCTTTCGAAAGAAGAAATCAAAAAGAAATTTAAAATTGATAATACATTTGGAGGAATCCTTTCCGAACAAGGCGGAAGCATTGATGCGTTTTGTTTAGCTCACGATATTCTACATCATAATCACAAAAAAGGATTGCAGATTTTTGATAAAACCGATATTACAAATTTCTATTACAAGAAAAACGGAGTTACAGCAAAAACAGATTACGGAAACACGATTAAAGCTAAAAAAGTCATTTTTTGCAATGGTTTCGAAAGTACAGAAATCATCAAAGACAAATTTGTCAATCTTTTATCAACCTTCGCAATTGTTGGCGAACAGCACGAAAAAAATCACAAGGAGCTGAACGACCTTTTGGTTTGGAACACAGCTGAACCTTATATCTATATGCGAACAACAGACGATAATAGAATCTTGATTGGTGGCGAAGATGAAGAATTTGTTGATGCGCAAAAACGAGATTCTTTACTTTTTGACAAGGAAAAAAAATTAGTTAAAAAACTTGATAAATATCTTCCTGAAAATAATTTTAGAACAGATTTTGTTTGGGCTGGAACTTTCGGAGAAACCAAAGATGGATTGCCTTATATTGGAAAACATCCGAATTTCCAAAGTGCTTACTTTGTGTTAGGTTTTGGCGGTAACGGCATTACATTTTCGGTCATCGGAATGGAAATGGCTTCTGCATTTCTGAAGGGCAAAAAACACGAATTATCAGAGTATTTCAGATTCCGAAGATAATTGTCTTATGCTAATTTGAGGTTTCATTTTTTATTCTAAATTTGAGTAAAACTTCAGAAAATGAAATCCGTATTTACAATTTTTTCATTAATTCTATTTTCAGCATTCCTCAATGCCCAGAACAAAGGATTTGACCAAAAACTGGCAGATTCTCTCGGAGCGGACGATTACGGGATGAAATCTTATTATCTGATAATTCTCAAAAAAGGAAAAGCTGAAATTACGGACAAAGCAAAGAAAGCTGAGTTGATGAAAGGTCATATGGACAACATCAACAAAATGGCAAAAGATGGAAAACTGATTGTCGCTGGACCAATGGCAGAAAAAAATGATAATAATTATTCTGGAATTTTCATTCTCGATGCGAAAACAAAAGAAGAAGCAGAAAGTTTAGTTTTGACAGACCCTTCTGTAAAGTCAGGAATTTTTGATATGGAAATTTATAAATGGTATGGCTCTGCCGCGCTTCC
>NZ_DAIQCG010000001.1:99597-631886 GCF_036780765.1 Epilithonimonas sp.
AGTCAGGAATTTTTGATATGGAAATTTATAAATGGTATGGCTCTGCCGCGCTTCCACTCTATTTAAAATCTCACGATAAAGTGACTAAAGTTCATTTCTAAAATGAAAACCTATAAAAACTTTGAGGATTATTTTTCTTATTTCGATAAAGAAATTATTGAGAAATTAGAACAAATCAGAACTGAAATTAAGAACGAAATTCCAGAAGTTGAGGAATGCATCAAATATGCAATGCCAACTTTTACTTTTAAGATTAAGAACTTAATTCATTTTGCGGCTTACAAAAATCATATTGGAATTTATCCTGGTTCAGAAGCGATTGTAGTTTTTGAAAAAGAATTGGAAAATTATAAGACTTCAAAAGGTTCTATTCAGATTCCTTTATCTTCAGAGCTTCCATTAGAATTAATTAATAAAATTGCGAATTACAGAAAATCCAAGATTCTCCAAAGCACAAAACCACTACAAATTAGTGGTTCAATTTAAATTTAGTTTCTATGAATTTTGATTTGGTTTTTTTCCGTGGCGTTGATAATTTTTGAGATGTCATCCGTCGAAAATTTTCCTTTCACATCTACGAAAATATTTTGATCATTATCATCATTTACGGTAATTATCATTCTCTTGATTAAGTCACTTGATTGTTGCGCATTGATGCTAATTAGTTGGCCTTGTTGTTTTAAAGACATCCATTCTTCGTAATTATTCTTAGTCAAATATTTCTGGAATTCTGCTTTTACAGGTGTTTTAGAGCTTTCTACAATCAGAACTTTTACATCGCTGATTTTCTTTACCAAGTCTATGACTTCCTGACTTTCTCCGTCTTCTCTCAAAGCATTTTTCACATAGGATTTCGCCAAGAAAGTAGGAACATTGATACTGACAAAAGTCGAACTTTCTTTAAATCCTGTATTATCAAAAAAGTCTGTGTGAACTTTATTTTGAGAAACCATACACGACTGAAGAAAAAAACCGACAATCGTCAAAATAATGATGTATAAGAATCGTATCATAGCTTTAGTTTTTAGTTGATTGAGTTTATTGTTGAACCTGTTCTTTCGCTGGCAGATTTGGTCACTTTAGAAGGATTCCCTCTGTATTGTACAGACGCGGCAGATGTTGCACTTGCTGTTAAACTTTCGGTTGTATTAATTTTCACACTTGAGCCGGAAGAAGCATCTACAACTGCAGATTTGGTTACGAAATCTCCTGCTGAGATAGAACTTCCACTACTTGCGCTGTAAACTCCAGAATCTGCTTTTCCTGTCAATTTGATTGAGCTTCCGCTGCTAGCTTCCAACGCTAGAGATTTAGTTTCAAGATTGAATTTCACGCTTACTCCAGAAGAAACATCCAATGCCGTGTTTGTAGAAACTTTAAAGCTTCCTGAAACCTGTGAACCAGATGAACAACTTGCGGCAAAAGTAGTCTCGCTAACCAGATTTATCGCTTTGAAAGTCGAACCAGATTTGGTAATCAATTTTGATAATTTTGGGCCGGAAACAATTACCTTTAGACTATTGAAATTCAAATTCTTAATACCTTTGTTTCTTACAAATATTTTCAAAATACCGTTTTCAACTTCTGTTATAACGTATTGTTGTTTTTCTGGCTCTACTTTTACAACCACACTTTGTTTTGGGCTTTGAGTGAATTCTACATCAACACCTGAAGAAGTTTCTATTCCGTTAAAGGCAGGAACATTTCTTTCGCTTCCAACATTGACATTGTCTGATTTGATAGTAGACACCGGATTTAATGAAGTGACATTTTTTGTTTCAGACATCAGGTTATTGACATCATCCATAGAGATTTTTCCGTCCAGCATCATCAGAACTGAGCTGTCATCTGACATAATGTTAAGAATCAGATTGTCCATCACATTGGCTGTAATATCCTGAGCCATAAACTTGATCTTCGCATCTTTACTGTTTACAGTTACCAGCTCTTCATACTTCATATTTTTAAGCGATGCGGCGATATCTTTCTCAATTTTTCCTTCGTTCACAATCGGGTTTTTGGATGTTCCGGATTTCTCAAGAACAAGCATTTTCAGTCCGTTAACTTTGCCTAAAAGTGGTTGGATCTTGCCTAGTTCTTCATCATCTATTTTAAGATTATTCAATAATTTGAACATAGGCTTCGCAATCTTGATAGATGTCACACCTTCTGTGTCCTGATATTTATCAAAGAGCTTATTAAGTTCTTCTGTTTGTCCGAAAATATTAGTGGACAGAAGAAATAATACGATGAATATTGATATTTTTTTCATAATAATTTTGGTCTATGCAATCGCTATTTTATTAGTACTAATTTTCAGAATTTTCTTTGACAGCGATTTTAATTAATGTTAAAAATTAAGAATCTTATAAAAATCAACAGTTTGATTTTGGGCAGATTCTGCGTGATTTATGGTTTGGGTAACGTTACTTGCGAAATAATTAAAAGTATCCTCTGTTATAGCAATAGCTTCCTGCTCATTGTAGATTGGTTTTCCATTGATGATAACATAATTCGGATTATAATCTGAATCTGAGTTTACTTGATTATGGGTTTGATAATCAGTTTTAATTTGTTTCGGCTGATGATGCGCCAATTGTGTTGTTGATTGTTGATTATCAACTGTATTTTTATTCTCTATTTCTGGCTTTTCTGGCTGTACATCTTGCTGAGCTAAAACCGACTGTTGAGTCTGAGTTTCTTCAACTGGAACAACTTTTGGAGCTTCAATTTTCTTAGGTTTTACAGTATGATTAGCAACTTGAGGTGCTATATTTTCAGGATTATTGAACATCCAAAGTCCTGTTATTCCCATCAACAGAACCAAACTCGCAGCCATCCAATACTGGGCATAAGATTTTTTCTTAACAATTGGAAGTGCAACTATTTTTGGCTCTTCAGTTTTCTTCAAGAAATCCTCGAAGCTTATATCCAATTTATCCTGTTTCTCTTCATTCAGAAAAGAAAAATAAGGATTATCGCTTTCGTTTTTGAGAAACAGATGTTCTTCCGGCGTCAGCTCTTCGCCTTCGAAGAATCTAGATTCCCAATCCTTGTATCTGTCTGTTTTCATATTCATAAAGTTGGTTAATTGATTCTTTCACTTTTTGTCTGGCTCTCATCAGGTTCACGCGGACTGCATTTTCCTCCATCTCCATAATTTCAGAAATCTCCGAAATCTCATATTCTTCGACATCTTTCAAGTGAATGACCATTTTTTGTTTCTCGGGCAGCTGGTTGATAAATCCCAAAATCTGCTCTCTCATATTATTTGTCTCTATCTGATAAAGTTCTGACTGATGTCTTGTCTGGCTTGCAAATCCGAGTTTCACTTCGTGGTGTTTCAAGCGGTTCAGACATTCGTTTTTCACACTTCGCAGCGCAAAACTTTTCAGATTTTCTACAACCATTAATTCATTTTTCTTTTGCCAGAACTTCATCATCAAATCCATTACAACATCTTCGGCTTCATCTGCGCTCATCAAAAACTTTTTCGCAAAACGATACATCTCATCTTTGAGAATGTAGACCGTTTGTTTAAAGTTGTCTTGAGTCATAGATTCAGGTTAATGTTTGAGGTTAAAAGCATTTATTCTTGAAACCTTTTAATTTCTTGGTTGTTTAAAAGTAAGACATTTGTCAATCAGAATTTATTACATCAAAAATAAAAAAAGAACTTTAATAATTATTAAAGTTCTGATAATCAATTTATTTAAAATAAAATATTTTTATATTTCTGCCGTTATGTTGTGTGGTTATTTATTCTCCAGAATTAACATTTGCCGAATCGGTTTCTGCCGAAGCTCCGTTAGGATTCATTGTTTTGTTGAATTTTTCCATTTCGAAAGGGAAATTTTCAAACAATCCAGATAATGACAATGCAGAATAAACTCTTTGTGAATATTTGTTTCCAATAGCAATAATCGTCACTTTAGATTTCAGAAGATGTGCAAAAACAGAATTGGTCCCGTGCCACCAACCATTATGATAAGTTAATTTTTCTCCATTATCGAATTCTTTCATTCGGAAACCTAAACCATAATTGTTGATTCCTTTTTTCTCGTTGCTGTAAGGTTCGAATATTTTATTGGCTAATTCAGGCTTCAAGAAATCTTTTGAAAATAATGCAACTGAAAAATTAAGTAAATCTTTTGGTGTGGTATAAACGTTTTTATCGCCATAAATCAAGTCCAGATTTGCCAATGGATACAATCTGAAACCGCTGTAGAATGATTGTGAAGCCGTCGGAATATCTTTTTTCTGGAATATAAACGTATGATTCATTTTCAGCGGTTTGAAAACAATCTCCTGCATCGCTTCCGGAAAAGCTGTTGCAGTCACTTTTTCTACAATCAGAGCCAACAAAGCGAAATTGGTGTTGCAGTACATAAAACCAGTGTTGGAAACTCGCGCTAATTCGGGCTTGTATTTAATCAACATATCCAAAACATCCTGATTCGTCAAAAATTCTTTTTTCAATTCCTCCGGAGCTGGTTTGATGCCTTGGTCAAAATGTTCATATTTCGGAAGTCCACTTCTTTGGGACAACAAACTGAAAACCGTAATATCTTTATAAGGGAATTTTGGAAAAAACTTAGTCAAATCATCTTCCAGCTTCAGCTTTCCAGCTTCAACCAATTTCAGAACAGCCATTGCTGTCATCGTTTTGCTGACCGAAGCTACGTGAAGTGGCGTATTTTCATCAATTGGTATTTGCATATTTTCTCTGCCAAAACCTCTGTATTTTTCGAAGATAATTTTATCACCTTTCGCAACAAGAATTCCACCACTTAGATCACCTTGTTCCCAAACTTTCTGATAATAATTATCGATGAGAGGGAGAATTGTAGACTCATTTTCTAAAGTAGACTCTGCCGGTGTAAATACTTTTGATAAATCTACATTACTGTAATTGGGAAGTTTGGATTGGTAAATTTCTGCTGTTTCTTCTTTTTGTTTTTTGCAGGAAATGATGGTTGCAACTGCTAAACTAACTGTAATTATTTTTCTAAAATTCATTGTTATCCAAACTTCGTTAAGGCTCGCAAGTTAACATAAAATGAGTCTTTAGAAGACACCAATTTTCTTAAGAATTGTTAAATGTGGAGAAATTTTTCGAGACTTAATTTTTAAAATCCGCAAGAATTTTATCAACAATCACCTGAGCCAATTTTTCTTTGCTCTGATGCGTCCAACCTCCAATATGTGGCGTAACAATCACTTTTTCAGAATCTAATAAATATTTCAAATCTTGATTTTCTGTTTCAAGATTTTCAAAAGATGACTTTTCGTATTCCAAAACATCCAGACAAGCACCTAAAACTTTGCCTGATTCAATTGCTTGTACTAAAGCTTTAGTTTTTAAATTTTTCCCACGAGCGGTATTGACGAAATAGAAATTATTTTCCATTTTTGAAATGAATTCCTCATCTATCAGATAATGAGTTTCATCTGTCAAAGGAATATGAAGACTCAGAATATCTGCTCTTTTTTGAAGTTCTTCCAAAGAAACTTGCGTTGCAAATTCGTCAGAGAGATTAGGTAAAATATCATAGAAAATAACTTTGACTCCAAAACCTGAAAGTCTTTTCGCCGTGGCTTTTCCCATATTGCCGTAACCGATGATTCCGAAAGTTTTCCCAAGCAATTCATCGCCACGATTTTCTTCGCGTTTCCAGATTCCGTTTTTCACTTCATTAGACGCTATGAATAATCTGTTCATTAGAATCAACAACATCCCGACAACGTGTTCCGCCACAGAATCTCGGTTTCCTTCCGGCGAATTAATTAATTTAATTCCTAAATCAGCAGCCGTTTCAATATCGATATTTTCCATTCCTGCGCCAACTCTCGCAATGAATTTGAGATGAGAAGCCTTAGTCAGAAAATTTTCGTCTAATGGGATTCTGCTTCGGATAATAATTCCTTCATAATTCTGGATTTTCTCCAAAACCTCATCATAACTGGAAGTATAATCTGCATCAAAAACAAAACCTTTTTCAGAAAGTTGTTCTTCTATTAATGGATGGTTGGTGTCTAATAATAAGATTTTCATAATTGATTATAAATGATAATTCATAATTGATAAAAAAGAAACGGAAGAAAAATCTTCCGTTGTCATTTATATCTCAATTTCTCCTGCAAACAATTTTTTCAATTCTACAGAATCTGTTGGTTTCATTCTTCCAGAAAGAATTAGTGATAATTCTTTTCTTCTGAGCGCTGCATCAAAACGTTTTAGTTCATCTTCTGTTTCCGGCTCAATTGTAGGAATCGGAATCGGACGATTGAACTCGTCCACCGCAACAAAAGTATAAATCCCCTCGTTTGTATGGATTTTTGTCTGATTAATCGGATCATCCAACCAAACATCCACGTAAACTTCCATTGATGTAGAAAACGCTCTGGAAACTTTGGATTCCAAAACTACAATTCCACCTTCCGGAATCGGATGATTGAAAGAAACGTGATTCACAGAAGCGGTTACAACTCTTCTTTCGCAATGTCTTGTTGCTGAGATAGAAGCCGCTCTGTCCATTCTTGACAACAGCTCGCCTCCGAAAAGATTTCTTAATGAATTGGTTTCGTTGGGCAGGACGATGTTCGTCATTACCGTAAGGCTATCTATTGGTTTTTTGGATTTTTGCATTAGTTGTAGGTTTTATACTATCTGTTTTTATAGAATCTTGTTTGGGAGCAACCAACACTTTTGGTTTCTCAACTGTTTTGACAATTTGTTTTGTCGGGATATTTGATGATTTTCCGAATATCAGTTCTTGGTCTCCAAAAAGAAAGAATGCTACTAACCCAACAACAATTACACTTAGAAAAGCCCAAATAACACTTTTATTAAGGGTATAATCTTCTGTAAAATTATTTTTTGATTTTAAAGTTTTAAGATGTTGCAAATCCACTTTTTCAAAACCAAAAACATCTTCATCATTATTTGTTACTTTAATAACCTTGTTATCTTCGTTTAATTGATATTGACCAAGATTTTCAAGATTCAGAACGGTTTCAGTCTGTAATTTCTGAAACCATTTTGCCACTTCATTTTTAAGGTTCATTTGAACTATAAAAAGATTCGTGTTGGTTTCATTAGCAATATGTTTCGCTAACTGACTGTCGTAACCAAATGGATTATATTCGAAAGTAACCGTTTCTTTCGGAGGAATAATAATAGAATTTTCTGCATCAATTTTTGCAGATTCCTTGGTAAGTTCAAAGACACCAAATTCCGGAACTTCTGCTCTATTATGCTTCAGAAGATATTGATATAAAAGATATTCAAAATTCATCGCCACAAAACTACATAATTTTTGATGTTAAAGAAAATATAAAAGGTTGCTTTTACAGCAACCTTCTTGATTTGATATGAATTAACTAAACTTAGTATGCAAATTTCACAACTTCTGAGATGTTGTTACCAGAAATCGTAGCCAAGAACATTCCTTTTTGAGAAAGGTTCAAGTCAATTGGACTTCCATTTGCGTTTATTTTTAAGGTCTTGATTACTTTTCCTCCAAAATCATAAACTGTGATATCCAGATTTCCTTTTGCAGAAGTAAATAATTTTCCAGCTGCAACCTGAGATTTTGTTTTTGAACCAACTTCAGATACGGCTAAGGTTGTCAAAGTTGTTGGCCCTTCAAGATCTCTGTCGCCAGATTGAAAGTCGGCTCCATTCGATTTGTTTTTAAAAACAACACCAATTCTTTGCACTACAGTTCCCTGTGGCATTGTAGAGTTGGAATTGGTAAAGAGCTTGGAATTGAGGTCAATAGTTCCAACGTAGGCATTTTCTGTAGCATCCCAGTTCATCATGGTGTTTGAGTTATTCCAAGAATCGTCGAAGTTTCCTTTGTCATTATCCCCATCTGACTGTGCAGACCAAACGTGGACATAGAATGTTGGATTACTTTGCGGATCGTAGAAACTCCAGTCTCCTGATTTTCCGTAAGTTAATTTATAAACACCATTCGTCACGGTATAAGTTAATTGTGCAGAAAGTGCAACACTTGCAAAAGCCGCAAGTGCTAAAGAATAGATTTTTTTCATTGATGTAAATTTTTAAGGTCTATATTTGATTTCAATGATTTTTATTCTTCATCAAAGAAATCTCTGTAAATCTAATATTAATTTTTTGTTAACAATAAAAAAGTTTACAAATAGACCTTAAAAATATACAACTTATTGATTTTCAGTATTTAAAATTTTATCTAAACTTCAAAGAAACCCCAAAAAGGAAGTTAATTCCGGCTTGCGCGAAGTAATATGGTCCACTAAAACCGTTGTTGACATACTTCGTATTGGTGAAATTATTTAACAAGAACCTCAAAGTCACTTCTTGTTTCTGAAAAGGCAATTTGTACGAAACATTGAAGTCCGGAACAAAATATGAATCCAGCTGATTTTCAAGGTCTCCAGTATTATCCAAGAATTGCTTCCCTACAAATTGTCCAGTAACTCCAAAATTCAAATTCTTAACAGGCGAATATTGAATATTGGCATTGGCAATGATACTTGGGGAGAAAGATATATCAGTATTCCCGTAGTCTTTCAAACCATCTTCTGTTTCCGAGTAAAAATTTTGGTTCTTATTCTCACTGATGGTCGCATTGGCCGAAATCTGAAGCTGGTCAGTAATTTTGGACAAAACTCCCAATTCTAGTCCTAATCGGTAACTTCTTCCACTATTTGTTCTAATGAATTCTCCAACGTTATTGATTTGACCGTTCAAAACCAACTGATTTTTGTAATACATATAGTAGGCATTGGCAGTCACAGCAACTTTTCCAATCTGCTGTTCCCAACCTGCTTCGAAATCGTGTAAGGTTTCTTCTTTTGTGGTCGGATTTGCAAAAAGATCATCTCGGTTTGGTTCGCGATGCGCATTGGCATAGGAAACGAATACTTTTCCGTTTTCAATATTGAAATTGACACCAACTTTGGGGTTGAAAAAAGTCCATTTTCTGTAAAGGTCTGCACCTTCACCATCGCCTTGTTGGACAATTTTTGTATCATAATTGATGTTTCTTAGTTGCAAATCGCCAAAAAATTCTAATTGGTTTAATTTATAAATAGCTTTGGCAAATCCAGAAACTTCGTTCTTCACCGAATTATTTCGGTAATATTCGTGTTCATCAATTTGGGGTAGAAAAACGCCAGTTACATTACCAAAATGTCTTCCGTAATACTGATTGGCAACTGCTCCGAAATTCAAATCAAGATTACCTAATTTCCCATATAAAGTAGAAATCACGCCATAAAAATCGTTGTCCAGCCATTTTTTTCTGATGAAATCTGAGGTTTTAATTTCTATTCCGTTGTCGATGATATTAGGCAAGTTGTATTTAGAGAACTTAGCATCTTGTTTGTAATTTTCATAATAACCTTTTCCTTTGGTATAATGTGCTGTGGTTTCTAATTTCCAATCATCAGAAAATCTCTGGTTCCATAATAACTGATAATGATTTTGCTTGTAATTATCTGTTTCATTATCATAAAAATCAACAATATTTTCCCAGTTTGCATCATAGATTGCTCCAGAATAATTGAATTTAGGGTTTGTTTCCCAAGTAGCTTTATCCACTCCATTCCAAGCTTGATATGTTTTCTCCTTTCCTCCGAAAGCCAAGAACCTCAGCTCCGTATTTTTTTCTTGAAACAAAGCAGAAAAATTATAGGAATGAAGATTAGAAAAAGCTCTGTCTATATAACCATCGGAATGGATATGTGTATATCTTCCCATCACAGACAAACGGTTTTTCCAAAATTTCCCAGAATTGATTTCTGCAGAATATTTGTACGTATTGAATGAACCATAAGAGTCATCAGATTTTACTGAAAATTCATCTGAGGGATCTTTGGAAATCACATTAACACTAGCTCCAAAGGCAGAAACCCCATTAGAAGAAGTTCCTACACCTCTCTGTATTACAATTTGTGAAGCAGAACTTGTGAGATCCGGAACATTCACAAAAAAAGTTCCTTGAGATTCGGAATCGTTGTACGGAACACCATTCATCATCACATTGACACTCGTTCCAGCAGTACCTCTAATTCTGAATCCTGTGTAACCAACGCCATTACCTGCATCAGAAGTAGAGATTACAGACATTTGGTTTTTCAAAAGAATCGGTAAATCTTGCCCAAGATTTTTATCTGCCAAATCTTTTTGGACATTAATAATTGCTTTTGCAGTTGGCGTTCTTTTGGTAAATTCTACAGCTTGGATATTCGTAACTTGTGTAGAATCTGTAGTTTGAGAAAAATAAAATGGAGTAACAAATACTCCTAAAAAAATAAATCCTTTCATTCTTTTAAATTTAATTGTTAAAATTTATGAGAATAAAAGGGGCGATTATGGTTATAAATGATTTGTGATGATTGATAAATGATTTTTTATAACGTTATTATTAATCATTTATTTTTTATCATTCATCATTAATAATGAATGTTTCCCTAAACAGCATTATCTGTTCCAGGTTCATTGGGTATAATCTCAGCTTGTTACAGCACCCCTTAAATTTCTGACCGCGAAATTAGAAAAATTTTAATTAATATGCGTGATTATTTTTATTGATGTAAAAATACTCGTTCCCATCTTTTGAAACTTCAAACAAATTAGCAGTTTTCCAGCTCAAATTAGTTTTAATATCGTCGTAAATAAATGGAATCACGATTTGATTATTTTTATTAATTACACCAAACTTATTATCCAAAACAGCTACGATCATTGGATTTTCTTTGTCACTATCCAAAACATATAACATCTGATATTGTGGATAGATTTCAAATTCTTTATAATTTTTATAATCAACACTTTCTTTGCTTACTAAACCATAAAAACCATTCATTACAAAAGCTTTATACTTGGGAGATTCATAAGGGGAAACACATTTGCCTAAATCTTCTTTTTTATACCGATAAACTCGCTTTCCTTTTCTGTCTATTCTGTAGGAAATTTGATTTTTTTCAACCATTGCATAATCAGACGAACCATAAATTCTAACTTTTTTGTTAGGAGAATTCAGTAAGTTACAATCTTCGGAAAAGAACATTGCTATTTGATATTCAGCAGGTATTACTATTTTACCGGATTGGTTGATGTAACCTTTTTTCTGATTGATTGTTTGAGGAATAAGCGCAGGAATAGCCGTATCCTTTATTTGAGAATATGCCACAAAAAAGAAGCCTGTTAGACATAAGCTTAATAAATTTTTCATCGTTGGTTTGTGAGTTAGAAATTTTCGAAAATACCCTTATAACAATCGGTATTTCTGAGTAACGAAAATAATAAAACTATTATTAATAATACTAAAAAAAACAATTTACTTTTCATTAAACGATGAAACTTGCTGGTTTTAGTATAAGCTCTGGTAAACTTAAACACCAAGATTAATAATACAAAAGGAATTGCTATTACAAATAGAGGATTGTAGCAGAATGCCTTTAAAAATCTAAAATGAAGCAACTCGTGAAAAGCTCTCTGCACACCGCAACCCGCACAATCATAACCAGTTAATTCTTTTAACGGACATTTTAGAAAATATGAACTTTTTGACGGATCAAAGAAAAAATAAACAGAAATCAAAATCAGGAAAAAGACAAAAATGCCTATTTCTTTTTTTCTATTTCTAATTAATTGATTGATTTCCAAAATAATAAAACCTATTATATTTCGATTCTCAAAATAGAAATTATTATGATAAAAATATAAAATATAGATAAAAGACATCTAATTTATTTCCAATCTAAATTATTCTACTCTTAAAAAAGCGCAGAATTTCGTAAATTTGGGCAAATTTAATGAGAAATTAAATTTCATTGATAGAATCAGAAATTTATTTAAAATAACAAACTGAAACTATCTCATTGCACATAGATTTTGTTCCTATCCCAAGCTTTCAATAGTAACAAATCTTCTAATTAAAGAATGAAAAGACTTCTATTATTATGAATTATCAGGATTACATCCAAGAGATTGAAGAAAGAAAAAACCAAGGGCTTCATCCAAAGCCAATTGATAGCGCTGATTTATTAAGCGAGATCATTTCACAAATCAAAGACACGAATAACGAATACAGAGCAGATTCTCTTAAATTTTTTATTTATAACACTTTACCGGGAACTACAAGTGCTGCAGGCGTAAAAGCTAAGTTTTTAAAAGAAATCATCTTAGGCGAATCTGCCGTAGAAGAAATCACGCCATCTTACGCATTCGAGTTATTATCTCATATGAAAGGTGGTCCTTCTATAGAAGTGTTACTTGATTTAGCTTTAGGTAACAATGAAAACATTGCCCAACAAGCAGCTGAAGTTCTTAAAACTCAGGTTTTCTTATATGATGCTGATACAGCACGTTTGAAAGAAGCTTATGAAGCGGGTAATATAATTGCTAAAGAAGTTTTAGAAAGCTATGCAAAAGCAGAATTTTTCACGAAGCTTCCTGAAGTTGCAGAAGAAATTAAAGTGGTTACTTTCATCGCTGGTGAAGGAGATATTTCAACAGATTTATTATCTCCAGGAAATCAAGCGCACTCGCGTTCAGACAGAGAACTGCACGGTAAATGTATGATTACGCCTGAAGCTCAGGACGCAATCAAAATGCTTCAAACTCAACATCCAGACGCAAGCGTAATGCTGATTGCAGAAAAAGGGACAATGGGTGTTGGTTCATCTCGTATGTCTGGTGTAAACAACGTAGCACTTTGGACAGGAAAACAGGCAAGCCCTTATGTTCCTTTCGTAAACATCGCTCCAATCGTAGCTGGAACAAACGGTATTTCGCCAATTTTCTTAACAACTGTTGATGTAACCGGAGGTATCGGAATCGATTTACAAAACTGGGTTAAGAAAACTGACGAAAACGGAAATCCTATTCGTAATGAAAATGGCGATATTGTTTTGGAAGAAAAATATTCTGTGGCTACAGGAACTGTTCTTACAATCAACACTAAAGAAAAAAAATTATACAACGGAGAAACTGAATTGAAAGATATTTCAAAATCATTCACTCCGCAAAAATTAGAATTCATCAAAGCTGGTGGTTCTTATGCGATCGTTTTTGGTAAAAAAATCCAGACTTTTGCGGCTAAAACTTTAGGAATTACAGCTCCAACGGTTTTCGCACCTTCTAAAGAAATTTCTATCGAAGGACAAGGTCTTACTGCTGTTGAAAAAATCTTCAACAGAAATGCAGTTGGTGTGACTGAAGGTAAATTATTGCACGCAGGTTCTGACGTTCGTGTAGAAGTAAACATCGTTGGTTCTCAGGACACGACAGGTTTGATGACTTCTCAGGAATTGGAATCTATGGCTGCAACGGTAATTTCTCCAATTGTTGACGGAGCTTATCAATCAGGATGTCACACGGCTTCGGTTTGGGATAAAAAAGCGCAGGCTAATATTCCTAAATTAATGAAATTTATGAACGATTTCGGAGTTATCACAGCTCGTGACCCGAAAGGTGAATACCACGCAATGACAGACGTTATTCACAAAGTTCTTAACGATATTACGGTTGACGAATGGGCAATCATCATCGGAGGTGACTCTCACACAAGGATGTCAAAAGGTGTAGCTTTCGGAGCTGACTCTGGAACGGTAGCTTTGGCTTTGGCAACAGGTGAAGCTTCAATGCCTATTCCTGAATCTGTAAAAGTAACGTTCAAAGGCGATATGAAAGAGCATATGGATTTCCGTGATGTGGTTCACGCAACTCAGGCTCAGATGTTGAAGCAATTTGACGGAGAAAATGTTTTCCAAGGAAGAATCATTGAGGTTCACATCGGAACTCTTCCTGCTGACCAAGCTTTTACATTCACAGACTGGACTGCAGAAATGAAAGCTAAAGCTTCAATCTGTATTTCTGAAGACGATACTTTGATTGAATCTTTGGAAATTGCGAAAAGCAGAATCCAGATTATGATTGACAAAGGAATGGACAATCACAATCACGTTCTTCAAGGCCTAATCAATAAAGCAAACAAGAGAATCGAGGAAATCAGAACAGGTGACAAACCTGCTTTAACTCCGGATGCTAATGCTAAATATTATGCTGAAGTTGTTGTTGACCTAGACATCATCGTTGAGCCAATGATTGCTGATCCGGATGTAAACAACGATGACGTTTCTAAGAGATATACTCACGATACTATCAGAGACCTTACTTATTATGGTGGCGAAAAGAAAGTTGACCTTGGTTTCGTAGGTTCTTGTATGGTTCACAAAGGCGATTTGAAAATCGTTTCTCAGATGTTGAGAAATCTTGAAAAGCAAAATGGTAAAGTAGAATTCCAAGCTCCATTGGTAGTTGCGGCTCCTACTTATAACATTATTGACGAGTTGAAAGCTGAAGGTGACTGGGAATTATTGGAAAAATATTCTGGGTTCGAATTCAACGATGCAGCTCCAAAAGGCGAAGCTCGTACACAGTATGAAAATATGATGTACCTTGAGCGTCCAGGTTGTAACCTTTGTATGGGTAACCAAGAAAAAGCTGAGAAAGGAGATACAGTTTTAGCAACTTCTACCCGTCTTTTCCAAGGAAGAGTTGTGGAAGATTCTGAACGTAAAAAAGGAGAATCTCTATTGGCATCTACTCCGGTTGTTGTACTTTCTGCAATTATCGGGAGAATTCCAAGCATTGAAGAATACAAAACAGCTGTTGAAGGAATTGATTTAACGACTTTCGTTCCGTCAATTAAAGAATTGGTGACAGTTGGTCATTAATTTTTAGACTAAAGTTTTAATATATAATGGAAGATTTCTTTTGAAGTCTTCCATTTTTTTTGTTTAGAATCTTTCTATTTTAATTGCTTTAATATTTTTTTAACCTAGGTCAAGATCAAAGACTTTATTTTTTCCTTAACTTCATACTTTCAAAATATTAATATCATTCATTATAATTAATCCTTTATTTACGAGTATAGGAATGGAATTTGATGAATTGTATTGAATTAAAATTTCCTGCTTTACTATAAAAAAGCGGAACCAATAAGAATAAAAAATATCGAGATATGACTTTTGACTTGGATATGATCAAAAAAGTTTATTCTGATTTCGAAAACAGAGTAAACGAAGCAAGAGCTTTTATGGGAAGACCTCTTACTTATTCCGAAAAAATTCTTTGCGCCCACCTTTTTTCTTCACAGACAAAAGAAGCTTTTAAAAGAGGAGAATCTTATGTAGACTTTGCTCCAGATAGAGTGGCAATGCAGGATGCGACGGCTCAGATGGCGCTTTTACAATTTATGCAGGCAGGAAAGAAAAAAGTCGCAGTTCCTTCAACAGTTCACCTAGATCATTTGATTCAAGCAAGAGTTGGATCTGCAACTGATTTGGTAGATGCCAATAACAAAAACAACGAAGTTTATCAGTTTTTAGAATCCGTTTCCAACAAATACGGCATTGGATTTTGGAAAGCCGGCGCAGGAATCATTCACCAAGTAGTTTTAGAAAACTATGCTTTCCCTGGTGGAATGATGATTGGAACCGATTCTCACACTGTAAATGCTGGTGGACTTGGAATGGTGGCGATCGGAGTTGGTGGCGCAGATGCTGTAGACGTAATGGCAGGAATGGCTTGGGAACTTAAATTCCCGAAAATGATTGGTGTTAAATTGACAGGAAAACTTAATGGTTGGACTGCTCCAAAAGATATTATCCTAAAAGTGGCTGGAATTCTTACTGTAAAAGGTGGAACAGGTGCGATTGTAGAATATTTTGGAGAAGGTGCAAACTCGCTTTCTTGTACTGGAAAAGGTACGATTTGTAATATGGGTGCAGAAATCGGGGCAACAACTTCTATTTTCGAATACGACCAAAATATGAGCAAATATCTACGTTCAACAGATAGAGAAGATTTGGCTGATGCAGCTGATGCTGTTGCTCACGTTTTGAAAGCCGATCCAGAAGTACACGCTAATCCAGAGAAATATTACGATGAAGTGATTGAGATTAATCTTGATACTTTGGAACCTTATCTTAATGGACCTTTCACACCAGATTTGGCAACTCCTATTTCGCAAATGAAAGAAATTGCTGAGAAAAACGGTTGGCCAACAAAAATCGAAGTGGGGTTGATTGGTTCTTGTACCAACTCATCTTATGAAGATATCGCAAGAGCAGCTTCTGTGGCTAAACAAGCTAAAGAAAAAAATCTTGAAGTAAAAGCAGAATATACAATCACTCCAGGTTCAGAACAAGTTAGATTTACGGTAGAAAGAGATGGTTTCTTGAAAACTTTTGACGAAATTGGAGGTAAAGTTTTCGCTAATGCCTGCGGACCTTGTATTGGACAATGGGCTCGTGAAGGTGCTGAAAAACAAGAAAAAAACACAATTGTTCACTCCTTCAACAGAAACTTCTCAAAAAGAGCAGATGGAAATCCAAATACTTATGCTTTCGTAGGATCGCCGGAATTGGTAACAGCTTTGGCAATTGCAGGAGATTTAAGATTCAATCCTTTAACAGATAAATTAAAAAATAAAGATGGCGTCGAAGTTCTTTTGGATCAGCCAAGTGGAGACGATTTACCAAAATTAGGATTCGATGTCGATGATCCGGGTTACATTGCACCGGCTGAAGATGGCTCTAATGTTGAAGTTATTGTTTCCCCAACATCTGACAGATTGCAAATTCTAGAAGCATTCCCAGCTTGGGACGGATTGAATATCACAGGTGCAAGATTATTAATCAAAGCCTATGGCAAATGTACTACCGACCACATTTCTATGGCTGGACCTTGGTTGAAGTACAGAGGACATCTTGACAACATTTCCAACAATATGTTGATAGGTGCCGTAAATGCTTTCAATATGGAAACCAACAAGGTCAAAAATGCATTGGACGGCCAATACAAACCAGTTCCAGATTCTGCAAGACAATATAAAGCAGCAGAAATTCCAACTATTGTTGTAGGAGACGAGAATTATGGTGAAGGTTCTTCCAGAGAACACGCTGCGATGGAACCTAGACATCTTGGTGTAAGAGCGGTTTTGGTTAAGTCTTTTGCCAGAATCCACGAAACGAACCTTAAGAAACAAGGGATGCTGGCGTTGACATTTGACAACAAGGAAGACTATGATAAAATCCAGGAAGATGACACCATTAATTTCTTAGATCTGGATCAATTTGCGCCAAATAAACAATTGACTTTGGAGTTTGTTCACGCTGATGGAACTAAGGATATTGTAAAAACCAACCATACCTATAATACTGGGCAAATTGCTTGGTTCAAAGCAGGCTCCGCACTTAATCTAATTAAAGCAATGGAAAAAGAAAGTTAAAAAACTCTTTTTTTACACAGATAAAAAAAGTCTCACAGATTTTGTGAGACTTTTATTTTACGCTTTATTTTCTTCTGCTTGAGGTTGTTCCGGTCTGCAGAACTTAGATTCGAATCTCTGTTTCCACATTTCCTTAAACTTTTCACGTTCTTCTTCGCTTACACAAAACTGTGTTTCGAATTTTTGTTTCCAGTTTTCTCTCATATTCTGATCTGGTTCAAAATTATTGCGTCTTTTGAACTTTTCTTTGGCACCACTGAAGCCACCAAACAAAATCTTTGACAACAATAATAATCCCAAAGATTGCCAATAATTAATAGCTTTCACACCTAAAATATCAGGAAGTAGCGCATTCCAAAGCCATTGGAAAAACCATACAAATAATCCCATTGCAGCAACCATACAAGGAATTACTAACCAAAATTTCTTTTTATTTCTGTTCATTTCTTTAATATTAATCTTTCAAATCATCATAAAGACTTTGTAATCTTTTGCGCAAATGTTTTACAGCATATGATTTTCTACTAATGATTGTTTTTATGTTCTCGCCTTCTTCGTCAGCAATTTCTTGTAAAGTTTTATCTTCCAACTCGTTTTGGATGTAAACTCGTTTTTGTTTTTCTGGCAATTCATCCAGAGCTTTCATCAGCTCGTTCCAAAACATTTCTTTGAAAACACCAAGTTCCGGACTATTACTATCATCAGCCAACAGAATATCTTTGACGTTCAGTTCGCCATTTTCGTCCTGATAAACAAAATCTTCCAGAGATTCACTTTTCTTTTTTCTGTAACTGTCGATGATTTTGTTTCTGGTAACCGAATACAACCAAGCGCCAACATTTTCTAGCTCGTTTAAGTTAGTCAATCGGCTGGTTTGAAACCAAACTTCCTGCAGAATATCTTCTGCATCTTCTGTCTTTGCTACTTTAGAATTGATAAAGCGCAAGAGCTGTGAACCGTAATTTTTCACGACTTCCGTAATCGATGCAGATTTTTTTTCGGCCATTGGCTGTAAAGATAGCGACTCCATATGAATATGACGCTGCAGAAAAATTTTTACCTTAAAATTTTTTGTAAAATCATTGTTTTTTCAGTTTCAGGAAAAATTCGGATTTATAGGTTACTCCGATTGGGATTTCTATTTCAGAATTTATGGAGATATTTTTCAAGTTGGCCAAAGAAGCTCCGAATTTGCTCAATTAAGAGAAGAAAGAAGAAACTTCTACTTTATAAAACAAACAACCGAAAGAAATACTTTCGGTTGTTCTTAATTTATTTTTCACAAGCTCGCCAGACTGCATCATTCTGCGGAACTGGCGCGATGATTTCGATATTTTCTTTGGTCACAGGATGTACAAATTGTAATTTCCTTGCGTGAAGCGAAATCCCGCCATCAGAATTGGAACGTGGCGCACCATATTTCAAATCACCTTTTATCGGAACTCCCATTTTTGAAAGTTGCGCACGAATCTGATGATGTCTTCCTGTTTCCAAATCAACTTCCAGCAAAAGATAATTATCTAAGGATTTAATCAAATTATAAGTCAAAATCGATTCTTTCGCGCCTTCTGTTGCTTTTGGATAGACAATCGCTTTGTTGTTTTTCTCATTCTTCTTGAGATAATGAACTAATCTTTGAGAATTCGGAATCATCTCTTTACCTACAACTGCCCAATACGTTTTTTTGATTTCCCGATTTTTTACCATTTGAGTCAATCGGGAAAGCGCTTTGGAAGTTTTTGCATAGATGACTAATCCCGAAGTTGGCCTGTCAATTCTATGAACCAAACCAAGAAAAACACTGCCCGGTTTATCATCTCTTTTTTTGATGAAATCTTTAATCAATTCAAGCAAAGATAAGTCACCGGTTTTATCGCCTTGAACCAATTGTCCGGCTTTTTTGTTGATGACCATCATATGATTGTCTTCATAAACGATTTGGGAATCGTTAAAATTTTGATTCATTATTGATGTTGTTTTAGTAGCCATTTCGGAATCTCGTCCACGAGCTCTGCCGAAAGAATATTGTTGTGATATTTGTCTTTGTATTCCCAAAGAAAAACTTTGCCTTTAGATTTCATTTCATCAAAAAACTTGAAATTACTCTGAGGAAAATTATCTGTATCCAAACTTCCGTGAACAATCCAAATTGGTATATCAATAAGTTCATTCATTTTATCAAACTGAGAAATTCCGGAAACATTAATCGCTGAAGCAAACAAATCTGGTCTTTTGGAAATCGCGTTGGAAGTTGTAGCGCCTCCCATTGAGAAACCCATTACGTAGATTCTGTCTCGGTCAATATTTTCATTAATGATTAAAGAATCAATTGACTTCAAAACTAAATCCAAATGTTCATTAGACTCAGAAACTATGACATTCCTGTTTTCGTCGAGATGATAATTAGATGAACGGATCGGAAATTGAGGCGCTAAAACATAAACAGGGTATTGTTCTCTGTTTTCCTGCAACAGCCACATTTTGGACAAAACGCCCATTTGAGAAGTGTTATTTATACCAATTGCGCCGGAACCATGAAATACCAAAACCAATGGATATTTTTTATTCTTTTCAATTGTTTGTGGTTTCAGAAAACGATAATTCACAGCGACTTTTCCATTATCAAATTTCCCAGCCTTGAAATCAGAATAATCCAAACTCTTGATATATTTGATTCTGACTAGTGATTGTAAGGAATCAGCTTTATCGTGAATCTCCGTTTTAGTTCCATACTTCATTTTCTGCGATGTGCAGGAAAATAGAAATAGGAATCCAAATAAAATTATTAAAAGTTTAATAGCTTTCTTTGTCATTTGGAAATTCTGAGCTTTTCACATCTTTCACATACTGAGAAACTGCTCCTGTAATTTCTGTATAAAGGTCAAGATATCTTCTCAAGAATTTTGGAGAAAAACCTTGATTCATCCCAACCATATCGTGGTAAACCAAAACCTGCCCGTCACAATCTGGTCCAGCTCCAATTCCAATAGTAGGAATAGAAATACTTTCCGAAGCTTTTTTGGCAAGCGCTGCAGGAATTTTTTCCAAAACAACAGCGAAACATCCTAATTCTTCCAATAATTTACAGTCAGCAATCAATTTCTCAGCTTCAGCATCTTCTTTAGCTCTTACTTTGTAAGTCCCGAATTGATAGATACTTTGAGGTGTCAAACCTAGATGTCCACAAACCGGAATTCCTGCATTCACGATTTTTCTAATAGATTCTTCGATCTCTTTTCCTCCTTCTATTTTGATGGCGTGTGCGCCACCTTCTTTCATCATTCTCACTGCAGAATCCAAAGCTTTCTCAGGATTACTCTGATACGTTCCGAAAGGTAAATCTGCCACAACCAAAGCCCTTTCTACACCACGAACAACACATTGTGTATGATAAATCATTTGGTCAAGTGTAATTGGCAAAGTCGTTTCGTGACCAGCCATTACGTTCGCTGCAGAATCTCCGATTAATATAGAATCTACACCGCCTGCGTCTACCATTTTCGCTGTTGTAAAATCGTAAGCTGTCAGCATTGTAATCTTTTCCTTATCGAATTTCATTTTTCGTAAGGTTTCAGTCGTGATTTTTTTAATTTCAGAATGTACAGACATAAGAATTATTAATGATAAATTATAAGTTATAAATGATTAAAAATGAAAATGATGATTGAAATCAACCATCACTTATCCTTTATCGTTTATATAACCACGTGACCCAATTTGATTAATTTTTCTCTGTTAAGGATTTTGATATTTCTACCTTCTACAGAAATCAAATCATCTTGTTTGAATTCGGAAATCAATCTGATAGCACTTTCGGTTGCAGTTCCAATCAGGTTGGCGATTTCTTCTCTGGTCAAAGAGATTTTGATGAAACCTTCTGGATCAGTTCCCAGCTTTTGTTCCAGCAAAACTAGGATTTCTGCTAGTCTTTCTCTTACAGTTTTTTGTGCTAAGAAAGTTACTGTGTTTGCAGATTCGCCTAATTCGTAAGCGATTTTTTGAAGCATTGCATACGACAATTTTGGGTCAACTTCTAACAATTTTAGGAAAATATCAGACGGTAAAAACTGAACTTTCATTGGTGTCATTGCTTCTGCTTTAGCTTGAAAATTCTCACCACAAAGCAAAGAACGGTAACCTATCAAATCGTTTTCTTTACAGAATCTAAGAATCTGGTCTTTACCATAAACACCTGATTTCGATAATTTTGCAGTTCCTTTTTCGATAAAATAGACACCTTTCGGCGACTCACCATCGTCGAAGACGACATCACCTTTTGAGAATTCCAGAACTTTGAGGGCATTGCTGTAAACTTCAAAATCTTCGGGATTAAGACTTTCGCGCAAAGATTCTTTGTTAAATGCTTTTGAGAAATTTTCTTCTATAACCAATTGTTGTTCAAGAGACATACCTATGACATTTGTCAGCAAAAATAAGACTTTTTAACACTACATACCAAGATTTTTGACGTAATTTTGCAATCCAAATATCTGAGTATTTTTTAATGGCAGAACAATGCTTTCACTGCGGTCAGAAAATCGACAAAGAAAGACTTCTTTTCGATGAGAAAATCTTTTGCTGCAACGGTTGTCAATCGGTTTATGAAATTCTGAATTTTCACAATCTCGACAATTTTTACAATATCAATAAAAATTCCGGAATCCGACCGAGCAATGAGAACAATGCTCAGTTCGATTATCTGGACACGCCTGAAATTTTCACTAAAGTTGTTGATTTTTCCGAAGGCGGAACTACGCTTGTCACATTCAAAATTCCTGTAATCCATTGTTCTTCTTGCATTTGGTTATTGGAAAGCCTTCATACCATCAATAACAAAATCAAATATTCTCAGGTTAATTTCACAAGAAAGACGGTTCAAATTTCTTTCAAAGAAGATGAAATAAAACTGAGTGAAGTTGCAAAATTCCTGACCAATCTTGGTTACAAACCAGTGATTAATCTAGAAACGGCAGAAAAAAAACAGGATAAACTTGACAAAAGCTTATTAATCAAATTAGCTGTTGCTGGTTTCGCTTTCGGAAATGGAATGTTTTTCAGTTTCCCCGAATATGTTTCTGGAGATGACGTTTGGTTTCATTCTTTCAAACATTTATTCAGAATTATTTTATTCTGCCTAGCAACAGCGGTTGTATTTTATTCCGCTTCAGATTATTACAAATCCGCTTGGTATGGTTTAAAGAATAAAATCATTAACATCGATGTCCCGATTGTTTTGGGAATCTTTGTTCTTTATGGCAGAAGTATCTACGAAGCCGTAACCGATTATGGACCAGGCTATTTCGATACACTTTGCGGATTATTATTCTTTATGTTGCTTGGAAAAACGTTCCAGAAAAGAACTTACAACTCATTATCCTACGACAGAGATTACAAATCTTTCTATCCAATTGCCGTTACCAAAGTTGACTTTGATGGAAAGCAGGAAAATATTTTGTTGTCCGATTTGGCTGTTGGCGACAGAATTATGGTTAGAAATCAGGAAATCATTCCAGTAGATTCGATTTTAATTAAAGGCGAAGGAAATATTGACAACAGCTTTATCACTGGAGAATCTGCTCATATTTCCAAAAAACCTGGCGACAAAATTTTTGCCGGCGGAAAACAATCAGGTTCGATTTTGGAACTTGAAGTGATTAAAAGTGTTGACCAAAGTTACCTGACTCAACTTTGGAACAAAGAAGCGTTTAAAAAGTTCGAAACCGGTCTTGACACTATGACCAATACGATTAGTAAATATTTCACATTCATCATTTTAGGAATCACTTTAATTGCCGGAATATATTGGTCAACTATTGATTTTGAAAAAATGTTCCAAGTGATTTCTGCTATTTTAATTGTTGCTTGTCCCTGTGCATTAGCTTTGTCTGCGCCGTTTACTTTCGGTCATATCATGAGAATTCTTGGTCGAAATAAATTCTATGTAAAAGACACTTTAACTATAGAAAGACTGGCAAAAGTTGACACTTTGGTTTTCGATAAAACAGGAACTATTACTGAGAATAAAAAGACGAATATCACTTTCATTGGAACAAAAATCGAGGAATTTGATTTGAAAAACATCAAATCTTTGCTTAAAAACTCCAATCATCCGCTTTCAAAATCGCTTTACGATTTCATTGAAGTGAATGACGATTATTTTGAAATTGAAGATTTTGAAGAGATTTCCGGAAAAGGTTACCAAGGAAAGGTAAGAGGAATTATTTATAAAATTGGTTCTGCGAGTTTCACGGGAGAAAAATCCCAGAATATGGAAACTGCGGTTTACATTAGCAAAAATGGAGAATTCATCGGGAAATTTATCTTCAAAAATGAATATCGAAATAATCTGGCTCAGCTTTTTATCAACCTGAAAAATTACGGAATCAATATTTTGAGTGGTGATAATTCTTCAGAAAAACCAATTTTGGAAAAACTGATTCCATCAATTTCTGAAATGAAATTCAATCAAAACCCTGAAAACAAACTGGATTTCATCAAAAAACTACAAGACGAAGGTAAAAAAGTAGCGATGCTTGGCGACGGATTGAATGATGCAGGCGCTTTAAAACAAAGCAATGTTGGAATCGCTATCGCAGATGACAGTAACTCTTTTACACCATCTTCTGATGTGATTATGAACGGCGAAAAAATCCCTGAACTGGATAAATTTTTGAAGCTTTCCAAAGATGCTATCAAAATTGTAAAATTCACATTCATAATTAGTTTATGTTACAATGTTATTGGAGTGGGGTTTGCAGTTTCAGGACATATGCATCCACTTTTTGCTGCGATTTTTATGCCTTTGAGTTCTGTAACTGTAGTTACATTCACAACACTTTCAACTTGGCTTAGAAGTTCTAAATATTTTAAGATAAACATTTAGAACAGCTTTATTTAGAGTGATTATAAATTATCCATATTTTGACCATTCTGACCAAAGTCAGTAATTTTCACTAAATTTGACGACTGTTTTATCTTAAATTTGCGAGCAGATATGGAGATTCTCTATTTAATGATTATTTGCAGCGTTTCTTTAGCTGCTATCTTCTTGGTTATCTTTATAATTGGAGCAAAAAAAGGACAGTTTGAAGATGATGAATCGCCTGCCGTTAGAATTTTATTTGACGACGAGGTAAAGACAGATAAGGAGACAGAAACTCCTAAAAATGAAAATGAATAATTGCTATTTGTAGATATGGAAACACAAAAATTTAGTTATGACAACGGGATTGTTCGCGCCTTTCTTATTGCGACAGTCGTTTTCGGTTTAGTAGGTTTTTTATTGGGACTTACAGCTGCGTTGTTACTATTTTATCCTGAATTACCAGAATTTTTCTTGGGAACAGACGACCCAACAATCAAAACTTTGCGTAGCGAAGGCATGCAGGGCTTGATTAACTCTCAAGGTGCATTTGGATTCGGACGTATTAGAATGCTTCACACAAGTGCAGTAATTTTCGCATTTGTTGGAAACAGCTTCTTCTCCGGATTTTATTACTCAATCCAAAGACTATTAAAAACAAGAATGTGGAGTGACACGTTATCTTGGATTCACTTCTGGGGCTGGCAGTTAATGCTTGTATCTGTTGTTATTACGTTCTTTATGGGTATTAATACCTCAAAAGAATATGCAGAACACGAGTGGCCAATCGATATCTTGATTACTTTGGTTTGGTTGGTTTTTGGTTTCAATATGTTTGCTACTATAGCAATCAGAAGAGTAAGACACTTGTATGTTGCAATTTGGTTCTATATCGGAACTTGGGTTGCAGTAGCAATGCTTCATATCTTCAACAACTTAGAAGTTCCATTATCTTTCACAGGATGGAAATCATATTCTGCTTACGCAGGTGTAAAAGATGCATTAGTACAATGGTGGTATGGTCACAATGCGGTTGCATTCTTCTTGACTACGCCAGTTCTTGGAATGATGTATTACTTTGTACCAAAAGCGGCTGACAGACCAGTTTTCTCATACAAATTATCAATTATCCACTTCTGGTCATTAATCTTTGTATATATATGGGCTGGTCCACACCACCTACAATATACTTCTCTACCAGCTTGGGCTCAAGCAGTAGGAACAGGTTTCTCTATTATGTTGATTGCACCATCTTGGGGTGGTATGTTGAATGGGCTTCTTACTCTAAGAGGAGCTTGGGATAAAGTAAGAGAAAATCCGGTTCTTAAATTCTTTGTAGTAGCTGTAACTTGTTATGGTATGGCAACTTTTGAAGGTCCACTTTTGGCAACGAAAACAGTAAACAAAGTTGGTCATTTTACCGATTGGGTTATTGGTCACGTTCACTTAGGTGCCCTTGGATGGAATGGATTTATGGCATTTGGTGTTATATATTACTTAGTTCCAATAATGTGGAGAACCAAATTGTGGTCTGTAAAATTAGCCAACTGGCATTTTTGGTTAGGAACATTCGGAATTATTTTCTACGCAGTTCCATTGTACATCTCAGGATTTACACAAGGTTTGATGTGGAAACAATTTAATCCAGATGGGACTTTAGTTTATAAAAACTGGTTGGATACCGTAACTGCAATTCTTCCATATTTCAAAATGAGATTCGTTGGTGGATTGTTATATTTCTCTGGTGCAATTCTTATGGTTGTGAACTTAGTTGCTACAGCTAGAAAAGGTTCATTCCAAAAAGAAGTTTCTGCAGAAGCACCAGCTTTGGCAAATGTAAAAAAAGGAAGAAAAGAGGGCGAAACTTTCCACCTTTGGTTAGAAAGAACACCCCTTTATTTATCAATATTATCTTTCATTGTATTAGCAATTGGTGGGGCTTTGGAAATCCTTCCTACCATATTTGTAAAAGACAATGTTCCTACAATTTCTGCAGTTAAACCGTATTCTCCGTTAGAGTTAGAAGGTAGAGACATTTATATTAGAGAAGGCTGTAATGCTTGTCACTCTCAGATGATTCGTCCTTTCCGTGATGAGGTTGTAAGATTCAACGGTAAAAATGGACAATACTCTAAAGCTGGAGAATTCATCTATGACAGACCATTCCTTTGGGGTTCTAAAAGAACAGGTCCGGATTTGCAGAGAGAAGGTGGCGCAAGACCAGATTCTTGGCACTTCAAACATATGTATAACCCAAGGTCTACATCTGCAGGTTCTATTATGCCTAGATATCCTTGGTTGATTGAAAATACACTTGACAGAAGCAAATCTAAAGCTAAGTTGGAATTGATGAAAAATACTTTTGATGTTCCTTATACAAAAGCTCAAATCGATACGATGGATTCCTGGATGAATAACCAAGCCAACGCGATTGTGAAGAATGTATTCTCAGAGGCTGCCGATGTTAAAAAATCTTTTGCAGAAACTAAAGAAGCAAAAACAAAAGCTGGCGAGCAATTTGTACCACTTGAGAAGAGAGAAATCGTAGCATTGATCTCTTACTTACAAAGATTGGGAACTGATATCAAAACAACTGAAGTCAAAACCGCTAGTAATTAAAATATAAAACAAATGATTCCGCAAAGTTTTAAAGACATCGTCTCCAATGTGGAAAACACTGGTTTTTTCCAAACTTTAGCAATGATAATCTTCATCTTGTTCTTTGTAGTTGTGGTTTATATAGTAATCAACAGACCAAAGAAATATTATAACGAAGAAGAAAATGCGCCTTTGGAAAAAGACCACGACGATGACAAGTTTACTTTGTAACTCTATTAAAGATAATTAACTATGAAAAGAAGAACACCTGTTTATATTAATATTCTAATTGTTTTAGGATTATTACTGGTAGTATTTTATATGTTCTCGCAGTCATCTGACTTTTTAACGTCCAGATACTTCTTGGGAACAGCTTTAATCAGTGTTATAGTCGTATTCATTCAAACAGCAATTGGTGATTTGATTGAAAACGAAAAATTCAAGAAATTAACTGACGCTGAAAAAGCAACTTATCTTAACGAAACTAAAGTTCCATATTTCAAATATTTGTGGAACGGAGCATTCAAAAGCCAAGGCGAAAAAGAAGAGAAAGATATTCTTATCGACCACGGATTCGATGGAATTATGGAACTTGACAATCAGCTTCCAAAATGGTGGTTGGGCCTTTTCTATTTTGGTGTTGCATATTGTGTATTGTATATCTCATCTTATTTCCTGACAGATTTTGCAAATCCTTATAAAGAGTATGAACAAGAATACAGGGAACAAACTGCTGCTATTACTGAGTATATGTCTACAGTCACTCAGCCAACTATAGAAACTGCTGTTTTCTCAGAAGACAATGTAGAGGCTGGAAAAGCTGTCTTCGAAACCAACTGTGTTTCTTGTCACGGTGAAGGTGGGAAAGGAGGAATTGGTCCTAACTTGACAGATAATTTCTGGATTAATCAGCCTGAGAAAACGTTATTCAAAAATGTTTTCTATATGGTAGAAAATGGTAGTAAAAATAACCCAACAATGCAGGCTTGGGGTAAAAATGGTATTGTTAATGGTTTTGAAATGCAAGCTGTATCTGCTTATGTTTATCACATCAACCAAGAACAGGCTCCAATTACTGAAGCACAAGGTGGCGCTGCTCCTCAAGGAGAAGAAGCACACTGGGAAAAATAAGTAGTAAACAACTTAACATACAAAGAGATTGTCAAAAGAATATTGTTCTATATAGGAATGATATTTGGAAAATGAATTGATACGATTCGTTTTTCGGGCAATCTCTTTTTTTATCTAAATATTATGAGTGGGACAGAAAAAAAATACAACGAGGCTGAAAGCTGGGTGGTAGAAGCTGAGACATTCAGAGACTCAGTTGGAACAATGGACAATACCGGAAAAAGAAAATGGGTATTTCCAAGGAAACCAAAGGGCAAATACACCAATTACAGAGTTCTCGTTAGTATTATATTATTAGCAATCTATTTTGTAATTCCTTTTCTTAAAATCAATGGCAATCCAGTTCTTTTATTCAACATTATAGAACGCCAATTCTTCATATTTGGTCAGCCATTTTACCCTCAAGATTTCTTTATTTTAGCCTTAGGCGCAATTGGTTCATTAGTATTCATTATTCTTTTTACTGTAACATTTGGAAGGATTTTTTGTGGATGGATTTGTCCGCAGACAATCTTTTTGGAAATGATTTTCCGAAAAATAGAATACGCAATAGAAGGTGACAGAAATAAGCAGATAAGGTTAGACAACCAGCCTTGGGATTCTGAAAAAATATGGAAACGTTCTCTAAAGTGGACAATATTCATCATCATCTCATTAGTTATAACTCACATTATGTTTATGTACATTGTAGGTTATGAAGAAGTTTTGAGAATAATGCAAGAAGGTCCGTTTGCGAAGCCAACCAACTTCTTGGTAATGATAATGTTCACGGCAGCATTCTATTTTGTATTTGCTTGGTTCAGAGAACAGGTTTGTACGATGGTTTGTCCTTATGGTAGATTGCAAGGTGTATTGATTGACAAAGAAACCATCAACGTTTTTTACGATTATAAAAGAGGAGAAAACCGTTCCAAATGGAAAAAAGGAGAAGATAGAAAAGCAGAAGGAAAAGGGGATTGTATCGACTGTAAACAATGCGTTGTAGTTTGCCCGACAGGAATTGATATCCGTGATGGATTGCAAATGGAATGCGTGAATTGTACTGCTTGTATCGATGCTTGTGATGAAGTAATGGTAAAAGTGGGTCTTCCACCAGGATTGATTCGTTATGCATCGGAGAAAGAAATTGAAGAACAAGGCCAATTCAAATTCTCTGGGAAGATGAAAATCTATTCTGTGATTTTGGTTTTATTAGTGGGATTCCTTGGATTCTTGCTTTACAACAGAGGCGAAATGGAAGCTAAATTCCTGAAACCTCCTGGATCAACATTCTTTGTAAGGGAAGGAAAAATCACGAATACTTATAATTATACTTTCCTCAATAAATCGAACGAAACGAAAACCGTTATCATCAAAATCATCGAACCTAAAAACGGAGAAATATCTTCAAGTACGACAAGCAAAATTATTCTGAAGAGAGATGCGATGATAAAAGGAACCATCAATGTAAGTTTCCCGGAAAGTCAAATCAAATTGTCCAAACAAAATCTGGAATTGGGCGTTTATGATATGAACGGAAAATTATTAGACTCTTACAATACTTACTTTGAAGGACCTTTCAAATTTCAATTTTAAATCTAACTTTAGAATGAAAAAATTACATTGGGGACACGGTTTGGCGATAGCTTTAGGATGTTTTATATTTTTCATTTTGTTTTTGATTTTCATCTTTCCAATGGGAAAACAAAATGCAGAAATGATTTCCAACAATTACTATGAAGAAGAGTTGCAATATCAAGATATCATTGATGCAAAAAAAAATGCAGCACAATTGGAACAACAACCAGTTTATAAAGTAACAAGTGAAGGAATGATGATTTCTTTTCCAGAGACCATCAAAGTAGATAATGATAAAGTGAATTTTGTATTATTCAGAACCGAAGATTCCAATCTAGATGTAAAAAAAGAAGTGGGATTACAGCATAATGTTTTCTTGATCCCTAAAAAAGTATTATCTGCAGGTTCTTATACTTTGAAACTGAAATGGACATCAAATAAAAAACCATATCAAATAGATTACGATATTCAATGGAAATGACCTTCATAATATCAGCGATTGGGTTGGGTTTTGCCTCCGGCTTCCATTGTATTGGGATGTGCGGTCCTATCGCTTTATCTATGGGTCTTACCAAAAATCAGAAAGCTAATTTCTATTTACAGAATATAACATATCAGTTTGGCAGAATTTTCACTTATTCTTTTTTAGGAGCAGTGTTGGGAATCATTGGTCAAAGTTTTGAGTTAGCTGGATTTCAAAAATACTTAACGATTTTTGTTGGAGTTTTATTAATTATAATGGCAATTTTTTCTTTCGGAGGAAAAGACTTTGCTTCTAAAATTCCTTTTGTTTCAAAAGCTTTGTTGAGAGTTAAGATGCAATTGGGAAAAATCCTACAAAGACCAGATTACAAATCTCGTTTCGCTACCGGAATTTTGAATGGATTCTTACCTTGTGGAATGGTTTATATGGCTTTAACCGCTTCATTAGCTGCAGGCGGAATCTGGCAAAGTTCAGTTTTTATGCTGTTATTCGGGTTGGGAACTTTTCCGTTTATGTTCGCCGTAGTTTTCTTGGGAAACTTCATCACAACCACTTTCCGGGTAAAAATATTAAGAGTGATTCCTATAATGATGATTATCTTGGGCGGATTATTCGTTTTTAGAGGTTTGGAGTTGGGAATTCCTTATGTTTCACCACATTCCGAAGCTTTGCACGTTAATCATTCTAAAGATGGTTTCCATATGGATCATACTAATTGTCATTAGATTAAAAAATCTATCTCTTTTTTCTATCGACATCTAATTTTTTCTTAACAAAGTTTATTAAAATTCGACTTGAAAAAAAAAGAAAAGAATGACATGTATTTCTTTTGAAATTTTTGCAAAACTCCAAGAAAAATATTTTAAGTTAAAAAATAGTAAGGAAATAAATACAAAAAAGTCGGCTAATTGCCGACTTTAATTTTATCTAGAAAGTAACTTCTGAACTTTCTTTCCCTTTCTGGAAGTTGAGCGTCTTCAGAGCGCCTTTGTAAGTAATATTCATAATATTGACTTGTTTGGGAAACTGTCCAATCAAGATGCTGTTTTTGATTTTCAAACTGGAGATATCAGAAACATTCGCGACTTCATAGTAAACCCAAACAGATTCTCCATTCACTTGGCTTCCTGTGAAAGTCAAAGATTTCGCTGAGCCGTTGATGGCAACATCCACATTGTTATTCACATATTTTTTCACTTCAGCTTCGAAGCCAGCGGTAGCCGGATTAATCTTTACAGCTTGGGAAATATGATTAGTATTCAATTTAGTTGTAAACTTCAGCGTCTTGCTTCCATCAATATAATCCACTTTGGTCATTGACGAGAAGAAGTCAAAATCTTTAAAACTGAAAAAACTGATTAACAAAATTCCCAGAGATAATATAAATAATGATTTTTTCATTTTATATAATATTTGATAACTTTTAACATAAATATTTGGTCAAATTATATGCCAGATATTAGAAATTCACACTTACAGAATATTTGTCATAGAAAGCTTTGATGTGTTCCACCGCATCTTCCGCCGTATCAACTACTCTGAAAAGTAATAAGTCTTTTTCTGCAATCAAACCTTCTTTCAACAAAGTTTCTTTGAACCAATCCAACAATCCGCTCCAGAACTCGCTTCCAACCAAAACGATGGGGAACTTCCCTATTTTATTGGTTTGAATTAAGGTCAAAGCTTCTGACAACTCATCCAATGTTCCAAAACCCCCAGGCATTACTACAAAACCTTGAGAATATTTAACAAACATTACTTTTCTAACGAAAAAATAATCAAAATTGATATTATAACCTTTGTCAACATAAGGGTTAAAATGTTGTTCGAAAGGCAATTCGATATTCAAACCGATAGATTTTCCCTGTCCGCTGGCGCCTCTGTTTCCGGCTTCCATTATTCCAGGTCCACCGCCAGTGATGACACCAAATCCAATTTCTGTGATTTTCTGTGCGATGTCAGAAGCCATTTTATAATAATAGCTGTCTTCTTTCAACCTTGCAGAACCGAAAATAGAAACACAAGGTCCAATTTTCGCCATTTTCTCATAACCATCTACAAATTCCGACATCACTCGGAAAACCATCCAGCTGTCTTTCGTAATTGTTTCGTCCCAAGTCTTTTGTCTCAGACTTTCCTGTAATCTTTTATCTTCGTCTTGTTGTGTCATTTGAATAGTCTTTCTGCTTCATTAATTGATTCTGGTTTTCCAACGTCTATCAGGTTCGCTGTATGTTGATAACCAATGATGATATCTTCTTTCATCAGGTCCATATATTCGTCCATAATAGAGAATTTTCCGGTTCTTGTCATCTTCTCAAATATCTCAGAATTGACACAATGTACACCACTGAACGCCAATTCTCTTAATTTGAAAATCCCGCCAACAACAGTCTTTTTGTTTGTAGTAAGGTTTTTCCAGCCTTTCAAAAACATTTTATCATTGAACATCAGTTTTCTGGAACTGTCTCTGTCAGAAACCGCCAAGGTAATCATTCCACCTTTGATTTCGTGAAGCTTGATGAAATTAGTAATATTAAGGTCTGTCAGGATATCAACATTCATTATCAGGAATGTCTTTTCTTTTTCCAAGAATTTTTTGGCGAATAAAAGTCCACCGCCCGTTTCCAGAAGTTCTTCTGATTCGTTGGAGATTTCGATATTAGCGCCGAAGTTATCATTCTCCGCTAAAAATGCCAAAATCTGTCCTCCAAAATGATGAATATTAATAACAAAATCATTAATCCCGTAACTCTGGAGATATTTTATATTTCTTTCCAAAAGCGCAACGCCATTGACTTGCGCCAAAGCTTTGGGATGATTGTCTGTGAAAGGTTTTAGTCGGGTTCCCATTCCCGCAGCAAATATTAATGCTTTCATACTTATAAATGGTAATTAATTAATGATGGATGATAAATCTTAAAATTAATTATCATTTATCGATGACAAATTAAGGTGTAATTGCTCATCGTGGTGGATTTTAACCTCTGCTTCAGGATATTTTTCTTTGATGAATTCCAAAGTTTTAATCGCCGAATAAACCGAACGATGCTGTCCGCCAGTGCAACCAAAATTAATTTGCAGATTCTCAAAACCTCGACTTAAATAATTTTCTATACTGATTGACAAAAGAGATTTTACCGAATCAAAGAACTTCGGAAACTCTGTTTTTTGTTCCAAAAACTCCTGCACGCCAATATCATTTCCCGTTTGAGATTTGTATTCTTCAATTCTTCCAGGATTCAGGATTCCTCTGCAATCGAAAACGAAACCACCCCCGTTTCCAGAATCATCTTTAGGAATTCCTTTCTTTTTATAAGAAAAACTGTGAATATCAATAACCAATTTGTTCTGCATTAACTTTAATTTTCCGTAAAGTTACCCTTTTTAATTTTCTTTGAAAAAATATAACCACAAAGACACATAGTTTTTTTGTTAAATAAGAGAATTTTAAAAAAAGACAGACCAAAAATATTACTATTTTCTTTTCTCTAATTAAAAAAATCAATTTTCCTATGTGACAATGTGGTTTTAAAATTTAATTTTGCATATTAATTGATATAAAGATTTGCGAATCAAAGATATTCCTTACTTTTAGAAATAAATCACACAGAATGAAATTTATAAAATACTGTCTCTTAGCAACTTTATTATTCTTTATGATAGGTTGTAAAAAAACTAGTGTTGATGGGAGCAGCCGTAAAAGCTTTCAAGAAAGCATCAATGATATGGCTTCCAGCTTACCAACATTGAAACAAGTGAAGTTCAACGAAGCCTTGTATATTCTTAAAACTTTTGGTGTAGAAGCTGACGGCGATATTGCAGAAATCACCGCACTTGGAAAACTTCTAGATGGTAAAAAAACGGCTGAGATTTTCGCTCTGGCAGACCAAGTTGCTCAGAAAAACGGAATCACTTGGAGCAGTACAGCGCCACCAAGTCTTGGCGAGATGAATATTTTTGGTAATACAGTTGCTTCTGAAAAAGATCCAAATGATATTGACGCTGCAAGTCTTAGTATTAATGTTAGAAATATCGCTGGCGACAGTTTAACCGGTTCAAAAGGTTTGATTATCACACCACAATTATTAGACAACAACGGAAAAAAGGTCGATTTCGAAGGTGCAGCCTTGGAAACCATTATGGAGATTTCTAGTGGTGGCAACAAGATTTCTACTTCTAAAAACTTGATGCAAGACCCTTCGTTCCGAGGATTCACTGTTTTATATGCTAAACTTCCGAAAGAGAAAATCTTTGAAGAAAAAATCGATATAAAGTTAAGCGTTAAGACAACGAAGAAGTTACTACAAATGATAAAAACAGGAATTGCTGTAAACGGGCAAGCTCTTTACACGCCACCTCCGCCAGTTGTATCAGATTCACTTCAGGTTTCAACATCTACAGTTGATCCGCAAACAGGCGAGACTATTGTAACGTCACCACCAGCTCCAAAGCCAGCAACGACTGATCCAAAAGCTACGGTTACAAAATTCCTGAATAATTTGTCTTCACAGAATTTCAAAGCCGCTTACGAATCTGCTGATAATCCAAATTGGGGTTCTTACGACAAATTTTCTAATCCAATCTCTGGTTTTGGGTCGGTTAAGAATATCAACGTAAAAAATATTGCAGTTCCTTACAACAAAGATAATTCTGCAAACGTGAACGTCACTTACGATGTTACTGACAAAAACGGAAAAACCACTTCTCTGAACGTGACTTACGGACTGAAATCTGTAAACAACAATTGGAAAATCACTACTTACAAAATCAACAATCCTTAAAAATAAAAAATGGCATCTGCGGAATTAATCAAGAAATTAGAAGAAACAATAGACAATATCCCAGACTTTCCGATTCCGGGAATCCAATTCAAGGATATCTGTCCTATTTTTCTTCAACCAAAATTATATGAAGAAGTCATCGCAGATTTGGCTAATTTCAGTCGAGGCAAAATTGATGTAGTTTGTGGAATAGAAAGCAGAGGTTATCTTTTCGGAATCGCGATTGCAGTAGCTTTGGACGTTCCATTTGTATTAATCAGAAAAGCTGGAAAATTACCGCCACCTTTCATCGGAGAAAAATATGATTTGGAATATGGTTCAGCTGAAATCGAAATGAAAACCGGACATTTGAAAGAAGGACAACGTGTTTTGATTCACGATGACCTTTTGGCAACAGGCGGAACAACAGAAGCAGCTGCAAAATTAGTTGCAAAGCAAGGCGCAATCCCTACACAATTCAGTTTTTTAATTGATTTGAAAGATTTAAATGGTGTTGAAAGGCTGAAGAAATTTAATTCAGAAGTCTATTCGATACTTCAATATTAAAATATTTCATCCATCAGAAAAATAAGTTTTTGCAAATCAAAAGGAAAGCATTAAATTTGCACTTCATTTACTAAAAAATTATGGCAGATTCACATAACAAAAAGAACGAACAAGAAGGAAAAGAAACTGTAGAATTCTTCAGAGACCTTGATAAAGAGGCACTGAACATAGAATCTTTCCTAGAAAAAAATGCAAGAACGTTGAGTATCGGTTTCGGTATTCTTATCGTTGCAGTTCTTGGTTGGTTTGGTTACCAGCAGTTCATTTTGGGCCCTCAAAATGAGGAAGCTACAAAAAGTTATTTGGCAGCTCAGAAAAATTTGACAGATGGTAAAGAAGATTTGGCTTTAGGTGGAAAATCTGTTGCAAATCCAGGTTTCATAGGAACTTACGAGGAATACGGAAGCACAAAAGCTGGAAAATTATCTGCTTACAACGCTGGTCTTATAGAATTCAAAAAAGGAAACTATCAGAAAGCTTACGATTTGTTAGACAAATTCAGTTCTGGCAACAAAGTTTTGGTAGCTCTTAAATATGGTGCGATGGCAGACTGTTTATCAAACCTAAACAAAGCTGACGATGCTTTAGCAATGGCAGACAAAGCTTCTTCAGCTTCAGATGACGCATACACTTCTTATTATTTCACAAAAAAAGCAGGAATGTTGGCTTTGGCACTTAAGAAAAATGCTGATGCTAAAAAATATTTCTCTGTGATTGAAGAGAAATATCAAGATTATGACAACGGTCAATCTGACGCTTTCATAGAAATGACAAAATATTACTAAACAATGGCAACAACTAATCTTTCAGATTATAAGCCACTCAATATAACCAATGCCGATGAATATTCTATCGGCATTGTTGTTTCTGAGTGGAACGATTTCGTAACCTACAACCTTCGCAACGGCGCTATCGAAACGCTGAAAGCAGAAGGTATCAAAGAAGAAAACATTCATATCTATTACGTTCCTGGCGCATTCGAGTTGAGCTTTGCAACGATGAAACTTTGCCGCTCCAACAAGTTCGCAGCAGTCATTGCAATTGGTAATGTGATTCGTGGCGAGACACCTCATTTCGAGTTTGTTTGTTCAGGTGTAACGCAAGGAATTAAAGACTGTAACATTTTGACAGATACACCAGCAATTTTCTGCGTTTTGACAGACGATACCAAAGAACAATCTATCGCAAGAAGCGGCGGAAATCTTGGTAACAAAGGCGTAGAAGCTGCAGTTACTGCATTGAAAATGATAGATTTCAACACGAAGTTTTCTTTCTAAGCATTAATTTTTTAGGAGCTTAATTCAGCTGGTAATTTATGCTGAGCGAAGTCGAAGTGCTGTATCTTTTCCCAAAAGCTAAATCCAGCTGCAAAAAAGGATGCCGTTCACATCAGGTCTATGCATAAAGCACACTAAAAAAACTTCTCAATCCAAAAATAAATTCCTAATTTTAAAACACAAAATATTACAAGATGAAATGGACAAACGACAGAAGTGACAATGTAGATGACAGACGTGGTTCTGGTGGAGGCGGCGGAATGCTAGTTGGTGGTGGCTTAGGAACTATCATTATTGCAGCCATTGTTTTCTTTCTGGGAGGCGACCCATCTGCCATCCTCAATAACAGTACTTCTGCACCACAACAGACTGAACAGAGACAACTTTCCAAAGAAGAACTTAGTATTGGTCAAATGGTTAGTATGCTCGCTAAAGAAAATGAACAAACGTGGGAAAAGGTTTTTCAGGAAAACGGAATCCAATTCAGACCTGCAAAAGTAGTCTTATTTGAAAGTATAACAAGTTCAGGCTGTGGAACTGCACAGTCAGAAATGGGACCTTTCTATTGTCCATCAGACCAAACTATCTATATGGATATGAGTTTCTTCAATGAGCTGCAGCAAAAATTTGGAGCAAAAGTTGGACAATTTACAGTAGCTTATGTTCTCGGCCACGAATATGGTCACCATATTCAAAACTTACTGGGAACATTAAACCAAGTAAGCAAGCTACAACAAAGTGGAAGCGAAGCACAAGCCAATAAAATCTCTGTCGCTAACGAATTACAAGCTGATTTCTATGCTGGATTATGGGCAAAAGAAACTGATAGTCGCGAAAAGTTCTTAGAAGCTGGTGATATTCAGGAAGCAATGAGTGCTGCTGCTGCGGTTGGTGATGACAACATACAAAAAAGAGGACAAGGTTACGTGAATCAAGAAAGCTTCACACACGGTTCTTCTGCACAAAGAGAAGAATGGTTTATGAAAGGTTACAATACCGGAGATATCAGACAGGGAGATACTTTTAGCGCATTACTAAGATAAATTTATCCAAATTATAAAATAAAAACCAGCAATTTTAAGAGTTGCTGGTTTTTTATATTTTCTTCACTAATGAAAAAAACAAAAAAAAAGACTGATAATCAATGATTAACAGTCTTTTTATGTACCCCAGACGGGACTTGAACCCGTACGTCCTTGCGGACACAGGATTTTAAGTCCTGCGTGTCTACCAGTTCCACCACCAGGGCGACGGTGGAGCGAAAAACGGGACTCGAACCCGCGACCCCAACCTTGGCAAGGTTGTGCTCTACCAGCTGAGCTATTTTCGCATAAAAAAAATTTCTAATTTCTTAGAAATTCTTTCTTTGTGCGGATGAAGGGACTCGAACCCCCACGCCGTGAAGCACCAGATCCTAAGTCTGGCGTGGCTACCAATTACACCACATCCGCATTATTTTTAAGAACTCCTTTTCTTTCGTTTTGGTGAGTGCAAATATATAACTCTTTTATATTCTCTCCAAAATAAATTCAACATTTTTTTAAAGTTTTTTGATCAGCCGTTTTTTCAATAACATCAATACTTTTTATTACCTTTACAACCTTAAAACATTTTCGAGATATGGAATTAACAGGAACGATAAAGAAAATTTCTGATTTACAAACATTTGCAAGTGGATTTCAAAAAAAAGAACTAGTTCTTTTGACAGAAGAACAGTATCCGCAGCCAATTAATATTGAATTCACTCAAGATAAAGTTGATTTGTTGAATGCTCACAAAGTGGGTGATAAAGTGAAAGTTCATATCAACATACGAGGAAGAGAATGGACAAGTCCACAAGGTGAAGTGAAATATTTCAACTCTATTGTTGGATGGAGAATGGAAAAAGATGCTTCTTCCGATTTTAATGAGCCTACTCAAGCTGCACCTTCTCAAAATTCGCCTTCAACAGAAAACAAAAATGTTTTTGCTGAGGATGAAGATGATGATTTGCCTTTCTAATATTAATAGAATAATATCACATAAATCTCCCTGCATTTTAAAATAAAGTGCGGGGATTATTTTTTATAAACCCAAAATCATCTAATGCTTAGACTTGATCCTAATGATATTTCTTTTCCAGATCCGGAACATTATGATTCGGAGGATGGATTAATGGCTTTTGGCGGTGATTTGAGACCAGAAAGACTTTGGTTTGCTTATCAAATTGGATTATTTCCTTGGTATAATGAAGGAGAAGAAATTCTTTGGTGGTGTCCGAACCCGAGATTTGTTTTATTCCCAAATGAAATTAAAATTTCAAAATCGATGAGAAAAATTCTGCGAGATGAGGTTTTTGAATTTACAGAAAACCAATGCTTCGAAGAAGTGATGAGAAATTGTAAAACATTAGAAAGAAAAGGACAAGATGGAACTTGGATTAATGAAGAACTCATTGCATCTTTTGTAAAACTTCACCATTATGGAAAAGCTAAAAGTTTTGAAGTCTGGCAAAACGGCAATTTGGTTGGTGGATTTTATGGAATTTTAGTCGGAAATGTTTTCTGTGGCGAAAGTATGTTTTCCAAAGTTTCCAATGCTTCTAAAGCCGGCTTTATCCATTTTACGACCAAATATCAAAACCAATGGGAACTTATCGATTGTCAAATCCACTCTGAACATCTTGAAAGTCTAGGCGCAAAAATGATTCCGAAAATTGATTATTTAAATATCTTAAAACAACAAAAACCTTGAATACTGAAAAACAAAAATGGATCCTTCTCATCACATTATCTGTGATTTGGGGATCATCCTTCATATTAATAAAAAAATCTTTAGAACATTTCAATCCTTATGAAGTGGGGGCTTTAAGAGTTTTGATATCCGGAATTGTATTAATGCCTTACGCTATTACTAAAATCAAACAATTTCCGAAGCAACATACAAAATGGCTAATCTTGGCTGCTGTGACAGGAAGTTTTATTCCAATGTTTCTGTTTCCATTAGCAGAAACTGAAATTAGCAGCAGCATTGCTGGAATTATTAACTCTATGATGCCAATATTCGTGATTATTGTGGGTTCTTTGGTTTGGAAGTTCTCTACTACCAAAAGGCAAATGATTGGCGTTTTAATTAGTTTTATCGGTGCTTGTATTTTAGCTTTGGGAAGTGGTGAAAGTGGCGAAATCAAAATCTACCCTATTCTTTTGCTGGTTTTAGCAGTTCTAATGTATGCTATCAGTACAACGACCATAAAATCAAAACTACAGGAGGTTCCAGCAATTTTGATGTCTGCTTTTATTTTTTCTTTTGTGTTGTCTTTACCTTCATTAATTGCTTTGGTATTTTCAGGATTTTTCAATGATTTCAGTTTTAATCAAAGTACGTTTGAAGGACTTGGTTTTGTAGCGATGTTATCCATCTTTGGAACTGGGCTGGCAATGATGATGAATTATAAATTATTGAGTATTTCTACACCGTTATTTGCATCAACTGTAACTTTGTTAATGCCAATTGTTGCGATTATTTGGGGAATTTTGGATGGAGAAACTTTAACTACGATGCAATCTGTCGGAGCTTTGATTATTTTGGCTGGATTAATATTTTTAAGAAGTAAGCCAAAGGCTGCATAAATTTTTTTAACGCAAAGCGCGCAAAGATCTTATTGAGGTTATTGAAAATATTTTTAAGGTTCGCAAAGGAATAAAACTCTGCTAAGAAATAGATAGAATTAGTTTGATACCCTGCGGAATTACAATATTGTGGTTTTGGTTTAATGTTGATTGGATTACAAAACCCATAGCCCTGATTGTAACGGCATCCTTTTGTGATGAGGAACGAAGAGCAAAAGATATAGTGGAAAGCAGGTTCCCGGCTCCTAAAAAATAAAAAGCTCAGAATTATCTGAGCTTTTCTTTTATTTCTTTTTGGTCTTTATTTTTTTGACCTGTTCTTTGATGAAGGGATATTTCTGCTGCATATCTTTGCTGAGCGAAGGATCCAACTCCAATGCTTTTTCCAGCTTAGCAATGCCTTCTGAATCATTTTTCAGGTTGAAGTAGCAATTACTCAACTGATAATATAATTCGGCACGTTGATGCGTTTGTAAAGCTTTTTCCAAAATTGTAATCGCTTCCTCGTATTCGCCTATCAACATCAAAACTTCCGAATAAGCATACCAGTTGTAAAACCTGCTTGATTCTGTATCGACCAATTTTTTCAGGCAAGTCAAACTTTCTTCATACTCACCGCAAGTGATGTAAAGAAAAGCTAAGCGCTTCTGATATTCGAGATTTCCGACATTGAGAGCAACTGCTTCCTGAGCAAAATAAAGCGCTTCTTTGGTATTGCCCATCTCTTCGTAGATATTGGACTGCTCCATCATTGCCAAATAAAACTGAGGATCTTCTCTCAAAGATTTTTGGAAAGACGTGAGTGCAGGAACCAATTTCTTAGCTTCTTTGTAGCACAACCCAATTTTATAGAATGTGAATGCTTTTGTATATTCTAACTCCAGCATTTCTTCATAAACCTCAATCGCTTTGTCCCACTCGCCCATTGCCTCATAACAAGATGCTTTGTTTGCATAAACACCAACTGCCGTTGAGTTGATAGCCAAAATATAATCGAATCCTTTGATGGCTTCGTCGTAATTCTTTTTGTTGAAGTAAAACTGCCCGTACTCATACCAAGCGGTTTCCGAGAATGGAAACTTATCAAGATATTGATTAAGAAAGTCTATCGCTTCTTGTGGACGGTTCAGTTTACTATAACAAACCATTACGTTTTCCAAAGAATAATCGTCATAAGGATCGTGCTCTAAAGCTGACGTATAATGTTTCAGCGCATTGAATGGATCATCTAGATTGACATATTCGTCCGCAATGAAATTGTGAAGGAAATTTTCTTCTTCCTCTAGTTCCAAAGCTTTCTGACAATATTCAATTGATTTTTTCGGGTTTCCAAGGTTGGAATAATATTTAGCACAACAAACCAAAAAGTCTGTATCTTCCAGAGATGACTGATGCAATTCATCAATCAATTCTTTTGCTTTCGCGTAGCGCTCTAACTCCAAGAAAACTTCTAATTGCTTAGTTTTGATTTCCAAAGAATTAGGATGTATTTTCAGAGCGTGATTCACGGCCATTTCTGCATAACTGTAATCTCCAAGCTCCAGATAATAGATGATAATTTCTATATATTCTTCGGTATCGAAATAGAATTCATCATTATTCTCTATCATTTCTTCGAACTTTTTAGCAAGTTCGTTTTCAAAAAATTCTTCCAATATGTGTGATTTAGATTTGAGATTCAGCTCCGCTCAGATTGTTTTTGCAATGTGAGATCTGTAAATGAATTACAATTGCCCGGTCTTAAATCTTCTTTTATAAAGTTACTCAATTTTATTTTGAAAATAAACTATCTCAGTATGACAATTTATTAACATTAATCCTTTTTCTGTTCAGAATAGATTGTAGTCAAAAACATACCAAAAGACTTTTCCAATCCTGTAATATCTCCGGATTTCAGGTTCACTCCACCGTAGATACTATCATTACTACGAATTTTGAAATTAGACAAAGAAAAATACAAAGATTGCTGTCCCTCTTTTCCTGACAATTTTACCGTTGAGCCCAATAACTTTCGGGTAGAAACTGTCATAACTTCATTATCGACTAATTTTAGTTTAAGAAAGCTTCTTGGCTTCACGTCGGTGGTTTTGTTATCGATATTGATTTTCTGAGTTTTGTCTGCTGAAGAAATTAGGAAAGCGACATTCTGCTCATCTGGGATTTCATCGGCATTCGTGTAATACAAATTCAGAATATAATAAGCTGGATCAAACTTTTGTATTGTTCCATCCACACTCTCAATTGGTTTCATAGAAAATGTATTAGCTCCTACTTGTTTGGCTTTTTTATAAATTTCTCCAAACATTTTTACATCATCATTAGAAAATCCATTCACCAATATTTCTCCTAAAAACTCTGATTTTGAAACATCCGATATCTTATAGAAAATTTTGTCTTTGTTATCATTCGTTTTATCAACTTTGTTAAGAATAACCGTCTGAAGATAAAAGAACTGAAAACAAAAAACTGAAATTAAAAATAATAATTTACGCATTCGTTAATTTTAAAATTTCTACACAATCTCTCAGGCTATTTTCCCAATGTTTTGGTTCGATTTGATAATCTTTTTCGATTTTGTCCAGAGACATTGTGCTCCTTTTCGGGCGTTTTGCCGGCGTCGGGAACTCTTCTGTTGTGATTGATTTTAATATAACGTTGGAACCTGAGAATTCTTTTATTTTACTAGCAAAATCAAACCAAGTTGTTTCCGGATAATTAGAGAAATGATAAATTCCGAAGGTTTTATTTTTTGCTTCGATGATTTCTAAAATCGCTTCAGCCAAATCATTAGCATTGGTTGGTTGACCAAATTGATCACCTACAATTCCCAACTCATCTTTAATTTCAAATAAATGAAGCATTGTTTTCACAAAGTTCTTGTTGAATTCCGAATACAACCAAGATGTTCTAATAATCACAGTCTCCGGATTGTTTTCCAAAGCTAATTCTTCGCCTCTTCTTTTAGAAGCACCGTAAGCACCGATGGGATCTGTAAAATCATCTTCTGAGTAGCTGAGGTTAGTTTCTCCATCAAAAACATAATCTGTTGAAACGTGAATCAATATTGCATTGTTATCCTTGCAAACCTGAGCCAAATTCCCAACACCTTCCGCATTAATCGCAAACGCTTTTTCAGTTTCTTTTTCTGCCAAATCTACAGCTGTATAAGCAGAAGCATTAATCACAAAACCCGGCTGATATTCTGCAAAAACAGTATCTACTTGTTCAAAATTCGTGATATCTACAACGGATGATCCCGTAAAATTGAAATCGTATTGATCATGGTATTTTGGTGCTAACTTTTGCAGACAATGTCCCAACTGACCATTTCCTCCTATAACAAGTATTCTTTTCATAACAATTTTGTTTTATTTTGAAGTCTCAAATAACCGACTCTTTCCTTGAATGTTTTGTGATCGATTTCAACCAAGAAATTCGAGAACTTTTCTAAGCTTTCATCCGACATCATCTCAGCTTTTCTAGTTTTCATATTGAAGTAAATGACTGTTAACCAAAAAACGGCATGGACTATACCATTTTCATCTTTCATCAATAATTCCACAACCGATGTCATATTATTCATCGCAATTGTTTTGCTGGTAATCTCAACTGTAGAATTGTATCTCACTTCTTTCAGATAAGCAATCTCATTTTGGATGGTAACCCAAGTACATCCCGTTTCTCTTGTGTATTGCTCATAAGTGAAACCATAGTTCTCTTCCACATGATCTTCCCTTGCGTTGAGCATATATTCCAAATATTTGACATTATTGAGATGCCCGATTGGATCACAATCTGCAAAACGGATTTTAAATCTTGATGAGAATTCTTTTTCCATAATTACTATTCCTAAAAAACCGTCCCGTTAAAAGAAACGAGACGGTTTTAGATATTAATTGTCTTAGTTTGATTAAAGACCTAATTCTTTTCTAACTGCTGGTGTAGCATCTGTTCCTGCTTTGTAAACTAAAGCTGGTGTAGAAGCATCAAACACATACTCATAACCTGCTGCTTTAGCTACTTTAGAGATAGCATCATTGATTTTTTTCTCAAGTGGCGCTAAACCTGCATCTCTTTTTTCTGCGATATCTTTTTGAGCTGCAGAATACATCTGCTGAAGGTTTTCCTGAAGTTTCTGAACTTCTTGGCTTCTTTGCTCATTGATAGCTGCTGTTTGTTTAGGAGCCTCATCCTGATATTTTTTCATCAAGTCCTGAAGAGACTTTCCTTGCTTTTCTAGTTCACCTTGTTTTGCAGTTTGCAGATTTTGCAATTGCTGATCAAGAGCTTTCATTTCTGGCATAGAAGTGAAAATTGCATTAACATCTACAGAAGCAATTTTCTGAGCGTTTGCAAATCCTGTTGCAAAAACCGTTACAACTGCTACTAATAATACACTTAATTTGTTCATTTTAAAAAGTTATGTTTATAATTTATATTAATTTTTATTTTGTGACTGCTTCTATACCACCACCTTTTCTTTGAGCACGTGTTCTAGGTGTCATTTTATCTCCAGCTTTACCTCTGCTACCAGAGCTTGGAACAGCATTATTTTTTTCATCTGATTTAGGTAAGGTTTTTCCTAATAACGCTAAAACAGCATCAGTATAGTCATATTTCTTATCCAAAAATATCACACTAATATTATTACTTTTATCAAGAACTATTCCTAAATTATTCTTTGTAGAAACAGTTTTAATCGCGTTCCATATCTGATCCTGATAAGGTTTAGTTAAATTAGAACGTAATTGATTAACCTCACCATTTGTTCCAAATCTTGCACCAATTGTATTACGTACACTTGCTTCCAAATCTACGATTTCTTTTTCTCTTAGCTTTAACTGATCACCAACAAGTAAAACTTTTTCATTTTCAAAAGCTTCTTTTTTTCTCTCATATTCTGCTTGTAATTTTTGCAAATCAGAACGCCATTGCTCCACCTGTGTATTGAGTCTGTTCTCCGCTTCTTTATACTGAGGCAATTTGCTCAACACATAGTTTGTATCTACCACACCAATCTTCTGTGCAAAGATTTGTGTGGTAGCAAAAAGAATTGTTACAATTAATGCTAATTTTTTCATCCTATAAAAATAGTATTTTATTTTATAATGGTTGGTTCATCAAGAAATGTTGTTGCCATCCTGATGGTTCTGAGCTTCCTAATGTTTTATCAAATCCATAAGCAAAATCAAATCCAATCAATCCAAATGCTGACATCGATACTCTGATACCTAAACCTGCAGATCTTTTCAATTTGAAAGGATTGTATGTTCCGAAACTATTCCAAGCATTACCTGCTTCTGCAAAGGTTAATACAAAGATTTTCGCTGTTTGGTTCATAGAAATTGGATATCTTAACTCTGCAGCAAATCTATTATAAATTGTTGCTCCACCATAAGGCGTGATATCGTAAGTTGATGATGAACTGAATCCTGTAGAAGAAGCATTTTCATAACCTCTCAAAGGCACCAATTCTCTACCATCAAATCTACCATTGAATAAACCTACACCTCCAACATAATATCTTTCAAAAGGTGGTGGACCTAATTCTTTGCTGTATCCGTTCAAGAATCCCATTTCTCCAGTAGTTCTAAGAACCAATTTCCCAATAACTTCGTTATAGAAATCAGCTTTTAACTTCACTTTATAGAATTCCATCCACTTGTACTTGTCCAAAGTACTCATTGTAGAATAATCTTTGTTACTGAACCAAGAATATGGCGGTGTAAACTTCAAAGACGCTTCTAAATTAGAACCATAAGTTGGAAAAACAGGATCCAAACCAGCTGAGTTTCTACTCAAACCAATATTGAAACTGAATGATTTTGTACTACCATTGTACTCCAACGCATCTCCAAAATAGAATGGATAATTACTGAAATCATAACTTTGATACTGTATCCCAGTATAAAGAGAGAAATAATCATCTGGCCATCTTAATAATTTTGTAAGACCTGCTGTCGCAGAGAAAATATTCATTTTCTGATCCCCCGTTGAATAGGAATAATTCACATTAGAGTAATTCAATCCAACACTCAATGATGTTTGTCTTGCCCCAAAAATCCAAGGCTCTGTAAAAGAAACTCCATAATTGGTAAAATATTGCCCTGCCTGAGCTTGTAGTGATAAAGTTTGTCCGTCACCTTGAGGAACCGGTTTGAAATCTTTGAACTTCAAAAAGTTTCTCAAAGAGAAGTTATTGAACGTTAATCCTAATGTTCCGATGAATGACCCTCCACCATAACCAGCTTGTAATTGCACCTGAGAAGAACCTTTTTCTACAAGTGTCCAGTGCATATTAACCGTGTTATCCTGTGGATTTGGTTTTACATCTGTTCCAATTTGTTGAGGATCAAAAAACTGCATCCCAGCTAATTCGAAGTAAGTTCTCTTGATATCAGATTTTGCGAACAATGTTCCAGGCTTAGTTCTAAGCGCTCTCAAAATTACGTGATCGTGTGTCGTAGTATTTCCAGACCAGGTTACACGGTTCCAAGTTGCTTTTTCTCCTTCATTAATTCTGATTTCCAAATTGATAGAATCTCCTTTAATCGATTTTTCAATCGGCGTAACGTTGGAGAACAAGAAACCATTATTCATATAAATGGACTTCAAATCAGAATCATCTTCTTTTCCGCCGTCTTCTCCAACTTTTTTGTTGAATCCTACTGCGTCATAGATATCTCCTGTTTTGTAGCCTAAAATTTTCTGTAAAAACTCTGTAGTAAAAGTCGTATTTCCGATGAAGTTGATATCACCGATATAGTATTTTTTACCTTCATTCAGTTTTACATTGATGTTATAACCTTTTTCGTTTCTAGTTACAGAATCCGAAACAATCGTAGCATCTCTAAAACCTAAGGAGTTATAGTAACTTATCAAGTTCTTCTTATCCTCATCATATTTATCCTGGATAAATTTGGAAGGTTTAAGAATACCTAACAAGAATCTTTTCTGCTTGGTGTCTTTGAATCCTTTTTTTCTAAGTTTTCTGTCAGATACACTTTCATTACCATCAAACTCGATTTTATCGATTTTGACTTTTTTGCCTTTTGCAACTTCAATGGTCCAATCTACAAGATTAGCATCTGTACCATTTGCTTTTTCCTGAATATTGATTTTTGCATCAGCAAATCCTTTTGCAATATACTCCTGAGGAATTTTATTTTGTAAACTGGAAACCAGATTATTATTAATCTTGGTTCCTGGCTTCAAGTTATTATCCTTAATAAGTTTTTCATTCTTGGATTTTCCAATTCCTTTACCCGTGAATTTGACTTCTCCTAATTCTTTAAGGTCTTGTAACGAAAATTGCAGGACAACATTTTGCCCTTCAACATCCTGAATATAGACCTCAACCTTAGAAAAAGATTGGGTTTCCCAAAGTTTCTTGACAGCATTGCTGACTCTCTGCCCCGGAATTTCTAACTTCTCTCCTTTCACAAGACCTGTAAAACGCAAAATCTGAGCTGGTGTGTATCTTTTGACACCGTCTACAACGATATCTTTCAGAACATACTCTTGTTTTTGGTTTCCTGCAAGTTCTGTGCTTTCTGCATTGTTACCCTGTGGAACAACCTGAGCGTGAAAATACACTGAAGCTGTCAACAAAATAATGGGTATAAATCTTAATTTCATTCTTATTGAAGTTGTTCTCTTTTCTAATATATTTTATGAAGAAATCTGATCACTAGTCATCCCGTATCTTCTTTCTTTATTTTGATAGTCTAATATGCACTGAAAAAAAGTATCTTTTGTAAAGTCCGGCCAAAGTACATCTAAAAACTGAAGTTCTGCATAAGCAATCTGCCAAAGCAAGAAATTACTGATACGGACTTCGCCACTTGTTCTAATCATCAAATCAACCACTGGAAAATCTTTGGTGTAAAGATGATTCTCGAACATTTTTTCATCAATATCTTCAACATTTACATTCCCATCTTTCACATCCTGACTAATTTCTTTTACGGCTTTCAGGATTTCTTTTTGCGAACCGTAATTCAGTGCTAAAATCAGATTTCCTTTGTCATTATTTTTAGTTAATTCTATCACATTAAGCAATTGATCTCTTACTAATTCCGGAAGTTGGGTAATATCTCCAACGACATGCATCCTCAATCCTTTAGTAAAAATCTCTTCTGCTTCCAACAATAATGTTTCTGACAAAAGATTCATAAGAGTATCTACTTCATCTTTAGGACGATTCCAATTTTCTGAAGAGAATGTATAAAGTGTAAGATACGGTATATGAATCTCGTTGCAGGCATTAATAACATTACGAACGGCAGTGATAGCATTTTTGTGTCCAAAGGTTCTTTCTTCTCCTCTGGATTTTGCCCATCTACCGTTTCCATCCATTATAACAGCAACGTGTTTCGGTAATTTATCTTTATTTATTAACTTTTTTAAGTCCTGCATAACTTTATTTGCAATAACAAGGTGGTCTTCCAAAGGAGTAAGACAAAATTAACGTTGCAGAATTAACCCAATCTTTAGAATTTAAATTGCCAACATTTCTCTGATCCATAAATTTTTGAACAAGGATTGCAGTATCATCTTTTCCAAGAGAACTTTTCACCGTCACATCTCCATCCTTCAACATACTATAATCCACCTGATCTGAGAATGTCGGACGGAAAGTGAACTCCCCAGACAATGCCCAGTTATAATTAAATTTATATTTAAGTCCTACACCAAAAGGAAGTCCCATTGTAAAGGCTTTCCCTTGTGTGTATCTCGCTTCTACGCTTGTATTTGTGATTGTTAAGTCTGCTTTTGTGGCATCCATATACAACCCCGAAACACCTGCAAAAATATACGGACTTATCATACTAATCTGCTCATCATTGACTGGTAAGAAATTATACTCAAAAAGTAAATCAGCCGATATCACCGAGTTGGTTCCTCTCAGTTGTCTAATTCTCCGATAATCTTCTTTCGCATATCTATCATCAAATTGAATGTTACTAAATCCCACATTAAGCCTAACGGTTTGATAAGGATTAAAATTCATTCTGTACATTACGCCACCATAAAAAGGAAGTCCATTCTGAGACACGTTTCCCAGAGGTTTCTGTAGAATATAGTTTGTTCTCCCGATATCTCCAACTAGATTACTCATTCCTAATTGTACCCCAATCTCGTGTCTCTGAGCTTTTGCAAAACTCAAAAAACAAAATATAGCGACAAGGGCATAGGTTAATTCTCTCTTCATTTTCAATATACTGAAACGTCTATTACTCAAAAATTTGGTGCAAATATAAAACATTTTTAGATTAAGGAACTTCTTAAAGTTTAGTTAAATAAAAACAAAAAAATATAATTTATTGTTATAAAAACGAACTTATTCCCAAAATAGTCTATAAAAAAATAAAAGCCTTGATAAAGACTTCTATTTTTTATTAAAAAACATTTTTAGCTTATTCCTTATTTTTATTATTGTTGGTTCTTTATAATTTTTATCTTCATCAAAGTAGCCGTAGCCATAACCGTAGCCATAGCCGTAACCATAACCTTTCTTCACAACAAAATCGTTGTAAACCAACCCCAGATTCGCTATCTCTTTATTGAAGTATTTTTCGGTAATCATCTTCAACATATATTTTTCGGTATACTCGTGACGAACAACATATATTGTAGTATCCGCTTTTTTAATCAACTCAAAAGAATCGGCAACCAATCCTACAGGTGGCGAATCTATAATAACATACTCATAGATTTCTTTCAATCTTTCTATGAACTTCATGTTATTATCACTCATTAATAATTCTGAAGGATTTGGTGGAATGGGACCTGAAGTAATAACATCCAATCCCGGAATACTTGTGTGATTGATGATCTCTTCCAGTTCAACCTGACCTGTGAGATAATTAGAAATTCCATTCTTGTTGTTGATTTTAAAATCACCAAAAATCTTTGGTTTTCTAAGGTCCATTCCCAGCAAAACTGCTTTCTTTCCGCTTAACCCGAGAATCGAAGCAATATTAATCGAAACATATGTTTTACCTTCTCCACTGATCGAAGATGTTACCAGAATAACTTTACTTTTCTGTTCTTCATCAAATAAGAATCTGAGGTTAGCTCTCACAGCTCGGAATGCTTCTGAAATGGAAGATTTTGGTTCTTCTAAAACTGTTAAATTATTATCATAACTATTATGGCCAATAACCCCTAGCAATGGGATTTTAGTTACTGCTAACAACTCTTTAAGATTTCTGACTTTACTATCCAATAATTCGGCAAGAAGAAGAAAAATAAGAGGAAGCAATAACAATCCTCCAATAATCTGCATTTTTGTACTCTTTACATCCGGAGCAATAGGACCTTGTCCAAGATTTTTTGCGCTGTCAATAATATTGAGGTTACTTTGATTGGTCGCAACACGCATTTGAGATTTTGCCTGTTCTGTTAACAAAGTATTATACGTATTTTCAATAATCTTATATCCTCTTTGGGCATCTAAGAAAATTCTTTGTTTTTCAGGAAGCGTAACAAGTTCCTGATCTATCTTTCCGATTTGGGCATTGATATCAGCAAGTCTGTCGTTATAACCTTGGAAATATTTTTTCAAGCCATCTTGGGAAGTATATTTGGCTTCATTAATCAATCGATTAATTTCGCGCATCGGCTCTGAATTTGGTGTATAAATCTGCGCCATTTCTCTGCGTTTTGCGTAGAGCTGTTTCAGTTCAGAAACAGAAGCATTGAAACTTCCGTCCTCAATCCCTGCAAGATTTAGATTGATAATTTTTTCTATGTTATTGGTACCTACAGAAGATCTGATATCATTCAGAGAATTGATTTTTTTAGCCAGCTCTGCTTTTTGAGTTTCAAGTGTCGTCAATTTTTCCAAGGTTTTGGAATCGATATTTTCCATATCGAAAAGACGGTTGTTGATCTTCAAATTGTTGAGAACTGTACCACTGGAATCCAGTTTTTTTCTGATTAATGATAAATTCTCATTAAGATATTCAACCGTATTTTGGTCAACTGTATTTTGGTCCAGCAATCTTTTTTTGATTAATTCCTGAACAGAATTATTAAGGAAATTAACGGTGCTGTTCAGGTTATAGCCAGTTTTAGTAATTACCATTATAGAACTCAACTCTTTGTCAAATTCTACAGCCAAACTACCAACAATCCCATTAACGGCCTGATTTACTGGAACAAGAGTGACAATAATATTATCTAGTCCCAGATTGCTCGCTGTTGGATTTTGAACTAACCTAAATTTAAGGTTAGGAGATTCATACCATTCATTCAATCCCAAAATTTTGTTTTTTGGTCTTGGATAAGAAGGTATAACTTCCATACTTTCCGTGTCATAATTATACAAATATGGCGACTGCCCTTCTTCCGGCAAAACAACTTCATATTTATTATTCCCCTTAGGTATCAGGCTAATTTGATAATTAACCTGCTGCAGGTGGTTTCTGTCAATTTCCAAAAACACAGGACTATCTTCCTGATCAAGATAAGTTGTTTTGATTAATCCTTTTGTAGTGTAATTGGTAATTAAATTCAGTTTTTTAACCAAATATTCATTATGGCTTCTTGACAATAATATTTTCTTCAGATAAACTCCATCCTGATTCCCGCCTTGTCCCCAAATGAAGTTGATAGACTGGTTGGGTGTAAAATAACTTGCTGTATTATTAGAAATACTTAATGATAAACTTGAAGAATAAACTCTCTGCGCATAATACTTGCTGTAAACATACGAAATACAGTAACCTATAAATCCTAGAATCACAAACCAATACCAGTTTCTTATAACTCGTTGTACAAAATGGGCAGGATCAAACAAACTGAAAGATCCCATTTTTTCAGCAACCTGCGCTGTATCTTGTGCGTTATTACCGTTTTTATCTGGAATCATTATAATCTAGTTATAATTAGATAAATAGACATCACCGTCGTAATCAATGACACTCCTGTAGTCAAAGTCTGTAGCGGCTCTTTTCCGAATCCATTGATACTTTTCCCATTGGTATTAAGGTAAATGATATCTCCATTTTGTAACCAATAGTATGGCGAATTCATAGCGTCTTCCCTTGTGAGATCCAATCTAGCTGTCTTTATACCTTCTGGATACTTTCTGTGAATCATTATGTTTTTACGATCGACAGTACGGTTAAGTCCACCATTCATTGCCAACGCTTGCATAATGTTAAGTTGTGTTACGTATGCCGTCTTCTCACCAGTGATTGCTGTCGTCTCCATATCTCCTAGGATATAGTATCTGATCCCATCGAGATTTAGTCTAACTTCTGATTTACCTTGTAAGAAATTGTCATTAACTTTTTCCTGGATCTCTTTGGTCATATCTTCCAAGGTTCTACCTTCCGCTTTCACATAGCCGATTCCAAAAATATTAACATCACCTTTAGAATCCACTTTCAATCCGTTAAAATAAAAAGTTGCGTTCCCTCCATTACCATTACCATTACCATTACCTCCACCAGTCTGACCTCCAGCCGCACCTCCTGCCTGTGCGCCATTATTAGCTCCAGCTGCAGATGCGTTGAGAGAAGAGTAAAATTGTGCAGCATCACCTTTAGGTGTTGTGACAACATTAAGAGTTAAGATATCACCTTTTGTAATTCTGTATTCTGGAACATTATAAGGAACCAATCCTTCTTCGTTGATTGTAAGGCTTTCGCTTGGTTGTAGATATCTGATATCTTTTTTGGAAATGCAGGAAGAGCAGAATCCAACTAAGATAAGTAATAAAAATATGTTAAAAATATAACGGTGTTTCATCAATGTTTGTTTTTGCAAAAATATAACAATTTTAATCTTTTTTGAATCGGAGTAAAAATATCGGAAGATAAGCCCCTAAAAAGCCTAACGAGACTATTATTAATAATAATTGATTGATGTTTATATGCCTTAAAAAATAAGCTACCAAAATTATAAAAATATAATAGATAATGATATAAGCGGTGGATCTACGATGTGTCAATCCAAGATTCAATAATTTGTGGTGGATATGATTTTTATCCGGAGAGAATACCGATTTTTTGTGATAAATTCTGGTAATAATAACCGTAAGCGTATCTATAATTGGTAAAATCAAAATAGCCACTGCAATTACCGGAGCCGATTGTAAATGATAAAACACATCATCCCTTTTAGCAATAAAAATATCAATAAAAGATATTCCGGTAAATGCTAACAAGAAGCCCAATATCATAGAACCTGTATCTCCCATAAAGATTTTGCTACTTCTTTTATTGGACAAATTATAGACTAAAAAACCTAAAGAAGCAGCAATTAAGATTCCGCAAAGGACAACCAAGGGATCATTATGACTTCCTAATCTAAAAAAACTAATTCCGAACAAAGCACTTGTAACAACGGTGTAACTACCTGCTAATCCATCTATTCCATCAATCAAATTAAAAGCATTAATCAAAATAATAAACGTAAGAAGACTGAAAGCTACACTCACATAATAATTAATCTCATAAACTCCGAACACGCCAAAAAGGCTTGTGATACGAACATCGGAACCAACAACAAGCAATCCCGAAACTAATATCTGAGCCAAAAGTTTTTTATAAGCTCGCAGAACCATGATATCATCCATCACGCCCACAAAAAACAGAATAATGAAGGAGGCAAATAAGAATTTGTAACGTTCAAATAATTCGTATGCAAAGATTGGAGCGCAAACTCCTAATGAAAAAAAGATAGCAATTCCGCCCAAGTTCGGGATTTTTCTCAAATGAGAACTTCTTGCGCCAGGCTCATCCATCAGATTTTTTCTTCTGGAAATTTTTATGATTGTAGGTATTGCGATGTAAGTAATGAGAAAGGAAAATGCAAAGCCGAAGAGCAGCTTAAAGTAAAAGAAAGATATTCCGGTGCTTTCTAAAAAAGTTTCGAAACTATTATTCATTCAGTGTTTTGGCTTGTTATTTAATTTGTCAATAACCTGACGAGCTTCCTCAACCTCAACAGACTTAAGATGTAATAAATTTTTTTTCTCAGGGGCAAAGATAGTAGATAATTCTTACCAAACCGTTTATATTGCAATATATCTTTATTTTTTAAGCTGCTATTTTTCATAAAACTATCTAGTTCTTGCGACATTTTATCAAAATCGTCAGCATCTTTAACGAAAGCCAAATATGCCAAAAAAGTATAAACGCCTTCCAGAATTTGAAATGCTTTTAAAGCTTTTGTCTGAGTAGAAAACTTGCTTTGCTTAAAATTTACGCTTACAGTTTCCACGGCTCTCAAAATATCCAAACCTTTCGTTGTATGGCTTTTACTAATAGAATCCTGTCTTTCCAAATATTGATAATGATAATTTGCAGTGAATGCCAAAGTTTTGCACTCTAGCAACAACTGCGGAATCAACTCTATATCTTCGAAATGAATTCCTTTTTTGAATCTTTTATCTTGAAATAATTCTCTTCTGAAAATCTTATTACAGGCAAAATAAGAAATATCAGAAAAAACAGAAAGGTTATTTTCTAACACAATTTTCTCTGGAAAATCCGGAAGTTGCGTTAGTTTCTGAGTAATATTTCCATTTTCATCAACCTTTTGAAGATTGCAAATTGCCAATTCTGCAGTATGTTTTTCGGCAAGATTGTACATCTCTTCAAACATGGTTTCGGAGACATAATCATCGCTGTCTACAAAGCCTAGATATTTTCCTTTTGCTCTGTCAATTCCAAAATTTCTTGCATCGCTTAATCCGCCGTTTTCTTTGGTAAATCCAAAAATTTTGTCCGGATAATCTTGCTGAAATTTCTCAATGATTGGTTGAGATTGATCTTTACTTCCATCATTCACAACAAGAATTTCGATTTCCTTCAAAGTTTGATTAACTAATGATAACAGGCATTTTTCCAGATATAACTCAACATTATAAACCGGAACGATGATTGAAACTTTGATGTCAGAATCCAAACTCATTGATTTAATTTCTTGTAAATCTCTGTCCTAAAAATCCTCTCTTTGCTTCATCAAAATCAGAACGCGAACACGGGATGCAATTATCAATATTCTCATCCTCGCCAAAATACCAAAGATTGCTGAAAACCTCTCTTTTGAAGGCGTATTGCTCGTCATTAATCAGAACATAAAAAGTTTCGTAAGATTTTTCTTTAGGATGCGATTTTTGGATATTAATTCCCTCGATCAAATACCAAATCATTTGTGCCAAAAGCTGATGATTAAGCTGAGAATCAGAATAGATATTATAATTGAAAATCCCAACAGATTTCAGTCTTTCACTCAACCCGATTTCTTTCATATAAGCACAAATCTCTCTCCTATTCAACCCATTCACTTGTGGATTCATAGAAAAAGCTTCGGCAAAAGTCTCGATCGCGTCACAATTAATTGTAACTAAATCTGCTTTTCGGAAATAAGGTTCAGTTTTCTCGGTGGAATTCATCATCTCCGCCAAACGAATGATGTCGAACTGAACTTCCTTGATGAGTTTCACAGAATCCATTTCGTTCAGATGTTTCTGATAACCCAAATGATGATAATTTTTTATGGAGAAATCTTTGGAACCCAATATTTTGCTTAAGAAAGTCGATTCGTGGATTTGTTCGTCTTCTTTAAGAGAAACAACATTGCTGATTTGCGTGTAATTAATATCTTTTTGATGATAATTAAGAGCAGAGAAAAGTGAAAACGCCAAATCATTGCTTCCACCAATAATTAACGGAACCGCGCCTTTTTGATGACAAGCCGAGAGAACTTCCTGCAAAATGTAATGCGAATCCTGAGGCGTTTTTCCGGAAACCAGATCGCCCAAATCAATAATAGGAATATCGAAATCAAGTTGTGATAATTTGTAAAACTCTCTTCTGATTCCTGTGAAGTCCTGACTTTCTGCATCGCCATTCGCACCACGATAATCTGAAACAAAAAGTAGAACAATACTATTTTCTTTGATTTCGTTCGTGATTTTGTTTCCGATTTGCCATTTCTCTGTTCGGAATTGTCTTGGCGCAATAATAAAGTCTTCGAAGTCCATAATTTCTAATCTACAATTTTTATAATAACGTCTTTTGGTATCTTTTTGGAAAATTCAATCAATTGATTTCTAAGTCTAAGCGTATTTTCTTCCTGCACAGAATAAAAAGAAACAGTCGTACCTCCACAAATATAATTGTCCTGAATCGTCAAAGTTCCAACTTTTGTAAAATAATCCGGCATTTTTACCCAACTATCATACACTAAAGCTACATCAAACATTTGATTTTTTGCGGTTTCAGCAACATAATTCTGAAGGTTTTTATTGTCCAAAAATTTACCGTGATCGTTCTTTCTGAGTTTTGCAACTTCAATACTTCCCAAACCATAAGTATCCAAAAGATGAATGTTACTGAAGTAAGTAATTGCGCCAATATCATTAGCTACAACTCTTGAATTTCTGTAATAGTGATGAAGAAAATCTGCTAACTGAATCTGCTGATCAAAGATGTTTTTGGAAGCAATAGGCTGTTTTTCCAACATTGTTCCGAATCTCATATAAAGTGTAATCAATAAAAGAAAAACGGTTCCGAATTTTAGAATTTTGTTGATTGAATTCTTCTGAAAAACCTCATCAACAAAAGGCGTAATTGCAAATAAAATAATCACAACTAAATAAGATTCATACCGAATCAGCCAGCCAAAGTTTGCAAATAAAAGATGAATCACAAATCCACAAAATACCACAATCGGAATGGCGTTTTTTGAAAGCTTTTCTGAAAAACTTTTCTGGTTCTTTGATCGGATAATCTGAGTTAATAAAATTAAAACCAATATCAGAACAGAAATTCCGCGATAGGCATTTCCTGCAACTCTTGTCAAGAATCCAACAATGCCATCATTTGTATTTCCTTTTAAAATTAAAGAATTGGGAAGAAAAAACGAACCGTGATCCACTGAAATCCAACCGTAAACCACAACTGGAATGATTGCAAATAGTCCTAAAGCAATGCTTATAACATAATCTCTCTTAAGAAAGAAAAGATAAATGCAAATAAAGAAAATGAAAAACAAACTCTCATATCTGAAACCTACTGCAATTATAGAAAACAAAGCAAGATTCGAGAAGTTTCTCGGCGTTTTAACTTCAAGATATTTTTGAAATTGGAGTAAAACCAAAATCATCGCTAATGTATGAAAAACGTGCTCCATCCCGGTCATTATCATAAGATGCAACGGCATTAATAAAACGACTGAAGATAAAACAATGATATAAGTTGTTTGAGAAAACTGTTTTAGATAACGATGAAAAATTAGAATTAATCCAACTCCGGCTACACTGTTAGCAATCAACGGAAGATACTCCCAGTTTCCGAATACTTTAATCAAAACCGCCAATAAAAATGTAAAAAGTGGAGAGGACGTTGTGGAAGAAAACTCATATTGGGTAATTCCCCACGTTTGAAATTCAGCAAAATTCTTCGCCATTGACAAATGAATATAAGCATCATCCAAAGGATAAATATATCTTCCTGCAAAATCCACAACCACCTGAATATTGAAAAAAATCAATAATCCAAGAATTAAATGTAGTATTAAAAGTGAGATGTTATTTTTCATCTGTTTTTATTGAGGAAACCAAAGGAAGTTTTGATATTTATCTGGTGTGAATCGCCCTGCATTTCCCTGATATTTCACAAACACAAAATAATAAAATATCATAAAAACGACAAAGAACAGGTGCGTCAACTTTTTCGTATTTTTATTATCTATCGCAGCAATAATATTAGTAATTACGAGCGCTGCAAATGCTAAATATACACCCACTAATCTTGTAGAAAAAACAGGATTACTTCTCATTATAAAATAAAGACAAATACCCATCACCAGAAGATTTCGCATATACTCATAATAATATATTTTCTCACAGGCGACTTTATCATAGGTAATTAGCAAGAAACTAAAAATCAAAATCTGTCCATCCATAAAACTGGATCCTGAAGATTCATAAGCAATGTATCCGTTATATCCATTCGAAACATCTTGGACATTAAGCGTATCCAAAAAGGAAGAAAACAAGTTATATATTTGAAACGGTGATAAAATCACACAAACAAGAATAGAATAAAAAATCCTGCTAGAGTTCATAGGAATCGTTGCCAGCCAATAAGCAGGTAAAAAGATAATGGTTGACTTATGAAATCCGTATGCTACATACAAACACAATAGATACCACCAAACTTTTCTGTCTTTGATGAATGTGAAAGAAAGCATACACATCGTCATCCCCAATGCTTGTCTCATATGTCCACTATCCGCGATGAAATAGCCTGGAATAAAGAATAAGAGAATTGCAAAAACAGGATACTTGGAGTCTTTATAGAAAACCATCAGCTTTCCTCCAATTGTGATAATTGCACTTACCAATGTAAACTCTTTGAAAGGAAAACCAGTTGCATATATCCACTTATTGAGCATCGCATACATCCACTCTACATCAATTCTAGATTGGCGAAACAGCATTTTATCGACCAATTGTCCATAATCAATTGTAGGAAAATATTGGTTGTACATAGAATCGTAAACCGGATAATCTGCCCCCACATAGCGTCTATAACCAATGGCAATAACCATATAAATACCAATCGTCCAGAAAATAAATTTCGGAGTCTTAGAATTCTCGTCTCTGTTAACCTCTACAAAACTATAAAGAATTAAAAAAACAAAGATAATGGTGAAGATGGGGTGTAAAAATGCCATTAATTGCCTTTGTGCTGTGTGTTTTTCTGGTTAGAATCTTCAAATATAATTCTTATTTTAAGATTATTAAACAAGTATTAATTTGATTTAATTTTTCAGATGCCAATTATTTTTTAATCATTTTTTAATAAATATAATCTCACTGGTTCTTCGAAATATTTGAAAGCCAAAGATGCCATCACCAAATTAATCAAAACCCAAATAGCCTTTTTTCACGAAGAAATTATCCATCCCACCTGTATAAACACAAAAATGGTAGAGGAAAACCCAAAATGCAGCATAAAAGCGTAGTCCTGTTAAATTGTTCAGCATAGCAATGTGTTTTACCAATAAAAATTCCCAATCATTTGCATCCCAAAAGTCTGGAGAAGACAGAGATAAAACAGGATTTTAAAGTTATCAGAGCTAATGTCCTTCAACAAAATCAAGAAATAAGGCACCAAAAACAAACAAGCTCTCGCTGTTTCGCCCGTTCCGTAAGCACCTGTCAAAAGCATTGTTGAAATCGCCGTGATGGCTGAGAAAAATAAAACATTCCCATTCCGGTTTTCAAAAACTTCTGTGCCAGATTTCTTAGAAAAGAAAACGGCTAAAAATCCAAAGGATAAAAACAGAAAAATTTCGCCAATATCCTCCAATCTTGTCATCAGATAAACAAATGGCTGATGGAATAATCGGAAACCATCTGGATTTTCGGAGTGTGATGCGAGTAAAAATGTTTCTAATTGATTATAGCCCGTTGTTGCATAAATTATTGTGAAATTCAAAACAAAAACAACAGCACTCATCAAACTTAACCAGACAAAATTCCATTTTCCATTTAAGATGAAATAGAAACTGATACAACCTAAAAAAGCGAATAGAAATAATCCAGAGAAGGTCAAAAGATTAGTCAGAATCAATCCTAGAGAAATCAACAAAAACGAAACAGAATCTATTTTATTCTGATGAAAAATTCTCGCAAATCCTAATAGAAAAATCAAGGTTGACGTCAGAACCAACGCATCAATCGACACCAAAAGATAGATATTAACGGAAGGAATCACGGCAAACAAAAGCAACATCCACTTCCTTCTGGTCTCTTCAAAACCGAGATAAACTAAAATCTTATAAAACAACGGAAAAGACAAACTTCCGATGGCAAAAAACACAATCGCAAGCGTCTCGATATTAGAAATATTCAGAATCCAATAATGCAAAAGCGTTACAAATGGCGGATGCGTTTTGGTGTGCATCTGGAACTGCTCCAGATTCTTCGAGAAATCTCTCAACCAAATTTGTCCGTCGGCAATCGCCAAAGCATCGGTATAATATTGTCTTCCTTTCAGATAAAACGGCTGCAGAAAAGCAATATCAAAATTCCCCTGACTAAGATTGCCTAACAAAACCAAAATAATGGCAATCACAAAAAGAAGAATAACCTTCAGTTTTTCAGAATACCTGAAAGCAAAAATCCCTGCAATCAAAAACAGAAACGCAAACACAAATCCGCTCCACAAAAATTGATTGGGATAGATGACAGAAATCGGGAAAAGAATCCCGGTGCCAGTGTAACCGCCCTGCTCCTGATAATAGAAATTGGCTCCGGCAAAAGCAATCCAAATAAAAATTGCTACAAAAAAAACTAACCAAGGAAAGCCCTTCAGCCTTGTCCATCGTAATTTTTCGCCCATTCAGAATAGTATTTTGGTGATTAGAATGCTCAAAAATATTAATATCTCAGAAAACCACCTCAGCTTTTGTCATATTTTATTGATAACCTTTACCCACCGCATCAACCTTTATGTATTTCACACATTTTAACACACAACCATTCAATTATAAAAAAACAAACATCTTTTTTATTGAATAATTTTATTAATTTTAACAGAATAATCCATAAAATTAATAAACAATGAGTACAAAAAACCAAATCAGCATCGAGATCCCACCTGCAGTATTGGCAGAAGCTACCGAAAAACTTCAAGAAGTTAGAACTTTGCTTTCGCCGTATGTGCAAGCCTTGGCACCAGGTGAAAAAGCATCGATTTTCAAAATGGGAGACAAGACCGTTGCTACCGTACAAAAAGTAAAAGACTACACAGAAACCAATCCGGAATTTGCTCCTACTTATATGGATACACGAGAGTTCCTAAAGGATGAAGCTGTGGTAACAGGACTTTCGCCACTTCGTAATTTAGCGACACAATTGGCTTCTGACCTCAGCGACACCATTACCATTGCAGGTAACGAAGCGATTTTGTCAGCACTACTTTATTATGGCGCTGTGAAAGAAGCCTCCAACAAAGGTGTAGCCACTGCAACACCAATTTACGACGACCTCAGCAAGAGATTTACAAGAAAAGGCAACAAAAAGAAACCTGACACAGAGTAAAATCACTTCTCAAACTATCTAAAAGACTCTTTTACACTCAAAAACCAGTATAAAAGAGTCGTTTTTGAGTATAAAAGACTCAAATTCCAGTCTCCGAGACTCAACGTTGAGTCAAAAAGACTCGAAATCCAGTATAAAAGACTCGTTTTTGAGTCTCGGAGACTCGATGATGAGTGTAAAAGACTGGATGGTGAGTGTTTTTGGGTGGATGGGGAATTTTGTTATATTTGAACATTAATACTAAATTTCAAAGAAATTTGTAATCAAAATGGAAAATCCAAAAATACAACCCGATAAAATAACCAAACCAATACAACTTCTAGCAGTTTGGTTCGCAGGCCTAGTATTATTAGTAGGTCTTTTATTGACAGGTGCTAAAACAATTACTGAGCCGAAATGGGTTGTTCCTATTTTAGTTATTTCGGCAATATTAATAATTCCTATTTTTTTATATTTTGTTTTTCTTCTACAAACTAAGTATAGACCGCAAATGCAAGAAGATACATTTTACTCCAAATATCTCGATACCTCAACGAATCAAACTGTCATTCTAAATGAAGAAACCAAAATTAATTCAACAGTCATTGAGTTGCAAAGTCAAATAATTCAACTTACTGAATCAAACAAAACTTATCTTTCAAAAATTGAAAGTTTAATTAAAGATTCTAAGTCAAATGATATTATAAAAATAGAAGAAATTCAATCTTATATAAAATCTTCAACAGAGAATATAATTAGAGTTGAAGAAAATATTAAAAAGTCACAGTTTCACATTAAGTTAAATAGATTGCTTCCAAGATTTTCTGAATATAGACTTGAAATAATTAAAAATGGATTTGAAAATCTAGAAGAATTCACGGGAGGTAGTAAAAAACCTTTAGAAAAATTTCTGATTTCTGTTGGAAATAATGTTGAACCTACATTTGTGTTAGAACTGATCAAAATATTGAATCCTCTCGGATTAGATTTAATTAATCTAATTGATGACGGACTCGAAAAAGATACGAGAAAAAATGAGGTTGTAGTAGGATCTCATTCATTTCAAACTACTAAACGAATTACTCTTAATATCGATTCAATATTCTTGGAAACTTTAGCAAACATTGATAATAAAGAGTTATTTCATTCAATGTTCAGATAAAATATGTCGAGGATTTGCAATCCGTGACTAATATTCAAAGCACGGATTACAAATCCGCGCTATCCAATTTGAGAACAAACAAAAAAAAGCACAGACCAAAAATCTGTGCTTTCGTATTTTATTTAAAACTTTTATTTCTTAGCAGCAGGCTTCTTCGCCGGCGCTTTCTTAGCAGTTGTTGCTTTTTTTGCAGCTGGTTTCTTAGCGGCTGGTTTTTTCTTTTCAGCAAAAGCTTTTGGGTCTTGTGCTGTAATCCATTTTTTCACCTCATCCAAAGAAACATCTTTTAAGTCGTCTGCTTCATATTTGGAGTCATCTTTCTTTTTCGGGATTTTGTAGATGTTTTTGCCGTGTTTTACAATCGGTCCCCATCTTGCGTTTTCGATAGAGATTTTTTCCGCTTCCCAATGCTGGATGTATCGGTTGGCTTCTTTCTCCAGTTTGGCATCAATCAATTCATTGATATCGTTTTGAGACAGATTGTCGAAGTTATAACGTTTCGGAACGTTGATGAAAATACTTTGATATTTGATAAAAGGTCCGAATCTTCCGGTTCCTTTGGTCACAGGTTCGCCTTTGTAATTGGCAATCGGTGCATCTGCAACTTTCTTTTCGTTGATGATCTCTTCTGCACGGTTTTGATCTACAGAAAGCGGGTCTTCCCCTTTCGGAATACTGATGTAAGTCTCGCCCCATTTCACATAAGGTCCGAATCTACCAACACCCACAGAAACTGGCTGACCATCTACGTCGTTCAAATCAAAAGGTAACTTGAACAACTCCAAAGCTTCCTCCAGCGTGATGGTTGCAATATTTTGATTGGACATCAATGAGGCAAAGGTTGGTTTCTCCTCATCATCCTGCTCGCCTATCTGGATCATCGGTCCAAATCTTCCGATTCTTGCGTGTACGTTTTTACCGGTTTTAGGATCAACGCCTAAGATTCTTTCGCCATTCGCACGGTCTGCATTTTCTTCAACATCTTCAATCCTTGGATGGAATTTCGAATAGAAATCTTTCATCATCTCCTTCCACTTTTGGTCGCCGTTGGCAATGTGGTCAAAACCTTCTTCTACTCTTGCAGTGAAACCATAATCAAGAATCTCAGCAAAATTGTTGATTAGGAAATCATTCACCACTTCACCAATATCCGTTGGAACGAATTTATTTTTATCGCCACCAAACTTCTCTTCAAGAACTTCTTTTTTGACGCCGGTTTTGCCCAAAGTCATTTTTACGATTTCTCTCGTTTGTGGTTCTATTTCTCTTTTGTCAACATATTCACGATTCTGAATCGTTTGGATTGTTGGTGCGTAAGTCGATGGACGACCAATTCCCAATTCTTCCAGTTTCTTAACCAAACCAGCTTCTGTAAATCTAGCTGATGGTCTTGTGAATTTTTCTGTTGCTGTTATTTTTTTATAATCTAAAGCTTCGCCAATTGCTACTTTTGGCAACAATTTTTCGTTGCTTTCGTCATCGTCATCCTCATTTTTTACAATGCCGTAAGCTTTTAGGAAACCGTCAAAAACAATCACTTCACCTTGTGCTTCGAAATGTTGCGGCAATTTTGTATTCCCAATTTCGATAACTGTTTTTTCGATTTTCGCATTTTCCATTTGAGAAGCCAAAGTTCTTCTGTAAATCAATTGATATAATTTATTCAACTGAACATCCCCGATGGACTTCACAGAAAAATCTGTCGGACGAATTGCTTCGTGCGCTTCCTGAGCGGAAGATGATTTGGTAGTATAATTTCTTGGCTTAGAATAATTTTCACCATATTCTGAAATAATCTGCGCTTTTGCACCATTGATTGCTTCCTGAGAAAGATTCACGGAATCGGTTCTCATATACGTGATGAATCCTTCTTCGTAAAGTCTTTGTGCCAGACGCATTGTAGAAGTCACATTATAACCCAATCTGGATGATGCTTCCTGTTGCAAAGTCGAAGTCGTAAACGGAGCAGATGCTGTTCTTGTTCCCGGTTTTGTTTCAACATTCAGAACTTTGAAGTCTGTTGTTTTTGCCAATTCTAGGAAGTTCTCTGCATCAGCTTCTTTCTCAAAGTCTTTCTTTAGTTTTGCAGCAATTTCTTGTTTTGCATTGTTCAGGAAAATACCCTCCAATTTGAAACTAGGCTTCGGAACAAAAGCTCGGATTTCCTTTTCTCTTTCTACAACTAATCTTACCGCAACTGACTGAACTCTACCTGCAGACAAACCAGTTTTTACTTTTTTCCAAAGAACCGGCGACATCTCGAAACCAACGATTCTGTCCAAAACTCTTCTCGCCTGTTGCGCATTAACCAAATTTTGGTCGATATCTCTTGGATTATCGATTGCTTTTAAAATCGCATTTTTCGTAATCTCGTGGAAAACAATTCTTTTTCTGTTTTCTGATTTCAGTTTTAACTCATCTGCCAAATGCCAAGCAATAGCTTCTCCCTCGCGGTCCTCATCGGAAGCCAGCCAAACCATTTCTGCTTTTTTAACAGCGGCTTTCAGTTCTGCAACCAACTTCTTTTTATCAGCAGAAACTTCATACTCAGGTGTGAAGTTCGACAAGTCGATTCCCATCCCTTTTTTAGGCAGATCACGAATGTGTCCGAAGCTGGACTTAACCTCGAAATCTGACCCTAAATATTTCTGAATTGTTTTTGCTTTTGCCGGAGACTCGACAATTACTAAATTTTTTGGCATCTAGAAAAATTTTTGCAAAAGTAGGAGTTTTTTTATTACTAACCATTTTAGAAATAATTTCTATTGTCTATACCTTATATATATTATTGATTTCATAATGTATATTTTAACATAATATTAACTTTTTTTCAGTAAATTCGCAGACTCAATTTGAGAAAATAATCATTTTTAACATTGAAAATGAAGACGTTCGAAGATTATTAAAAACTTTAACCCATAAAAACTGCAATAAGTTGTAGCCTCAATAAAAGTGCATCGTCTTTTCATTTATTTATATTATTTGATCGCCAAGAATCGACTGATTTCCATTGCAACAGCGTTGGGAATTCTTGTCATTTGCGGATTTTTTGCTTCTAAAATTAATTTTGAAGAAGATATCAATCAGATTATTCCAAAAAGTGACAAATCAGATTTAACGGCGAAAGTTCTGAAGCAACTTAATTTTTCAGACAAAATCATTGTTATCATTGAAAACAAATCAAAAGACGACAACTTTCAACTTTCAGAAACAGCCGATACTTTTTTAAATAAAATTGAACCTCTAAAAAAATATATCGGTTCGGTTCAAGGAAAAGTAAATGACAACGAAATTTCAGAGACTTTTGATTTTGTTAATCAGAATTTGCCTTTGTTTCTGGATGAAACCGATTACAAAGAAATCGAAAGAAAGCTCAATAAAGACAGCATTGCAAAACAGGTTGAGAGCAATTATGTTTCATTAGTTTCTCCGACAAGTTTAGTCACCAAAGAATTTATCAAAAAAGATCCACTTGGAATCACTTTTCTTGGAATCAAAAAACTGAATGCTTTAAATATCAGTAAAGATTTCAAACTGGAAGACAATTACATCATTACAAAAGACGGAAAAAACCTACTGCTTTTCATTGATCCAAAAAATAAAAGCAACGACACTCAGAACAATGAAATTTTCGTTAACCAGCTTAATGAAATAAAAGACAATCTCAACACACAGTTCAAAGGGAAAACAGAAATCAGTTATTTTGGTTCGCCGGTAATTGCGGTTGCAAATGCCCAACAAATAAAAAAAGACATTCAGAATACAGTTATTATTTCGATGACGGTTTTGTTGATTTTGTTGATTTATTATTTCCGGAATTTCTTTACGCCGCTGATTGTATTTTTACCGACTGTCTTTGCCGTTTTCATTTCATTATTGATTTTATATTTTATTAAAGATAAAATTTCGGCAATTTCTCTTAGCGTTGGAGCTATTCTCATCGGAATCACGATTGATTATGCGCTTCATATTTTGACACATTATAAGCACAACAATAATATTGAAGAGCTTTACAAAGAAATCACACAACCGATTATTCTGAGTAGCGCTACAACTGCTGTTTCGTTTTTATGTTTGGTTTTCGTCCGTTCCGAAGCTTTGAAAGATCTTGGACTTTTTGCTGCGATTACCGTTTTCCTTTCTTCAATTACAGCTTTAATTATTGTTCCGCAGTTGTATCATCCAAAGGAAAAATCTGATAAAGTCAGCAACAATTTCATCGATAAGATTGGGAATTATCCTTACGAAAAGAACAAAGCTTTGATTATTGCTTGTTCAATTATGATTGCTGCGTGTCTTTTTGGTTTCCGTCACGTAGGTTTTAATGAAAATATCGGAGATTTGAATTACATTCCGAAAGATCTGAAAATCAGTGAAGCGAAACTTGAAAAATTATCAGACATCGCTTCAAAATCGATTTACACCATTTCTTACGGAAATTCTGAAAGTGAAGCTTTGGCAAGAAATTCTCAGCTTAGTCAGTTTTTAGAAAAAGAAAAACGAGAAGGAAAAATTTTAAGTTACAATTCGCTCGGAAATGTTGTTTTATCGAAAGAAGACCAACAAAAAAAGGTTGAAAAATGGAACCACTTCTGGGATCAGAATAAAAAAAATCAAACGATTTCTGAATTGGTTCAGAATGGAAATAAATTTGGCTTTAATTCTTCTGCTTTTGATCAGTTTAATGAAAATTTAAATAAATCGTATTCTACTTTAAGTTTAAAAGATTACGAAAAAATAAAAGCACTTCAGATTTCAGAATTTCTGAGTAACGAAAATGGTTTTTACACTGTTTCGAATGTTGTAAAAGTGGATGAGAAGAAACGGGATGCTTTCATCAAAGACGTTGAAAAAAATCACGAAGCTTTGGCAATCGACCGTCAACAGATGAATGAAAACTTTTTGGGCTTGTTGAAAAACGATTTCAATACATTAATTAATTATTCTCTTTTAGCAATCATTTTAACAATCATTGTTTTCTTCAGAAATTTTGAATTGTCTGTTTTGACGATGTTTCCGATTGTTTTAACGGGAGTTGTGACTGCAGGAATGCTATATTTTCTTGGTTTGGAATTGAATATTTTCAGCACCGTTGTCTGTACTTTGGTTTTCGGAGTTGGCGATGATTTCAGTATTTTCCTGACGAAAGCGATGCAGAAGGAACACACAACCGGAAAAAACGAACTTCCAACCTATAGAATTTCTATTATCCTAGCAGTTTTTACAACTATTTTATCCATTGGTTCTTTAATTTTTGCGAAACATCCAGCTTTACATTCTTTAGCTTTGGTAGCTTTGATTGGGATGTTTTCTGTGATTGTGATTACCTCAACTTTGTATCCGTTTTGGTTTAGATTTTTAATTATCAACCGACAGAAAAAAGGTTTGTCGCCGGTTACTTTCAGATTGTTCCTGCATTCTGTTTTATCGTTCTTATATTACGGATTAGGCGGGTTTTTATTTTCAGTTTTCGGAAGTATTTTCGTAAAGAATGCAAAAGGAAACACTTTGATTTTTATTAAAAAATTCATTGCAAAGTTTCTCGGTTCTGTTTTATATACAAACCCTTTTGTTAAGAAAACTGTTATCAAAAATCCAAAGGAAGATTTCAGTAAACCTTCTGTAATTATTGCCAACCACACATCATTTCTTGATACATTAGCAATGGCAATGACGACGCACAAAATCGTCTATCTTGTAAACGATTGGGTTTACGAATCTCCAGTTTTTGGAAAAATAGTTAAAGCTTTAGGTTTCTACCCTGTTTCTCAAGGCATCGAAAATGGAATGGAAAAACTAAGAGAAAAAGTAAAAAATGGCTACTCTTTGATGGTTTTCCCGGAAGCGAAACGTTCTTTCGATAATGATATTAAAAGATTTCATAAAGGTGCTTTTTATCTTGCAGAGCAATTTGATTTGGATATTGTTCCTGTTTATATCCACGGGAATTCTGAAGTTCTTCCGAAAGGAGATTTTATCATTTATGATGGTGCCATTACAATAAAAGTGGGCGATAGAATTAGTAAAGATGATTTAAGTTTTGGAAAAACATATTCTGAAAGAACAAAGAAAATCAATGCGTTGTTCAGAGAGAAATTTTCTGAGTTAAGAGCAAAATTGGAGGATGAAAATTATTTCAGAAAAAAACTATTCCTCAGTTTTCTTTACAAAGAGAATGAAGTTGTAAAAGAAATAAAACAAGATTTTGAAATTAACAAATCGGTTTATTTTGAGCTGGATAAACACATTCCAAAAGACGTAGTGATTCTGCACATTGCTGATGACTTTGGACAGATAGATGTTTTACTGAGTCTTTATCACGCAAGCAGAAAGATTTTCAGTTTTATTAGTAATGAAGAAAAACGAGAAGTTGTGCAACAGAGTTATATTGTCAAAACGAGAAAAATCAATTACATCAAAAATATTTCTGACGTAAATAATAATAATATTGATGTACTTTTGATTTCTGATGATAGCTTTGATTTTTCGAAAATTATTGATCTTCCAAGAACTGTTATATTATTAAAAACAAAAGAATTGTCGTTTATGAATGAGAATTATTCTTTAATATTTGATTCTAACACTATAAAAGTTTACAAAAAAAATTAGAATAAGGGCTAAATATCATAGTTTTGTATAAAACCATTTTTTTAATGCCTAAAAAAATTCTTGTCATATACTATTCACAAACCGGACAGCTGAAGGATATTGTGAAGAATATAGCTCAGCCTTTTGAGGAAAAAAAAGACGAATACAAAGTCACTTATTACAACATCCAACTCAAAAAGGACTTTCCTTTTCCTTGGTCAAGTGATGTTTTTTTCAATACATTTCCAGAATCTTATCTGCAAATCCCAAGCGAAATATTACCTCCGCCAGAAGATGTTCTGAATCAGAAATTTGATCTCATCCTTTTTGGATATCAGGTTTGGTATTTGACACCTTCTATTCCGATTATTTCGTTTCTGAAAAGCGGTTATGCAGAAAATATTTTGAAAGACACACCAGTCGTTACAATCTCAGGAACCAGAAATATGTGGATGCTTTCTCAGGAAAAACTAAAAGTTTATCTGCGCGATTTGAAAGCTCAATTGGTTGGAAATATTGCGTTGGTTGATAGGCACGACAACTACACCAGCGTTCTTACAATTCTTCGTTGGCTAACAACCGGACAGAAAGAAAAATCCGGAGTTTTACCTGCTGCCGGAGTTTCTGATGAAGAAATTGCTGGTTCTGTAAAGTATGGTAAGATTATTGAAAAGCATTTCCAAGAAAATAACTTTAGAGATCTTCAGCCCGATCTAGTAAAAAACGGAGCGGTCGAAATAAGGCCTTTTTTGGTAAGAGTAGAAAAAGTCGGGAACAAAATTTTCACGGTTTGGTCTAATCTCATTATCAAGAAAAAAGAAAAACGTCCATTGCTGATAAAATTCTTTAAGGTATATTTGATGGCAGCTATCTGGATTATATCACCTATAGTTCTGGTTCCACATATCCTTATGACGCCAATATTGTGGTTTAAAAGAAAAAAACAAAGAGAATATTTACAAGGAATTAATTTAAAATAAAATGAGTAACGTTTATATCACCAAATCTTCTACATACTTACCAAATGAACCGATTTCCAATGATGATATGGAAACACATCTTGGTTTGGTAAACAATACACCTTCCAAAGCAAGAGCTTTGATTTTGAGGAATAATCAAATCAAAACAAGATATTACGCTCTTGACAAAAACGGAAAACCAACTCATACCAATGCTCAGATTACTGCTAAGGCGATTAATGGGCTTTTTGATGAGAATTTCAAAAAAGAAGACATGGAACTGCTGTCTTGCGGAACAACTTCTGCAGACCAAATCCAGCCATCGCACGCATCAATGGTTCACGGAGAATTGGGCATTAACAAATCTGTAGAAATCAACACTTCTATGGGACTTTGTAATTCCGGAATGAATGCGCTTAACTACGGTTTCCTTTCTGTAAAAGCAGGTGTTAAAAATAATGCGGTTTGTGTAGGTTCTGAGAGATTTTCTTCTTGGATGACCGCAGACAAATTTGATCACGAAGCAGAAAACCTGAAACTTTTGGAAGAAAGACCAATCGTAGCTTTCAAAAGAGAATTTTTGAGATGGATGCTTTCTGACGGTGCCGGTGCATTTTTATTGGAAAACAAACCAAGAGAAAACCAAACGTCTTTGAGAATCGAATGGATTGATTTCTATTCTTACGCTCACGAGATCGAAGCTTGTATGTATTCTGGTTGTGAAAAACAGGAAGACGGAAGTCTGAAATCTTGGGCAGATTATCCTTCTGATGAATGGTTAAAACAGTCGATTTTCGCTTTGAAACAAGACACCAAAATCCTAGACAAATATATCCTTGTAAAAGGAGCAGAAAGTTTGAGAACATCTTTTGACAAACACGAGTTGGATCCAGAATCTGTAGATCACGTATTGGCGCACATTTCTTCCGGTTATTTCAAAGACGGGTTGAAGCAAGAATTTGCCAATGTAGGTTTAGATTTCCCTTGGGAAAAATGGTTTTATAATCTTTCTGAAGTTGGAAACATCGGTGCTGGATCAATATTCATTGCTGTGGAACAATTGATGAATTCTGGAAAACTGAAAAAAGGAGAAAAAATTCTTCTTTGTGTTCCGGAAAGTGGAAGATTCGCTTATTCTTGTGCATTATTGACGGTTTGTTAATGGGAATTAAGTTACCAAACACTGATAAAGATTTTATAGAAAGTCTGATCCCGCAAAAGTTTCCTTTTGTAATGGTAAGCGGACTTATGGAATATTCGGAAAATCATTTGATTTCTGAATTTGTCATTAAAGAAGACAATATTTTTGTTAATGAAAATACCTTTCAAGCTTCTGGTTTGATTGAACATCAGGCGCAGAGTGTGGCTTTACATACGGGTTACAAATATTTTCTTTTAGGCAAAGAATCTCCGACAGGTTACATCGGTGCTATCAAATCTTTTGAAGCTGAAAGTTTACCTCAAACTGGAGATTTATTGAAATCAGAAGTGACTATCATTAATGAAATGATGGGCGTAACTCTGGTAGAAATCATTACAAAAATCAATGATAAAGTGATTGCAAAATCGCAGATGAAAACCGTTGTGAAATAATTTTAAATGGAACTGAAAGACCAAAGCTTAATCAACATCCACAATTTTCTGCCTCATCGCGAACCCATGCTGATGACGGATTATATTTTGGAATTGACGGAAGAAAAAGTCATAACTTCTTTTAAAATTACCAAAGACAATATTTTTGTTTCTGATAATAAATTTGTTGAAGCTGGATTAATAGAAAATCTGGCACAAACTTGTTCATCAATCCTCGGGCAAAGTTTTTTTCAAAATCCGAATATTGAAACAAAAGTGATTGGTTTCATTACGAATATCAAAAAAATAGAGATTTTTGCATTGCCAAAAGTTGATGATATTATTATTTCGAAAGCTTCATTGATTTCTCAATATGAAAACATCTGCAACATTTTTTGCGAAACTTTTCTTGAGGATGAAATATTAATCAGAGCCGAAATTAATTTGTTTATCCAGGAAGTAAAACAATAACGATGAAAAAACAGGATATTCCTCAAGACGAAAGTAATATGCAGTCCGCAAATATGACTGAAATCTTATATGTAACCGATGAAAACGACAATTACACTACCGCCAACAGTATTGGTTGGGAGGCAAAAAAAGCTGCGTTGGACGAATCAATGGAACTCATCTACGAGCGAATTGAAGAAGCCAGAAAAAACGTTGCCAATAATATAGTAAGTCCGATTATTTATTTTATGGAATTAAATAAAATGGATCTACAGGTTCTTGCAGCTTATGTTGACAAATGGCAATGGACTGTGAAAAGACACGCAAAACCCCAAATTTTCAAAAAACTCAGTGATTCTACCCTGAAAAAATATGCAGATGCATTCGGAATTTCGGTAGATGAATTAAAAAACTTCGACGGTAAATAACAATGAAGATCAACTTTGAACACCATCAGACCGCACATTGCGAAAACGGTGTTGCCTCCAATCTATTACTCAACAAAGGTTTTAAACTCAGCGAACCAATGATTTTCGGAATCGGTTCCGGATTGTTTTTCGTGTATTTACCTTTCTTAAAAGTGAATTTTGCGCCAGGATTCAGCTACCGTCCGATGCCGGGTACGATTTTCAGCAAAGCTGCAAAAAGACTGGGAATTAAAATCAAAAGACAAAAATTCTCAAATCCAAAAGATGCTCAAACCGCTTTAGAGAAAAATTTAGAACAAAATATTCCGACAGGTTTGCAGGTTGGCGTTTTCAACCTGACTTATTTTCCTGAAGAATATAAATTCCATTTCAACGCTCATAATCTTGTTGTTTATGGAAAAGAAAACGGAAGATTTTTAATAAGCGATCCGGTAATGGATTTCGCCACTTCTCTTTCCGAAGCTGAATTGGAAAAAGTGCGTTACGCAAAAGGTGCACTTCCACCAAAAGGTCATATGTATTTTCCAACATACATTCCGGAAACTGTAAACTTGGAAGAAGCGATTAAAAAAGGCATTAAAAATACTTGTAAAAATATGCTTGCTCCTGTTCCTTTGATTGGCGTAAAAGCAATGCGTTGGGTGGCAAAAAGCATCCCAAAATGGGCAGATAAAAAAGGGACAAAAGTGACCAATCATTATCTTGGACAACTCATCAGAATGCAGGAAGAAATCGGAACCGGCGGTGGCGGATTCAGGTTTATTTACGGAGCTTTTTTACAGGAAGCTGCTGTTATTCTTAAAAATGATGAACTGAAAGAATTATCCAAAGAAATTACTGCAATTGGCGACCTTTGGAGAGATTTCGCTGTTGATATTGCGAGAGTTTACAAAAACAGAAATTCGAAAAGCGATATTTACAATCAGCTTTCAAAATCGATGCTTCACATTGCAGATTTGGAGGAAGCTTTTTATAAAAAACTGAGAAAAGCAATCTAGTTGGAGAATATAATAGAAATAAAAAAACTTTATAAGAAATATAAAAATGCAGAAGAATTTTCTGTAAATGATATTTCTTTAAATATATCTAAAAACGAAATCTACGGAATTCTCGGACCAAACGGAGCCGGAAAAACCACCTTGATTTCTATGCTTTCAGGTTTAATTAAACCAACTTCGGGAAGTTTTACCATCAACGGGCTGTCGCCTCAGAAAAACAGCACGAAACTGAAACAGATTATTGGCGTTGTTCCGCAGGAATACGCGTTATATCCGACTTTGACAGCCAAAGAAAACCTGATGTTTTTCGGAAGTCTGTATGGTTTAAGCCACAAAAAATTAAGAAATACGATTGATGAATCTTTGGAATTGATGGGCTTATCAAAATTTGCAGATAAAAAAGTCGACCAGTTTTCGGGAGGAATGAAACGCCGTTGCAATCTGATTGCAGGAACACTTCACAACCCAAAAGTTTTGTTTCTGGATGAACCGACAGTTGGCGTTGATGTTCAGTCTAAAAAAGCGATTATCGATTATCTTTTAGATTTAAATAAAAAAGGAACATGCATTATTTACACTTCGCACCATTTATCGGAAGCTGAAGAATTTTGTACTCAAATTGCCATTATCGACCACGGAAAAATTCACGCAACCGGAACTCCTGAAGAACTGGTACAAAGAGTTGCCAACGCAGAAAACCTTGAAGACGTTTTCATATCATTAACCGGAAAAGAACTGAGAGATGTTGTATAAACTGTGGAGAAGTTTTTTTAAGGAAATCCTTTTACTGAAGCGTGATATCGGAGGAATTGTCATTATATTTTTAATGCCTTTGCTCTTGATTATTACCATTACTTTGATTCAGGATTCGACGTTTAAAAACTTGGAAGGTTCAAAAATCCCGATTATTTTCATAGACAACGACCATTCTGAAATTTCAAAAAGAATAGAATCTGAACTGAAAGCCAGCAAAAGTTTTCAGCTTTTAACGGATTACAACGAAAATTCGGCTAAAGAAGCTGTGTTTTCAGGAGAATATCAAATGGCGATTGTGATTCCTCAGAATCTGACGAAAGATATCAATTCAAATATCGATTCAAAAGTCCAGACGATTGTCAGTTCATTTGGATTGGAAACCGATTCAACCGCAACAAAAGTTGTAGCCTCAAAAGCAAAAGACATTCATCTCTATTTTGATCCCGCAACCAACGCAGGATTCAAAAATTCGGTAATGAATGCCATCAACAAAATGGTTTTTGAGATTGAAAATAAAAAAATCTACAAAGCATTCCAAGACCAACTTGGGACGACGGAGGATTTGGACAACAAAAGTTTGATTACTTTTAAAGAAATCGTTCCGAGATCTGCTTTGGAAGCCAAGCCAAACTCAGTTCAACACAACGTTCCGGCTTGGGCTTTGTTTGCGATTTTCTTTATTGTTGTGCCATTATCGATTAATTTAGTTAAAGAAAAAAGTCAGGGAACGAGCGTGAGAGTTCGCGTGAGTCCGACTCCGTATTACATTCATATTTTAGGAAAAACATTTACGTATCTGATTATCTGCGTTATTCAGTTTCTACTGATGGTTGCTGTTGGAGTTTACCTTTTCCCGTATATGGATTTACCGCAATTTGACGTGACTGGAAAAATGTTTAACCTTATCATTGTTACGTTATTTGCAGGATTAGCAGCAATCGGATTTGGAGTTTTATTGGGAACAATTGCCGATACTCAGGAACAGTCTGCTCCGTTTGGTGCGACTTCGGTTGTTGTTTTGGCAGCAGTCGGTGGAATTTGGGTTCCTGTATTTTTAATGCCTGAATTTATGCAGAAAATCGCCGCATTTTCTCCGATGAATTGGGGATTAAATGCATATTACGATATTATTTTGAGAAACAGCGGAATCGGCGAAATTGCCAAAGAATTGATTTTCTTATTTTTATTTTATGTAGCGATGGTTGCTATTTCATTATTTTACGAAAGAAAACAGAATGCAGTTTAACTTTAACCACAAAGGTCACTAAGATTTTTCACAAAGAGCATAAATAAATGTTAGAGATAATTTTTGTGTTCTTTGTGAAATACTTTGTGTTCCTTGTGGTTGAAGAAAAAAGTTAAAAACACAAATAATATGAATGAAAATGAAGTTTCAAAGGTTATATTTGATTCCGGATTAAAAGTTCATCGGCAACTTGGAGCGGGACTATTGGAAAGTGCATACGAAGAATGTCTCTATTATGAATTACAAAAATCCGGATTACTAATAGAAAAACAGAAACCAAAGCCATTAATTTATGATGATATAAAACTTGACATTGGCTATAGGATTGACTTACTGGTTGAAAGAAAAGTTGTTGTTGAAATAAAATCAGTAGAATCATTAAATGAAATTCATATTGATCAAGTTTTAACGTATTTAAAATTAAGCAATTGCAAATTAGGGTTATTGATTAATTTCAATTCAGTTTTATTTAAAAATGGTGTTAAAAGATTAATCAACGGAACGATATAAGATTCAAAATAATCATTGTGAACCTTGTGAAACCTTTGTGTCCTTTGTGGTAAAAAAAGAAAATAAAATGCAGTCTAAAGATTTAACTTGTACCGAAGAAGTCCGCGTAAGATTCAATGAAACAGATCCGTTGGGAATTGTCTGGCACGGTCATTACATCGTGTATTTTGAAGACGGAAGAGAAGCTTTCGGAAGGCAGCACGGTTTGACGTATCTTGACATTCAGAAAGCGGGATTTGTAACACCAATTGTAAAAAGTACCTGCGAACATTTTCTACCTTTAAAATATGGAGAAACGTTCAAAGTTGTAACCACTTTCGTGAATTCAAATTCAGCGAAATTGATTTATAAATACGAGCTTTTTAACGAAGAAAATAAATTGGTATGTTCAGGAGAAACGATTCAGGTTTTTCTGGATTCAGACAATAATTTGTGTTTATATAATCCTGAGTTTTTTCAGGCTTGGAAAGATAAAATGGGATTGTAATGAGGACGGAAATTTACATTACAGATTACAACTGCGTCACGCCTTTAGGCTTTGATGTTTCATCCAATTGGAATGCTCTTTTGGAAGGAAAATCCGGCGTCACTTTACATAAAATTATAGAAAATCAGGAGCCTTTTTATGCTTCAATGATTGATTCTGAAAAACTGAATGAAGAATTTAATAGAATCTTCGACAGAATTCAGAATGGCACTCAAGATTCCACAAGGCTTGAAAAAATGTTTCTGCTGAGTTTAAAACCTTTGGTTGAAAAACATCCAATTTCAGAAGATACCGCATTTATTTTATCGACAACAAAAGGAAATATCAGTCTATTAAAAAATCAAACCAATTTGCCGGAAGGCGTTTTTCTTTCTAGTTTAGCTCAGAAAATCGCTGATTTTTTTGGATTTAAAACTAAACCGATCGTAGTTTCGAATGCCTGTGTTTCCGGAGTAATGGCGATTGCTGTTGCTAAAAATATGATTCAGGCAGGAAAATATAAAGATGCGGTTGTAATTGCCGGAGACGAAATTTCGGAATTTGTGATTTCAGGTTTCAATTCTTTTCAAGCAATCGGAACAGAAATTTGCAAGCCTTATGACAAAAACCGTGACGGGATCAATATCGGAGAAGCAACTGCAGCGGTTTACATCACTTCAGAATTAAATCAAAACGAAATTTTTAGTTTTAAAATTTTAGGAGATTCAGCTATAAATGATGCAAACCATATTTCCGGACCATCAAGAACAGGCGACGGATTATTTTCAAGTATCAAAAATGCAATGACAGAAGCCCAAGTTTTATCCGAAAATATCGATTTTATTTCCGCACACGGAACAGCGACGATTTACAACGACGAAATGGAAGCTATCGCTTTCAACAGAATGAATTTACAAAATGTTCCATTAAACAGTCTGAAAGCTTATTACGGTCATTGTTTAGGTGCATCAGGATTATTAGAAAGTATTATTTCAATGGAATCTGCTTTGAAAAACACTTTAATTCCATCCAAAAATTTCAAGGAAACAGGAACTTCCCAACCTTTGAATATTATTAAAGAAAATCAACCTGCAGAAATCAAATATATTTTGAAAACGGCATCAGGTTTTGGTGGGTGCAATGCGGCCATTGTTTTGGAAAAATGCTAAAATGAAAACGATGAAGAAAACAAAAATTTGCACCATAGAAAATTCAAAAATCGTTCTCAACAAAGAAATTATTTTTGAAACTTCCACCGAAAATTTTTCAGATTTTGCGAAAGAAGCTTATAAAAATTTAGAATTAAATTATCCAAAATTTCATAAAATGGATAATTTAAGTAAGCTTGCTTTTCTTGCTTCTGAAATGATTTTAAAAGATGAAGACCACAGCCGAACAGCTTTGGTTTTCGCCAACCAATCATCAAGTTTGGATACGGATTTCAAATATCAGGAAAGCATCAATGCTAAGGAAAATTATTTTCCGAGCCCTGCCGTTTTCGTTTATACTTTACCCAATATCTGTGTAGGAGAAATCAGTATAAAGCACAAAATGCAGACAGAGAATGCTTTTTTTGTTTTGGATGAATTTGATGAAGAATTTTTAAATAACTACTCGGAACAAATTTTGCAATCAGGAAAGGCAGATCAAGTATTGTGCGGTTGGGTAGAACTCTATCAGGAAAGTTATCAGGCTTTTGTATATTTGCTAAACAAGTAAAAATTAAACTATAATATAAAGTGTATCATACAAGAACTTATACACTGACAAATAAAAAATTATGAGCGACTTAAAATTAGAATTAAAAAACAAAATCGTAGATGTTCTTAACCTGGAAGATGTTGCTGTAGAAGACATCAAAGACAATGATCCACTTTTCGGAGGTGGCCTTGGATTGGATTCAATCGACGCTTTGGAATTAATCGTTCTTTTAGAAAAAGAATATGGAATCAAATTATCTGACCCGAAAAAAGGAAAAGAAATCTTCCAATCTATCGAAGTAATGGCGAAATTCATTGAAGAAAATCGTACAAAATAATTAATATACCAATGTATCAATATAACAGTCTAGCAATCGGTAAACTGTTATATTGATACATTGTTACATTTTATAAAAATGGTTCAAAAAATTGCCATAACAGGAATGGGCATCATTTCCGCCATTGGAAACAATGTGGAGGAAAATTTGAGGTCGTTAAAAACTGGAAAACACGGAATTTCAGATATCAGTTTATTTGAAACCCGTCATTCCGGAAATATAAAAACTGGCGAAATCAAATTATCTAATGAAGAATTGGTGCAAAAACTTCAGTTAAATGAAGATAATAATGCGACAAGAACGTCTTTATTAGGTATGGTTGCTGCCAAAGAAGCTGTAGAAAGTGCCGGAATTTCTGACATTAATGAATATAAAACCGGTTTAATTTCTTCCACAAGCGTTGCAGGAATGGATATTACCGAAAAATATTTCTACTCTTACGAAGACTTTCCTGAAAAGCAAAAATATATTGACGCGCACGATGCGGGAAATTCATCTTTGCTGATTGCCGATTATTTGGGTTTGAATGGTATGGTTTCCACCATCAGTACAGCCTGTTCGTCTGCAGCCAACGCCATTATGATGGGTGCAAAATTAATTAAAAGCGGCGTTTTGGATCGTGTGATTGTTGGTGGAACAGATTCTCTTTCAAAATTCACGTTGAATGGTTTTAATACGTTGATGATTCTGACCGATTCTTATAACACACCTTTCGATAATGACCGAAAAGGTTTGAACTTAGGAGAAGCGGCGGCTTTTCTGGTTCTTGAATCTGACGAAATCGTGAAAAAAGAAAACAAAAAAGTTCTAGGTTATCTTGCTGGATATGGAAACGCCAATGATGCGCATCATCAAACTGCTTCTTCGGAAAACGGACAAGGAGCATTTTTAGCAATGGAAAAAGCTTTAAAAGTTTCAGGTTTAGATAAAGAAAACATTGATTATATCAACGTTCACGGAACGGCAACGCCTAATAATGATTTGTCGGAAGGAATTGCAATGATCAGAATTTTTGGAGAACATCAAGTTCCGGAATTTAGTTCTACAAAAGCTTTTACTGGTCATACTCTGGCGGCAGCTGCTGGAATTGAAGCAGTTTATTCACTTTTGGCAATTCAAAACAATATCATTTTTCCGAATCTGAATTTCAAAACTAAAATGGAAGAATTTGATTTGACGCCAGTTACAGAACTCAAAGAGAAAAATATCAATCACGTTCTTTCCAACTCATTTGGTTTTGGAGGAAATTGTTCAACTTTAATTTTCTCAAAATCGTGAGCGCAGTTTACATCAACAGTGCAGCCTGCATCTCGGTTCAGGACACTTTAAATGAAAATTTCATTCAAAATCTTAAGCCTGAAAATTCATCTCAGGTTTTAAATGCTATTGAACCAGTTTACAAAGAATTCATTCCGCCTGCGATGATAAGAAGAATGTCTAAAACTGTAAAAATGAGTTCTGTAGCTTCACAATATGCTTTGAAAGAAGTCGGAATCGAAAATCCAGATGCAATAATTGTAGGAACAGGAATGGGTTGTTCCCAAGATTCTGAAAAGTTTTTAAAAAATGTGATTGATAATAATGAAGAGTTTTTGACTCCGACGTTTTTTATTCAGTCCACACATAATACTGTTGCAGGACAAGTCGCTTTAGGTTTGCAATGTCACGCGTACAATTTCACTTATGTGAATACATCTTCATCTTTGGAATTTTCGATGTTGGATGCGAAGCTTCAAATCAGTGATGGCGAAGCGGAAAACGTTTTGGTAGGTTCAACTGACGAACAAACCGAGCGAACAATGGAATTGTACAAATTAAACAAGACCATTAAAAAAGAAGAAAATCTGCCAATTGATTATCTGAATTCGACAACAGAAGGAGTGATTTGGGGTGAAGGTTCTAGTTTTTTTGTGTTAGGAAAAGAAAAAACTGGCACTTCTTATGCACAACTAAAAGATATTCAAATCATTAATAAATTAGAATTGGCAGAAACGAAACAATTCATTGAAGGTTTTTTAGCTAAAAATAATTTAAAAAATGATGAAATTGATGTTGTGATTTTAGGATTCAGCGGAGATTCGGAATCTGATGTTTATTATACAAAATCAATGGATTTATTTGAAAATTCGGCTTTGCTATATTACAAACATTTGAGCGGAGAATTCAATACAGCAAGTGGTTTTTCAATATTTATGGCTTCTCATATTCTTAAAAATCAAGAAATTCCGGAAGTGATGAGAATTAATTCTGTTGAGAAGAAAGAACTGAAAAACATCCTGCTTTACAATCATCTTGGAGGAAAAGATCATAGTTTGGTTTTGCTGGAAAAAGCCTAATGGACATAAATCAATCTCTTTGTTATTCAGAGCGAAACAAAGTGGAGCGTGGAATCTAAACAATATTAAAACTCTGTCGAGATTCCTAAGGAATGACAAAAAGAACGTTTTAAAAATTGGAAAATGAAACACTACTCTTTCATATTACTTTATCTTTTTTGGAACAGCTTCATTTATGTGTTCAATGGAAGTATCTGGATGTACATTTTTTGTTTCATTCTCTTTTCAGCAACCGTAGTTTGGGGTTCTTTTGATATTCAGTTAAAATATTTCATTAATTCTATCACTCAAAAAAGAACAAAAATCAAAGAAGTAGCTTTGACTTTTGATGATGGACCAACTGAATTCACGCCTAAATTTCTAGATTTATTAAAAGAAAATAACATCAAATCAACGTTTTTCTGCATCGGAAAACAGATTGAAAAATTCCCGGAAACATTTCAAAGAATCATTGCCGAAGGTCATACGATTGGAAATCACACCTATTCACATTCCAACAACACTGGATTTTTATCTGCTTCAAGAATGATTGAGGAAATTGAAAAATGTGATGAAGTAATTTCGAAAATCGGAAATATCAAAACCAATTTTTACCGACCGCCTTTTGGCGTCACCAATCCAAATATTGCAAAAGCCATCAAAAAAACTCAAAAACAAAGCATTGGCTGGAATGTCCGATCGCTTGATACTGTGATTGATGATGAGAAAAAAATTTATAACCGAATTACAAAAAAACTGAAATCTGGAAGTATCATTCTATTGCACGACACATCTGAGAAAACCTACCAAGTTTTAGTCGAATTATTGCTATTTTTGAAGCGTGAAAATTATTCAACTTTTACGGTTGATTCAATAATTAATTCAAAAAATAATGATTAAGAATATAGCTCTAAGCACATTTTTATTGATTTCAGTTTTCTTTTTTGGACAAAACACAGCAATGTCCGGAGCAGAAGCAAAAGCGTTCGTTTCCAAAGTTTCTTCCGAAACTAAAAATATAAAGACCTTACAAAGTGATTTTTCTCAAACTAAAAAGATGGATTTCTTAGACAAAAGTATCGTTACTTACGGGAAAATGTCTTTAAAATCCCCGAACACTTTGAGCTGGAAATATACCAAGCCTTATCAATACAGCATTGTTTTCAAGGATAATAAAATATTCATTAACGATCAGGGAAAAAAATCTTCTGTTGATGCCAAGAGTAAAACCTTTGAGAAAATCAATAAATTGATTGTAGGAAGTTCCAACGGACAAATGTTCAATGACCCAGAGTTCTCTGTTGCTTATCTGAAAAATGCAAATTACAATATCGCTAAATTCACTCCGAAATCTGCTCAGTTATTGAAATACATTAAACAAATTGAACTCCAGTTTCCAAAAGATGAATCAACAGTTTCGCAAGTGAATATGACTGAAGCTTCTGGCGACACAACCAATATTGTTTTCAAAAACACCAAAATCAATGCGCCGATTTCTGCTTCAGAGTTTTCTTTATAGTCTGATTTTTTTATGGTTTGTTTCGTGTAAAACCTACAAACTGGCTGACGTAAAATCTCTTCCAAATTCTGAAAAAACAGTTGAAAATCTATACTTTTCATCGAATGAAGATTATGTTTATAAATGCCAGATGGATATTTATAATAATCACGTCAGCGGGATTTTAATTATCAAAAAAATTAGCCAAACTACACATCGCGTGGTAATGACGTCGGATTTTGGAAATAAACTGATTGATTTTGAGATTGCTGATCAAGATTTTAAACTCAATTATGTTCTTCCTGATTTGGATAAAAAAATTGTGATTAATTTCCTTAAAAATGATTTTCAAAGACTTTTGAAAAGAGAATATCCTGTCACAGAAAGTTTTGAAGACGACAATTCTAAAATTTATCTTTCCAAAATAGATAATCAATCTTATTATTTGTTCTATAACAAAGACAATTCTCTATTGAAAAAAGTGGTTTACACGAAGAACAATAAAGAAAAAATCGATTTTACTTTTGATGCGAAAAAACATATCTTCGCAGATAGTATTGATTTACAACACAAAGATTTCAATATCAACATCAAACTATTTCAAATCACGGATACCGAATGATTATGCAGAGCATTCTTAATGATTTTTACGCTGTTACCTCTTATGAAAAAACTGAAAAAGGTTTTAAGGCTAATATTACTTTAAACAAAGACCATCAAATTTTCAATGGCCATTTTCCTGGAAATCCAGTGACTCCAGGTGTTTGTATGATGCAGATTGTGAAAGATTTGACGGAAGAATTTACCAAGTCTAAACTCTTCCTAAAATCGGCTTCTAATGTGAAGTTTATGGCCATCATTAATCCAATCGATACACCGGATTTGGTTTTAGAATTAGACATCAACGAGAACGAAGACGAAATAAAAGTAAAAAACACGACCACTTTTGGCGAAACTATTGCATTGAAATTATCAGTTACCTATAAAAAAATATAGTTATGAAACTGATGTTATCTCTATTTGCAGCTTTTGTTATTTTCTTTCAAACTTCTGATTTGGAAGCTTTGAGAGACAGTTACGCAGTTGCCAATCAGTCCAAAGAAAATGCTAAAAACTTCATAGAAATTGCTGACAAAAAAAAATCTTCTGACCCTGTAATCTCAGGCTACAAAGCAGCAGCAAAAGTTTTGGAAGCGAAAGTGACGACAGATGGAAAAAGAAAAGCACTCGTAAAATCTGGAGCAAGCAATCTGGAAAGCTTAATAAAAAGTAATCCAAACAATACGGAATTAAGATTAATAAGATTAAGTGTTCAGGAAAATGTTCCTAAAATTGTAGGCTACAATAAAAACTTGAAGGAAGATAAAGAATTTGTCCTCAGCAATTATAACAAGCAAAATTCTGCTCTCAAAAGCTATATTAAAAAATTTGCAGCGCAATCCAAAACAATGACAGTTGCAGAAAAAGCGACTTTAAAATAAAACAATGACCATCTCCGAAGTACAAAATGCAATTTCTGAAAAGAAAATATGCGTTTTAATACCAACTTACAATAACGAAAAAACTCTAAAAAGAGTGATCGACGGTGTTTTGGATTACACCAGAAATATTATTGTAATTAATGATGGTTCGACAGATTCTACTTCGGAAATCCTTAAAAATTATCATCAAATCACAATTGTTTCCTTACCAGAAAACAAAGGAAAAGGAAACGGGTTGAAAATCGGTTTCAGAAAAGCTCAGGAATTGGGTTATCATTATGCAATAACGATTGATTCGGATGGACAGCATTATCCAGATGATATTCCTATTTTTGTAGAAGCTTTACTTAGCGAAAAAGAAGATGTTCTGCTGATTGGAAACCGAAATATGTCACAAGACGGAATTCCCAAAAAAAGTAGTTTTGGGAACAATTTTTCCAATTTTTGGTTTTGGTTTGAGACAGGAATTAAGTTACAAGACACACAATCTGGTTACAGGCTTTATCCATTAAAAAAGATTCCGAAAAAATATTTCACACCCAAATTTGAGTTTGAAATCGAAATCATTGTAAGAACCGCTTGGAAGCACGTTCCCGTAAAGAATGTTCCTGTAAAAGTACTTTATGATCCTGCAGAAAGAGTCTCTCACTTTCGTCCATTTCGGGATTTTACAAGAATCAGTATTCTGAATACCATTTTGGTTTTCATTACCATTTTCTATATTATTCCGAGAAATTTTTTCAGGAATTTGAAAAAAAAAAGTCTTAGAAAATTTATAAAAGAAGATGTTCTGGAAAGCGACGGCAGCAACCGAATCAAAGCGTTTTCTATTGCTCTCGGAACCTTCATTGGCTTGTCTCCTTTTTGGGGATTTCAGACTTTGCTTGTCATTTCTCTGGCATTTATTTTCAAATTGAATAAAGTACTCGCTTTCGTATTTTCAAATGTTAGTTTGCCACCTTTCATTCCGTTAATTATTGCGGCTTCTTTGTTTATTGGAGCGCCGTTTGTGAGTGGTGATAGTGATTTTCTGAATCACGATTTTGATTTCGATTTGGTAAAAAACAATCTGCTGCAATATGTGATTGGAAGTTTTATTCTTGCCACCACTGTTGCGACGATTTTTGGTTTAGGCTTTTATTTTTTCCTCAATAAGGTAAATCCGGAAAAAAATTAATCTAATTTCCTCAAAGTTTTCTTCAAGTATTTTTCAACATTTTCTTTATCAGGAACTGTTGTGATTTCTTTCGTCAATGCTTTTTCAAATTCAACTTTAGCTTTAGAATATTCTTTTTGTTTGAAATAATATTTTCCAGCTAAATAATAACCTAACCAAAAATCCGGATTCAAAGATTGATATTCTTTAGTAAAATCCTCACTCAAAAAAATATCTTTTTCAATCGCTGCAATAATCTCTGATTGCATCAATTTATAAATCTCATAATTTTCAAATTCCTGATAATCAACAAAAGGGTCTTTCGCAATATTCAGTTCTGACTTGGCAAATGCTCCATTTTTCAATCGCTTATTGGAAAAGATTTCATTCAAATCATAACAAACAAATTCACCCAACTGATAAGGATTGGAAGACACCCAAACCAATCTTTTCTCCGGCGAAAAAATCACTGCGTGATGCGCCAAAAGTTGATTAAGCGCTTTCTCATTTCCATAACCAATTTTTTCTCCTTTCAAACCAGATTTATCTCGAAGAATCGAAGCCATTTTTTCTGGATTGAGTTTTGGATTTTCATTTAAAAGTTCCTGTAGTTTTTCATATCGATATTCTGAATGGCTTTCTACAATGTGTTTTTGATTTCGTTTGTCATCTTTGTAAGCATCGGATTGAAAATGATTGGTACAAACAATTTTACTCGAATTCTCAACTTTATAAACGCCAAAATTATCCGGAGAAACTTCTATAATGACTGCATTTTTATCATTCGCACTTCCAACCAAAATCGATTCTGAGACAAAAACTTTTCTCTTTTTTGCAATTGCAATGGCTTCATCAATATTTTTTGCAAACTGAAGAATTTCTCTGGTTACAAAAGAAATTGGCGTTTTTGCAGTTAATGGAATTTTAGATTTTCCTGCATTGATTGTCACTGTAATTCCTTCTTTATTCATTCCAGAAACTACACCAATCATTCCCGGCCAGCTTACGGACATATAAGGAATTCCGTTTTCTGGCTCTACAAATTCGATGAGTTTATTTTTAGCAAAATCGTCTCCGACATAAAAATCGAAATTTCTTCCAATCAACAAATCGCCATCTTCTGAATTCTCGTTCCAAACTGCCAAAGAAGTACAACCAACCATCATCAAATCCTGCATTGCGTGACCGATATCGTGAGCGCCGTGCAGATACATACTTCTCAAAAACTTAGGCGCAATAAAATTATATTTATCCGATGAATATTGAGATAATCCATACAATTCTGCCTGAAAATCGTCACGGACATTCAGATACATTTTTCTGTTATACCATTTTAGGAAACTTCGTAATAATTTTTGTTTGAATTTTGACGGAACAAAATCTTCAACCTTGGAAAAGAAAATCTCCTCCTGATTTTGCATCAGACTTTGTGTTAAAGCACCATTATTGTAACCCAACTGTAGAGGATTGCCATTGATATAAAGCTCCCAAAGCTGTTGCTTATTTTTCGTTAAATAATTTTGATTAAAACTAAAAGTCGAATCGTTGATTTTGTTAACCTTCGGAATTTCAAGAGAATATTGTTTAACATCCGGAATGTGATGAACAGACTTTGAAGTTCCACAGGAACTAAGATTCAGAATTAATAAAAAATATAGTAACGCTTTTTTCATCAATTCTTATTTAGAACTTGCATCAAACGTTCATCTAAAACTTCTTTGCCAATAATCTCAGAACAAGTAACAAATGCGCCAATTGTTACACCCAAAATGCCGTGCATATTTACGGTTTGACCCGTTAATAAAAGATTTGGAATTTTTGTTTTTGCAGAAAAAATGGTTTTCAATGGATTGTGAGAATCTTTTACATAACCATAGATTCCGCCTTCGTAACAGCCGATGTAATCACGATATGACAATGGGCTTGATGTGTAAATTTCTTCTATCGAATCTAAAATATAAGGATGCTTTTCGGCCATTTTCTGAATCAGAATTTTAGCCTTTTCATTTTTAAATTCCTTGTATGATTTTCCTCTATCTTCGCTGTCAGCCACTGTATTTTGTGTTTTTTCCCATTCTTTAACCTCATTAAAATTCATATAAGCAAGAGCTGTAAGACTTTCGGCAAATTTGGAATTTTGTTTGGACTGCGTGGCGGAAAGCATATACCATTCCGGCCAATTTTCAGTTGATGGAGAACTGGCATTCCATACTTTTTCTATTGACGAATAATTATAAAAATTACAATTGAAATAAGATAATGAGTTTTCTTTCAATTTGATATAAACTGAAAAACAAGATACAACCGGTTCCAAATCATTGACACGGTTGAGATAAGATTTCTTCAACTTATCTTCTCCTATGAGTTCAACAGTTCTACGAATGTCGATGTTAGAAATAAATTGTTTTGCGAAGAATTGCTTTCCACCTTTGGTTTCAACTGCTTTCAGATAATTTTCTTCGTTATAAACAAATTGGTAAACTTCAGAATGTTTGTAAACTTCCGCGTTGTGTTTTCTGAGTTCTCTGATTAATAATTTTGTGATTTGACTTCCACCGTTGATACATTTAAAAGCACTTTCAATGTAAGAATTGACTGTAAGCGCGTGAACGTACAAAGGCGTTTTCTCGCCAACTCCTGCATAAAGAAAATTAGAACCTGCCAAAACAGCTCTTAACTTTTCATTTGAAGTGACAGAATCTATAAAATCTTTGGCATTGGTATAGAGAATCTCGTCACTATACTTTTCTTTTCGATAAAGACTATAACGAGGAAACTGAGAACAAACCCCCTGAATCCCCTCACAATACTTGATTATATTTTCTTTTTCTTCTGGGAAAATTTTGGACAATTGTTCTACGAAATTATTGTAACCTTGAGAATGCGGATACTCTAACTCATCATTATCGAAAGTGATTTTATCAAAGCCATTTTCGTCTAATTTTTTCAGATTCAGCCCGTCCATTATTCCAAGATAAGTGAAATATTGATTGAGATTTTGACCTTCTGACAATCCACCTAAATAATGAACACCTGTATCAAAAATGAGTTTGTCTCTGGAAAACGTCTGCAAGTTACCTCCGTATTGATTGTTTTTTTCTAATACGCACACTTTAAGACCTTCTTTCGCCAAAATAAGCGCCGAAACAAGACCTCCTAAACCGCTTCCGATAACAAGTATGTCGTATTCTTTTTCCAATTCTTTTTTAGAAGTGAGATGTGAGACTTTAGATGTTAGATTTTATAAAGTCAATGCTTTAATTATTGCTCTAAAATATTGAAAATTAATCAATATCGTCCCAAAAGTCGAAGTAATTGAACCACTGAAGTGGATATTTTTTGAGCATTGTTTCCAGATTTTGAACATAAGAGTTGAGCAAGCCCTGAGAATCGCGGTTTTTGATATCTTGAGCAACTCTTGCGTACAAGTGATAGTGAAGATTTTTTTCCTTCATCACATAAACGTAAACAACGGGAACGCCCAATCTAGATGCAATGAGAAATGGACCGGCGGGAAATTTCGCAGTCTTACCTAGCAATTCTGCTTCGAGAAATTTGGAACCTTCGAAATAGCGATCGCCTGTGAAACAAATCAATTCGTTGTTTGACAAAGCCTGATTGATGTCGAAAATATGCGACATATCGTCTTTGACATAGATGAATTTGATATTGCTTTTTTTAATTGCAACGCTATCCAAGTATTCTTTGATGACAGTAACTTCCTGATCTGTTGTAACTAAATTAATTTGCGCATCAAAATCGATATCGGCAAAAAAATGTTCTGCAATCTCAAAATTACCTATATGTGCGCTGATTAGAACACCACCTTTTTTTTCGTTGAGAAGGTTTTTTAGGTTTTCTATTCCGTCAAATTCGTAAGTAAAGCGGTTTCTTAAACCTACTGAAATAGCCGTTTTGTCAATCAAAACTTTTCCAAAAACAAAGTAGCTTTTGAAAACAGACAGCTTCGTTTTCCAAAAACTGTAACCTAATCTTTTTGTGAAATAATAAGAAATGTATTGGTTGCTCTTCTTAAGAAACAAGAAGTAATAAGTTGCTACAAAATACAATACAAAATATGAACTGCGAACGCCAAGATTCTTGATACTCCAAACGAAAATTCTGTAACCGAGTATCGTTCCTTTGGATTTACCTTTCCACTTGTTCATATAATGATGTTTACCAATTTATCAGAAATATTGGTATATCCTTGAATTATTAATTATGCAACTTTTTCAGAAATTTTGGTTTCTATTGTATCATAAAAATCATCGAAAGTAACAACTTTTTTGAAGTCGGCTTCGCCTAATTTCACTCCGAAATTAGACTCAATTACAACAACCATATCGATATAATCCAGACTGTCAAGGCCTAGTGTTTTCTTAAAATTGGCATCATTCACGATATCATCGCGATCGACCTCAAACTCATTGACAAGAAAATCATTAACAATTGTAACAATTTTTTCTCTTTCCATAGTGTTTTTAAACAAATTTTTTAACAATTAGTGACGAATTGGTTCCTCCAAAACCAAAAGAATTCGACAAAAATACATCAATTTTTTGATTTTTTGTTTCTGAGATCAAATTTATCTTTTTTGCATCTTCATCTGGATTCTCGAGATTGATATTGGGAGCAACAAAATCATTCTGCATCATCAGGATTGAATAAATAATCTCACTCGCACCAGCCATCCAACATTCGTGGCCTGTCATAGATTTGGTAGAACTTACAGGAATTTCGTTACCAAAAATTTCATAAATCGCTTTAGCTTCGTTGGCATCGCCTAAAGGTGTAGATGTTGCGTGCGCATTGATATAATCGATATCTTTTGCTGTTAATCCAGCTTGATTCAAAGATCTTTCCATTGCCAAAGCCGGTCCGTCCACATTAGGCGTAGAAATATGTCCACCGTTGGATGAGAAACCGTAACCGACAATTTCTGCGATGATATTAGCACCTCGTCTTTGCGCAGATTCCAGACTTTCAACAATCAAAGTTGCTGCACCGCCGCTTGGAATCAATCCATCTCTACCGGAATCAAATGGTCTTGATGCTTTTTCCGGCTCATCTTCTCTTACAGAAAACACACCTAAGCCGTCAAAACTTGCCATTGAATATTTGTTGGTTTCCTGCGCGCCACCACAAACGACAACATCTTGCATTCCGTTCTTAATCAACAGATAAGCCAATCCTAAAGAATGGGAACCACTTGCACAAGCTGCGCTGATGGTCAGGTTGATTCCTCTTAATTTAAAAATTGTGGAAAGGTTCATTGTAACGGTGGAATTCATTGATTTGAAAATCGCACCAGAACCCATTAAAGTTGTATCTTTTTTTTCTCTTACAATATCAGTTGCTTCGACAACTGCCTGAGAAACACTATCATTACCATAAAGAATGCCTACTTCATTAGCATCCAAAAAATCCTGCTCAATCCCAGCTTGTTTCAACGCATCAATCGTAGCCAGATAAGCATATTCGCTTTCTTCGCCCATACTGATACGCTGTCTTCTGTTGAGAAGACTTTTGAGCTCCGGCTTGGGAACACTTCCTGTTAAACCCGATCTATATCCAAACTCTTTTCTATCCTGATCCAGAACAATTCCGGATTTACCCTCATAGAGTGACTTCTTTACTTCTTCCAAAGAAATCCCAATACAGGAATAAATTCCCATTCCGGTAATCACAACTCTATTTTCCATTCTTTTATTTTTAATAATATAATCAGATTACATTATTTATGAGTAAATACCTCCGTTGATATTAATGACTTCTCCAGTGATGTAAGACGATTTTTTTGACGCTAAAAATGCTACCAAATCTGCCACTTCTTCCGCTTCTCCAAATCGGTTAACCGGAATCATTGCTTTCAATTCGTTTTCGTCAAAATCCTGAGTCATATCGGTTTTGATAAAACCTGGCGCCACTGCATTAACTGTAATATTTCTTTTCGCAATCTCCTGAGCCAAAGCCTTGGTTGCGCCAATTACCGCTGCTTTTGCTGCCGAATAATTAGTCTGTCCCGCTGTTCCTTTAACTCCAGAAACAGAAACCATATTGATGATTCTGCCATATTTGTTACGTAATAACTTCTGAATAAAGAAATTAGTCACATTGAAAAAACCATTCAAACTGGTGTTGACAACATTATTCCAATCCTCGTGTTTCATCCACATAAACAATCCGTCCCTTGTGATTCCTGCATTATTGACAATGACTTCAACCACTGAATCCGGATTTTTTTCCTGCCAATTTCCAAGAACCGATTGTACTTCTTCAGCATTTCCTACATCAAATTTAAGAATTTCTCCAGTAGAACCCAATTCCTTAACGCTTTGTAAAGTTTCCTGCGCCGCTGCTTGATTGGAAGTATAATTAATCAGAATATGATAATTCTTTTCTTCTGCCAGTTTCAAACAGATGGCTCTACCAATTCCTCTGGAACCTCCAGTTACGATTGCACATTTCATAATCTTCTTCTATATAATTTGATTATTGATGTAAAGCTTCGGTTTTCATCAGATATTCTTTTACTTTTTGCAAATACGGATACATTACCATATCATCGGAAAAAGCTGGAATTATTTTTCTAATCTCATCATACAAATCTTTAGTGGAAGATGAAATTCTGTCTTGAAAATCGAGATACTCGATGGCTTGTACAATTGTAATTAATTCAATTGACAATACTTCGAAAGCATTTTCTATCACTTTTCTGCAAATCACCGCTGCATTAGTTCCCATACTTACAACATCCTGATTATCATTATTATTAGGAATACTGTGAACATACATTGGATTTGACAACATCTGGCTTTCTGCCGTTGTAGAAGTTGCCGTGAACTGAACGCCCTGCATCCCAAAATTGAAACCTAATTTTCCCAAATTCACAAATGGAGGAAGGATTTCATTGATTTTAGAATTCAAAAGATAGTTCAATTGTCTTTCTGCCAACATTGTCAGCTTTGTAACCACTATTTTCAGTTTGTCCATTTCCAACGAAATATAATCGCCGTGGAAATTTCCGCCGTGATAAACGTGTTGATCTTCAACGTTGATTATGGGATTATCGTTCGCAGAATTAATCTCATTTTCAAGAACATTTTCTGTGTATTCCAATGTATCCAAAACTGGTCCTAAAATTTGTGGAACACATCTCAAAGAATAATATTCCTGAACTTTATCTTTAAAGACTTTTTCCTGTTCTTCAAAACTTGTATAAAGATGATCTTCTCTCTTTCTTATTAATTGACTATCAGAAAGATATTGACGCATTTTCTCTGCAACTTTTTGTTGTCCGAGATGCTTTTTAGTCGCATTCAAAGATTCTGAAAAATGATCATCATAAGCTTGAACAATCTCATTGATTGCACAAGATAATTTGATAGAAATTTCAGTTAATTGATTTGCTTTGTAAGCATTAACAATTCCAATTCCTGACATCACAGAAGTTCCATTCATCAAAGCTAGACCTTCACGGATTTCAACTTTAATTGGTTCTAAGTTTAGTTCAGCAAAAACATCTTTTGTTAATCTTCTTTCGTCTTTATAAAAGACCTCACCTTCACCAATAAGAACCAAAGCTAAGTGCGCCAACTGAACCAAATCTCCACTTGCACCAACACCGCCGTGTTCGAAAATCAAAGGTGTAACATCTCTGTTTATTAACTCTTTAAGCAAATGAATAACCGAATCGTGAACACCAGAATGTCCTAATGACAAGACATTCAATCTTGCCAACATACAAGCCTTGACTTCATCCGCTGGTAAAGGATTTCCGATACCCGAAGAATGACTTCTTATCAAATTATATTGTAGTTGATGCGTATCACTATCATTGATTTTGAACTGCGCCATTGGTCCGAAACCAGTGTTCACGCCATAGATGACTTTGTTTTTTGAAAACTCTTTCAAAAACTGGAAACTTTTATCTACTCTTTGCAGTAATTCTTGATCCAGCTCTATCTCCTCCTTCTCAATGATGATCTTTTGAAAATCTCGAATATCTAAATGGTTGCTAATTTTCATTAATTATAGGAATAAAAGACAAATTTGTAATATAATTAAATATTTGTCATTAATTTTGCGCAAAGATAAAAGTTTTATTAAACAAATGAGTAAAGAATTTGTTGATGTTCTCGTAATTGGCGCAGGACCTTCGGGTTGTGTTTCCTCTGCATATCTGAAAAACAACAACATCAATGTAAAAGTTGTTGAAAAAACGAAATTCCCAAGACTGGTTGTTGGCGAGAGTTTGATTCCCCGAGTAATGGATCATTTCGAAGAAGCTGGATTGTTTCCTGCTTTGGACAAAATGGGCTTCGAGAAGAAACTAGGCGCTCGTTTTATGCGAGGCGATGAAGTTTGCATTTTCGATTTCAGCAACAAATTTGGAGAAGGCTGGGACTGGACTTGGCAAGTTCCGAGAGCCGATTTCGACAACACATTAGCTCAAGAAGTGATTAATAAAGGAATCGATTTAGAATTTGAAACCGAAGTTGTTGGAATCGAATTTAACGGAACTGATTCTATCACGACCGTTAAAACGAAAGATGGCGAAACGAAAGAAATTCATGCCAAATTTGTGATTGATTCCAGTGGTTACGGAAGGGTTTTACCGAAACTTTTAGATTTAGAAAAACCTTCAAAATTATCTCCACATTCAGCGATATTTTCCCACGTTGACGACATCAACAGAGAAGAAGGTATTGAAGGGACTTTGATTTCATTTGACATTATTGAAACTGAAGTTTGGCTTTGGGTAATTCCTTTCTCAAACGGCAATACAAGTTTGGGAATTGTTGGACCAACTGAATATATCGAAAGTTTAATAGAAAACGGGGACGCAGCTTCTGCATTAAGAAAAGCAATTTCTCTTTCTGATTATTATGTAAAACGTTTTGGCGATGTTGAATTTCTATTTGAGCCGAGACATTTGAAAGATTATTCTTGCTCAGTAAAAAGTTTATTTGGAGACGGATTTGCTTTAACTGGAAATGCTTCAGAATTCTTGGACCCGGTTTTCTCATCCGGAATGGCATTCGCAACAGAATCTGGAATATTGGCTGCAAAATTAGCCTTAAGACAATTGAACGGTGAAACGATTGACTGGCAAAAAGAATATTCGGACTATATTTTATACGGTGTGAATGTTTTCACAACCTACGTAAAAGAATGGTATACGGGAAATCTTCAGGAATTATTTTTCCATCAACCCGAAAATCCTGATGTAAAAAGGAAAATTTGCGCAGTTTTGGCTGGTTATGTTTGGAACAAAAAGAATCCATTTGTGAGATTGCACGACTCTGCAGTAGTTAATCTTGCGAATTATATCAAAATAGAAAAACTAGAACAGCAATAAAAAAGACCGCGGTTGCGGTCTTTTTCATAAGTACAATTAATTATTTTACTTTTTTATCAATCATATTAGCCAAGGTTTTAGCCGTTTTAGCATAACCTTCAGATATTCTGTCATTATTATTAGGAAGACCAATAAAATTGTCTCCCGGCGCATTTTTACTATCAATCTCTAAAAGTACATTTGAGGGGTTAGATGTTTCCACAAATTTTAAATTCATACTTACTTTTGATGGCTGATTCATCACTCCGCCAAACCAACCTGGATATACCCAAACCGTCTGAGCAACAAGAGTATATTTAGCACTTTTATTATTTACAGATGTTTTGATGTCTGTATTGTTGTTCATAGAAGACAAAAATTTGTCCACAAACTGAGTATCTTTGGAGTATTCCCAATCTTTTTTCCATTTTGTAAATTCTTCCGAACTTTTGTTCGCTTTTTGGATATTCTTCTCCTGTTTAGCAACATAGGCCGACTCATCCATATTTTCTTTGTAGAATTTCATTTGGCTATAATCCATTTGTAGATTTAGCTCTTTTTGCCCTTTAAGAAAATCAAAATTTCCAGATATGACTTTCATTTTTTGTGACATTACAAAAGTCGACACAGATACCAATCCTAGTAATAAGAGTTTTTTCATAGTTTTTTTATGTATAATTTTTATGGTCGTAAATCTATAAAATTAATCGGTTTTCTGCTGTTTGGATTAAAAACATTTTTCGACAATACTTCAAAATCCATAACTTCAATTTTTGGACTGACTCTCAGTTTTGCACGGAAATGATCTCTTACTTCATTTACAAAACTCTCTTCACCACTGTCCGTACTTAGTTTGATAATAATTTCGTCCAAGCCAATTTCATCTGACTGAATGACGATTTGATAACAAAGAATATTACTAAAATCATTCAGGATATCATTCATCGCTGGCGGATAGAGCGTTGTTCCTTTGTATTTTATCATCTGTTGTTTTCTTCCGATAACTGGACTTAATCGCATAGTATTTCGTCCACATTTACAAGGTTCGTAATGCGCTTTGACTAAATCTCCGGTTTTGAATCTCAATAATGGAAGTGCTTCAACTCCCAAAGTTGTAATTGTCAGCTCTCCGCTTTCTCCTTCTTGTACAGGATTTTCGTTTTCATCAAGAATTTCTGTAATGATCAATTCTGGATGATGATGTCCTCCAACTTGGAATTCGCATTCCGTGAAAGCAGTGCTCATTTCCGTAGAAGCGTAAGTCGAGAATAATTGAATATCCCATCTTTCCTTGATTTTCCGAGACAAAATATTATCTGTAAAATCCTGATTTTTGAGGCCTTCTCCAATACAAATTGCGCCATAAACACTGGAGTTTTTATAATCAATATGATGTTTCTCAGCGTAATCTATCATTTTCAAAAGAAAAGACGGAACAGTAATCAAATATTTTGGCTTGTATCTGAAAATCGAATCCCACTGAAGTTCCGGAATTCCAGGTCCCATTCTTACAACACTAACTCCCATTTTTCTAAGTCCAAGAAAATAAGCCAAACCTGCCATAAATCTTTTATCGATAGTCGTCATCATCTGTACAACATCGCCTTTCTGAACGCCTGCACAAGCAAAGGAAATTGCCTCATTATAAGCTAATCTTTCCAAATCTTTATCCGACAAACCAAAAGTTACAGGATCACCCAAAGTTCCGGAAGTTGTGCTGTAATCGACAATTTCACTTTGTGGAACACAGAAAAAATCATCATTATTCTGTTGAATGTCATTTTTAGAAGTCGTTGGGATTTTCTGTAAATCTTCTAAAAAATTAATACGACTGATATCGATATTATTTTCTTTGAAAAGTTTCTGATAATAAGGCGAATGATTTTCCAGATAACCTAAAAGTTCTCTCAACTTGCCTTCCTGAAAGCTTTTGATTGAATTTAAATCGGATTTTTCAATAATTGGGTATAGTTCCAAGGATGTAATTTTATGACACAAATTTATAAAACATAATACAATTTTATGATTCTGAATTTGAAGTTTTTAACATTCAAAAACCACTCAAAAGATGTGCTAAAAATCGACAAAAATCACTAAATTCGCAAACTTAATCTACAAGAAACAGATTTGACACATTAAAAATGAGCAAGTTTACCGAATATAAAAATCTTAGCCTTACCGAAACTGCTAAAAACATTGCAGAATTCTGGAAAAATAACGACACTTTCAAAAAATCCGTAGAACTCCGCGAAGGAAAACCGGAGTTTGTTTTTTATGAAGGACCGCCTTCCGCCAACGGAATGCCTGGAATTCACCACGTGATGGCGAGAGCAATTAAGGATATTTTTTGTCGTTTCCAGACTCAAAATGGGAAACAAGTTTTCCGTAAAGCAGGTTGGGACACGCACGGACTTCCTGTAGAATTGGGGGTTGAAAAAGAATTGGGAATCACCAAAGAAGATATCGGAAAAAAAATCACAATCGAGGAATACAACGAAGCTTGTAAAAACGCCGTGATGCGTTACACCGACGTTTGGAACGATATGACCGAAAAAATTGGTTATTGGGTTGATATGGAAAATCCATACGTGACTTATAAACCAAAATATATGGAAACCGTTTGGTGGCTTTTGAAGCAAATGTATGACAAAGGTCTTATCTACAAAGGTTACACCATCCAACCTTATTCTCCGAAAGCAGGAACTGGATTATCTTCTCACGAAGTAAATCAACCTGGCGCTTACCGTGATGTGACAGATACTACTGTTGTTGCACAATTCAAAACTTTGCCAGAAACTTTGCCTTCCTTTTTACAAGGTTTTGGAGATGTTCATTTCCTGGCGTGGACAACGACGCCTTGGACTTTGCCATCAAACACCGCTTTGACTGTTGGACCAAAAATCGATTATGTATTAGTAAAGACTTTCAATCAATATACTTTTGAACCGATTAATATTGTTCTAGCAAAAGCTTTAACAGGAAAACAATTCGGAAAGAAATATGTTGAAGGAACTGACGAAGATTTCACTAATTACACATCTGAAAGCAAAACCATTCCTTATCAGATTTTAGCCGAATTCAAAGGTTCGGATTTGGTTGGAATTAAATATGAGCAACTTTTAGATTACGCAAAACCTTATCAAAATCCGGAAAATGCGTTTAGAGTAATTTCTGGAGATTTCGTTACAACAGAAGACGGAACGGGAATCGTTCACACTGCTCCAACTTTCGGTGCGGATGATGCGAAAGTTGCAAAAGAAGCTTCGCCAGAAGTTCCGCCAATGTTGGTTTTGGATGAGAACGGAAATCCAGTGCCATTGGTAGATTTGCAAGGTCGATTCTTATCTGTTGTTAATGATGAAATCTATGGTTTTGCGAATGAATATGTGAAGTCTGAATATCTTAATGAAGAAGAAAAGAATATTGAATTCAATATTCAGAAAGAAAATTTAAAATCAATTATCGCAGATTTAAAAGTTTATTTATCTGTTGATGAGAGAATTGCACTTAAACTTAGAAAAGAAAACAAAGCTTTCAAGGTTGAAAAATATGTTCACAGTTATCCGCACAGTTGGAGAACAGATGAGCCTTTGTTATATTATCCATTAGATTCTTGGTTCATCAAAGTGACTGATGTAAAAGACAGAATGTTCGATTTGAATGAAACCATCAACTGGAAACCTAAATCTACTGGAGAAGGACGTTTTGGAAACTGGTTGAAAAACGCCAACGACTGGAATCTTTCCCGTTCAAGATATTGGGGAATTCCTTTGCCAATCTGGAGAACAGATGATAAAAAAGAAGAAGTTTTAATCGGTTCTGTTGAGGAATTATACAACGAAATCGAAAAATCAATAAAAGCTGGTTTTCAAAAAGAAAATCCTTTCAAAGGTTTCGAGATTGGAAATATGTCTGAGGAAAATTATGCATTGGTTGACCTTCACAAAAATATTGTTGACCAAATCACTTTGGTTTCAGGTTCCGGAAAACCGATGAAGCGTGAAAGCGATTTGATTGATGTTTGGTTCGATTCAGGCTCGATGCCTTATGCACAGTTGCACTACCCTTTCGAAAACAAAGAGCAAGTTGACAACAACAAAGCGTTCCCAGCAGATTTCATCGCGGAAGGCGTTGACCAGACTCGTGGATGGTTTTATACTTTACACGCAATTGCGACTACAGTTTTTGACTCTGTTGCTTATAAAAATGTAGTGTCAAATGGTTTGGTTCTTGACAAAAACGGGCAAAAAATGTCTAAACGTCTTGGAAATGCAGTTGACCCATTCGAAACGCTTTCAGTCTACGGACCGGATGCAACGCGTTGGTATATGATTTCCAATGCGAATCCTTGGGAAAACCTGAAATTCGATATTGAAGGCATTGATGAAGTGAGAAGAAAATTCTTCGGAACACTTTATAACACCTATTCTTTCTTCGCTTTATATGCGAATGTTGATGGATTCAAATATCTTGAAAGTAATGTAGAAAACCGTCCGGAAATCGATAGATGGATTTTATCTGAATTAAACTTATTAATCAAAGAAGTAAAATCTTTCTACGAAGATTACGAACCGACAAAAGCATCAAGAGCAATCAATACTTTTGTAAATGACAACTTGTCTAACTGGTACGTAAGATTGTGCAGAAGACGTTTCTGGAAAGGCGATTATTCTGATGACAAAATCTCTGCTTACCAGACTTTATATACTTGCCTTGAAACTATTGCTAAACTTTCAGCGCCAATTGCACCATTCTTTATGGACCAATTGTTCCAGGATTTGAATAAAGTAACCGGAAGAGATTTGGTAAACTCTGTTCACTTGACAGATTTCCCAATTGCAGATGAAAGTTTGATTGACCAAGATTTGGTGGAGAAAACCCATTTGGCCCAGCAGATAACTTCGATGGTTTTTTCATTAAGAAAAAAAGAAAATATAAAAGTTCGTCAGCCACTTCAGAAAGTGATGATTCCTGTTTTGGATAAGAAAACGGAAGAGCAAATTTTGGCAGTTTCTGAACTCATCAAACAAGAAGTTAATGTGAAAGAATTGCAATTGATTAATGCAGAAGAAGCATCGCATCTTATTGTAAAACAGATAAAACCGAATTTCAAAACCCTTGGTGCGAGATTAGGAAAAGATATGAAAACCGTGGCTGGAGAGATTTCAAACTTCACGTCTGAACAGATTTCTGAGCTTGAAAAATCAGGAAAAGCAGACGTTGCAGGATACGAAATTACGGTAGAAGATGTGGAGATTTCCACAAAAGATATCCCAGGATGGACTGTTGCAAGCGAAGGAAAAACAACTGTGGCATTAGATTTGGTATTGACGGATGAATTGAAAGCAGAAGGAGTTGCGAGAGAGTTCATCAACAGAGTTCAAAACCTTAGAAAAGACAAAGATTTTGAATTAACGGACAGAATTTCAATCCAATTGGAAGAATCTTGCCCTTACAAAGAAGAATTTATAAACAATGATGCATATATTTCTGCAGAAGTATTGTCGGATAAAATAGAATTTGTAAATTCACTTTCAAATTACGATGAAATAGAGATAGATGAAGAACAATTCCGAGTAAAAATCGAGAAAAAATAATCAATATTTATTTTTTGTTAAGAATTTATTAATTGAAAGTATTACCAGAATTAATTCAAATTTTATCTTTATTCTTGCTGATTTAAAATGCGTGGCTGCTAAGTGAAGCCAAAAAAAATAAAAATTTGAACAATTAATAACGATGGAAATGGCAGACGAAAAATTACGATATAGTGATGCTGAACTTCAGGAATTTAAAAAACTGATCCAAGATAAAATTTCAAAAGCTGAAAATGATCTTGGTCTTATTAAAGAAAGTTTTATCAATAATCAAAATAATGGCACAGATGACACTTCACCAACCTTCAAAGCGTTTGAAGAAGGTGCAGAGACGCTGAGCAAAGAACAAAATGCCATCTTGGCATCTAGACAAGAAAAATTTGTTCGCGACTTGAAACATGCTTTGATCCGCATAGAGAACAAAACGTATGGTGTTTGTAGAGTAACTGGAAAGCTAATCCCTAAAGATAGATTGAAAGCTGTTCCACACGCAACCCTTAGCATAGAAGCTAAAAACATGCAAAGATAAATTACTAATTATCAAAATATTAAGTCCGAATTTCTGATTCTAAAGATTGGAAATTGGGACTTTTTTCTTATAACAAAATGACTTATTTAATTATTTTATTTTTGGTTGTGGCGATTGGATTTGTATTGATGAAAAACAAATCATTCAAAAATATCTTCAAAGCTGAAGACAAATATTACACGATTGATGATGAATATAATGCCAAAAGAAAAGACAGAGAGGACGAAATAGACAAACTCCTTGGCAAAATGGGAAAAAATGGCTTGGCAGATTTGTCCGAAAAAGAACGCAAAAGACTGGACGAATTGTCTAAGAAATAAGTAATTTGAGTTACATTTGCAAAAATTTTTCTTGAAGAAAAATTAATTTAAAAACATTGAGAAATGGAATCAATCATTGTACATCCAAAAAATTCTATGGAGCTGACTGCACTGAAAAGTGTTTTGAAAGATATGGGAATTGAGTTTGAAAAATTTCACACAAAAAATAATTTTCATAATCAGAAAACCATCCAAAAAATCAGCGACAGAAAAGACAAAAAAATTACTAGAAACCAAAAACCAAAAGGATTGTAATGAAGAAAAGAACAATTATAATACTCGTTATTTTACTTATTCTTATAATAGATCAGGCTTCGAAAATTTATGTTAAGACACATTTTAATTTAAGCAGATTCGAAAATGATTCTGTCGAAATTTTCTCTTGGTTTAAACTAACTTTTGTAGAAAATCCCGGAATGGCATACGGACTTCATTTCGGTGGACTTTGGGGAAAATATGCTTTAATTATTTTGAGAGTAGCTTTGGCAATTGGAATGATTGTATTATTCAAAAAATGGATAAAAGAAGGAGCTTCAAATTATCTTCTGATTCCAATGGCAATGATTTTCGCAGGAGCGATAGGCAATGTTTTTGACGGAATTTTCTACGGTGTTATTTTCGATAGCGGAACTTCCTACGATGCAGAATCTGGTAATTGGATAGGCTACGATGGCATTTCAAAACTCACAGCTTTCGGGCACGGCTATTCGGATTTGATGAAAGGCTGTGTTGTAGATATGTTACATTTCCCTTTGGTTGATACAACTTGGCCAGAATGGGTTCCGATTTTTGGAGGGAACAGAATTGAATTCTTCAAATATATTTTCAATGTTGCAGACAGTTCTATTACGCTTGGCGCAATATTTTTGTATATCTTTAGAAAGAAAGCATTCCCGAACGGATTGGATTTTTAGAAAATAAAACAAACACAAATGAAACTATTTAAAAACTTAATCAAAATATTCCTGTTGCTTATGGTGGCAGGATTTCTTTTTGTTCTTTTCGCCAATTATTCTATTAAAAAAGAAAGCGATTCTTTTATTTCGTACTCGGTTTCTGACCTTCCGAAAGTGAAAACTGCGGTAGTTTTGGGAACGAATAAAAGCCTGAGCAACGGAAATCCCAATCTTTATTTCAAGTACAGAATTGATGCGGCCACAGAATTATACAAATCCGGAAAAATAGAATCTATCATCGTCAGCGGAGACAATTCTATAAAAGGTTATAACGAACCCGAGCAAATGAAACTTGACCTCATTGCAAACGGACTCCCTGCAGATAAAATCTACGAGGATTTTGCTGGATTTAGAACTTTGGATTCTGTTGTTAGAGCAAAGGAGATTTTTGGACAGAACAAAGTTATTTTCATTTCACAGAAATTCCATAATGAAAGAGCGGTTTTTCTTGCTCAAAAATTCGGGATAGAAGCTTTTGGATACAATGCAAAAGATGTGAACAAATATACCGGACTGAAAACCAATTTGCGTGAATATCTTGCAAAGGCAAAGGCTTATCTGGATATTTGGTTCAATATTGAGCCAAAATTTGGTGGAGAAAAAATCTTAATTCCTTAGAAAAACCCCTTCAATGTTTACGATTTACCAACACCATCTTTTGATAGGTTTATATGTCTAAAAATGAGATAAAAGCTAAATTTTGTCTATTTTTGTACAAATTATAATTAAAAAATGTCTAGAATTCTTACCGGGATACAAGCCACCGGAACCCCACATTTGGGAAATCTTTTGGGAGCTATCATCCCAGCAATCGAACTATCAAAACAAGCAGGAAATGAATCTTTTCTTTTCATTGCCAATCTGCACTCTTTAACTCAAATCAAAGATGCAAAAGAGCTTAAACAAAATACTTACGAGATTGCTGCAGCTTGGCTTGCCTGCGGACTAGACACAGAAAAAACATTTTTTTACCGTCAAAGCGACATCCCGGAAACTTGCGAGTTGTCTTGGCATTTGTCGTGCTTTTTCCCTTATCAAAGATTGACTTTGGCTCATTCTTTCAAAGATAAAGCAGACAGATTACAAGACGTAAATGCTGGACTTTTCACCTATCCAATCTTGATGGCTGCAGATATTTTGTTGTACGATGCAGAGGTTGTACCTGTTGGTAAAGACCAATTGCAACATTTGGAAATTGCACGTGATGTAGCTTCAAGATTCAATAATCAAATGGGTGAAGTTTTGGTTTTACCTCAAGCAGAATTGCAGGAAAATACAAAATACGTTCCTGGAATCGACGGACACAAAATGTCAAAATCCAGAGGAAACATTATCAATATCTTCTTACCAGAAAAGGAATTAAAGAAGCAAGTGATGAGTATTGAAAGTGATTCTAAAACTTTAGAAGAACCAAAGGATCCATCAACAGATAAAATTTTCGCCATCTATGAATTAATTGCAACGCCTGAGCAAACCGAAGAATTGAGAGCAAAATATCTGGCTGGAAATTACGGTTATGGACACGCGAAAAAAGAACTTTTGGATTTGATTTTAGTAAGATTTGCAAAAGAAAGAGAAACTTTCACTTACTATATGAACAATCTTGACGAGTTGGAAGCAAAATTGCAAGAAGGAGCAGGAAAAACCAGAGTTATTGCGACTGAAACAATCAAAAGAGTTAGAGAAAGTTTGGGAATTTAATTTTCAAAAACTTTCAAACAATAACAAAGCCTTTCAAATTAGAAAGGCTTTTCTTTTTTATAAATATTGTTTGATTTCTGATAATTTCTTGACGAATTTCAAATCTTCTTCCAATGGATTTTCATCCAAAACGTTGAAGAAAATAATATCAATTCCGAAATTCTGTGCGCCTTTCACATCAGCAATCCAGTCATCACCAATTAGAATACTTTCTTTTTTTTCAGCTTTTGCAAGATTAAGAGAATATTCAAAAATTTCTGGTCTTGGTTTTCTGATGTTGACAGAATCTGCGCTGGTAATCGTTTCAAAAAAATCAGCAATTCCGGACAAAATACATTTCCTTTCCGTTACTTCCTGGAAACCATTGGAAATAATGTGCATTTTGTAATTTTTATTCTTCAAATAATTGAGTAAATCTAAAGCACCATCAACCAACTCATTATATTTCAGAATTTCGTCTAAGAAATGGTGTTCAAAATAATCTGCAAGATTGGCATCATCCACTCCGAAATTCAAGAATGTGTCATAAAAACGATGTTTTCTCAGATATTCTTTATCAATTTCTCCATCTCGGATTTGTTCCCAAAGTTTTTCATTGATGATGTGATAAGTACTATGAAATTCTTCAAAATCAATCTCATATTTTTTAGAAATCTCTTGATTTTTGAACAGTTCCTTGATTGTCAAATATGCATTCTTGCGGTGATCCCAAAGTGTATTGTCGAGATCAAAAAAAATGTGCCTTACGTTTTTCATAAGGCACAAATCTAATCATTTTTGATCCACGTAGGAAAGCTCAGTCATAAAAATCAATTATTAAAATCAAAAAAAATTCTAGTTTTTAGAAACCAAAATTGTTTTTCTATTTTTAGTTTTAAGCGTGTCGATATTCTTAGAATAACTCAGTAAAAAATCGATTATTTCTTTTTTAGGCATCAAAGCTTTTGTTGTTAAAGTGTCGTTTTTTTTCACAGGCTGACTTTTACAACTATAACGCCAAAAAAAAATCTTTATTATTATTTTGTTAAAATAATTTTATGTTCATCCATTATTTTTCTCAAATTAATGAGTGCATATCTCACTCTTCCAAGCGTTGTGTTGATACTCGTATCTGTATGATCTGCAATCTCTTTGAAACTTAAACCATCAAAAAACCTAAGCTTAATCACCTCTTGCTGATTGTATGGCAACATCACAAGCATCTTTAGCAAATCCTCATTTATTTGATTTGCGATTAATTTATCTTCAATATTATTTTCTGGTTCTTTGATAATATCGAAGATGGAAAATTCTTCATTCTCGTAAGAAGTTTCAGAAATTTTAATATTTTTAGATTGTAATCTATAATGATCGATGATGAGATTATGAGCGATTCTTTTGGCCCATAGAATGAATTTGTTTTCTTCTTTGTAGCGGCCTTCTTTTAGCGTAATAATAATTTTGATAAAAGTATCTTGGAAGATGTCATTGGCCAAATCTTCATCCATCAATTTGTAAAAGATAAAGGAAAAAAGATCTTTCTTGTGCTTATTGATTAGTGCTGAAAGGGCTTTTTCCTCTCCGTTCTGATAAAGTAGGATTAGTTGGCTATCGTTTTGCGTTTTCATATTCACTCCTAAATATTTGAACCTATGCTTCCACCAATTACAGTGTAATCAATCTGACAGTTTCGGTTCTGTTATTATTTTTTTAAGAGTAAATTTCTTCTATACACCATTATTTTTAGGTGTGTAAAAATAATAAAAAAGATTTAACAAAATGTTAAGGGATTGTTAAACTTTCAATTTCTTTTCATTTGATGCATAAAAATTAAAAAAGTTAAATCATTTTATAAGCACTAACGGTATATTTATTGTGAAATTAATATTAAGTCCTTTCAGTTCTTTCCCATTTATCCCATCTTTATCAAGAGAAAATCCATAACCTCCCATCAAATCTACAATCCCAAAAAGACTAAAACCAACTTTTGGTGCAATATATTTATTAGTAGCTTCTGCTCCGGTTACAAAATAATAAGAATGATAGAAATCTACATTTTTCTCAAAATTTAAAAGAAAATCGGCTTGAACTTTTGGCATTATAGCAAATTTCTGATTCGCAGATCCCATTAAAGCAGAAACTCCAGTTCTGAAAATCACATCATCATTGCTTAGAAAAAGTAACTTTCCACCAACTTCCCCAAAACTTTGATTTTGATAAGTGTAGCCAACATTCAACATTTTATGAACCGTCACCTGGGCTTTTGTAAGTCCACAAAAAGCAATTAACAATATAATAGTGTAAAGTCTAGATTTCATTTTTTATCTGATATTATATACGACAAAATTAACAAAAGAGATTTTGAAAATTTTACTGGGGCAAAGGAACACAAAATTTTATAGAGTTTTTATGTTCTAGATAGAAGTTTAGAATAAAAAACTGCTTTACCAAAAGATAAAGCAGTTTCCAGATTTCTAAAATTACGAATTTTACAATCCGAATTCTTTTTTGATATCCTCTACTCGATCCAATTTCTCCCAAGTGAAGAATTCTAGATCTTTCAAAGTTAATTCGTTTTTCTGTCCTTTGTTGAAGGTTTTATCAGCTACATAATAATCTTTCCCCATATGTCCGTAAGCTGCAGTTTCTATATAGATAGGATTTCTCAATTTAAGGTTTTTCTCAACTGCATAAGGTCTAAGGTCAAACAATTGCTGAACTTTCTTAGCCAATTCTCCATCATTGATATTCAATTTTGAAGTTCCATAAGTATTAATGTAAAGCCCACAAGGCTCTGCAACACCAATCGCATAAGAAACCTGTACCAAAACTTCATCTGCAACACCTGCAGCAACTAAGTTTTTCGCAATGTGTCTTGTTGCGTAAGCTGCACTTCTGTCAACTTTAGAAGGATCTTTTCCAGAGAAAGCACCACCTCCGTGAGCACCTTTTCCACCGTAAGTATCAACGATAATTTTTCTTCCCGTTAAACCTGTATCTCCGTGAGGACCACCGATTACAAATTTTCCAGTTGGGTTGATATGATATTTGATATCACCATTGAACAATTCCTGAATTTTCGGCTTTTGTTTAGCCTTAACTTTAGGAATTAAAATTTCGATAATATCTTTCTTGATTTTAGCTAGCATCGCATCTTCGCTTCCGAAATCATCGTGTTGCGTAGAAACAACAATACTGTCGATTCTTACAGGTTTGTGATCATCAGAATACTCGATTGTTACCTGAGATTTTGCATCTGGACGCAGGTACGGAATTGCATTTCCTTCTCGTCTAAGATCTGCCAATTCTTTTAGAATTTGATGCGCAAGATCCAAAGCCAAAGGCATATAATTTTCAGTTTCGTTGGTGGCGTACCCAAACATCATCCCTTGATCTCCAGCACCTTGAGCATTTGCTCTAGCCTCAAAATCAGTCTCGTCCAAAGTTCTGTCAACACCTTGATTGATATCGGGAGACTGCTCGTGGATTGCAGAAATCACACCACAAGAATCACCATTGAACATATATTCGCTTTTCGTGTAACCAATTTTGTTGATCACATCTCTCGCAATATGCTGTACATCTAGATAAGCATCAGACTTGACTTCACCTGCCAAAACTACTTGACCAGTCGTAACCAACGTTTCACAAGCTACTTTTGAGTTTTTGTCATAAGCCAAGAAATGGTCAATAAGCGCATCAGAAATCTGATCTGCAACTTTATCAGGATGCCCTTCAGAAACTGATTCGGACGTAAATAAATAAGACATAAATAAATTCCTTTTATATTAATTTGTTTAAGGATAAACTGCTGATTGTAAAAAAGGAACTAAAAGAGAAAAATCTGTTTTAGCATTTTTTATTGAGGTTGCAATCAGTCAAAGTTCTCCTCCGTTTATTCAAAAATCGAGTGCAAATTTACAAAGTAAATCTTAAACTTCAAAATCAATTCATATTAATTCAGTATGAATTTATTCAGGTTTGATGCTGACGTAATTTTCTTGATCCTTATAATAATTAAGCCTCTGTTCCATAGATGTTCTGATTTCTGAAATCAACTCATCAATGATTTTTTGCTTATAAGTTGGTTTATAATAAATTAAACTGATTTCTCTAAAAGGAAACGGCTTAATGAATCTGGAAACTTTTTGTTTCTGTTCAGTCGACAACTGCTCAACTCCCATTTCCGGAAGGATCGTAATACCACCAACTTTATCAACCATTTGAATCAATGTATTGATATTGGAAGCTAAAAACTCTAAGTTATTTGGTTTCAAAGAATTTTCTTTAAGATGACAAATATTCTCAAACTGAGTTCTAAGGCAGTTTCCTTCTTCCAAAAGCCAAACTTTATTTACATCAATGTCATCAGGAACTACGAAACAATCTTTTTTCACACCAGCTTCTTGATTAGCAGAATAAAGCATCAATTCCTCATTGAAAAGAAAATCCTGATAAAACTCGTCCGCCGCAGAATAAGGTGTAGAAATAATTCCCGCATCCAATTCACCAGATTTCAAAGATTTGATGATGCTTTCGGTCGTCATTTCTTTGATATTCAATTCAATCTGAGGATTCTTTTTTAAGAAACTAAAAATCTCGTTTGGAAGAACATAACTTGAAACAGTCGGAATAATCCCGAGGTTAAGCTTACCTGCAAGAATGTTGTTGAGGAAATTAGCTTTATTCTTCAATTCATTTACAGAATCGATGACTTTCTGAGCTTCTTTGATTACTTCGGCTCCTGCATCTGTAGTTCTGATCGGGTGTGTTGTTCTATCAAAAACCTTCACATCAAGCTCATCTTCAAATTTCTGAATCATTGCGCTAAGCGTAGGTTGAGTAATAAAACAGGCTTGTGCAGCTTTACCAAAATGCTTATATTTATCTACTGCAATTAGATATTCTAGTTGTTGGATATTCACGATTTGTAATTAATTTTATCTATTACAAATATACTTATTAATTTGTTTCATGAATAAGTTTTTTTATCGAATTTTGCCTCTCAACAAATGAATTAAATCATAAAATCAGAAAATATGGAAAACAAGAAAAAACTCACAAATTCCGTTGGCTCACCCTATTACGAGCATCAGGATTCACAGACTGTTGGACCAAGAGGTCCGGTTTTATTACAGGATTTTATCTTACAAGAGAATCTCGCACATTTCGTAAGAGAAAGAATTCCGGAAAGAATTGTTCACGCAAAAGGTTCCGGCGCGTATGGAACTTTTACGGTTACTCACGACATTAGCCAATATACAAGAGCAAAATTGTTTTCTAAAGTTGGAAATTCCTGCAAAATGTTCGCTAGATTTTCTACTGTAGGTGGAGAAATGGGAAGTGCTGACACAGAAAGAGACCCAAGAGGTTTTGCCTTGAAATTCTACACAGAAGACGGAAATTGGGATCTAGTAGGAAATAACACGCCTGTTTTCTTTATCAAGGACGCAAAAAAATTCCCCGACTTTATCCACACTCAAAAACGTGTTCCAAAAACTAACTTGAAAAGCAAAACAATGGTTTGGGATTTCTGGTCTTTGAATCCAGAATCTCTTCATCAGGTTTTAATTTTGATGTCAGACAGAGGAACTCCTCACGGATACAGACATATGCACGGATTTGGTTCTCATACTTTTTCTATGATCAATGAAAACAATGAAAGAACTTGGGTTAAATTTCACTTCAAAACACAACAAGGTATCAAGAATTTTTCTGATGATGAAGCTACGAAAATGAAAGGTGAAAATCCGGATTTTTCTCAGGAAGATTTGGTAACCGCTATTGAAAAAGGAGATTTCCCAAAATGGACGCTTTACATCCAAACAATGACAGAACAACAAGCTAAAGAATGGCGTTGGAATCCATTTGATGTAACTAAAGTTTGGTTCCAAGATGAATTTCCGTTACAGGAAGTTGGCGTAATGGAGCTGAATGAAGTTCCAAGAAACTACTTCGTTCACGTAGAACAATCTGCTTTTGCACCAAGTCATTTGGTAGATGGAATCAGCTTTTCTCCAGACAAAATGCTACAAGGAAGATTGTTTTCTTATGCCGATGCACACAGATATAGATTAGGCGTAAACTCTCATCAACTTGAAGTTAACAAATGTCCATTTGCTGTCAACAATTTCCAAAGAGGTGGTTTTATGGCAGATGATTCTAATTATGAAGACAAACCAAATTATTATCCAAACAGTTTCAGTGATGTAGAGCCAAGCGAATCCCATAAAGCTTTTGACTATGATTTGGACAATAATCACGTTGCCAATTATAACAGAAATCAAAATGATGACGACCATTATACACAACCAGGTTTATTCTACACAAAAGCTTTGAATCAAGAAGCGAGAACAGCTTTGGTCAATAATATTGTTGGACATATGAGCGGAATAGATGGACCAAAACGAGATGAAATCATCAATCGTCAGCTTTGTCATTTCTTCCGAGCTAATATTGAACTAGGAATGAGAGTTGCACAAGGACTTGGTGTAAATATCGATGCGAATGCAATGAATCATACAAAATAGATTCAAAAATTATAGACTTTCACATACAACCTTTCGATTTTTTCGGAAGGTTTTTTATTGATTATAAGTAGATTAATAATTATTTTTCTAAATTCGCTTCCCTTTTAATTTATGTATGAAGAAAACTTTATTCTTTTTAGCAATTGCTTTATTTTCAGTTTCGTTATCGGCTCAACAGCAGAAAATTTCGTTTGAAACTTCGGAAGGTTATACTCTTGGAAGTGTTATTGGTCAAAAAGAATGGACGGTAAAAACAGACAATGTTCCCAACAGCAGTTTCCAGGTCGTTACTGGAAAAGCAACAGACGGCAATAATTCTGTGGAAGTCACCAGCACGAATGCCTACACAGAAAATATGACTTATCTGTTCAAAAAAATTCCAGAATATAAAAGACTTATGGTTTCTGCAGATTTAAAATTGGAAAAATTGGACAGTTCAGAATATTATATGTTGTCATTATATTATAACAATAATGGCACTTATTCTTGGGCTGGTGGGTTTAATTTTTTAATCAGTGGAAATTTTTATGCTGATAATGATCTCAATTTTCAAGCGCTCGGAAACTGGATTCCAGGAAAATGGTATAATTTAAAAATTGAAATCGATCACGTTACTGAAAAAGATATAAAATATTATCTTGACAATCAATTGGTTCACACCTCCCCATTAAGCTCCAAAGTGGTAAGAGTGAATGATTTGAATTTCGAATTTGATAATGACGGAAGCGGTTTTATTGTTGATAATATCATCGTAAAAGATATGGATTATCTTGAAGTTTCTGATGTTGTGAAAACCGAGGTCAAAGTATTTCCAAATCCAACTTCGGATTTTATCAATATTAAATCTAATGAAACTATAAAATCAGTTAAATTGTATAATACTTCTGGAGCTTTAGTCAAAACCGAAAATAACAATTCTTCAAAAATTGATATTTTTGCTCTTCCAAAAGGAAATTATATTATCTCTATCGAAACCGAATCTGGAATCGAAACTAAAAAAATCATCAAAGAATAAGAGATTAATAATTCTAAATACAGAAACAGTTGTTATTGATTTAGCAAGCGTTTTAATTTCTCAAAGCCGTTTTTTTTCGTTACTTTTGTAACTATGAGTCAAAAGTGGATTTATAAAACCGAGCCTGATGAAGAAATTGTTGATGGACTGATTTCTTCGATTGGTTTTGGAACTTTAGAATCCAAAATCCTAGTGATGCGGGAGATTAATAATTATCAAAAAGCACGCGAATTCTTCAAACCAAACGGAACCGACATCCATAATCCTTTTCTGATGGCTGATATGCAAAAAGCGGTAGAACGCATTGCAACAGCGATTGAAAATGGCGAAAAAATACTAGTTTATGGTGATTATGATGTAGATGGAACAACGGCTGTTGCGCTGATGTATCTTTATCTAAGCAAAATTGTCGATAAAAAATACCTTGATTTTTACATCCCAGATAGAAATGTTGAAGGTTACGGGATATCTGATGAAGGAATCCATTTTGCCAAAGACAATGGTTTTTCGTTAATTATTGCTTTAGACTGCGGAATCAAATCTGTTGATAAAATTGATTTGGCGAATTCTGTTGGTGTAGATTTCATTATTTGTGATCACCATTTGCCTGGAGACAAACTTCCGAAAGCGGTTGCTGTTCTGGATCCAAAAAGAAAAGACTGCCGATATCCTTATAAAGAATTAAGTGGCTGTGGCGTTGGTTTCAAACTTTGCCAAGGTCTGAATACAATCTATAAAATCCCGGAAAGTGAACTTTTTGAATTGACCGATCTTTTAGCAATCAGCATTGCGTCTGATATTGTTGCGATGACAGGTGAAAACCGAGTTCTGGCAATGCAAGGTTTGAAATTCCTTCGAAAAACAAGAAAATTTGGATTAAGACTTTTGATTCCTGAAGAAAAATTAGCACATTTCGAAATCTCGAATATCGTTTTTGATATTGCGCCAAAAATCAATGCTGCAGGGAGAATTTCGCACGCGAAAGCTTCGGTAGAATTGATGATTTCTGACAATTTGAAACAAGCTCAGCAAATTGTTGATGAGATTATTAATCTGAATGATGAACGTCGCGAGATGGATATCAACATTACACAATCTGCGATGAGTCAGGCTTTGGAATTACAAAAAACCGAATGTTTTTCAACCATCGTTTATGATCCAAGTTGGAACAAGGGCGTGATTGGCATTGTAGCTTCCCGTTTGATTGAAAATTACTTCAAACCGACTTTAGTTTTTACCGAAGGTAATAATGGCGAATTAGTAGCTTCCGCAAGATCTGTTTCAGATTTTGATATTCATAAAGCGTTGGAACATTGCTCGGATTTGTTTATGAAATTTGGAGGACATCAGGCTGCTGCAGGACTTTCTATGGAGAAAGAAAAGTTTGAAGAATTCAAAATTCGTTTTGAAAATTATGTGAAAAATAATATCCAAGATCATCAGAAAGAACCGACAATTTATATTGATAGCGTTGTAAATCCTGAAGATTTGAATCGTGAATTCATCAACTTCCATAGAAAATTAGCGCCATTTGGGCCACAGAATATGAAACCAGTTTTGGTTTTGAAAAATGTGAAAGTCAATGGTTATGTAAGATTGATGGGAAAAGAAAGTACACATTTAAAATTCAATATTTTACAGCCAAACACGGGTCGAAACGTAGAATGTGTTGGTTTCCGATTCGGGCAGTTTGCAGATGATTTTAAAACTAAAACTTTCGATTTGGCATTTACCATAGAAGAAAATCATTGGAAAGGTAATGTCTCACATTTTCTGAACATACGAGATGTGAAGTTTCACGAATAAAGAATAAGCATTTATGAAAAAAATAGGATTGTTTTTCGGCTCATTCAATCCCATTCATATTGGGCACTTGATTCTTGGAAATTATATTTTGGAGAATTCTGATATGGAAGAATTGTGGTTTGTAGTAAGTCCACAAAATCCCTTTAAGGATAAAAAATCTTTACTGAAAGATCACAATCGTCTGGATATGGTTCAATTAGCAATTAAAAATTATCCAAAAATGCGGGCTTCCAATGTAGAATTTTCGCTTCCTGTTCCAAGTTACACCATTGATACTTTGACTTATCTGAATGAGAAATATCCAGATTATTCTTTCTCTTTGATAATGGGTGAAGACAATCTAAAAAGTCTTCACAAATGGAAAAACTACGAGTTACTTTTGGAAAAATACCATATCATTGTTTATCCTAGAATTTTTGATGAAGAAAAAAAAGTGGATTATCTACAGCACGAAAATATCTCTCTAATCAAAGCACCGATTATAGAATTGTCTGCAACGGAAATCCGAAATATGATCAAGGAAGGTAAAAATACTCGCCCAATGTTACCGCCAGAAGTGTTTGATTATTTGGATGGCAGCAATTTCTATAGATGAAATTTGGTATGAAGAATATAATAGCTATTATTTTTTTATTATGCTTTGGAAGCCTATTTTTTGGACAGAGTGATTCTCTATATAAAAAATTTCTTGATCAAAGTCAAAAGCATTATAGACAAAACTGCAAAAAAGATTCACTGAAAGCAGTTTCTGACTCAAAAGAGATAAATAAATATTACATGAATATTCCCGCACCATACGGTGACGAATTCTTGCCTGCAAGCGAATTAGAAATTATTCTAAGAGAAAATAATATTAGTTGGGGAGGTTATTACATGAGAAGTGATATCGGTGGTTATGATGGTGAATGTTATGAATTATACATGACAAAAGAAACGGAAAAAAAGTATGGCAAAGATTTCATAGATAATTTATTAAAAAAATCGGTTTCAGATTATGTTCAAAAAAATCCAGATTTAATATTTAAGCACAGTGATTTTTTAGAATGGACTTATAATGGAAGTTATTTAGATTTTATGTACGGAAACGATGACCTAAATAAAGCTTTTTTTTCAACTTTTTCTTATCCCGATAATTATCAACCTTATAAACCATCGGATAAATACAAATCACTATCTGATATTTCTATTTTATTAAATGAGAATGGTAAATTATTAAAAATTGTCAGTTTTCACCATCATATTTATAATTCTACAAATAGCAGATTTGTACCCTATTTGGAAAAAAATCTAAGAAAATTTGTCGAAAAATCAATATTTGCACCCGCAACCTATTCAGGATTTCCAGTAAAAGCTGAAATTAATTTAAGAATATATTATAAGTAGCTCTAATGAACTTTATAGACAAATATTACTCAAAATATCCGGAAGAAAAACTCATCAAATGGTTTAAGCAAATTTGCTTTGCAGAAGCTGTTTCGTGGCTTTTATTATTTTCAGCAATGATTTGGATTCGTGTTGAGCCAGAGGGTCTTTTCGCAATCATTTACATCAGTACGATTGGGAGTATCCATGGACTTTTTTTCACACTATATCTTATATTCCTTCCAGTAATTAGAAAAATCTATGATTGGGATGATGAAGATTTCATTTTCGCATTAATGGGTGCTTTTTTCCCTTTTGCGACGATTTGGGTTGATAAAAAATTAGCTCGAAAAGATAGAGGCAACTGATGATTGTCCAAGGGAAATTATCTTTTTGAATTAAAATATATAGACCACAAAAGTTGCAAAAGAAAAATCAATACTAAACATTTTATTGATGGAAAAGAGAAAAAAAGGGAAATATCAAATTAAACTTATTGGTCCTTTTTTCATAAATCTTATGTGACTTTTGTGGTTAAAAACTAAATCATTATATCTTTAAAATATGAAAATCACATTCTTCTCCTCCAAGCCTTACGACAAAGAATTCTTTGGCAAAATCAACAAGAATTTCAATTTTGAATTGGATCATTTTGAAACGCATCTCGGTCCACACGTTCTGAATCTTATCGGAAACACAGAAGCTGTTTGCGCTTTTGTCAATGATAAACTGGATGCAGAAGTTCTCGAACATCTAGCCAAAAAAGGCGTAAAATATATTGCGTTGCGTTGCGCAGGTTTCAACAATGTGGATTTGGAAGCGGCAAAACGTCTTGGTTTGAGAGTTTGCCGAGTTCCTGCTTATTCTCCTGAAGCGGTTGCTGAACACGCAATGGCGATGATTCTTACACTCAATAGAAAAACCCATAAAGCTTATAATAGAGTTCGTGAACAGAACTTTGCGTTGAATGGATTGATGGGATTTAATCTTTATCAGAAAACAATTGGCGTTATGGGAACTGGAAACATCGGTGCTGCTTTTGCTAAGATTGCAAGAGGATTTGGAGCGCGAGTTTTAGCTTATGATATTGTAGAAAATCAAGAACTTAAAAATCTAGGAATTGAATATGTTTCTCAAGAAGAATTACTTTCTGAATCTGATATTGTTTCACTTCACTGTCCTTTGATGGATTCTACACGTCATTTGATTAATGCGGATTCAATCAAAAAAATGAAGGAAAATGTAATGATTATCAACACAAGCCGAGGCGGATTGATTGATACCAAAGCTGTAATTCACGGATTGAAATCCAAACACATCGGTTATCTCGGAATTGATGTTTATGAGCAGGAAGAAAAGTTATTTTTCCGAGATCTTTCTCATACAATTATCGAAGATGACACAATCCAAAGATTGATGAGTTTTCCAAATGTTTTGGTTACGGCACATCAGGCTTTCTTCACGGAAGAAGCTTTGGAACAGATTGCAACCAGTTCTTTGACGAGTCTTTCACATTTTGAAAAGAATGAAGAATTTGAAAATCCGAACGCAGTTTTGATTTAGAATTTCATCAAAATAATAAAATAAAACTTTAAAAATTATAGTCCGAAATCTCGGATAATGAAGCCATTGCAAAATATGCAGTGGCTTTTTTCATTTTTTCACTGATTCTGATGTAACATATTTCTGCTTCCACTTGTCTTACTTATAAATCGGTTAAATTTTTAATATTGATAATCAACCAATTAAAACAATTAAATAATTTTATTTACTACTTTGTATTGCATAATACTAATTTTAATATATATCTTTGCAATATAAATTATTAGAAAATACAAACTACCTAAATAAAACCACGTATTATGAAAACTAAAATCCTAATGGCAGCAATATTTTTTTCAGGATTGATTTATGCACAGGAAACACCTAAAAAAGATACAGCGACAACAAAAAACATAGAAGCAGTAAGCTTAACCAAACAAGTTTTCAAAAAACAAAGTGACCGTTTCGTTTATGATGTTGCCGCATCGCCAGTGGCTAAAGGAAACACAGCATTCAATCTTTTGAAGCAAACACCATTGGTTTCTTCCACGGATGATAAAACTTTGAAAATCATTGGGAAAAACAACGCTGTGATTTTCATTAATGGAAGAAAAACCAATATGGATGCGGAGTCATTAACTCAATTTCTGAAAAATACACCCGCAGAAAATATTCAGAAAATTGAAGTGATTACGCTTCCCGGAAGTGAATATCAGGTTGAATCTTCGGACGGAATCATCAACATCGTTTTGAAGAAAAAAATGACCGACGGACTGAACGGAAATATGAGAATGGGAAACGCCCAAAGCTATTATAACTCTTCTTATGCAGGCGTTTCGCTTAATTACAGAAAAGATAAGTTGGGAATCAGTTCCAACATCAACACGAGTCAAAATATTCAAGAGCAATATTATATTCTGAGAAACGGAAATGATAAATCCAGCAACCAGTCAGAAGGACGGGTATCTGATCCTAATAAAAACTTAGGCGGCTATCTGAACATTGATTATCAGTTGAATGACAATAGTAATTTGGCTTTGACTTATAATTCTTGGGCAAACAGAAGCTATGGCTCTGGTTCCAATCTATTCAATACGATTATCGCTCCCAACGAAAAAGGCAATATAGAAACAAGATACAGTCTGACTAAAAATGTTGAAAACTCACGTTCGTACAACAACTCCCTAAACCTTAATTATGAATGGAAGACAGACACACTCGGAAGTAAGTTGAATCTGAATGCAGCTTATCTTAATTATAAAAGATTTCAGAATGCAGACAACAGAACTTATACGACCGATTTGACGAGACAGGTTTTCAATCCTTCGACTATCATTATACAAAATACGCCTCAGATTATTAATAATTTCTCATCTACGGTTGATTATATCAAAAAATTAAAAAATGACTTCACAGTGGCTATCGGAGGAAACTTTAACAAAACAAAAACCGACAACGATACCAAGAATGACACTTATTATTATGACAAGGACGGAAATCTGGTAGACCAATACGGAAAACCAATCAGCAGCCCTATATCTACACCCAACCATTTTATTTACGATGAGAATATCTATGGCTTCTATGTAACCTTGGAAAAAAAGTTTTCTGATAAATTCTCAGGAAAAATAGGTTCTAGATATGAATTGACGAGCAGTGTTGGAAAATCGGACAATTCGGACTTCAGCAATATTGAAAGAGATTATAATAATTGGTTGCCTTATGCGAGTTTGAACTATGCGATTAACGACAAGAATAATATTTCGTATGCTTTTTCCAGTAGAATGAGAAGACCAAGTTTTTGGGAACTGAATCCTGTCAAGAATTATCTTACCAATGTCAACTATACGCAGAATAATCCTTTCGTGAAAGCGTCTTCGGTTTACACCAATGAGTTCACATATATGTTCAAGAGTTCTTACTTCCTGATAATCAATCACTCATTAACGAAAAATGCAATTACACAAGTTCCTTTGCAAAGAGACAAAGTAAGATTGGATGCCAACAATCAACCAGTTTTGGATGTCCACGGAAATCAAATCACTGACCGAGAACTGCGCTACATTAGAACCAATTTCGGAGATAAACAAGAGATGTCTGCAATGATTGGGATGCAAAAATCTTTTTTCAAACAATATTTGACAACCAATTTCAATATCGGATTGCAAAGAAATATCAATAACGGTTTTTTAAATACAGACCCGATTACGGGCGATATTTTTCCAGATTATGTGAACAAAATCAAATCCAATAGTTTATTGATACAAACCAACAACACTGTAAGACTGGATAAAAAGAAAACTTGGTTTTTAGGCGTGAACTATTGGTATGTGGACAATCAGCAGATAGAATTGGGACAACTGAAATCTTTAATGAGTTTGGATGCCAACATCAAAAAAGTATGGAACGACTGGACTTTTGCACTTGAAATCTATGACCTTCTGAAAACGAATAAAGTTGTGATTAATGACAATTCTCAAGCCAGTGGAAACTATAATTATATCAATCAAAATCAATATAACCAAAGTGTGAACTTCAGTATCACTTATAACTTCGGGAACAAAAAAGTTCAGAAAATAAGAGATATCAGCAGCGCAGACAAGGACATTAAAAACCGCACCAGATAATTACATTATATTTTCCTTATCAAATTATTATTTTCAAAAGCAATCCCGAAGAAGTTCTTCGGGATTTTTTATGTTAATTTAAAATAGCATTTTATTTCTTAGGCAGAAAAACCTCAGCCAGCATACATCTTGCACTTCCACCGCCATTGGTTTCTATCACTTCTAAATCTGAATAAATAATTTCGCAGTATTTCTCAATCGTAGAAACTTGTTCCGGCTTCAAAAATTTGTAGGCACTTTGACTCATTACTAAGAACTTCTCTCCCGAATTATTCTGAACCTGAAGCATATTTCCGGCGAAATTTTGCATTTGGTTTTCAGAGATTTCTATCAATTCTTTTCCTGAGTTTTTGATGGTTTCTACGACTTTTTCTCTTTCCAATTCGTCATCGATACAATCCAGACAAATCACAACGAATTTGTCCGCGACACACATCATCACATTGGTATGATAAATCGGTAATCTTTCTTCGCCAGCGGTTTGATAAGAATGAAAAACCACAGGTTTGAATCCAAATTCACTGCAGAATTTTCTGAACAAATCTTCATCCAATCTCAAAGAAACCGAACCATAAGCAATCTTGTTATCGTGATCGAAAATCATACTTCCTGTTCCTTCCAGGAATTTATTGTCTTTTTCGATTTCAGAATAATCGATGATTTCGCTGATGTTAAATTGTTCCTTGATTTGGTCAAGAATATCATTCCGTCTTTCCAAACGTCTGTTTTCTGCAAACATTGGATATAAAACCACTTTTCCGTCTCTGTGAAAACTTACCCAGTTATTTGGGAAAATTGAATCTGGCGTTTTTGGCTCAAGTGTATCTTTGATGATAATCACATTGATGCCTTTCGCTCTCAATTTTTCAACAAAAGAATTGAATTCTTTCAAAGCTTCATCTTGAACATTCCCTTCTTGTTGAACCTGAAAATAATTATTAACCGCCGTCTGCTCATTGAATCCGAAAGCAACTGGTTCTATCATCAAAACTGTATCTGTAGTCTGCATTGTATAAGTTTGAGGGTTTTAGAATGAGAGAATTTGAGAGTTATTTTTCTGATGAGAATGAACACCATTTATTAGATTGATTCATCATAGTTACCAACATCCCAATTACTTCATTATATTGATTATTCAAATTACTAAATTGTTCTTCATTTATGTAATTGCAAGCTAATGAAAACTGAAGCCAAGTTTGGGTTTCTCTTGCTTCTCCTTCAGAATCTGTCAGCTTTGCGACAAATGACTTTTCATATTTTCGTCTTCCCCAAGCCTCACTAATATTAGCAGAAACCGACCGAGAAGAACGCCTGATTTGGTCTTTGAGAGAATATGTTTCTTCTTTTGGAAATGTTTTTGAGAGTTCAAATATTTGCATTGCAACATCAAAGGACTTTTGAAAAACTTTCAAATCTTGATGAAATTTAACTGTTGACATCTGTTGTATTTTAAACTAAAATACAAAATATCAAATAACACTCAAACACCAACACTCTCAAATACTCAAATCCTTCTACTCTCTAACCAACGGAAGCGTCGAACATCTCAGCAAACCTCCCATTTTAGAAATCTCACGGTAAGGAATTTCCTCGACGGTAATTCCCCATTCGTTTCGGAAATGATTGTTCATTCTCGTGAAAGCCTTGTCAGAAACCACTACATCTGGCGCGATTGAGAAAACATTCGGGAACATTTGGAACATCTCTTCGTCATTGATATTGAAACAATTTTCTTCCCCAAAAATATCTATCACTAATTGATAATCATCCTCATCCACAAATCCATTTTTGTAAATCACACATTTGTCCTTGCCAATGGGGTTGAAAGTGCAATCTAAATGTAAAATTCCTTCATAAGGTTTAGTATCATTTTTCTTCAAATCAAGATCGATGATTCTTTTCTTTGGGAAATATTCTTTCAGGATTTCGATGGCATATTCGTTGGTTCTGGCCGTTTTCAGATTTCGGTAATCTGGGCTGTAGCTTGTTCCAATGAAAAGAAACTCGTCCCAAACAATTACATCACCACCTTCTATGTGCGCTTTTTCCGGAAGATTAATCACATTCCTCCAAGAAACTTTGTCGATGATATGTCGGTAAGCTTCTTGTTCGTCTGCTCTGTCGGGAATGATATTAGAAATTATCATTTTGTCTTCTATCACAAAGGCTACATCGCGGGCAAAAACCTGATTGTAATCTTTGATAATTTTGGGACGAAAAACCTCAACATCATATTTCTTCAACACTTTTTCGAACTCTGTCATTTCAGATATAATATCTTCCTCTGTTGGGTAGATATTATTTTCAATCGTGTTGTAAGATTTTGCATCATAACTTTCTGCAAGTGTAGGAATTGGTCCATTAGATTTTGGTTGTCCTAAAACTACAGATTTCAGCCTTCCTGTTTCGTTTTTGATATTTAGTTTCATAATTTCAGAATCACGCAAATATAATTAAACGATTCAAACCAATAATATTTTATTTTAGTTAATAACAACTGCCAGAGCGAGATTGTTGGAGAAAATTTTAGATAAATTATAAAAATGCCGAAAAAAAATCCCCGAAAAATTCATTTCGAGGATTTTATATTGATTTTCAATAATTTTTATCTGTTTGCAATGTTCACGTAATCACGCTTTTCTGCCCCTTGATAGATCTGTCTTGGTCTTCCGATTGGATCTCCTTTCAATCTCATTTCTTTCCATTGAGCAATCCATCCTGGTAATCTTCCTAATGCAAACATTACTGTGAACATTTCTGTAGGAATTCCTAATGCTCTGTAGATAATTCCAGAATAGAAATCTACGTTTGGATATAATTTTCTTTCGATGAAATAAGCGTCCTCCAAAGCTACTTTTTCCAACTGCATTGCAATGTCCAAAGCTTTATCCTGGATTCCTAATGCCTCTAATAAATCGTCAGCCGCTTTTTTGATGATTTTTGCTCTTGGATCAAAGTTTTTGTAAACTCTGTGTCCGAAGCCCATTAATCTGAAGCTATCGTTTTTATCTTTAGCTTTAGCTACCCACTTGTTTACATCACCACCGTCTTTTTCAATTAACTCAAGCATTTCGATAACTGCTTGATTAGCCCCTCCGTGAAGTGGACCCCAAAGCGCAGAAATACCAGCAGAAACTGATGAGAAAAGACCTGTATGAGCAGAACCTACCATTCTTACTGTAGAAGTAGAACAGTTTTGCTCGTGATCTGCGTGTAGGATTAATAATTTATCTAATGCATCGATTACCACAGGATTCATTTCGAATTCTTCATTTGGTAATCTGAACGCCATTTTGTAGAAATTTTCAACATAGCTTAGGCTATTATCTCCGTGATTAAGCGGAAGACCTAAAGTTTTTCTGTACGTCCAAGCAGCTAGATGTGCAAATTTTGCAATCAACAATTCAGCAGCTATATCCATTTCCTCTTTAGAGTTTACATTTACTGCTTTAGGGTTGAATGCCGTTAAAGCTGAAGTTAAAGTAGACAAAACTCCCATTGGATGCGCAGAACGAGGAAACGCATCGATGATTTTTTTCATCTCTTCTGCTACGAAGTTATATTTTTTGATGTTACTGTTGAAGGTATTAAACTGCTCATTAGTAGGTAATTCTCCGTGAAGCAAAAGATACATTACTTCCGTAAAATTAGATTTCTCAGCAATCTGCTCTATTGGATAACCTCTGTAGAATAGTTCACCCTGATCACCATCTAAGTATGTAATTTCACTGATTGTAGCACCTGTGTTTTTGTAACCAAGATCCATAGTAATTAAACCTGTTTGGTCTCTCAGTTTGGAAATATCAATTCCTCTGTCTCCGATAGTACTATCTACGATTGGATATTCAAAGCTTTTCCCGTCGTAATTTAATATAACTTTATTGTCTGACATTTTATAAATAATTTTATCTGCTAAATATAGTACTTTACTTGCGAATGGTCAACTGACAAAAGTCATATCTTACAATCGATTCTATTAATAGCAATAATTGAATAAAAAAAATAATTATTTAAAGAAAAATCAAAAAATTAACAAATTGATTTTCAAATAAATAAAAAACAAAAAGCACCTGAAAAACTCCAGATGCTTTAAATTATAAATTTTTGTTAAATCTTATCTTTTGATTTTAAATGCTTCCAAACCAGGGAAAATTGCAGTCTCTCCAAGAGCTTCTTCAATTCTCAATAATTGGTTGTACTTCGCCATTCTATCAGATCTAGACGCAGAACCAGTTTTGATTTGTCCACAGTTTTGTGCAACTGCCAAATCAGCGATTGTAGCATCTTCAGTTTCACCAGATCTGTGAGACATTACAGTTGTATATCTGTTTTGTTGAGCCATTTGTACAGCAGCCATAGTTTCAGAAAGAGAACCAATTTGGTTAACTTTTACAAGGATTGAGTTTGCTGTATTTTCTTTGATACCTCTAGACAATCTTTCAACATTCGTTACGAATAAATCGTCACCAACTAGCTGAACTCTGTCTCCAATTTTATCCGTCAGTTCTTTCCAACCTGCCCAGTCATTTTCTTGCATACCATCTTCGATAGAGATAATTGGATATTTGTTTGCCAATTCAGCAAGGTAAGAAACTTGTTCGCTGCTAGAGAATACTGGCGCATCTGGAGTTTGGAATTTTCTGTAATCGTAAACTCCGTCTTTATAAAATTCTGAAGCGGCACAATCCAAAGCAATCATTACATCATCACCTGGCTTGTAACCGGCCTTCTCTATAGCTTGTAGCAAAGTATCCAAAGCATCTTCTGTTCCTGTAAAAGTTGGAGCAAATCCACCTTCGTCACCTACCGCAGTAGAAAGACCTCTACCGTGAAGAATAGACTTCAAGCTGTGGAAAATCTCAGTTCCTTTTCTCAAAGCATGAGAGAAAGAATCTGCTTTTACCGGCATAACCATAAATTCCTGGAAAGCGATTGGCGCATCTGAGTGAGAACCCCCGTTGATAACGTTCATCATTGGAACAGGAAGTGTATTTGCATTTACACCACCAACATATTTATAAAGAGGCATTCTCAATTCAGCAGCAGCAGCTTTTGCAGCCGCCAAAGAAACACCTAAGATGGCATTGGCTCCCAATTTTCCTTTGTTAGAAGTTCCATCAAGGTCAATCATCACAGCATCAATCAAATTTTGTTCGAAAACTGGTAATCCTATCAATTCTGGAGCGATAACTTCTTTCACATTTTCTACCGCCTTCAAAACACCTTTCCCTAAGAATTCTGGCGCTCCGTCTCTCAACTCTACCGCTTCGTGCTCTCCTGTAGATGCACCAGAAGGTACAGCTGCACGTCCCATTGCTCCACTTTCTGTGAAAACATCTACTTCTATTGTAGGATTCCCTCTAGAATCTAAAATTTGTCTTGCTTCGATAAATGAAATGTAACTCATTGTCTTGATGTTATTTTTTAAGATTTTTATTTTGTTTGCTTTTAAAAAGCTATGCAAATTTAAACATTTTTAAAATATTATGTGATGAATCATTTCTTAACATTTATCACATATAAAAAAATTCGATATTATTTAAGGATTCGATATTTTACTTTTAAAATTCCGGCATTTAGATTTGAAATTTTCTTGAAAGCACCTTGGCTCAAATCAAATTCTCTGGAAGGCTTCAGCGGGCCTCTGTCATTTACCGTAATGATAACCGATTTATCATTCTCAACATTCACGATTTCTACTCTTGTTCCAAATGAAAGTGACTTGTGAGCACCTGTCATTTTAGAATGTTTGTAAGTTTCGCCACTTGCCGTCTTTTTGCCATCAAATTTATTAGCATAATAGGATACAGATGTGGATTTGTAACCAAAACTTCCGTTGGATGAGTTACGACTTCCACAAGAAATTACAAATACAGTCAGCAACAACATGTATGTTTTAAAGACAAACTGTGTTATTTTGTAAAAAGTTTTCATTATTATAATTTACAAAGGTTAAAAAATGAAAAATAGAAATATTAATTATTCATTAATATTTTGTTTATATTGCAGGAATTTCTAAATTAGTTTTCTAAATCATTTTAGAATTAATCAAAATCTTCTTTTTGAAATGAATTACGAAAGTATAAAATTAACGATAGACAAAAAAATTGCAGTTGTAACAATCAACAGACCTGAAAGCTTAAATGCTTTGAACGCTCAAGTTTTTAATGACTTGGAAAATGTGTTTGATAATTTGGCTTCTGATAAAAATGTAAACTGTGTGATTGTTACAGGAAGTGGAGAAAAATCTTTCGTGGCTGGTGCAGATATCAAAGAATTTTCTACCTACAGCTCAGAAAAAGCAAAAGAACTATCAAAAAGGGGACATTTGGTTTTTCAAAAAATAGAAGATTTGAACAAACCCGTGATTGCAGCAATCAATGGTTTTGCTTTAGGTGGAGGATTAGAATTGGCATTATCTTGCCACATACGATACGCTTCGGAAAATGCAAAATTAGGTTTACCAGAAGTAACTTTAGGATTGATTCCTGGTTATGGAGGAACCCAGAGATTGCCAAAATTGATAGGAAAAGGTTTGGCTAATGAAATGATTTTTTCAGCAAAAATGATTACTGCTGAAAAAGCCAAATCCATTGGTTTGGTGAATGAAGTTTTTTCTTTGGAAGAATTGCTTGCAAAAACTCAGGAATTAGCTGAGCAGATTGTGAAAAATTCGCCATTAGGCATTGCAAAAGCTATAAAAGCAGTGAATACAAGTGACAAAGAAAATGGAATGGAAACTGAGATTGATTCTTTTGGAGAATTATTCTCAGGAGAGGATTTTAAAGAAGGAGTCTCAGCTTTTCTGGAAAAAAGAAAGCCTTCCTTCAACTAAATTAGAAGAATGCATTATAACAAATTCGATATTGCTTATCTTAAGATGGCGTCTGAATGGGCAAATCTGTCTTATTGTAAGAGAAAAAAAGTAGGTGCGCTCATTGTAAAAGACAGAATGATAATTTCTGACGGATACAACGGAACACCTTCTGGCTTCGAGAATAATTGTGAAGACGAAGATGGAAAAACCAACTGGTTTGTCCTTCACGCAGAAGCCAACGCTATATTAAAAATAGCTAGCAGCACACAATCTTGCAAAGGTGCAACGTTATACATAACAATGTCTCCATGCAAAGAATGCAGTAAATTGATATTACAATCCGGGATCGAAAAAGTGGTTTATATGACCGGTTATTCTGACGACAGTGGATTAGAATTTTTAAAAAACGCAGGAATTGATATTTTAAACATTACAGAACAAGAATTGTATATCTTATGAGATAAATATTATATTTTACAAAACAATTAAAAAAAAACACAAATATGAATTGGTCCGAAAAAATTACAGATTTCTCAAATTTTCTAAAATTTGAGAAAAGCTTCTCTGACAACACATTAGACGCTTACGTAAGAGACATCAAAAAGCTGGAAAGCTTTGCAACTACAGAATTAGAAGAGGTTTCTCCGCACGACATTTCTTACGAAAACCTACAAGAATTCATCTATCAACTTTCTAAAAAAAAAATCAGCGAACGTTCACAAGCAAGAGGAATCTCTTCCATCAAGGCTTTTTTCAAATTTCTTTTGGAAGAAGAATACAGAGAAGACAATCCTTCTTCACTTTTAGAAGGTCCAAAATTGGGACTTTATCTTCCTGATACTTTGAGTATGGATGACATCGACAAAATCATCAACAGTATTGATAAAAAAACAGACATTGGACAAAGAAACCAATGCATTCTGGAGGTATTGTACGGTTGTGGACTTCGCGTTTCAGAATTGGTAGATTTGAAAATTTCTAACATCAACTTCAAAGAAGGATTTATTATTGTAGAAGGTAAAGGTGAGAAAACCAGGTTGGTTCCTCTTGCAAATTCTACTGCAGAATATCTTCAGGACTACATACAAAATGTTAGAAAAAAGATCAAAGTCAATAAAAAACATGAAGATATTGTTTTCCTGAATACAAGAGGAAACAATATGTCCAGAGTGATTGTTTTCATCATCATCAAAGAATTGACTCAGAAAGCGGGAATTAACAAAAGCATTTCTCCGCATACTTTCAGACATTCTTTTGCAACGCATTTGTTACAAAATGGTGCGGATTTGAGGTTTATTCAAGAGATGTTGGGGCACAGCAGCATCACGACTACTCAAGTATATACCCATCTGAAAACGGAAGAACTGAGAGATGTTATTTTAAATTTCCACCCAAGAAATAGAAATATAGCTTAAGTTTTTTCTTTAAATTTATCCAATGGAAAATTTAAAATTCTGCCCAAAATGCGGTCAGGAAAAACTATTATGGAATAACGTTACCAAATTTAGTTGTGGCAATTGTGATTTTGTTTTATATCATAATACTGCTGCAGCTGTTGCGGTAATCATAAAACATCAGGATGAATTATTTTTCACAGTTCGGAATCAAGAACCTGGAAAAGGAAAATGGGATTTATCTGGCGGTTTTACAGATCCAAAAGAAACCTCTGAAGAAACTTGCTCCAGAGAATTGAATGAAGAATTAGGTTTGAAAATCAATCCGAAAGAATTCAAATATCTTGGAAGTCAACCGAATATTTATCCTTATAAAAATATTGATTACAATACTTTGGATTTGTTCTATCTATATGAAGTGGAGGAAAAATTTGAAATCCAGTTAGAAGAATCTGAAATCTCTGAAACGATTTGGATTAAAGCTTCAGAACTTGATTTGGACAAGATCGCTTTTGAATCTCAGAAACGATTTTTGAAAAATTATATTACAAAAAATTAGTTGTCATTTGACAGTGTTTTTTGATTAAAAGAAACTCCGGAAATTACTTTCCGGAGTTTTGTTTTTATTTCCATTTGATATTGCAACCCAAACTTGGCTTCTGAAAATCTTCCTGCTCGGCTCCTGCTAAAAGATTTTCGAAAGCGATTATTAAATCCTCGCCTGTAATTTCTTTTTGATTTCCCGGACGAGAATCATCCATTTGACCACGATAAATCAAACTCAGATTTTCATCGAAGAAATAAAAATCTGGTGTACAAGCGGCTTCAAAAGATTTTGCAACATCTTGAGATTCGTCATATAAATAAGGAAATTGGATATTTCTTTCATCAACAAAATCAACCATCATCTCTGGAGAATCTGCTGGATATCTATCTACATCATTAGAATTAATGGCAATAAATTCTATTCCTTGAGATTTGTAATCTTCGTACAATTCTTCTAATTTATCGATGATGTGAAGAACAAATGGACAATGGTTACACATAAAAACAACCAAAGTTCCTTTCTTTCCTTTCAAAGATTCAAGACTTTGTAACTCATTATTTTTTGACGGATTTGGAAGTTTAAAATCCGGAGCTTTTGTTCCTAAAGCCAGCATATTCGAAGGTGTGTTTGACATCGTTATAATTTTTAATCTAATTTATTCAGCAAAGATAATGCTTCTTGCAGAGAATTATTATAGTTGACCCAATTTACGTTTTGCAACTTTCTATTCCACGTTGTTTGGCGTTTGGCGTATCGTCGGGAATTTTTTTTGATTTCCTCAATTGCAAAATCCAAATCCCATTCTCCATCAAAATATCGGAATAACTCTGAGTAACCAACGGTCTGCAAAGCCACTTTATCTCGGTGAGCAATTAAACCTCTAGCTTCTTCCAGCAAACCATTTTCCATCATTTTATCAACACGAAGATTGATTCTTTCATAAATCACTTCTCTTGGTGCATCAATTCCAATTCTAATGGTTTCAAAATTTCTTTTGGTTTTTGGTGTACTAAGATTTTCGGTGTAAGTTTTATTGGTTTGCCAAATGATGTCAATGGCGCGAAATAATCGTCTAGGATTATCTTTATCTACGATCGAAAAATATTCTGGGTCTAATTCCTCCAACATTTTTTGTAGAACTTCGATGCCTTCATTTTCAAAAATCGAAATCAGTTTTTGTTGATTTTCTTCATCAGCTACTGGCAAATCATTCATCCCTTCTACTACGGCTTTCTCATACATCCCGCTTCCGCCAACCATTATTGCAACATCTTTCTTGGTGAAAATTTCGTCGAGTTTCTGCAGAGCTTCCTCTTCAAAAAGTCCTATCGAATAATAATCGTTGACGCTAAGATTACCAACAAAATGATGTTTTGCTTCTGCTAATTCCTCGTCAGTCGGCATTGCAGTTCCAATTCTCATTTCTTTATAAAATTGGCGAGAGTCACAGGAAATAATTTCTGTATCGAGATGATTAGCCAAATCGATTGCCAATCTTGTTTTCCCGATTCCTGTAGTTCCGACGATAGAAATAAGACGTTTCAACAAAAAATTTTTGCAAATTTACGAAATCATTATCTTGATTTAAACCAAAAGCCCGCAAAGATTTTTATAAATAGCCAATTGCTTTAAGGTTCGCAAAGGTGTAAAATTTAGCAAAGTAAAAATAATTACTGAACGAAGTGCCTTTGCGAATCTTAAAATATTTTCAATAATTATAATAAAACTTTGCGTTCGTGGCGTGTAAAAATATTCTCAAAGGTTTTGATTTTTTAAAGTAATAATTATTTATTTTTACAGTCAGAATGGCATTCAAATTACCAAAATCCAAACTTCCTGATGTGAAAACGACGATTTTCACAGAGATGAGCTTATTAGCACAACAGGAAAACGCAGTCAATCTTTCTCAAGGATTTCCAGATTATCAGCCTGATGAAAATTTAATCAAATTTCTCGGAGATTTTGCAAAACAAGGACAGAATCAATATGCACCTTTGTTTGGAATCAAAGAATTAAGAGAAGGGATTTCAAGGAAATTCAATCTTCAATATCAAGTTGATTATCATCCGGATTCTGAGATTAATATAACTGCTGGAGCAACTCAAGGAATTTTCACAATCATTTCTTCTTTTGTAAAAAAAGATGATGAAGTCATTATTTTCGAACCGGCTTACGATTGTTACGAACCTGCAATTATTTTGAATGGCGGAATCGTAAAAAACGTCAAAATGCTTTATCCTGATTATAAAATCAATTGGGACGAAGTCAAAAATCTGGTTTCCGAAAAAACCAAGATGATTATCATAAACAACCCGAATAATCCTTCCGGAAAAATCCTGAAACAAAAAGATATTGATGAACTGATTTCGATTGTAAAAAATACAGACATCATTATTCTAAGTGATGAAGTTTATGAAAGCATCACTTTCGATGAAAAACCTCATCTGACATTAGCCAAATATCCTGAACTGAAAGAAAGAACTTTTGTTGTTGGTTCTTTTGGAAAGTTGTTGCATATCACAGGTTGGAAAATCGGTTATGTCTGTGCGCCTTCGGATTTGATGAATGAATTTAGAAAAGTCCATCAGTTCAATGTGTTTTGTGTGAATACGCCAGCACAATTTGCAATTTCTAAATATTTGCAGAATGTTGATGATTTCAAATCAATATCAACATTTTTCCAAACAAAAAGAGATTATCTTAAAAATGCTTTAAAAAAAACGCCTTTTCAATTATTAGATTGTGAAGGAACTTATTTTTTATCTGCTAATTTTGGCGCAATTTCTGATAAGCAAGACAAGGATTTTTGCTACTGGCTAACCAAAGAATACAAAGTTGCAACTATCCCGTTTTCTGCATTTTACAAAGATAAAACTGATGAAAAAGTGATTCGTTTTTGTTTTGCAAAAGAACAGGAAACATTGGACAAAGCCATAGAAAAGTTATTGAAAATTAAAATATAATATGAAAAACCTAATCATCGCCGCTTCTTTATTAGTAGGAGTTAGCACATTTTCTCAAGCGAAAATTGACCCAACAAAACTGAATTATATGTCAGTTGACGTAAGTCCAATGGATGCAGTTTATTATCCACTTCAAGTGACTTCATCCAAAACGGAAACTCCGAAAGTGAAGCTAGAATACTCTCGTCCTCAGAAAAAAAACAGAGTTGTTTTTGGAAACCTTATTAAGTATGGAGAAATCTGGAGATTCGGGGCGAATGAAAATTCTGAGATCAGATTTTATTCTCCTGTAAAAATAGGTGGAAAAGAAATTCCTGCTGGAACTTACAGTATTTTCGCAATTCCGTTTGAAAAAGAATGGACGATTATTTTAAATTCTGACACTGATAAATGGGGAGCGTATTTCTACGACAAAAGTAAAGATGTTGTGAGATTTAATGTGCCAGTTGAGAAAACAGCTTCTCCAATCGAATATTTTTCTGTGACATTTGTACAGACAAAATCGGGAGCAGATTTATACGCTGGTTGGGATAATTCTCAAGTTAAATTTCCGATTGAGTTTAAATAATCTTCAAAGATTTATAACAATTAAAGTCTTGTCAAAATTTGATAAGGCTTTTTTTATTTTTAAAATTCTAATGTAATTAAATCTTCGAAGTTTTGAATCTGAATTTTTGGATTTTCTATTTTTCCAAAACCATACGCTGCATAAATAAAGTCAACACCAGCTTTCTCAGAAGATTCTTTGTCCCAAATAGTATCGCCAACATAAACTGGATTTTGTAGATTATTTCGTTCCACAATGAGTCTGATGTTCTTATCTTTTGGCAAACCATAGTTACCGAAACATTCGAAATCTTCAAACAAATTTTCAAAACTAAAAAACTCGATGAAGTTTTCGATATAACCTTTCATACAATTACTGACAATGAAAAGTCGATAATTTTCTGCTAATTTTTCCAATGTTTCTTTGACTTTTGGAAATAATTCGCCACCAGAATATTTAAGATATTGACTTTCTTTATTAGCATAAATTATTTCGAATTCTTCTAGTTTTCCTTTGGGAACAAAACTGAAATACTGTGTAAAAATATCGTCCATTTTCATCCCAGAAAAATCTCTAACGGTCTGAGACGTTATATTGATATCAAATCCAATCGTTTGAATGCTGTCGTTAAAAGCTCTGACAACGGTTTCCGAAGCGTTCCAAAGTGTTCCGTCTAAGTCAAAAATGATACTGTCTCTCTTCATAATCTAAATCATAAACCATTCGTTCACAAGACTTGCGGCTAATCTTGCGGTTCTTTCCTGTATATCAAAATTGGGATTAACTTCAGCCACATCCAATGCTTTGGTTTTTTTTGATGATAAAATTTGACGGTAAATCTGCATAAATTGACGGTCAGCAAAAATCCCGTTATAAGCAGGTGCGCTGACGCCAGGCGCAATGGACGCATTGAAAACATCCATACAAATCGTAACGTAAACCACATCCACATCTTCTAAAAACGAGTTGATTGTGAACATCATATTCGGAATATTTTCAGAGTAAATTTCGTCAGCTAAAATATATTTCATTCCGAAATTATCTGCAATTTCGAATAATTTTTGAGTATTACTATTTTTTTGAATCCCTATATGTAAAGAATGAATCTCGCCTGCCTGAGCAATTTGCCAAAAACCTGTTCCAGAACTTGCTAATCCGTTTTCTGGTTCACGGTTATCAAAATGTGCATCGAAATTAATGATTCCTATTTTTTGTTTGGGAAAAGCTTTTTTGATTCCAGAATAATGTGCAAAAGTAACCTCGTGTCCTCCACCTAAAACAACAGATTTCCCTTGTTTTGATAATACTTTCGAAACTTTTCCCGCTAATAAATTCTGAGTTGATTCTAGGTCATGATCTTCACATTTGATGTTTCCGAAATCTTTCAGCGAAAATCCAGAATTAACAACCGGGAAATTTGACATACTTTTTCTAATCAAATCTGGAGATTCCTGAGCTCCTACTCTACCTTTATTTCGTTTCACACCTTCATCCACAGCAAAACCGTGTAAAACGAAATCATTAGGATTGATAGTTTCATAATCCAATTCTGTTTTCACTCTTTGAAAAATCCTGTGATATGATTCTTCTTCGCCATCAAAACGGCCTGTCCATTCAAACATAATTTAGATTTTCTCTCCGTTGATATAAATATTTTTCGGCTTCAAACTTCCTTGATGATAAAGAATATTTTGAAAATTATCAGTTTCATAAGTCAAGAAATCTGCTTTTTTCCCTTCAGCCAAAACTCCTCTGTCATCTAAATCCAAAGCATATGCGGCTCGAAAAGTTATCGCTGCTAAAACCTCAGCTGTAGTCAATTTCTGATATGTTGCTAAAATGGAAGCTTGAGTCACGAGATTTCCCATTGGAGCAGAACCCGGATTCCAGTCTGTTGCAATGGCTAAGATTCCACCTTTGTCTAATATTTTTCTCGCTGGAGAAAACGGTACGCCTAAACCTAAACTGGCTCCTGGCAAAGCAATCGCTACAGTATTAGAATTGGCTAAAAACTCAATATCTTCATCAATAGTCGCTTCCAAATGGTCAGCAGATTTTGCGCCAACCTCAACGGCAATTCTTGAACTTCCTGCCGTAAATTGGTCTGCGTGAACTGTGATTTGAAAACCTAATTCTTTAGCTTTTACAAGAAAATTCTTGCTCTCTTCTAACTGAAACGCTGATTTCTCAATAAAAATATCTACTCTATTGGCAAGGTTTTCTTCTTTTACTTTTGGTAGAATTTCATTCAAAATATAATTCAGATATTCTTCTGAAGTTCCTTCAAAATCTCTTGGCTTGAGGTGAGCCGACAAGCAAGTCGGAACTAATGTAGCTTTTGTTAAGTCTTGAGCTTTTTTTATAGCTCTCAACATTTTGAGTTCTTCATCAACATTCAATCCGTAACCACTTTTTATCTCGATGGTTGTGATGCCCTGATTTAATAAAACATTGACGCGTTCAAGAATTCCATTAACCAAATCGTCCTCAGAGGCTTGTCTTGTATGCTGAACAGAACTCCAAATTCCGCCACCGGATTCTGCAATCTCGAGGTAAGTTTTGCCAGCATTTCTCATGGCAAAATCATTGGCTCGATTTCCACCGAAGCAAATATGCGTATGGGCATCTACAAAAGCTGGAAGTGCAATTTGCTCGCCTTCAACAAAATCAATTTCAAAATTTGGGAATTTTTGTTTCAGAAAATCGAAATCGTTGACTTCTAAAATTTTTCCATTTTCAGTAAGAATTCCGCCATTGGAAATGATTTCTAAAGATTCGTCATTCAATTTTCCTTTTAGCGGAAGATTGTTGAGTGTGACAATTTGTTTGAAAGGACCTGATAATTTCATATAAAATCTTGAATGGTAAAATTAACGATAAACTTTCTGTTTGTTACAATCAATAAAATTGTATTTTTATAAAAATTTAAAAACAAATGAAAACTATAATCATTACTGCAAATTTACTTTTCATTGGGACATTTTTGCAGGCCCAGCAAATTGATTTAGCAAGAAATTCACAATTTGTTAAATCAATGGATCAGATCAATAATGGAAAAACTGTTTTAAAGTATTCTGATATACAAGGAAATCCTTTCTATAAAAAAGGATTTTCAGAAGCAAAAATAGGAGATACTGGAACTATTCTTCCTGTAAGATATAATTTATATAAAGATTCTTTCGAGCTTTTGAATAACAACGATATTTATTCCCTTCCAAAAGAAAGCTCTTTTTCAAAATTTATCTTTACAGATACGAATGAAAAATTTATATTGATAAATGATGATGAAGGATTTGCAGGATATTTTCTAGTTCTGTCGGATGGAAAAAATAAACTATTGAAAAGAATGGCTGTAAAATTCGCCCCAGAAGTTCCTGCTCCTAACACTATGGTAGCTGGCATACCTGCGAAATTTGAAAAGCAAAAACCAATCTATTTTATAAAAACTGAGGATAATTTAATAAAACTCACAAAAAAGAGTGATGACTTACTTAATGCATTACCTACCGACAAAAAGGATTCTACTAAAGATTTCATCAAAACAAACAAAATAAAACTTAATGAAGAGCTTGATCTTATAAAATTGGTTAACTTTTTGAATAAATAATAAAAAAAGAGATGCCATTTGCATCTCTTTTTGTTTAAAAAACTTCTCTTCCTATCTTGAGAATATTGTCACTTTTCCCCATCGAGTAAAAATGGAGAACTGGAATTCCAAAATCTAAAAGTTCCTTACTTTGGTTGATTGCCCATTCGACTCCGACTTCCCGAACATCATTATTTGTTTTGCATTTCAAAACTTCATTGATTAATGCTTCCGGTAAATCGATTTTGAAAACCTGTGGTAACATTTGCAAATGTGTTTTGGTAGCAATAGGTTTGATTCCCGGAATAATCGGAACATCAATCCCAATTTCTCTGGCTTGTTTTACAAAATCGAAGAATTTTTGATTATCAAAAAACATTTGTGTGACGATATAATCTGCGCCAGCTTCTACTTTTTTCTTCAACATTTGAAGGTCGTAATTCATAGAAGGTGCCTCGATATGTTTTTCCGGATAACCTGCAACGCCAATACAGAAACTGTTATCCACGTCCGATTCTATTTTACCGTGAAGATATTCTCCAATTCCCAAATCGTGAATCTGTTTTACTAAATCCGAAGCATATTTGTGTCCTCCAATAGAAGGTTCAAAATACTTTTCACCTTTCATTGCATCGCCTCGCAATGCAACAATATTATTGATTCCCAGATACATACAATCTACCAAAAGATATTCGGTTTCCTCTTTGGTAAATCCTCCACAAAGAACGTGCGGCACCGTATCTACATTATATTTATTCTGAATCGCCGAGCAAATACCCAAAGTTCCAGGTCGCATTCTCGTGATTTTTCTTTCCATCAAACCATTTCCTCTTTCCAAAAAAATATATTCTTCACGGGAAGTTGTAACATCTATGAATGGCGGTTTAAACTCCATCAAAGGATCGATATTCTTATATAAATCGGCAATTCCAACGCCTTTTTGCGGAGGAACTATTTCAAAAGAAAAAAGCGTTTTGCCGTTGGCATTTTTTATATGGTCAGTAATTTTCATTCAATAATTTTAATAATATTAATCCGCAAGATTTGGAGCCAGCCATTTTCTGGCATAATCCAATTCAACATCTTTTCTTTCAGCAAAATCTTTCAATTGGTCTTCATCAATTTTTCCGACTCCAAAATATTTTGATTTTTCATTTCCGAAATAATAACCAGAAACCGCTGCAGTTGGCCACATCGCCAAACTTTCTGTCAAAGTCACCCCGATGTTTTCTTCAACTTTAAGTAAATCCCAAATCGTCAGTTTTTCCAAATGATCAGGACAAGCAGGATAACCTGGAGCCGGACGAATTCCCATATATTTTTCTTTGATTAATTCTTCATTATCCAGCGTTTCATTTTCGGAATAACCCCAATATTCGGTTCTGACTTTTTTGTGAAGATATTCGGCAAAGGCCTCTGCAAAACGATCCGCCAAAGCTTTCACCATAATCGCGTTGTAATCATCGTTTTGTTCTTCATATTCTTTCGCCAATTCATCGGCTCCGAAACCTGTACAAACACAAAAAGTTCCGATATAATCTTGTTTTCCAGAATTTTCAAGCGCAATAAAATCACTTAAAGCAAAATATTCTTTTCCTTCTGATTTCTTGTGTTGTTGTCTCAAAGTTCTGAAAGTTGAAATCACATTCTGATTCTCATCAAAAACCAAAATATCATCCTGTTCATTAGCATTAGCTGGGAAAATTCCGAAAATACCTTTTGCTTTGAAACTCTTTTCTTTCAGAATTTTATTAAGCATTGCCTGAGCTTCATTGAACAAAATCGTTGCTTGTTCTCCAACGACATTATCAGTCAAAATCTCTGGAAATTTCCCGAATAATTGCCAACTTCTGAAAAACGGAGACCAATCGATAAAATCAACTAATTCATCAAGATTTTGGTCTTCAATAATGGTAATTCCTAATTTTTTAGGTTTTGGAATAATTTCATTTTCCCAATCGATTTTGAATTTTTTCTCCCGCGCTTCTGCAATCGGAATATATTCTTTGTCAACTTGACGATTCAAAAACTTTTCACGGAATTCATCATAATCTTTTCTGATTTCTAAAGCATAAGCATTGGATTTATCGTGATTCAGCAATGCGCTTACAACGCCAACCGCTCTGGAAGCATCATTCACGTGAACAACCGTGTTGGAGTATTTTGGTGAAATTTTAACCGCTGTGTGCGCTTTGGAAGTTGTTGCGCCTCCAATCAATAAAGGAAAATCAAGATTCTGACGTTCTAATTCATCAGCAATATGAACCATCTCGTCCAGACTTGGCGTAATTAATCCGCTTAATCCAATCACATCTACTTTTTCGTCAATCGCAGTTTGGATAATTTTCTCAGCAGGAACCATTACTCCTAAATCCACTATTTCATAATTGTTACAGCCCAAAACTACGCTCACAATATTTTTTCCGATATCGTGAACATCGCCTTTTACAGTTGCCATAAGAACTTTTCCGTTAGATTTTTGAGTCTGGTCTTTTTCCGCTTCAATGAAAGGCTGGAGATAAGCTACTGCTCTTTTCATCACTCTCGCCGATTTTACAACCTGAGGCAAGAACATTTTTCCACTTCCAAAAAGGTCGCCGACAACGCCCATTCCTGTCATTAGATTAATTTCGATAACATCAAGCGGACGTTTTGAAGTTTTTCTAGCTTCCTCGGTATCTTCTTCTATAAAACGGTCGATTCCTTTGACTAAAGCGTGCGTAATTCTCGATTGTAAATCCTGCTCTCTCCAGCTAAGGTCTTCGGTTTTTTCTTTTTTGGTTGATTTATGTTTTTCGGAATAATCTAGAAGTTTTTCTGTCGCATCGTCTTTTCTATCGAGCATTACATCTTCCACCAATTCCAATAAATCTTTCGGAATTTCGTCATAAACTTCCAACATTGTTGGATTTACGATCCCCATATTCATTCCCGCTTTTATGGCGTGGTAAAGGAAAACAGAATGCATCGCTTCTCTCACAGAATCATTTCCACGGAACGAAAATGAAACATTGGAAACCCCCCCACTTACGGAAGCATTCGGAAGATTGGTACGAACCCAGCGTGTCGCTTCGATAAAATCGATGGCGTTTTTACGGTGTTCATCCATTCCGGTCGCAACAGGAAAAATATTAAGGTCAAAAATAATATCTTCCGAAGGAAAGCCTACTTGGTTCACCAAAATATCATAAGACCTTTTGGAAATTTCGATTCTTCTTTCGTAATTATCGGCTTGTCCAACTTCATCAAAAGCCATAATAATCGCCGCTGCACCATATCTTTTAATCGCTTTTGCCTGCTTGATGAATTCTTCTTCACCACCTTTTAAACTGATAGAATTTACAACAGGTTTCCCTTGAACAACCTGTAATCCAGCTTCCAAGATTTCCCATTTTGATGAATCAATCATAATCGGGATTCTGGCAATATCCGGTTCAGACGCGATGAGGTTTAGGAATCTGACCATTGCATTTTTTCCGTCCAAAAGACCATCGTCCATATTGACGTCAAGAATCTGAGCGCCACCTTCCACCTGATTTCTTGCAATATCTAGTGCTTCGGAATATTTTTCTTCCTTAATCAAACGAAGAAATTTTTTGGAACCAGCTACATTGGTTCGCTCTCCAATATTGATAAAGTTGGATTCTGGAGTTATAATTAAAGGCTCTAGGCCTGATAATTTTAAGTATTTCATTTATAATGTAACAATTAAAAAATCTAACAATGTAACAATAGCCATATTGATTAATTGTTATACTGTTAGATTGTTAGATTGATTAATTTTTCTCGGTTTGTAATTTTTTGCCAAATCAGCAATCGCTTTGATGTGGTCTGGTGTTGTTCCGCAACAGCCACCGATAATATTGATTAATCCTTTTTCTAAATATTCTTTCACTTGCTCAGCCATTTGTTCAGCGGATTCATCATATTGACCGAATGCATTCGGTAAACCTGCGTTCGGATAAGCAGAAATTCCGAAATCGGATTGTGAAGAAATAGCTTCTAAATAAGGCGTCAATTGTTTTGCACCCAACGCACAATTGAAACCGACACTTAACAAGTTAAGATGCGAAACTGAAATCAAAAAAGCTTCTGCAGTTTGCCCACTCAAAGTTCTTCCGGAGGCATCGGTAATGGTTCCGGAAACCATAATCGGAATTTCGATATTTCTTTCATCCTGGATTTCGTCGATGGCGAACAATGCGGCTTTTGCATTAAGAGTGTCGAAGATTGTTTCTACCAGAAGAATATCAGAACCTCCGTCCAGCAAAGCTTCAGCTTGTTGTTTGTAGGCAATTCTGAGTCCATCAAAAGTAATAGCTCTATAACCCGGATCGTTTACGTCCGGACTAAGACTCGCCGTTCTGTTAGTTGGTCCTATGGAACCTGCTACGAATCTTGGTTTTTCAGGATTTTGAGCAGTAAATTCGTCACAGACTTTTTTAGCAATTTTAGCTGATTCATAATTGAGTTCGTAAACCAAATCTTCCATATGATAATCCGCCATCGCAATGGTAGTTCCAGAAAATGTATTAGTCTCGATGATATCTGCACCTGCCAAAAGATATTTTCTGTGAATTTCTTCAATAGCTTCAGGTTGCGTCAAAGACAACAAATCGTTGTTTCCTTTAAGTGGAGATTCCCAGTCTTTGAATCGCTCGCCACGGTAATCTTCTTCTGTGAAATTGTAGCGCTGAATCATCGTTCCCATCGCTCCATCGAGGATGAGAATACGTTCGCTAATCGCTTTATATAATTGTTCTGAATTGTTCATAATTCATTTCTTTTTTTTAATGTTCCATCGGTTTCACCGACGGCTATTCAAATTGAATCCTTCGGATTCTTTGTTTTTTGTCGTTGATTAGAAGACAAAACGTCAACATAGCCCCGATGGTAGCGGCATCCTTTTTTGTTATTGCATTCTTGAATGGTTCAACAGATTGCCTCACTTCGTTCGCAATGACAAAAAAGATATAGCGGACAGCGGGTTGGACTCTTGTTTAGAAGCTGGAAAATTGTTGCTCCAAAATTCTTCGATTCTATTAGTCCAAAGCTTGTTTCAAATCGCCCAAAATATCATCAATATTCTCCAAACCAACGGAACATCTCACGAGTCCAGCGCTAATCCCAACCTCATTTCTTTCTTCATTGGAAAGTTTGGAATGCGTTGTGGAAGCTGGATGCGTAACAATCGTCCTCGTATCGCCCAGGTTGGCGGAAAGGGAACACATCTTAATTCTGTTCAGAAAATTTCTACCTCCTTCGATTCCTCCTTTGATTTCGAAAGCGACGATGTTTCCGCCTAATTTCATTTGTTTTTTAGCGATTTCGTAGCTTGGATGAGATTTTAGGAATGGATATTTTACCAATTCTACATTTGGATGATTTTCCAGAAACTCTGCTACTTTCAATGCATTTTCGCAATGTTTCTCTACACGAATCGCTAAAGTCTCCAAACTTTTGCTCAAAACCCAAGCGTTGAAAGGCGACATCGCCGGACCTGTGTTTCTCGCAAACAAATAAATCTCACGAATCAAATCTGCCTTTCCAACAGCAACTCCGCCTAAAACCCGACCTTGACCGTCAATCAATTTTGTTGCGGAATGAACGACAATATCTGCTCCATATTTAATAGGTTGTTGCAAATATGGCGTTGCAAAACAATTGTCAACGATGAAAATTAAATTATGTTTCTTAGCAATCTGTCCGAAAAATTCCAAATCTAACACCTCGATTGCTGGATTTGTCGGCGTTTCCAAGTACAAGATTTTTGTATTTGGTTTGATATATTGTTCTACATTCTCAGCATCTTCTGCTTTGAAATAAGTAGTTTCGATATTCCATTTTGGAAAATATTTTGTGAATAAAGTATGTGTGGAACCGAAAACCGACTGACAACTTACGATGTGGTCGCCCGCATCAAGCAAAGTTGCAAAAGTGGAATAAATTGCAGCCATTCCTGTTGCAAAAGCATAGCCAGATTCTGCGCCTTCCATTTGTGCGATTTTGTTTACAAATTCGGTAACGTTGGGATTGCTGAAACGGCTGTAAAGATTCTTGTCTTTCTCTTCCGCAAAACTCGCTCGCATATCTTCCGCATCTTCAAAAACGAAGCTTGACGTGAGATATAACGGCGTAGAATGTTCGTCAAACTGAGTTCTTTCGGTTTGAGTTCTTATGGCTAGAGTTTCGAAATTTTCCATAAAATTATAATTTACCTATGTAATAATTTAACAATTTAACAATGAGATTCTTCACTTCGTTCAGAATGACACTGTTTATAAGAATTGATAAATTGCTACACTTTTATATTGTTACATTGATTTTTATTTTGTTTCGCTTAATCTTAAAATATCTCCGAAAACGCCTCTGGCGGTTACTTTTGCTCCGGCTCCAGCTCCCATAATCACGATTGGATTTTCGCCGTAACTTTCTGTGTAAATTTCGAAAATAGAATCAGAACCTTTTAGTTGTCCTAATGCAGAATTAGCTGGAACGGAAATTAATTTTACATCCAACTCTCCTTTTTCTTTTTGCAAATCGCCGTGCAAATCGCCAACGTAACGTAAAACGTGGTCTGGTTCTTGGTTTTCTTTGATTTTTTGATATTCGTCGTTTAATTCTTCCAATCTTGAAAGAAATTCTTCTTTAGATACAGACAACAAGCTTTCCGGAACAAGATTCTGAATATGAATGTCATCAAATTCATTAATCAAATCCAGTTCTCTTGCCAGAATCAACAATTTTCTTGCAACATCATTTCCTGATAAATCTTCGCGCGGGTCCGGTTCTGTGTAACCTTTTTCCAAAGCTTCGTTGATAATCGTTGAAAATTTGTCATTACGAAGTGAAAAATTATTGAAAACATAACTCAAGGTTCCAGAAAAAACACCTTTGATTCTTGTGATATTTTCACCTGAAAGATGTAATAATTTGATGGTATCAATTAAAGGTAAACCTGCACCAACATTGGTTTCGTAAAGATATTTTTTCTTATTTTTTTCTAATAATTTTCTGAAATTTCGATATTCCGAGATTGGTAATGTGTTGTAGATTTTGTTGGAACCAACAATATCAAATCCGTTATCTACAAACGTTGGATAATGCTTCACAAAATCTTTACTCGCTGTGTTATCCACCATTACAAGGTTTTCCAAGTGATGTTCTTTTGCAAAATCCACCAAAGAATCTACACTTGAGTCTGTTGTAGAATATTTGATTTTTTGTCTCCAATCGCTTCCGAAACCAGCTTTGTTAAATGCAATTTTTCTTGAATTTGCAATCGCAACAATTTTCAAATCGAATCTTTTACGATTCAGAATATCATAAGCTGAATCCAAAATCTGCTCAACCAAAGTTCCACCAACATTTCCGTGACCAATCAAAGCCAGATGAACTGTTTTTGGCTTTCCGTAGATTTCAGTTTCGATGATGTTTTTTGTGATTTCGGTTTGATTTCCTGTTACAACAATATTCACTCTTCCTGCAGATGCGATTTGACTTAGCAACAAAGGATAAATCTTATTTCTCTGAAGTTCCGACAAAATCTTATTATAATTATCCGAAACAAATCCGATAACGCTTAGATTTTCAACACTGTAAATATTGCTTACGTGTCCTTTTGCTTTCTCTTTTTCAAATTCTTTATTCAGAAAATCAACTGCATCTGAAGCGTCATTCTCATCCACAAGAACAGAAATTCCGTTTTCAATCGCTTGTTGGGAAATTACTCCAACGCTGATCCCTCCTCCATTTAAAGCTTGAAAAATACGTGAATCCACGCCAATCTGTCCAAGAAAATCTTTTCCTTCGAAATTCACCAAAGCTTTATTTCTATAAATATTAATTGTGTTCTTGTCTGTCATCAGTTCAAAAAAATTGGTTTTAAAATTGTGTTCAGTTGCTCATACTCCATTAGGAAAGCATCGTGCCCGTGGATAGAATTAATCTCGTGGTACTGAACGTTTTTGTTTTTATTTTGTAAAAAATGGTAAGTATTTTTGATTTCAAACGCTGGATAAAAAAGGTCTGAATCTACCGACACCAAATGGATTTCCGCATTGATGTTTTCCAATTCATTTTCTTTTCCGTTGATGTTCATCAGAAGATGATTAACGAGTTTGTAAGATCTTAAACTAAATCTTTCGTTTAATCGATTTCCGTGGAAGTTGAGCCAGTCGTGAGACTTCAGAATTTGTTTTTCAGAATCAATTTCTCTATTAAATCTTGAGTTAAGAGATTCCGGTGTTCTATAACACAACATTGCGTGAACTCTGGCTTTTTCAAGAGGTTTTTCTTCTGATTCCAAAAGAAATTTCTGAATTAAGCATTGAGAATGCAACCAATCCGATGTTTTGAAATCTGTCGCAATCGGGATGAATTTTTCTGCTAAATTATTTTGCAAAGTCAACATTTCCCAACCGATTGAACCACCAACAGAGCCTCCAACTAAAGCGAAAAGTTTCTCGATTTTAAGTTTTTTCAACCCTTCAAGAAAAATAGATGCAATATCCTGAGCTGTAAAATCTTCGTAATTATCAATGAAAAATCCATCAAAACCATTTCCGGGAATATTGAAAGAAATAATTGTAAATCTATTGGTATCAATTATTTTCCCATCTCCAACCAAAGATTTCCACCAACCGTTTTCTCCCGCAACATCTGAATTTCCCGTCAAAGCGTGATTGATTAAAACAATCGGAGCCGAATACAGTTCTTTTCCAAAAAGCTGATAGCTTAATGGAATATCGAGAACTTTTCCGTTCTGAGTCGTGAAGTTATTAAGGTTGATATGTTGTAGCTCGTTTTTCAATTTTGATAAGGTTAAATTGAAAATGCTACAGGGAAATGTAGAAATAGGTTTGGGTTATCTTTTCCGCCATTGCGGATAGAATTTAGCACCTTCTTCGTTTCCGAAGGGTTGCCAAGGTTTCACAGAGTCTAATCTCTCCACCTTTCTCGATAACATTTTCAATATGTAAATGAACAAATCTAGGCGCAAAGATAGACAAGAAATTGCATTAGTTCCAAATTGTATGAAAATTTGTCTACATCAATTTTTTGTTAACAATTTATTTTAAGATATTTATAATGGCAATTATGTATAATATTTGCTTAGAAAAAATCACAAAATTTGAAAAATGGACATTAATCTAAATAAGCAAGTTGCTATTGTTACTGGCTCTAGCAGTGGAATCGGAAAAGGAATTGCTATCAGTTTGGCAAAATCAGGCGCGATCGTTATCGTGAATCATTCATCCCAACATTCTCGTCCGGAAGCAGAAGAAACGCTTAAAACCATTGAAGAAAACGGTGGCGAAGGTCTCATTATTCAATGTGATGTGAGTAAGGAAGACCAAGTTTTGGCAATGTTTCAAACGACTATTAATCAATACGGAACTGTAGATATTCTTATTAATAATGCAGGTTTGCAACAAGATGCACCTTTTGTTGAAATGACGCTTGCTCAATGGCAGAAAGTAATTGATGTGAATTTGACGGGACAATTTCTTTGTTCAAGAGAAGCGATTAAAGAATTTTTGAAGCGAGGAATGACAGAAAAATCCTGCGCGCTTGGAAAAATCATCAATATCAGTAGTGTTCACGAAACTATTCCGTGGGCTGGGCACGCGAATTATGCTTCCAGCAAAGGTGCACTTAGAATGCTGATGCAAACGCTGGCTCAGGAATATGGAAAGCAAAAAATCCGTGTGAATAATATCTGTCCGGGCGCCATTCAAACTCCTATTAACAAATCCGCTTGGGATAATCAAAAATCTCTGGATGCGCTGATGACGCTGATTCCGTATGACAGAATCGGGCAACCGGAAGACATTGGAAATTTAGCCGTATTTTTGGCGAGTGATTATTCGGATTATATTACAGGTGCGAGTATCTATGTAGATGGCGGAATGACAAGTCTGGAGAGTTTTGCAGATAATGGGTGATTATAAATGATGAATGATAGCTGATAAATGATTGATTCGCTGTGGTTTTTAAACGCAAAGTTTTTTTTGAAGAGCGAAGAAATTTTAAGAAGGCAAAGGAATCGATGAATCGATTTTTTAAGCGGACTGTAATTTGAAAAATAAATTTTAAATTGATTTTTGAAAATTACTATTTATCGACTATCAACTATCATTTATATCGTTGAAAGAAGGGAAAAACCTCAACATAGCCCCGATGGGAACGGCATCCTTTTTTTGCTTTTGGGGAAATTGTTTTTGATGACAAATAGTCTAAGCAAAAAAAGATATAGTGGACAGCGGGTTAGAATGCTCTAACAAATGTACAACCGTGTTGCTCCTAATAAAAAGAATAATTATTCTCGAAAAATAATTAGAAAAATGAATGAAGAAGAAAAATTAAAAAATCCGCATTGGAAAAAGTGGGGCCCTTACGTGAGCCACCGCCAATGGGGAAATGTACGCGAAGATTACAGCACCAACGGTGATGCGTGGGAATTTACCGGTCACGATATGGCGGAAGCGTGGACTTACCGCTGGGCAGAGGAAGGCATCGCGGGAATCTCGGATGAGAAACAGCAATTATGCTTTGCGCTTTCTTTTTGGAATAAAAATGACTGCAGAGTTAAGGAACGTTTTTTTGGGTTGAGCAATCATCAGGGAAATCACGGTGAGGATATCAAGGAGATTTTTTATTATCTGGATAATACGCCGTCTCATAGCTATATGAAGATGGTTTACAAATATCCAATCCAAGCGTTTCCGTACGATGACCTCATCAATACGAATGCGCAACGCTCCAACAAAGACCCTGAATATGAAATATTTGATACAGGCATCTTTGACAATGATGAATATTTTGACATTTTTATTGAATATGCGAAAGCCGGAGAAGATGATTTCTTAATAAGAATCGATGTTCACAACAGAAGTAATCAACCTGCTCCAATCGTAGTTTTGCCAACAGTCTGGTACAGAAATAACTGGATGTGGGGTTATAACGACTACAAAGGTCAACTCGGTTTTTCTAAGCAGGGCGAAATTGATGTTCATCATAATAGCCTTAGTATAAAAAAACTTTATTCCCGAAACAGAAATGCTGATGCGTTGTTTTGTGAGAATGAAACCAATCGTTCGAGATTATTCAATCTTCCGAAAACAGAAGGTTTTTTCAAAGACGGAATCAATCAATATATCACGAAAGGACTTGATACCATTAATCCGTCTAAAACAGGAACAAAAGCGTCTCTTCATTGTGAAGAAATCATAGAAGCGAATAGTAATAAAGTTTTTGAATTCCGATTGTCGCCACATATTATGGAGGATGCCTTTTGGGATTTTGATGAAATTGTTGCAAGAAGAAAACAAGAAGCGGACGAATTCTATGGTAACATCCAGAAAGATATAGATAACGACGATGAAAAAAATGTTCAAAGACAAGCATTTGCAGGATTACTTTGGAACAAACAATTTTATCATTATAACATCGGAAAATGGCTGAAAGGCGACCCGAATTTCCCCATCCAAAGAAAAGGTTTTGTAAGAAACAGCAATTGGGAACATCTTCACAACAAAGATATTATTTCGATGCCCGACAAGTGGGAATACCCTTGGTATGCGACTTGGGATTTGGCCTTCCATTGTGTAAGTTTTTCCGTGATTGATTCGGAATTTGCAAAGAATCAATTGATTACATTGACCAAAGAATGGTATATGCATCCAAACGGTCAAGTACCGGCTTATGAATGGAATTTTGATGATGTTAATCCACCTGTTCACGCTTGGGCAACGTTCCGTGTTTTCAAAATCGATGAAAAAAATAATGGGAAACCAGATTTAGCTTTTCTGGAAAGGGTTTTCCAAAAATTATTATTGAATTTCACTTGGTGGGTTAATCGAAAAGATTACAATGGCAATAACCTTTTCGGAGGTGGATTCCTTGGTTTGGATAATATTGGAGCCTTCGATAGAAATATGGAATTCAATGAAGGTGAACATCTTGAACAAGCTGACGGAACGAGCTGGATGGCAATGTATGCGCTGAATATGATGCGTATTGCAATGGAATTGGCAACTTATAATCCGGTCTATGAAGATTTGGCGATTAAGTTTTTTGAACATTATCTTTATATTGCCGAAGCAATGGAAAACATTGGGGAAGACAAACAAGGACTTTGGAATGAAGAAGATGGGTTTTTCTACGATTTGCTTCAGTTATCCAACGGAGATAGTGTGAGTCTGAAACTTCGAAGCATTGTTGGATTGATTCCAATGTTTGCTGTAGAAGTTGTGGAACACAGCCTTTTGGAAAAACTTCCCGAGTTCAAAAAAAGGATGGAGTGGGTTCTGAAAAATAAACAAGACCTTACGAAATTGGTTTCCCAATGGTATGTTGAAGGCGAAGGAAACAAACACCTTTTGAGCATCCTAAGAAAAACAAGATTGACAAAAGTTTTAACAAGATTAGTTGACGAATCTGAATTCCTCAGCGATTATGGAATCCGTGCGATGTCCAAGGTTTATGAGGAAAACCCTTTCCGATTCACTGTTCACGGACAGGAACACGTGGTTTATTACACGCCTGCGGAAAGCGATAGCCGAATGTTTGGTGGAAACAGTAATTGGCGCGGACCAATTTGGTTTCCGATTAATTTCCTGATTGTTGAAAGTTTACAGCGTTTTGATTTCTTTTTCGGTGATTCTTTAAAAATCGAATATCCAAAAGGAAGCGGAGAATATAAAAATCTGGATGAAGTTTCAAAGGATATCAGCAACAGACTTTGTAATATTTTCCTAAAAGACGAGAATGGAAACAGAGCGTTCAACGGTGGTGTTGAAAAATTCAATCAAGACCCGCATTTCAAAGATTACATTATGTTCTTCGAATATTTCCACGGCGATAATGGTCGCGGTGTTGGCGCTTCTCATCAGACTGGTTGGACTTCCACAGTTGCGAAGTTGATTCAGCCGAGGCTGGCTAGCCGATAATTAGTGAGAGTGCGTGAGCGTTTTAGGGTTTTAGTGAGTTTTGATTCTCTCCTACTCTATGACGCTCAAACCCTCAAACTCTATTGCACAAGTTCTCCATTCACGCTGACTTCGTAAGAAATCTCAACATTTGGCTCCAGGGTTTTGGAAACAGAACAATATTTTTCGAAAGATAATTCTCCAGCTTTTTTAGCTTTTTTCGGGTCGATTTCGCCTTCTAGGAAAAATTTCACTTTGATAGATTTGAAAGGTTTTGCTTCATCTACTTGAACTCTTTCGCCTTCCACTTCAGCTTTGAAATCTGTAATCGTCTGACGTTGTTTTTTCAATATTGAAACGACGTCAATTCCGCTACATCCAGCCACTGCCATTAGAACAGATTGCATCGGCGAAACACCTTTTGCTCCTGGCAAAGTTGTATTATCTAATAAAATAGAATTCCCTTGTTCATTGGAACATTCAAACAAAAAATCATCATTGATTCTATTAAGTGTAATTTTCATTATGTCAAATTAAAATCAAAATTACAAAATCATAAAACAGCATCGGTTATTTTCGTTCGCTATTTTAATATATTTGGCAAAATTTTTAACCTAAACAATGAAATACCTATTTCTAGTCTTCGCAATATTCACCAGTTCATCTTTTTACTCTCAAAATTCGGACTTGTCAAATGTTACCAGAAAAGCAGAATTCCCAGGCGGACAGGAAGCTTTCCGAAATGAGTTTATGAAAATGGTTCACGGTTATGTGGATTTGACAGCTTATGCTGTGAACGGAAAATTTTCTTTCGTCATCACCATTGATGAAAAAGGAAAAATGAGCGAAATGAAAATCTATCCAAAAGTGAGAAATGATGACGAGTTTCGTCAAGATATGGACTTTGCTATGAGACGAATCAAAAAGAAATGGAAACCTGCTCTTCAAAACGGAATTCCTGTAAGCTCCAATATTATTTTTGAAATCAATTTTTCTTCGGAACATTCTGACCATGAATATTAATTTTAACCAATGAAAAACTTTTACTATTTTTTGACTTTTATAAGCGCATTTTGCAATGCTCAGTATGATTATTTCCCTAAAGACCAATCTCCTTATAAAGATGGAATAGAAAATTACTACAAAGATTTTCACAAAATAATTGTGGAGAAAGGACTTCAGTCTTGTAGTAATATCGATGAGATGTATAATTTTAAAGTTCTAATTTCACCAGATGCGACTATAAAATTTGTAAAGGATGCAGATGAGAAAAATATTCTTGAAAACAAATGTGCATTTGATCTTGCAAGAGAAGTTGCAAAATATCAAACTGGTTGGACACCTGCAATTATTAATGGAGAAAAGAAAGCAGCAATAGCTCATTTCATAATTTACCCTGATGATCTTTTTGAAAAATATAAAGAAGGTTATGATTCTTCTAAAAGTTACATTCTTCCAGATTATGAAGGAGGAATAAACGAATTTCGAAAAAAAGTATCCAATGCTATTGATCTTTCTAGGTTTAATTGGAAAGGCAAATTCAGAGTGGTTACTAGATTTGTTGTTGAAAAAGATGGATCTTTATCTAATATCGTTTTGGAAGAGTCTTCGGGTCTAAAAGAGTTTGATGAAATGGTTATAAAATCAATTAAAAAAATCAAAAATAAGTGGACTCCTGGAAAGATTCACTCCAGACCAGTAAGAAGTCATATGAAATTTCCATTGACTTTTTCTATGGAATAAATCCCTGCCATTCTGTCACAATATTTTGTATCTTTGCAGACTTAAACAGTTCTAAGTTTTAGGTCCAAAGTTCATTCAACATTGGATTTTTAAAACACTGAGCTTTAAATATAAATGTAGTGCAGGAAAAATATATAGACGAAACCAAACAAGGAGAAGCTTTTGCTATTGCTGAAAAACCAGAAAACGGCAAAAAACTGTTTTTGGAAAGTTATGGTTGCCAGATGAATTTCTCTGATTCCGAGATTGTTGCATCCATCCTTAACGAACAAGGTTACAACACGACTCTGAAGCAGGAAGAAGCAGATTTGATTTTGCTTAACACTTGTTCTATCCGTGAGAAGGCAGAACAAACTGTTCGTATGCGTCTTGCTCAATTCAAAAATCTTAAAAAAGAAAAACCAAATCTTACTGTTGGCGTTCTTGGCTGTATGGCCGAGAGACTAAAAACCAAATTCTTAGAAGAAGAACAACTCGTAGATTTGGTGGTTGGTCCGGATGCTTACAGAGACCTTCCAAATTTGCTGAAAGAAACTGATGACGGAAGAGATGCTATCAACGTAATCCTTTCAAAAGAAGAAACTTACGCAGATATCAATCCTGTCCGTCTAGGCGGAAATGGCGTTACAGCTTTTGTTACCATTACAAGAGGTTGCGATAATATGTGTACTTTCTGTGTCGTGCCTTTTACAAGAGGAAGAGAAAGAAGCCGTGATCCGCATTCTATCATAGAAGAATGTCTTGACCTTTGGAATAATGGTTATAAAGAAATCACCCTTCTTGGTCAAAATGTTGATTCTTACCTATGGTATGGCGGTGGTCCAAAAAAAGATTTCGCAAAAGCAACGGAAATGCAGAAATTGACAGCTGTGAATTTCGCTCAATTGATGGAAATGGTTGCGACAGCTGTTCCAAATATGAGGATACGTTTCTCTACTTCCAATCCTCAGGATATGAGTTTGGATGTTTTCCGAGTGATGGCAAAACACAATAATATTTGCAAATACGTTCACTTGCCGGTTCAAAGTGGAAGCGACAGAATTCTTGATTTGATGAACCGTCAGCACACGCGTCAGGAATATTTGGACTTAATCAAACAAGCTAAAGAAATCGTTCCGGATATCTCTTTTTCCCAAGATATGATTATAGGATTCTGTACAGAAACTGAAGAAGATCACCAAAATACATTGTCATTGATGAGAGAAGTGGAATACGATTACGGTTATATGTTTGCTTATTCCGAAAGACCTGGAACGCCTGCTCACAAAAAGATGGAAGACGATATTCCTGCAGATGTTAAACAAAGACGTTTGGCAGAAGTGATTGCTTTGCAAGGCGAATTATCCAAAAAAAGAATGGCTTCTTACGTCGGAAGAGTCCACGAAATATTAATTGAAGGTGTTTCCAAGAAGAACAAAAACCAATGGAAAGGCAGAAATTCCCAAAACGCAGTCTGCGTTTTTGATATGCAGGAAGGACAGAAAATTGGTGACTTGGTTTCCGTTTTTGTTCACGGGAATACGCAGGGAACGCTTTTGGGGGAAACAGTTTCGTAATTAATGTTGACTAGTTAGTTGAATGAGATTTGAAATTATAGAAAGAAAGAAAAATTATTTGGGATTAATAACAAATTCTCAATGGGCATTAATTGCTTTATTCTTATTTCTTTTCTTAGTATTAAAATTTATAGAAAATCAATATATAGATTTTGTAATGCTATTTTTTCTTTTCACACTCTTAGGAATAATTGCATATCGATATATGGATTATGAAAAGCTAAATTCAATAGTTATCGGTGATTTAATAATTGACCAGAACCATATCTTGATTAATAATCAAAGAATCAATTTTGAAACCATTCATTCTTTCAACTTAGATATTAATCATTATTTCAGCGAATTACAAAATATAGGTATTAATGATTTTTATAAACCACAATATCTTATTGGGAAAGGAAATTATTTTGAAATTATTACAAATAACAACCTTGAATATAAGGGCGAATTTTTAATAAATAATAGAATTGATTTTCTAAATTTAAAAGATTTTACTTTTAATCAAATCTAAACAATGGCAGACTTACAATCTATAAAAACACGCTTCGGAATTATCGGCAATTTCCCGGCACTTAACCGTGCTTTAGAAAAATCGATTCAGGTGGCTCCTACAGATATTTCGGTTCTCGTAATTGGAGAAAGTGGTGTTGGGAAAGAATTTATTCCGAAAATCATCCACTCAGAATCACGAAGAAAACATCAGCCTTACATCGTCGTAAACTGTGGCGCAATCCCAGAAGGAACGATAGATTCCGAACTTTTCGGTCACGAAAAAGGCGCTTTCACCGGCGCAACATCTACAAGAAAAGGCTATTTTGAAGTTGCAGATGGCGGAACAATTTTCTTGGATGAAGTTGGTGAATTGCCTTTGCAAACGCAAGTTCGTCTTTTGAGAGTTTTGGAAAGTGGCGAGTTTATGAAAGTCGGTTCTTCCCAAGTCCAAAAAACCAACGTAAGAATCGTTGCCGCAACGAATGTCAATATGATGAAAGCCATTCAAGATGGACGTTTCCGTGAGGATTTATATTATCGTTTGAATACAGTTCAAATTGATATGCCAGCTCTCAGAGAAAGAAAAGGCGACATCCATCTGTTATTCAGAAAGTTTGCGATAGATTTTGCTGAGAAATACCGAATGCCGGAATTGAGATTGACAGAAGATGCGATTGCTTATCTCGAAAATTATGCGTTCCCAGGAAACGTTCGTCAACTTCGAAATTTGGTTGAACAAATGACAGTTGTGGAGCAAAACAGAGAAATCAATTCTGTAAAATTAGCAGAATATATCCCGATGAATGCAAATCTTCCGGCTGTTGTTCAAAAAGGTGGTGGCGGAAACTCTAGTTCAGACTTTGGCTCGGAAAGAGAAATTATGTATAAAGTACTTTTCGATATGAGAAGCGACATCAATGATTTAAAATCCTTAACTTCGGAACTTATTAAAAGTAGAGGAAATTCTGACCTTAGTTCTCAGGAAAAAAATCTGATTAATAGGATTTACACGCCAGAACCAGCTCAGAATGTGAACCCAAATTCTTTGCTTTACTTCGAAAATAATAATCAAAATCAGGTTCATCATCCAACGATTATATCTGAGGACGAGGATCATCATTACAACGATGTAGAAGATATTGAAATCGAGGAAGCTAGACCAGAATCTTTATCACTTCAAAACAACGAGAAAGACTTGATAATCAAAGCTTTAGAAAAGCACAAAGGTAGAAGAAACAAAGCCGCGGACGAATTGGGAATTTCGCAAAGAACACTTTACAGAAAAATAAAACAATATAATCTAGAAGAGTAATGGTCAGAAGTCAGAAGTCAGAAGTCAGAAGCCTGAAAAGAATTGCAGTTTTTTCACTTTTCTCTTTATTGTTAGCACTTACAAGCTGTTATAGTTTTTCAGGTTCTTCTTTGAGAGAGGATATGAAGACTATAAAAATCAATATGTTTCCAAACAATGCGGCCAATAATCTCCCGAGTCTAAGTCAGGATTTTACGGTAGCTTTGCAAAATCGTTTTCTGCAAAGGTCTGGCTTGAAAGGCGCTCTGGAAAATCCGGATTTGTTGATAGAAGGTGAGATAACAGATTACAATATCACACCAACAAGTATTGGCGCTGCGACTACTTCTACAACTGGAAATGTAGTTCAGGCACAACAAAACAAGTTGACGATTACGGTAAAAGTACATTACGAAAACAGCAAAGATCCGACATTGAGTTTCGACAGAACTTACAGTGATGAAGCGGTTTTTAACAGCGATTTGGACTTGAACACGATAGAAACTGGTCAGGTAAAAATCGTGAACGAGAGAATCATCGTCAAAATTTTCAATGATATTGTAGCCAATTGGTAAAATAATGAATACTAGAGTTTTAGAATTAATAAAGAATCCAAAAATAATGACTGAATCTGATTTGCAAATTCTGCAGTCTGAGTCAGAAAAAATGCCTTATGCACAAAGTGTAAGAGCGCTTTATCTTTACGGAATTAATCTTTACAAACAGGAAAATTATAAAGAAAACCTTTCTAAAACAGCGGCTTATACAACGGATAAAAAAATACTTTATCACTTTATAAATTCTGAAAAAATTTCTCAAAAAGAAACTACGACAACATCAATTATCACAGAGGAAAAAACTGAAAGTCAATCAATTAGTACAGAAGAAGCAAAACCTGCAGAATCTGAAATTGTAACTGAAATTGAAAATACAGAAACACATTCTGTTTTGAATAAATTCGATGTTGAGAAAATCATTGAAACTGAAAATGCACAGAATTCGGAATATGTAGTTGTTGACGGCGAGAAAAATCGTTTGCTTTATGATGGTGAAGAAAATTTCTTGGACGAAAAATCTTCAGAAGTAGATTTGGAAGCATCGAAAGAATCTGGACAACTCGTTTTAAAAGAGGAAACAGAAACTGTAGATTCTCAAATCATCATCGATGAAAATCCTGTGGAAGATTCTATTTCTGAGCCACAACATATTAAAGATATTTTAGCTTTGGAAGAAACTAAAGTTGAGGAAATCTCTCCAGAACAAGAATCCGAGCCTGAAGTTTCTTCTAATGATATTAGTTTTGGTGGCGCTCAGGAGTTTCTACCCAATGTGAAATTCTCGATTCCAAAAAATCATTTAGATTATCTGAATCCTCCGAAAAAAGAAAAAGCTGAGGAAAAACCAATCGCAGAAAAACCGGTTATTAAATCAGAATTTAAAGAACAGTTTGTAGAAAATATTTCGGAAAATAATATTGATGACAGCCAAATCAGTTTTGAGAACACACAATCTTTTGAAGTTCCTGAACCGACCAAAATTGAGGAAAAAGATGTAAAATCGGAAAATTCAATTCAGGAAGAAAAGGTTGAAGAGCATCAAATTAATTTTGAAAATACGCAAACTTTCGACATTATTGAAGATAAGACTGAAGTTTCACAAGCGGAAATTAAACCTGAAATTTCTGAACCAAAAATCGAAGTTCAAGAGCCAGTTTCAGAATGGAAACCAATGTCTTTCTCAGCGAATACGCCAGATGCTTTGATCGGTAAAAGTAAACCTGAAGAAAGAGAAATTCCGAAAATTATCTCTAAAGTTGAGGTTGCTCCAACACCTGAAAAAGTTGAAGAAGTTGAGATTCAACCAGAAATTATTGTAGAAGAAACTCACGTCGAGGAAAAGAAAACTGAGATTTCTGAAGAAGAAAGACCAATTCTGAATGTTTCGTTCTTTGGAAATGATGTTTCTAAAATCGAGGAGAAAAAAGAAACCATTTCAGTTCCTGAAACAACTGAAACAAAAGAAGTTCCCGAAAGTAATGTTGGAACCTTCATCAACACGTGGCAAAGCTGGCTGAAAATTGAAAGAAACACTTCAACAAAAGACGTTTCCAAGGTCAAGGAAAAAATCATTGACAATTTCATCGAAACCAATCCAAAAATATCTCAATTAAAGGAAGAAAGCAACTATGTTGTGAAGGAAAAGAAAGACGATATTTCTCACTTGATGACGGAGACTTTGGCGAAGTTATACACCGAACAAAAATTATATTCTAAAGCAATAAAAGCTTACGAAATACTTTCTGAAAAACATCCAGACAAAAAAGATTACTTCGAAGAAAAAATTGAAGAAATAAAAGAAATCAGAAAATCATAAAACCAAAAAGTCCCGGAAATTCGGGACTTTTTTTATTTTAATTCGATGGGATTATTTCGGCTTTTGATTTCAGCTTCCATTCGTTTTTGTCTTTCCTGCATTTCTTTCGGATCCATTCCTGGTCGGTTTCCACCACCTCGTCCGCCCGTATTCCTTTGAGCATTCACGAAACTTGCTGGGTCTTTTTGCATCTTTTTCTCCATATCGGTATATTTAGATTTGGAAAGTGTGATAATTTGTCCTCGGTTCAACGGTTGATATATCTCTGCTATTTTTTTCGTTTGCATCAAATCGAAAGAATAATCGCCTTTTGCATCCTGAACTTTCACAATCAAGCCTGGCAAACCAGAAAATTTGTAAGGTCCATCTTGTAAAGGAATTTCTTGTGTAAACCAAGCGTACCAATTTCTACCACCGAATTTTGTCTCCGCTTTTTGTGTTTGATAATCGCCAATTTTAACAGTTTCCGGTAAGATTTTCCATTCGAAAACAGGCGTTTCTGGATAAGAATAATTATCTCTGCCAATTCTGGATTTGTAAACCAAACTTTGATTAGTAAGATCTTTTTCTATGATAAATTGAATATTGCTTCTTAAATTCTGCATTTGTTCTCTATCAAAATTTTTTGTCGCACGCATTCTTTCCATCAGAGAATCTCTTTTCATCGAATTTTCTGCATAGAAAACAGATTTTTTACCATCTGTATCCAAATAAGCAGATTCTGTTTTTTTCTCAACATTCGTAGAATCAGGCGACAACGTCACCTGATAAACAAAGCGCGTGTTTTGTTGTGCCATAACCAACGGCATTGCCAGCACGCTTAATATTTTTAATAATTTCATATCTTTATTTGTTATTTAATTCAATTGGATTTGTAATTCCAAAACTCATCATATTATCATTTCCGGCAGAACTTCTTGGCATATTTCCCATTTGCACATCAGGACTTCCCATTTCTCCGTTCGGCATTCCGCCATTCATTCCTTGTCTAGGTTGACCACCATATCCACCGTTCATCCCACCTCTTTGATGCATTCCTCTTCCTCCGCCAGGATTGAAATTATCAAAATCAATTTCCGAATCTTTACTCTTCGCCATTTCCATTTTCACAGAAGCTTTATCCCCTTGGAAATTAATTCTTGTTGATTTTCTTGCATCAGGTTTAATGTCTTCCGTAAAAGTATTCTGAATTGATATTTTTTTAACAAAATTAAATTTGTAATCGCCTTTATCATCTTCCAATTTCAAAATCAAACCCGGCAATCCCGATAATTTGTAAGGCCCATCAGAGATTTTAATTTCTGGAGCAAACCAAGCTGTCCACATTCTTCCTCCGAACTTAACGGTTGCTTTCTGAACTTTATAACCATTAAAATCCGAAGTCTGTTGAGAAATATCCCAATTCATTTTTCGGTCTTCCTGATAATAAACTTGTTTTGAACCAACATTTTCCACAAGATTTATTGCTCTGTCTTCATAATTTTTCTTGATAAAAAATTCAAAAAAAGTCGGCTGGATAGATTTTCCATTAGCTAATTTTGGAAACTCCGCTTTATTCTTTTTTGATTTTTTCACCTCCAGATTACCTTGGCTTTTCAAAACCGCAATCAAAGAATCTTTCAGCAATTTACTTTCACTGATGAAAAGGGATTGATTATTTTTCACATCAAGGAAAGTCGTCTCAACCTTCATATCTACAAGGTTTATCGTATCAGGATTCACTTCTGTACGATAAACATATCTTTCGGTTTGGCTCATCATTTTTCCAAAAAAGGAAAATAGCATCATCAAAATAAAAATCTTCTTCATAAACTAATTGTTTGATTAACAAATTCGAGCAAAGTTAATTATAAGAACAATCAGAATTAATAATTGTTTCTTTTTTGATAAGAATTTAACATTAACAAACTGTAACTCATTACAAAACGAAATATTAAAGTCTATTTAAAATCGTTAAAATAGATGCTGTCGATTTGAGATTGCGGAAATTATGTCGTATTTTTGCTGACTAAAATCAGTCTAAATAAAAACAATGATACAAGTAAGCGATCAGGCAAAATCAAAGGCAGCTCAGTTGATGACTGAAGAAGGCTTCAACCCTGAGACTGACTATATAAGAGTAGGCGTAAAAAGTGGCGGATGTTCCGGACTAGAATACGTCTTGAAGTTTGATAATGTAAAAAATGAAACCGATACGATATTCGAAGATAACGGCGTGAGAGTCATTATTGAGAAAAAATCCATCCTTTATCTTGCAGGTACAACTCTGGAATATTCAGGAGGTTTGAATGGTAAAGGTTTTATTTTTAATAATCCAAATGCTGCAAGAACTTGCGGTTGTGGAGAAAGTTTTAGTTTATAAAAATTATGTCTAAATATACAGAAGACGATTTACGCGTCGATTTAGAAAATAAAAAGTACGAGTTTGGATTTGAAACGGATATCGAATACGAAGATTTCCCGATTGGTCTGAATGAAGATATCATCCGAGCAATTTCTGCCAAAAAAGAAGAACCAGAATGGATGACCGATTGGCGTCTGGAATCTTTCCGAATCTGGCAAAAAATGGAAGAACCAAATTGGGCTAATATCAAATACCAAAAGCCTGATTTCCAAACCATAAGATATTACGCAGCTCCAAAGGCAAAACCAGAATTGGCAAGTCTGGATGAAGTAGACCCAGAATTGTTGAAGACTTTCGCAAAATTGGGAATCAATATCGAGGAACAAAAAAGATTAGCGAATGTTGCGGTTGATATTGTTGTGGATTCAGTATCCGTAAAAACAACATTTCAGGAAACTCTGAAAGAAAAAGGCATTATCTTTTGCTCAATTTCTGAAGCTATCAAAGAACATCCGGATTTGGTAAAACAATATCTTGGGAAAGTAGTTCCGAGAGGCGATAATTTTTACGCAGCGTTGAATTCTGCAGTTTTCTCTGACGGAAGTTTCTGCTACATTCCAAAAGGTGTGAAATGTCCTATGGAATTATCTACTTATTTCCGTATCAATCAATCTGGAACTGGTCAGTTTGAAAGAACTTTGGTAATTGCAGACGAAGGAAGTTATGTATCTTATCTTGAAGGTTGTACAGCTCCATCGAGAGATGAAAATCAGCTTCACGCGGCAGTTGTTGAATTGATTGCAATGAACGACGCTGAAATCAAATATTCTACAGTTCAGAACTGGTATCCTGGAGATGAAGAAGGAAAAGGCGGCGTTTTCAATTTTGTAACAAAAAGAGGACTTTGTGAAAGAAATGCAAAAATCTCTTGGACTCAGGTTGAAACAGGTTCTGCTGTAACTTGGAAATATCCTAGCTGTATTTTGAAAGGAGACAATTCGGTTGGAGAATTTTATTCAATCGCTGTTACCAACATGCACCAATATGCAGACACAGGAACGAAGATGATTCACATCGGGAAGAATACCAAATCAACTATTATTTCTAAAGGAATTTCTGCTGGAAAATCTCAAAACTCTTATCGTGGATTGGTAAAAGTAATGCCAACAGCAAAAGGCGCGAGAAACTTTTCTCAGTGTGACTCTTTGTTGATGGGTAATGAATGTGGTGCACACACTTTCCCTTACATCGAAATCAAAGATCCGACTGCACAATTGGAACACGAGGCAACAACTTCAAAAATCGGAGAAGACCAAATTTTCTATTGCAACCAAAGAGGAATCGATACAGAAAGAGCAATTGCTCTGATTGTAAATGGATTTAGTAAAGACGTTTTGAACAAACTTCCAATGGAATTCGCAATTGAAGCTCAGAAATTACTGGAAATATCTCTTGAAGGTTCAGTTGGATAAAATTTAAAAATTAAACATAAGATATTAAACATATATAATGTTACAAATCAAAAACTTACACGCCAAAATTGAAGATGGCGCAGAAATTTTAAAAGGAATCAATCTTGAAATAAAACCAGGCGAAGTTCACGCTATTATGGGACCGAACGGAGCTGGAAAATCTACACTTTCTTCTGTGATTGCAGGAAAAGAGGATTATGAAGTAACAGATGGCGAAATTCTTTTCGAAGGAGAAGAAATCGGCGAAGATGCACCTGAGGAAAGAGCTCACAAAGGTATTTTCCTTTCTTTCCAATATCCTGTGGAAATCCCTGGCGTTACCGTTACCAATTTCATCAAAGCTGCTCTTAATGAGACAAGAAAAGCAAATGGATTGGAAGAAATGGGCGCGAAAGAAATGTTGGCTTTGATTCGTGAAAACTCTGAGAAATTAGGAATTAGAAAAGATTTCCTTTCTCGTTCTCTGAACGAAGGTTTCTCTGGCGGTGAAAAGAAAAGAAATGAGATTTTCCAAATGATGATGCTCAATCCGAAATTGGCAATTCTTGACGAAACCGATTCTGGATTAGACATTGATGCATTGAGAATCGTTGCGGATGGTGTGAATCGATTCAAAAACGAAGGCAACGCAGTTTTATTAATCACGCATTACCAAAGACTTTTAAACTACATTCAGCCAGATTTCGTTCACGTTTTGGCAGATGGAAAAATCATAAAAACAGGAGATAAATCTTTGGCTTTGGAATTGGAAGAAAAAGGTTACGATTGGCTTTTAAACTAATCCGATTTTCATTTAATCTTCTAATCGATACAAAATCAAACCATTACAATGGCTTTATTTGAACAAACTATCAATACGCATTCTTCTTTTTTAGGAACGCTTCAACATTCTTTTTTGGATGAAGACAGAAAAACGGCGCTTCAAAATTTTGAGTTGAAAGGTTTTCCGACCAAAAAAGATGAAGAATACAAATACACAAATCTGAAGGAAATCACGGAAAAAGAATACAACTTTTTCCCGACAGAAGAGCACAATATCTCGAAAGAACAATTGGATGCGCTTCATTTGGGCGAAGAAAACTTTGACCGAATTGTTTTCATCAACGGAAAACTTCACAAAGAATTTTCTAAAATTTCGATTGGCAATGCAGAGTTTCTTTCTTTCGGTTATGCACTGAATGATTCTGCACACAAAGAAGCTTTCGACCAATATTTCAACACGATTGCCAATAAAGATTTGGCTTTCACGAACTTGAATTCAGCTTACTGCAACTTCGGATTTTTCCTGAGAGTTCCAAAAAATGTAGTGATTGAAAAACCAATTCACATTTTCTATCTGTCTCAAAATCAAAACGAAAACACTTTTTACAACACCCGAAATTTACTTATTGTAGAAGAAGGTGCAAAAGTAGAAATCATTGAAAGTCATCACAATCTAGACGAAACTTTTGTGCTAACGAATTCGGTTACAGAAATTTTCACTTATCAAAATGCAAAAACCGATTGGCATAAATTACAGAACGATAGCGACACTTCTTACCTTGTGGATCACACATTTGCGAAGCAGGAAAGAGACAGCTTAACAACTGTGAACACGTTCTCTTTCGGAGGAAAATTAGTTCGTAACAATTTGGATTTCATCCATAACGGAGAAAATATCAATTCGTTTATGAACGGAATCACAATTATCGGAAAAGACCAATTGGTAGACCACCACACCGCAGTGCATCACAACACGCCAAACTGCGAGTCTTACCAGAATTACAAAGGGATTTTCAAGGATAACTCGCACGGTGTTTTCAACGGAAAAGTATTCGTAAATAAGATTGCTCAGAAAACTAATGCTTATCAGCAGAACAACAACATTTTGCTGGACGAAGGCGCAACTATCGACACGAAACCTCAGCTGGAGATTTTTGCAGACGATGTAAAATGTTCGCACGGTTGTACTGTTGGACAGCTGAATGAGGACGCGATGTTCTACCTTAGAGCTCGTGGGATTTCCAAGAAAGAAGCCAGAGCATTGTTGCTATACGCTTTCGCCAACGATGCGATGCAAAATATCGATATCGAGCCACTAAAAGTAAAAGTTTCCAAACTTCTGGCAGAAAAACTGGAAGTTCAAATGGAATTTTAAATAAAATCAAATCGCATCTCTCAGGTGCGATTTTTTTTGTTCCTTATTATTTGACTTCGTCGAACCACTTCGTTAGGTTTGGGCGCCTTAATCCGCCTTCCGTTCCCGCTTTTTTCTTTTTTATTCAAAAAAGAAAAAGAGCTCCACTCAAGTCGGGGCACAGATTCAACTTCTTTTGAAATATTTGTCGTTAAATTGTAAATTTGAATCATCACAACAATTTTATTTTATCACAAATGAACTACGAACAATTACAATTCAACCTAAACGCTTACAAAGAAACCGGAGAAATATTGGATGCTGCAAGATTCCTCATCCACGAATTCGAATTGGATGATGAGAACTTTTTAGGATTTGGTTTCCGGGAAGAATTAGAAAAAAATTCGGTTCTATTGACTGCCAATGGTGAAATCGGAGATATGCAGGAAGTGATGATTCCAAGAAACTTATTCGATTTTGATTTGACATTAGTTCTTAATCTTCTGGCTCACGAGATGCTGCACGTCCGTCAGAAATCGCCAAAAATGATGATTATGGACAAAAACGAACGCGAATGGCAGGCTTACTACGAAATGTTATTTCACACCAATTTTCCACAGATTCCGGAGCTTTCCGATTATTACAAAAACTTCTTTGGCGAAAAAGCTTTGATTTATTATGGTAGAATGGGCGAAAGAAGTGAATTGCAACAGAAATATGCAGAGCAGAAAGCTCAACTAGAAGCATTTTTGCAAGACATTAAAAATAAAACAAATCAATAATGACAAAACCTGAAATATCTTGGAGTGATTTTGAGAAAATCGACATCAGAGTTGGAACAATTATTTCCGTGAATGATTTTGAAAAAGCCAGAAATCCTTCCTATCAATTGGAAATCGATTTTGGAGATTTAGGCATTAGAAAATCTTCTGCACAAATCACTGCTTTATATCAAAAAGAAGATTTAATCGGAAAACAGATTCTCGCAGTTGTGAATTTCCCAAAGAAACAAATCGCCAACTTTTTCAGCGAGTGTCTTGTTCTTGGCGTTTATGGAGAAAATAAAAGCGAAGTGACTTTGATAAGTCCAAGCTTGCCTGTAAAAAATGGATTAGAAATAGGTTAATATTTAATCAAAGTTCTGGAGCTCAACCAACTTTCTATAAGTTCCATCTTTTTCCATCAATTCCTGGTGAGAACCTTGCTCTATAATGTCGCCTTTTTCCATCACGACAATGTGATCCGCTTTCTGAATTGTCGATAATCTGTGCGCTATTACCAAAGATGTTCTGTTTTCCATCATTTTTTCCAGTGCGTCCTGAACATATCTTTCTGACTCTGTATCCAACGCAGAAGTTGCTTCGTCAAGAATCATAATTGGTGGATTTTTAAGAACCGCTCTCGCAATGGAAACACGTTGTTTCTGTCCACCGGAAAGTTTGTTTCCATCGTCTCCAATATTGGTATCATAACCTTCTGGGAGACTTTCTATGAATTGATGGGCATTGGCAATTTTCGAAGCTTCGATAATTTCTTCTCTCGTTGCATTCTCTTTGCCCATTGCAATGTTGTTGTAAACCGTATCATTGAAAAGAACAGATTCCTGCGTTACCATTCCCAAAAGCGAGCGATAATCTTTTAAATTAAGATTTTTGATATTCTCTCCGTCAATTTCGATACTGCCTTCGGTTACATCATAGAAACGTGTCAGAAGGTTGGCAATCGTTGTTTTTCCACTTCCGCTTTGTCCAACCAATGCAACAGTTTTTCCTTTCGGAATTTTAAGTTCGAAATTTTTAATAATTGTTCTATCCTGATTATAGTAGAAACCAACATCTTTGAAATTAATTTCAGACTTCAAATCGTGGATTGGAACTGGATTAGCAATCTCATCCACACGTACATCAGCGTCCAAAATCTCCATTACTCTTACCAAAGAAGCTTCTGCTTTCTGCACATTAGAAATGGATGATGACAAACTTTTGATTGGAGGTAAAATTTGGAAAAATATCCCTAAGAAAACCAAGAAATCTTCCGGACGAATACTTTGATTCACGATGATTTCTTTCCCTCCGTACCAGGTGATAGTCAAGAAAGTAACAGCGCCAAGAAACTCACTCATTGGCGAAGCTAATTCTTTTTTACGACCAAGACTTACGGAATTACTAATCCATTTTGACATTGAATTGGTAAATCTGTTACTCAATAATTTTTCTGCATTGAAGATTTTGATGATTTTAGAAGACTTCAAAGTTTCATCAACAATAGAAAAGATATTTCCCAATTCGTGTTGAGCTTCGTGAGAATCTTTTTTAAGGCTTTTCCCAATTAACGAAATCATTGTACCCATTATTGGCAAGACAATCAAACTAAATAAAGTCAGTTGAGGACTTAAGTAAAATAATGTCACCAAGGTACTGATTAGCATAAAAGGCGAGTTGATAAGATCCACCAAACTTCCTAAGATATTATTTTCAACTTCACCAACATCATTCGACATTCTAGACATCATATCACCTTTTCTTTGTTCAGTGAAAAAGGAAACAGGCAAAGCTAAAACCTTATTATACATCGCACTTCTAAGATCTTTGGTAACGCCCACTCTGTAAAAAATCAAAAGATAGGCGCCAAAATATCGGAAAATATTTCTCAATAAAAATGTAAATGCCGTTATGACACAAAGCCAAGCCAAAACCGTCAAAGCACCTCTTTCATTAACTTCTGACTGTATAAAATAATAAGAATATTCTTTGACATAGCCGAAGAAGTTGGTGATATCGCCGTCGTAGACTGGTTTTACAATATTGGCGTCCATTTTCACACTTCCGAACAACATACCTAAAACCGGTAAAATGGTTCCTAAAGATGCAATTTGAAATACAGAATACAGAATATTAAAAAATAAACTGGCGTAGATATATTTTTGATGCGGACTGGCAAATTTTAGAATTCGTCGATATAAATTCATTGAAAAAAATTGAAATGCGAAATTACGGAAAATAAATAGTTTACTTTATCAAGACGTTAGAAATCGTATTTTACTTTATCGTTATACTTTGGCTGGAAATTTTTTGTGTTCAATTTCTCAATTGTCTTTGCAAAATTATTAATGATATTAGTCAAATTATCTGCATCTACAATATTAATATCATCATTTACAGCGTGGTAATGCGTTGCTTTGTTCATATCAACCGTCGAAATAGAATGCGCAATGATTTTCTTTTTAACAAAATTCACATTGTCTGATCTGTAAAATAGTTGTTGACCTTGATATGGATCTGGATAAACTTTCAAATTGTTAACAGCATTGGCATTAATCAATTCATCGAAATCTGAAAACTCATCGCCAGTCATAAAAACGGCATTTTTTCCAAACTGAGATTCTGTTGCCAACATTTCGAAATTGAAAAGCGCTTTGATATTATTGAAAACAGGGTTCAATTTTTCATTTTCAGCTAAAGCACCAGAACCAACCAATCCAATCTCTTCTGCATTGAAAGCCATAAAAACCATTGAGAAATCTGTCTTTTTATCTTTAAAATAATCAGCCAAACCAATCACAGTAGAAATGCCACTTGCATCATCATCTGCGCCGTTGTAGATATTATCGCCTTCTTTATTATTGGTTCCTATGTGGTCAAAATGTGCTGAATAAGCCAAACTTTGTTCAGATTTACCTTTTTTGATTCCACAAACATTATAACCTTTCTTGCCTTTATACTCGAAAGGAATCAAATAAGAATCTCCGAAGCAATAATCTAAATTATTTTTTTTGAATTCCTGAGCGATGTATTCTGCCGCTTTATCATTTTCAGGCGTTCCGAACTTTCTACCTTTCATTTCGTCTGAAGCTAAAGTGGAAACAATGTTTACAATTCTTTCTTTGGAAATATCCTGAGCAAAAGAAAATATTGATTGAGCAATTAAAACTATGGAGATTGCTTTTTTCATAGTTAGATCTATTGATTTTAAAACTATAAGTATCAAGAAGTTGTTTTTTGTTACTTATAATTGTGGATTAATAAATATCTTAAAAAAAAACAGCCTCCATAAAGGAAGCTGTTCTCACTCAAAAAAATCGTCGTAAGCCTATCGAAGTCTGTCTACAGATTTTACGAGCCTCTCATCTTTTCTGATGTAAACATTTGCCAAAAGCAGACATATCACCGAAATAAATGGAAAAATTGGCTCAATACCCTTCTCAGGAAACTGAATTCCTCCGGATAAATTTAGTAACCAGTAAATCAAAAGACCAACCAACAAAGCGTTTATAATAAGGCTGATGTTGTTCAGCAGTATTTGTCTTTTTCTATTTTTGAAACTAAAAATACTTAGCAATCCTGCCAATGCCAATATAACAGTAGAAACATTGATTGTCAATTTACCACCCAAAATATCAAAATCCTGCCCTGTAAGATTGAGGAACACTGCTCCTAAAACAGCTAAGATAATCCAAATGGTTTGTATTCTTTGTAACATATTTATTATAAATCTTTTATAAAAAAGCTTAAAATAGATTGCAAAAATAAAATAATTTTTGCGTAATTCAAAAATTAATGTAGATTTGCATTGTAATCACTCAATTAAAAATGATAACCTCCTGGTTTTCATTCTTACTTATACACAAATAAAAATTACTTTTTACGTATTTATATGTTTAACATTGAAACGCTACGGTCAAAATCCGATGAGGAATTGGCTCAACTTTCTAAAGATTTAGGCGTTAAATTGGCAAGAAAAAGCTCTCCAGAAGACACTGTTTTCGCAATTCTGGACTATCAGGCTTCTAATCCAAAAATCATTAAAGATTATCTTAACGCTACTCAAGAGAATATGACGAAAAAAACAGAAGAGAATTCTACGGAAAACGCAACTCCTGTGAAGAAAAGAGGCAGGAAACCAGCAGAGAAACCGAAAGAAGAAAAGTCAGTTCCAGCAGAAACTCCTGTTATCGCTGTCACAGAGGAAGCTCCAGCAGCGGTTGTGAAAGAAGAAGCGAAAGCTCCAAATCCTCCAAGGAAAAAAACACCTAGGGCGAGAATCACTCCAACGCAGACAGAAGAACAAGTTTCTACAACCCCTGTTTCTACTGATGAAACTTCTCCAAAGACTGATGAAAAGCCTGAACAAGAGGAAAGAAAACCTCTACAAAAGCAACAGCCTAAGCAACAAAACAATCAGCAGCATCAGCAAAAGACCAATAATAACAATAGAGGTCAGCAAAAAACACAAAATCCCAATTCTCAACAACACAACAATCATAAAGAACAATCTGAAGCGCAACAGCCTGAGGCGACAGCTCCAAAGAAGGAATTCAACTTTGATGGAATTGTAACGATCGAAGGTGTTTTGGAAATCCTTCCAGATAACTACGGATTCCTTCGTTCTTCAGATTTCAGTTATATTTCTTCTCCAGACGACGTTTACGTTTCTACCAATCAAATCAGAAATTATGGTTTGAAGACCGGAGACACTGTAAAAGGAATCGTAAGATTACCCAAAGAAGGCGAAAAATATTTCTCTCTTCAAAAACCTACAGAAGTTAACGGAAGAGATTTAGCCTTCATCAAAGATAGAGTTGCTTTTGAGTTCTTGACACCACTTTTTCCTCATGAAAAATTCAATTTGGCAGGTAAAAACTCTACACTTTCTACTAGAATCGTAGATTTATTCGCACCCATCGGAAAAGGACAAAGAGCAATGATTGTTGCACAACCTAAAACCGGTAAAACAATTTTACTAAAAGATATCGCTAACGCCATTTCTGCCAATCATCCAGAAGCTTATATGATGGTTCTTCTAATCGATGAAAGACCAGAGGAAGTTACGGATATGCAAAGAAGTGTGAATGCGGAGGTGATTGCTTCTACATTTGATGAAGCAGCAGATAAGCACGTCAAAGTGGCAAATTTGGTTTTATCAAAAGCGCAAAGAATGGTAGAATGTGGTCACGATGTTGTGATTCTTTTGGATTCTATCACGCGTTTGGCAAGAGCTTACAACACTGTAACACCGGCTTCTGGAAAAATTCTTTCCGGAGGTGTGGATGCAAACGCTCTTCATAGACCAAAACGTTTCTTCGGAGCTGCTAGAAAAATCGAAAATGGAGGTTCTTTGACAATCATTGCAACTGCTTTGATTGATACAGGTTCCAAAATGGACGAAGTAATCTTCGAAGAGTTCAAAGGAACTGGAAATATGGAATTACAATTGGATAGAAAAATTGCTAACAAACGTATTTATCCAGCTGTAGATTTAGTGGCTTCCAGTACAAGAAGAGATGATCTTTTGATGGACGAAGCGACACAACAACGTATGTGGATTATGAGAAAATATCTGGCGGATATGAATCCTTTGGAAGCTATGGAATTTGTTCAAAAACAAATGAAAGGCACCAGAAATAATGAGGAATTCTTGATGTCTATGAACAGATAATTTTCAGATTAAATAAAAAAAGCTCGGCTCGCAATTGCGAGCCGTAACTTTAGTATTACCAAGGTAATGTTTATTTTTAAGCGACGAAGACGTCATCTACATCAGCTTTTCTACTTAGAACTGCGTGAGCGTAAGAACAATGCGCTTTGATTGTCCAGCCATTTTTTCTGGCAAAATCTACCGACTTCTCTACCAAAGTTCTCCCCAATCCTTTACCCTCGAATTTTGGGAAAACCATTACATAACTCACGATTAATTTTTTAAGTTCAGGAACAATCGTGTAAGTCAATCTTCCGATTTCTTCGTGATGATTTTTCATTGTGATAAATCCCCCATTCCCAGACTTTTTGTTTTCGAAAAGAAGCTCCATAAAAAATTTGTTTTTAAGTTATTAGCTAAAATTATTCCAAAAAATTGGATTGATAATAAATGGAATATTAAATTATTTTAGTTTCAAATAATTTTAATACAATCGAAATTACGAAAGCAATTAACATCAATAAAAGATTTTTCTTTCTTGTATTGGTTTTGAATAATTCTTGAAATATTCTTTTGACTTTATCATAATCAAATATTAATATTATAAAGATTAAAACTTGATAATATATCGCTGACTGTAAGGCAATTATATCATAAATATAATCTTGAATAATGATATTCGAAAGAATGATTGTCAATAAAATACAACCAAAGATTCTGGTTCGATTAAATAACAAACAAATTCCACCTAAAACTTCACAAAATCCAATGATAATGGGATAAGCTAAAGAATAAGAATAGAAAGTCCACATCAATTGATGACCTTCTGATAAATTAGAATTAACCGATTTATCAAAACCTTGAAACTGAATCGGTTTGCTCAATCCATAAACAATCATCGAGCCTGCGACTACAAAAATAATTATCCAATAAAAAAGATAACTGATGTTTTCTTTTGAGACTTTCATAGATGAAAATTATCTCACAGGAGTCCTAAACTCACCATAACCAATCAATCCATCGAAGTTTCTTCCGAAAGGTGTATAATATAAAAATGCCTGATAAAGGTTTTCTGTTTGCCAAAAATTCCCGTTGACTTCGCCGTAATTCAGCTTTCCGTCTGAACCTTTTGTTGCGATGATGTAACTGTAGAAACCTTGTTTCAGATAGATTTTCGCAATATATTTTTGAGCCTTTTCATCGTATTGCATTTGGCTGGTTTTATCGGCTTTATAATCGTTGAACATCCCCAGAACATAGAATTCTTTATCTGATTTCTGACTATCTAAAGCAAAATAAACCCAAGAATAATCGGCTTCTCTGTCTGCATTTCTTTCGATTCCCAAATCATTTCTTCTGAAATAGAAAGCTCCATTAACATCTGGCTGATATTGATAATCGCCTGGATAAGCCCAAACCGGATGAAGATAAGTATAATTTCTGCCATCGATATTTTCCGTATTAGCAACCATATCCAGTGCTTGGTTTATGACCTTATTATCAAAATAATAGAACTCATTATTTCCCGGAAAAGCCAAATTCAATTGCTGAAACAAAAGCTGATTTCCCATTGTAGAGCTTGCGCGGAGGTTTTTCAAAGAAATATCCCAATTGTTATTTTGAATAACACTTAACGAAAGCGAAGACAAATTATTAGTAATTCCTGAACCGTTTCCTGTTGCCTGAATTTCAATTCGTTGTTTTGCATTAGGATTTTTTGCGTCAATAAATCTTGTTACATTGATTCCCAAATTAGCACCATCTTCATAGATACAAAATCTTCTTGTAAACAAAGGTTTTTCCTGAGAATCTTTGTAAACAATAATCTCATAATTTCCTGAGATTTTTGGCTGAATTTTTTCATTCGGGAAAGCTAATTCGTAATGTGTATATTTCTGATAAGTATTGAAAGAATATTGGAAATTCTCAATCAACGCATTCATACTTCCATTAGCAAATTCGGTAAAAAACAAACCATCTTCTTCCCAGTTTTTATTGTAATGTTTGAAAGTATATCTGTACAACTGGCTGCTGTTTGACAAATCATCAAATCTCAAAATCAACTGTCCTCCTTGGGCAATAACAGGCGTTTCGTCGTTGGTTTTAGGATTGAAAATCTGGATACTTTTAATTTCCTGTCCAAAAGAAATTGCACTTAAAAAAAGAAAAAATAGTTTAATTACCTTCATCTTGCTAAGTTAATGTTTTATACTTTTACATTTAAATTAAAAAGAATGTTGCACGTAAAATCCTTTGCCTTTAATCCGTTTTCTGAGAATACATACATCATTTATAACGATGAAAAAGAGGCTTTTCTTATAGATCCTGGAAATATGCCCGAAGCTGAAACGGAAACTTTGAACAACTTCATCAACACGAATGATCTAAAAATCAAAAATATTTTGCTCACACACGCTCATATCGACCACATTATTGGTTTGCAGTGGGCTTATGACTCTTTTGATGTTCCGGTTCTAATTCATTCTGAGGAGATGGAAATTCTTGACCGGGCTTCTTTCACCGCGAAAAATTATGGTTTTTTCTTTCCTGCTTTCAAAGGAGAACTTCAACACATTAAAGAAGGGGAAACACTGACATTAGGTTCCGAAACTTTTGGAATCTATGATGTTCCTGGACATTCGCCGGGAAGCATTGCTTTTTATAATCAAAATAATGGATTTGTAATTTCTGGTGATGCACTTTTTATGATGAGCATTGGAAGAACCGACCTTTACAAAGGCGATTATCAACAATTGATTTCAAGTATTAAAAATAAATTACTGACTTTACCCGAAAATACCAAAGTCTACAGCGGACACGGAGAACCAACATCTGTTGGTTTTGAAAAAGAGCATAATCCTTTTTTGAAATAAAACATTTCGACAAGTTTAAATTTTATATTCTCAGGAGCTTTCAAACAAAAAAACGCTTCCAAAATTGGAAGCGTTTCTATTTTTTTTTAGTTCTGATGAACTTCTGATAAAGTAGGTCCCGAAGAAACCAATTCCAGAGCTTCATCATTATCTGTAAACTGTTCAAAATACTTGATATATCTTGCAGCCAAATCTTTAGCTTTCACTTCCCAATCAGAATTATTTTCATAAGTATTTCTTGGATCAAGGATGTTTTCAGAAACATTTGGTAATGCAACCGGGAATTCCAAATTCATTACAGGAACTTTATTCGTATCAGCATTATCAATACTTCCATCAATAATTGCATCGATAATCGCTCTTGTATCTTTCAGAGAAATTCTCTTTCCTGTTCCGTTCCAGCCTGTGTTTACCAAATAAGCTTTCGCGCCGTGTTCTTTCATTTTCCCGATTAACGTTTTGGAATACATAGTTGGATGCAGCGTCAAAAACGCTTCTCCAAATGCAGGAGAAAAAGAAGGCGTCGGTTCTGTGATTCCGCGTTCTGTTCCTGCTAATTTTGATGTATATCCGCAAAGAAAATGGTATTGTGCTTGTTGGTCTGTCAAGATAGAAACCGGAGGCAAGACCCCAAATGCATCTGCTGACAAATAAATGATTTTACTTGCGTGACCAGCTTTGGAAGGCAGAACAATTTTGCTGATATGATAGATTGGATAGGAAACTCTTGTGTTTTCCGTAATCGAACCATCTGCATAATCTATGTTTCCTTCTTCATCCGTAACTACATTTTCCAACAATGCATCTCTTCTGATTGCACCATAGATATCTGGTTCTTTTTCTTTACTAAGGTCAATCACTTTTGCATAGCAACCACCTTCGTAATTGAAAACACCGTTGTTATCCCAGCCGTGCTCATCGTCACCAATTAGGTAACGTTTTGGGTCGGCAGAAAGTGTAGTTTTTCCAGTTCCAGAAAGTCCAAAGAAAACAGCGACATCGCCTTCCTCACCTACGTTTGCAGAACAGTGCATAGAAGCCATCCCTTTCAGAGGAAGATAATAATTCATTATAGAGAACATCCCTTTCTTCATTTCTCCGCCATACCAAGTTCCTCCGATAATCTGCATTTTCTTTGTCAAATCGAACATTACAAACACTTCAGAATTAAGTCCGTGTTGTTCCCAATTTGGATTGACAGATTCGGAAGAATTGATCACTACAAAATCTGGTTCTCCATAATTTTGAAGATCATAATGAGAAGGACGAATGAACATATTCATCACAAAATGAGCTTGCCAAGCCACTTTTGTCACGAACCTTACTTTCAGTCTTGTGTCATCATTAGATCCGCAGAATGTATCGATCACATAGATTCTTTCGTTGGAAAGATCCTTGGTCACAATGGTTTTTAATTCATCAAAAACTTCGACTGTAGTTGGACGATTGATGTTCCCGTCCCACCAAATCGTATCCTGAGTGATATTGTCTTTTACAATATATCTGTCTTTCGGAGACCTGCCGGTAAAAATTCCTGTTTTTACAGCCACAGCTCCCGACTTTGTCAAAACGCCTTTAGCAAATCCGGAATTATTCGGATCCATCTCCGCCTGAAAAATTTCTTCGTAAGTTGGATTGTGGATAATTTCTTTAGGATTGAAAATACCTTGACGTTCAAGATAAGATTTTAGCTTGTCCATTTTTAATTTTTTTTGAAGATTAAGGGTGTTGCGACAAATGTAAAAATATCATGGAATTATCAAGCTTTTAATTAACTGACTTTCATCAGTTAATTATTAATTTATAAAAACTTAACAATCAACTGATTAAATCTTTCCACTCGAAAATTTTTGTAAAACCCAGCCCATTAAAATATTTAATATAATCTCCAAATTTGGACGTTAGAACGAAATCTCCGCCCCAAGCACCCAAACTTTTGACAAAGCTAGGACAATTTTGAAAATATTTTTCTTTTACCGTCTGGATTCCGAGAAAATCGGACAGATTTTGTTCGTGAATGGTCATCAAATTTGAAAATTCTTCCAAATTTTGACTATTGACAATCTTTTTGGTTAATTTAGAATAGTCATTGATTAATTCCGTTGAAGTCGGCTTGGACTTATAATGAGAAATCCCTTCTCTCGTATCTTGCTTTTGATTGAGATGAATGAAAATCAATTCATCTTTGAAATTTGGTTGAAAATCAATTGCTTCATAAATTCTTTCAGGGAAACGACTGTAAAGAACTGCAGATTTTTCTTTGGCAACAGCAACGTCATAACCACTTCCACCTAAACTGATTTCGTTTAGAATAAAAGCGTCAATACTTGCCCATTCTGCAAGATTGTTCATCAAGGTAGAACTGCTTCCTAATCCGAAGTCAGAAGGAAACTGAAGATTGGTTTTGATGTGATAAGATGTATCACTTTTTAGTTTGATTTCAGAAAGATTCTGAACATTTTTGAGCGTTTTAAGAATGAATTCTGAAGCTTTGGAATCGTTAGTTTCAACGATTTTCCAATTTTTATAATCAATTGTAGCCTGTAACCATAATTGATTCTGATGATAAGCTTCCCAAAAAATCAATGACTTCTGGTCTTCATTCTCTGTATAAAAAAGCTCTTGTCCCAGCTTCGTTGGAATAGCTAGAACAAGAGCGCCATCAACAGCAACATATTCTGAGGTAAGCATTAACTTGCCCGGTGAAAATATCCTGCTCATTTGTTGATTATTTATATTGCAGATGCAACACTTACTTCAGGATTAATTTTTTTAATCAAACCTTGAAGTGTCTTTCCAGGACCAACTTCTATGAAATTATTCGCACCGTCTTTTATCATATTCTGTACACTTTGAGTCCATTTTACAGGGCCGGTCAACTGAGCAATCAAATTTTTCTTAATTTCCTCTGGGTCAGAAACTGCGGTAGTTGTGATGTTCTGGTAAACCGGAATTGTTGCTTTACGGAATTTGGTTTTCTCTATCGCTGCAGCCAATCTTTCTTGAGCAGGCATCATCAATGGTGAATGGAAAGCGCCATTTACAGGTAGTAATAAAGCTCTTTTTGCACCAGCCGCTTTCAAAGCTTCACAAGCTTTCTCAACAGCTGCTGTTTCTCCAGAAATTACCAATTGCCCAGGACAGTTGTAGTTTGCAGGAACAACAATTCCTTCTATTTCTGCACAGATTTCTTCAACTTTTGCATCCTCCAGACCAAGAATAGCCGCCATAGAACTTGGATTAATATCGCAAGCCATTTGCATTGCTTGTGCTCTTTCGGAAACCAATTTCAATCCGTCTTCAAAAGACAAAACACCATTGGCAACCAAAGCAGAAAACTCGCCCAAAGAATGTCCGGCAACCATTTCTGCACCCAAACCGTTCGCTACTTTTACAGCAGCAACTGAGTGTAGGAAAATAGCAGGCTGAGTTACGCTGGTTTTTTTAAGGTCTTCATCTGTCCCGTTGAACATCACAGAAACAATATCAAAACCAAGAATATCGTTGGCAGAATCCATCAGGTCTTTCACATCTTTTCGGGAATCGTAAAGTTCTTTTCCCATCCCGACAAACTGTGAACCCTGCCCAGGAAATACAAGTGCTTTCATATATTTATAAATGATAATTGATGAATTATAAATGATTATATCATCAATGTTTTAAATTTTATTTTATTTCTAAGGTTGAAACTACGAATCCTGAATCAATCATCATTCATCACTTATCAACTATAATTATTGCATCAATCTCACAACTCTGTAACCATTGTTGATATAAGCTCCGTTTGGTTTTGCTTTTACAAATTCGAATTTTGTAGCCAACTGTGTTTGAGATTTTCCAATTTGTTTGAAAATTTCTCCTTTTTTGTTTTCTCTTGTCAACATATCGTTCATCACGTCGAAACCGATAACTGCAAATTTTGAAGGCGCTTTGCAATATTTCGCTTTATAAGCAGCAAGAATTTCTTTTTCGAAATCTCCATCGTAGTTGATTTTTCTATCCATCAGATAAACCAGACTTGCTTTTGAAAGATCATCTACATTCTTCTCAAAACTTGGACTATAGAACATACTGAAAGCTTTTACACCTTGTGTTTGTTTTCCAAGAGCAATAATTTTCGAAGCAAATGCAGAACCTGCAGACTCGTCATCATCCGCCAAAATGGCGATCACAGGAACCGATTGTCCCGTCATCATATTATTTTCTAACTGAATTTCTGATGAAGAATTAACGATAACAATATTAGGTTTTGATAAAGATTTTTCCAAACCAGCTTTGATAGCGTTCGCATTTGCTTTGGAATTATCTGCAACAATATAGATTTTTTGGTCTTGATAAACCTGGCCAACTTCTTTTACAATTCTGTCCGAGTAAACTGAATTTTCAGTTTCAATAATAATCAAATTGCTATAATCAAAAAGGTCTTCTGAATTCGCGAAAGGCGCAACTACGGGAATCTTTTTATCATTCACAAATCTAAGAACTTCAAGAACACTTGATTTGAAAAAAGGTCCAACAATCAAATCTGTATTTTCAGGATTCAGTTGAGAAAGGCTATTTTTGAAAGTCATTTCATTTCCCGCATCTACAACTTTGATGTCTAGTTTTTGTCCGTTAGTCGCATTTCTCTCAGCAGCTAATTTTGCACCAGTCAAGAAATCCATAGACATTGTTCTGTACTTCGCATCATTAGCATCAAACCCGAAAGGCAACATCAAAACCACACTCAAAACATCGCCTGCTTTTTTAGAATACATAGGGTCTTGCTTCTTGATTTTCAAAGTCATTCCTGCTTTCAAACCGTCGGCAAGATTTGGGTTTAATGAAATCAACTGATCCAATGTAACATTGAATCTGTTCATAATACTGAACATCGTATCGCCACTTTGAACTGTGTAAGTCACAAAATCATCTTCCGAAGAAGTTGCAACTGAAGAAGTTTTCATTGGTTCGGAAACAGTTGTCTGAGTTGTCGTTTTTGTAACCGGAGCTGATGTTGTATTACCTTGAGAATTATCTTCAACCTTAATAGAATTAGAAGAATTTGCAACAGAATCAGAACCGGAAACTCTAATCGCTTCTCCCGGTTTCAAACCGGTTGTTTCCAATCCTGGATTCAAAGCAAATAATTGTTTCTGTGTTAGGTTGAATTGTCTCGATATTTTATAATAATTGTCTTTTGCCTGCACAACGTATAAACCTTTGTCGGAAGATGCCATTTCAGTTTTAGTTACTGTTTTTACTTCAGCAGGTTTTTCTGTTGTAGTTGTTGTAGTCTGAACAACTGCTGTTGCTACAGGCGCAGAACCTCCAAATTTCTGAATGTTATCTAATGGCAAAGTAATCTTGTCCCCAATTTTCATGTGAGAATCTAATTCAGGATTCAGTTTTCTAAGGTCAGCCTCAGAAACTTGATACTGTTTTGTGATTCCGTAAATCGTTTGCTTTGGCTGCAAAGTAATGGTTCCCGTCTTGCCTGTTTTAGCTACAGAAGTCGCCGAAGCAGACGTAGAAGCGACTGCTTTTGAACTGCCACCACCTTTTGAAACCACGATGATATCGCCAATTTTAAGACCGCCCTCTCTTTTGGAAGGATTCAATTGATACAATTCATCAATCGTCAAACCATATTGTTTAGAAATCCCGTAAGGCGTTTCCTTTGGTGCAACAGTGTGGGTTTTCTGTGCCGAAAGCCCTAAAAACCCGATAAGTCCTGATAAAATGAAAATCTTTTTAACCATCCTTTTTTTATATTGCTACAAAAATAATGCTTTCAGATTAAATGGAAGAAATTATCAGTTCCGATTTTTGAACATCCATCTGTTGATAACTATCGGCAATCCATTGCTTGCCAAGATCCGCATAGAACACACTGAAATTCAACACTCTTTCCTGCCAAGTTCCGCCTGGATGAACTTTCAAAAATAGATTTTGCATCTGGTCAAATTTCTCAAATTGCTTTATTTTTTCAGCTTTCAGAAGACGTTTTTGCATTCTTTTGAAAGATTTCAATTGTCGAGTTTCTTCCGCATTTACAAGGTTTACAAACGTTTTGTCTGTTTGTTCTGCCTTCGTTTTTATTTCTGAAAACGAATTAATCAAATCTTGTTCTTTTTGCTCAAGAAGTAATTTGATTTCGTTGTTGTCTAATATTTTTTGATTGATGACTTCAGCAAAATTTCCGAAGAAATCTTCAACTTCCAATCCTGAAGTTTCAATTTTTCTAAACGTTTTTTGTTCCAAAAACAACATCGAATTTCTGGGAATCAAAATCGGGAATGGAAGATTAATGGATTCGAAATAATCTTTCAACTCAATCCAATACATTATCTCAGCATTTCCGCCAACGTAAGCCAGATTCGGCATAATCGTTTCCTGATAAGCCGGACGAAGAACCGCATTTGGGCTAAATTTTTCAGGATGATTTTCTAGCTCATTGAGAATTTCTTCTTCTGAGAATTTCAAATCTGTGTCAAGAATGAAATAATAGTTGCCAATTTTCTCAATTCGATTTCTGGTTTCTGTTAAATAAAAGAGATTGATTTCTCTCGGATTGACTTGGACTTTGCCATAATTATCTTCGAGAAATTGTCTTTGATTTTTAGTAGTTTCGAAAAGTTGATTCGATAATAATTCTTTTTTGAAAATATCTTTAACCTGATTTTTCAGTTCTTTTTCATTTCCATCGATTGTCAATAATCCGTAATCCGAAAACAATTGATTCACCAAATATCGAATCGCTTGTGTATGCGTTTTACCTTTTTGATAAGCTTTTTTAATCCAAAGAATCAATTCGGTTCCATAAAGATTATCTTTGAACTCTTTCTCAAATTCCTGAATGAAAAAAGTTTCATCGATTTTAATATTCCCAACATCTCCGCCAGCTTTACCTTTGATTTCGTAATAATGCGCTCTGGTTTTAAAATGATTGATTTCGTCAAAATCGTGGTCTTCCGTCGCCATCCAAAAAACGGGAACAAAATTATGTTCTGGGAAATTGGATGTTAAGAACTCTGCAGTTTTGATGGTCTGCAAAATTTTATAAATAAAAAAAACAGGACCTGTAAAGAGATTGAGCTGATGTCCAGTTGTAATAGTGAAGGTATTTTTATCGTTTAAAGAAAACAAATAATCTAATTGTTTTGGAGACATCTGCTCTTCCTGATTCTGTGAAAAAATCGTATTGTAAAGAATTTCTCTTTTGTCATCAGAATAAGAATTTTGTTTTTCTGTAATCTGATTTTTGAAGTTCTCCAAGTCAAAAACTTTTCCCTGGAATCCGTCCAGATTTTTCTTCAAAAAGTCTTTTACAAGTTGCGGAATACTGTTTATATTTTGGAAATCAATGGTCATAACTAGAAGTTAGATTTTAGACTTTAGATATTAGATTTTTTTCTGAATCTGCAGCCCGACTTGAGTGGAAATCCTTTTTGCTTTTTTGCTAAAAAGTAAAAAGATTGGGAACGGAAGGCGGATAAAGCTGCCATAATTATTCTAACAAATTTAATGGAAAAGATACCAAACCACGCCCAAATTCAATCGAAAATCATAAATAGGGTAATTTGGCACTGTGAAAGATTTGTTCTGCATAAAAGTCTGGTTGATGTGCTGACCTTCTACATAGAAAAACATACGCTTTACTCTCATATTGATGTAAACATCGGCAATTGGCTGTCCACCAATGGAATAAGCGTTGGTTCCCGGCAAAATATATTCGTTGAGAATTGGCGAAAATTCTCGAGACGCAAATTTGGTGAAGTAATATAATTTTACACCAGCCTGAATCTCTGCTGCTTTTTTGAACGCCGGCGCTTGATAATAAATATTCAATCTTCCTATGAAATCTGGCATTGGTAACAAATTGTCATTGGTCAAAGCTTTTTGGAAAAGTACTCTTCCGTTGAAATTGAATTTGCCATATTTCAAAGTTGTCTCGCCTCCAATCTGAGAGATATTGAGTGACGATGAACTTTGTTGTGGCTTCGCTGAATTATCAAAATAAGTGTAATTATCGATTCTAAAATAATCTACAAAAAGTTGCGTGTTGAACCATTTTGCTAATCTTAAAGTTCCTCCGATTTGAGTTACTGCTTCGTTATTCGGGTTTTGTAGATAATAATTGTAGTTGAGATAGTGTGAAGAATTGACAAGATAATTGAAACTAGGATAAGCCGACTGGAAGTTAACTCGACCTTCTACCAAATAATCTTTAACAGGTTCAAAAACTAACTCATTGGTTGTTTTGACATAAGCCCCAAATTCTGAACCTTTGGAAATTTCTAAGAAGGATTTGAGTTGAATCTTATCTAACAATTTGATTTGTAAATTCCCCACTGCTCCAAATCTTTGTTCTTTGAAATAGCCTGGAATACTGAGAAGAGGAAAGGCATTCTTGTTTCCAAAAGTGATGTATTGATGACGGAAGCCTGCATCCAATTTGAATTTCTCATTATCCCAAACTAAACTAAAAGTATTGCTGAGATTGTTGGAGAATTTTTTATTGGTTAATGGAAATGCTGTGTTATCTAAGCCTCCAAAGAAATCTATATCCGAAGCTGTTTCTGAGAAATAATATTTATTACCCTGATGGTAAATCGTATGTCTTAACTTGAATGGATATTTTGCAGGATCAAAAGGCGAAAACTCCTGACTGAAATAATATCGTCTGTAGGCAAATCTGGATTCGGCACCTGAGAGATTGGTTTCAAGATTTTGACGGTTATTGAATCTTGAATCGCCTCCTAAAAAAACGTCCAAATCTGCAATTCCTCCATTCTCTTGGTTATTGACATTCTGATGAATGTAATGCGCATAAGCTTCGTATTTGTTATTTTTCGAAATATAATGTCCGCTGAAAATGGTATTATTACTTGAAGCTAAACTGTTTGTGTAAAGTCCTTGAGACCTTAATCCCATATACTCTAATGCAAAATTGAAACGCTTACCTACATTTTGAGTGTAAGTTGTATGCAACTGACCTCCATTCTTCATTGCATTGTTATAGAAAAATGTAGTGGTCGGTGTTTTTACATCATAATAATTGATATCGTTTTCTCCTAAAAGATAGAATGATTTGTTTTCTGGAAGAAGTGTCAAATTCTGCTCAGCATTTTTTTCATAAACCAAATTCTGAAATCCAGATCCAACATTAGCATATTGAATCTTTCCAAAATTATCTTTTTTATTGTACTGTGTTACAATGTACGATCTCTCAATAGCAAATGTTGTATCATAGATTTTCTTTTCAGAAAATCTTTTCTTGACCTGATAATCGTATATAGTTGGTTTATAAATTTCTAACGAATCTTTTTCTCCAGAATCCACTTTGAGCGTATCTGAAGGAAGTTTATTAGAATCTGTTTTGTTGACTTGCTGTGCGTTCATCCAAACACTAAAAACAAGGAACAGTATTGATAAATATTTCATCAAGGAAATTTGAGTACAAAAGTACTAATTATCCTTAAATAAAAAACCCCGCATATTGCGGGGTTTGATTATGTAAAATAATGTAAATTATTTTTTGATAACTTTTGTGTTCTCAACACTTCCGTCAACGTAAACTGCCTGAGCAACATAAGTACCTTTTGCTAAGTTAGAAACGTTAACTTGTCCATTAGACTTCTCTCTCTTAACAACTTTACCCGAAAGGTCGAAGATTGCGATTTCTTTGATATCTTTAGAAGATTTCAAGTTAACAACATCTACAGCTGGATTAGGGAAAGCAGTTAATTTTGCTTTGTTAGCAGTTACATCAGAAACAGCCAAACTAAGATCTCCAGACAATACACTGAACGCAGGGACTGCTGCACCATCAATTTGAGCCTGGCTTGCTCCACCTGAAAAACCTACAGTTGAGCTAACAAATGCTAGAGCCCCATAATACTTACCTGGAGTTGCAGGATCACTTGCGATTTCTGTCCAAGTTAAACCGCCATCAGTTGAATAAGAAGAACCTGCATCATATCCAGAACTAACATAAGTATTTGATGTTCCAGGAACATACGCTACATTATTTGGATAGAAAATACCTGTAGGAATAATGTCTGTCCAAGTTGCACCTTTATCTGTTGTATAATATAAAAGAGAAATACCATCTTGATTTTCAACCATCAGTCCATTATTAGTATCCTTGAAAGCTACATCAGCTGTGAACCCAGAAGTAGTTACACCTCCAAAGTCGACAGCTGGAGTTTGGAAAGCCTGCCAAGAAGCCCCTCTATTAGGAGAGTATAGTAATCTCCCTAAGTCTGTACCTAACCAAATATTATCTCCTTGAACTGTAATTTTACCAGTATAGCTATACTCTGCACCATCCAATGGGATTGGAGCTGTTCCTGTTGGTGTATTTGTCCAAGTAGTACCACCATTTGTTGTAGTGTACATTTCATATCTTAGGTTAGCACCTGTTCCAAAAGGATCTCCAGCGCAGAATCCATTATTCTCATCCCAGAAATGAACTTGGTTTGCAAAAGAAATACCTGTGCTGAATGGCGCTGTGGCTTGTTTTGTCCAGTTTGTTCCGGCATTCGTAGTTTTCCAAATCCCATTTTGGGATCCACTTCCCGAGCTCACAATCCAAGCAGTTGTTGTCGAAATGGGATGCATATCTCCAATAGTAGCTCCAACAACTGGACCTGAAATTAATTTATTTGCCCAAGTATTTCCTCCATCAGTAGACAGCCCAATATATCTCCCTGTATCTGTTGCAGAAGTAGAAGCGGTATCACTAAACCAAATAGTATTAGCATCTACAGCTTTGACAGTGGTTGCGAAGTGTAAAGCAGGAGCACCTGTCGTTTTTGTCACCCAAGTTGGTGTAGTTTGAGCTTGTGCAAGTCCTGTAAAGGAAATCAAAGCTAAAGAAAGTAATATTTTTTTCATAATAAAAAACTTTAATGATTAATATATTGCTAAATTAAAAAAAAAATAACAAAATCAATTATAATTACGTTACATTTTGCAATTATAATTGATTTTGCTGATTATAATTATTTGATTAGTAACCAGGATATTGTTTAAGATTCATGTTATAATTCAAAGCATTTTGACTTATTGGTAGTACAAATAACTTATCGCTTGCTGGTACATTACAATTCATCACACAATTTGAATTTTTAACTAATGCCAAATTATGTCGCTTAAGGTCTAAAAATCTTTGTCCTTCACCATAAAACTCTTTTCCTTTTTCGGTAAGAATATCATTTAACAAGTTTGCCCCAGTATAAGTAGAACCATTTCTAGAAGCAGCAAACATATTAAGTTCCGTCAATGCTGTAGAATTTTGCCCTGTAAGATATAACGCTTCTATTCTATTTAATTGAGCTTCAGCAAATCTTAAAATTTTGATATTCCTCATAAAATTCCCATCTCCTGTTAGTCTTGGATATTTATTTGTCCAAACACCTACTGGATTATCTGTCGCAGGAACTCCTGTTGTTGTCAACAATCCTGTTGCTGCAGGACCTTTTCTTACATCCGTAGAAGGAAAACTATCATAAAAGTTTCTTGTAAAAAGAAGCGCCCTCCTATCACCACTTAATCTGTTGTATAATGTTGGTAATGCTTTATTTGCTCCTAAACCTGTTACAACATTAGTACTAGTAGTAACATCCAACTCCCATATAGTTTCAGGCTGGTTTTCTGATGTTGCTTCATTTGTTCCAGAAAAATAGGTCTGATAAACACCACTAGCTATAGGAGCATAATCTTCATTCTGACTATTTACAATGTCTGACGCATACTGTAATGCTAATTGAGCATCACCTGGAGCTCTTCTTGTAAGATACACTCTAGATAATAATAGTTTTGCTGCTCTTTTACTAAAAGTAACCTTACTAGCTTTCCCATCTAGCATAGGTGTATCTTGTGCTCCATTGGCACCAGCAGTCAAATCTGAAATCACTTGATTGTAGACCTCTTGTACTGTAGCTCTTGCTGGTTGTATGGAAGCATCATAATTACCTAATACTAATGGAACTCCATATTCTTGATTAATACCAGAAGTAGGTGTTGGAGAATAGTAGTTAACTAATGTAAAATAAGCAAAACCTCTTAATATTTTTGCCTCAGCTTTTATTCTTTTTACATTTTCTGTTTCTGCTACTTGGGTGTTATTAATCACCATATTACAACTCATGATTGCATCATACAATGTACCATAAAAACCAAAGTCATTATTAAGTGCATTATAATTCATATTTGTTGTTAAAACATATGCTTTAGCATTGGTAACATATAAATGATCCGACAAGACGTCCCCAAAAGCCAAAATATCAGTCCCAAAAGCATTAACCGATGCTAAGCTAAGATATCCCCCATTAAGAAACTTTTGAAGTTTATCTTCTGTGTTTATGTCCTGTATGTCATCTGAGCTTGGTGGAAACAAATCCAATTCTTTTTCACTACAAGCATTTGCTGCCGATAAAAGGAAAAAAGACGCTATTATATAAAAATACTTTTTCATTTTAATTTTTTTTTCAAATTAGAAACCTACTTGAACACCCATAGACACTGTTCTAAGCACCGGTGCTGCATACCAATATCTTCCTTTGCCTAACCAAGACCAAGAATTTGAATTAGACTCTGGATCGTAATCTAAATCTTTGTCAAATACATAAGTTAATAAATTGGTTCCTCTTAAATATATCGTTAAATTATTAATTCCTGAAGACTCTTTGAATACTTTACCAAATGAATAAGACACTTTCATTTCTTTTAAACGAATGTGATCCCCTTTATTGATAAAACGTGAAGATTCTAATCTAGAAGTACTTGGATTCCCTATAATTGCTTTTGGATTAGAGGCACCAAAATTTTCAGCTCCAGGCGCATCTGTCCAGCTATCATATAAAGCATCGCTTACTTGATTACGTCCAGGGAAGGCTCCATCATGAAGTGTGTAGGAATGAACTCCATTCTGTACATAAAAATCAAACTGCCCTGAAAGCATAAAGCTTAATGAAATATTTTTATACTTGAATTCATTAGTAAGACCTACATTATATATAGGGAAAGCACTTTTCCCCATCCATGCAGGACTTGCAGCTGTTCTTATATTAGTAACATCTGATTTAGTCCCATCAGTATAAAACAATGCATCACCAGCTTTGATTCCTTTTGTCGGATCATCTGCTTGAGCAATACCCGCCCATAAAACAGCATAATATTCACCAAAAATATGCCCTGGTGCCAATGCTGCAAATGCATTATTTGCATCATCTGTATCTCCGCCAAATTGTCTTAATGCTAAATTATACTCTTTTAGCATAGTTTTGGAATAAGCTCCGTTTGCATTAATTGTCCATCTAAAATCCTGTGTCTGTACAGGAGTTGCATCAATAGTCAACTCAAATCCTTTATTCCCAATTTTACCAATGTTATCTGTATATGATGTTGGTCCTCCACTTTCTACAGCAGGAAAATTATCATCTATAGCAGCATCAGTAATTTTATCATAATAAGCTAAAGTGAATTTTAGTCGATCATTAAACAATCCAATATCAGCCCCAATGTCTAACATTTTTGATTCTTCCCAAGTTAGAGCTGGATTACCTGGAGCTGCAATTCCTCCATAACCACTATTACCTCCCCAGCCACCGGTATTGGCGTTATATCCAATTAATGCAAAAGCATTATATTGTAATCCCCATTGATCAGCATAAGGAATATTTCCCAATTTTCCATAACTTCCTCTCAATGTAAATGATGAAAATAAGTCTGGCAAGAATGACTCATTCTTCACATTCCAAGAACCACCAACAGACCAGAAATTACCAAATTTATCAGTTCCTAATGTTGAGTTTCCATCTCTTCTAATCTGACCAGTCAAAGTATATTTATTATCAAAAGTATAATTTAACCTCCCAAAATAACCAATTTGTGTCCAAACGTAATCTGCCCCATTGCTCAAAATTGATCCTTCTTCAGCAAACTGAAAGTATGGTCTTATATCAGTCATGAAAAATGAATAGTTAGTCAAAACATTGTATTTATGATTCTGATATTCCATTCCTACGAATGCTTCTAAATTATGTTTATCCGCAAACGTATTTCTATATGAAAAACTGTTAGACCAGTTCCAATCCCATATATTTGTTCTTGCATCTTGTAACATACCATAATTATCAGCATCTGTTTGCAAGGTATAAATTGGATGACCTTTATCAATTGCTTGCAACTCTCTCATCGCTTGATATTGAGTTCCAAATAATGAATTGAAAGACACATTTTTTATAAACTCATAATCCATATTAACCGAAGCAATGTAAGTATTAATTGTAGATTTCTGATATGTATTTGCTAAAATAGAAGCTGGATTAAATCCCGCAGTCATATCTGGTGCTTCAGCCCAAGCCTCTTGGTTAAAAGTTCCATCATAATTATACACAGGTCGTAAAGGCGATAACATAATTGAATTGGTAACAGGGTTAGCAGATGCTCTTCCTCCCATATATGTTCCTCTCTTAACATTTGAGTAATTTGCATTGAAACCAAATTTCAGTTTTTCAGAAGCTTTATGATCAACAGCGGCATTTAAACTAATTCTATCAAACTTTGACGATTTAACCAATGGTTCATTTTGATAATAAGATCCTCCTATTCTAAACGAAGTATTTTCTCCACCTCCTGACGCTCCAAAGTTATATGTATTTACCACAGAAGAACTTCTATTAACAACTTTAGTCCAATCAGTATAATTACGAGTATCCTTAATATTTTCTTTAGTAGTATATGTAGGTATGTAACTATCTAAATAATACTGCGTTGCCTCATCTAATGTGTTGAAAGTTCTTCCAAGCTGAGCCTGACTATTCCACATTAGTATCCCACCATACTTTATATATTCATCACCAGTCATTAAGTCAAGCTTATCATAAGCTCTATCTTGAATACCGGTTTCTGTTGAGAACTCAAATCTTGTTTTCTGATTATATTTTCCCTTTTTTGTTTTAATGATAATAACACCATTTGCTCCTCTAGAGCCATACAATGCTGTTGACGAGGCATCTTTAAGAACAGTAACAGACTCAATAGCATTGGGATCAATAGATGCCAATGGATTCCAAGATTCCATCATTTGTGCATTATCCGCTCCTTTTCCAATAACCACACCATCAATCACATACAATGGGTTTGGCGTACCAATCAAGGAACTTACTCCTCTAACAAGAACCATATTAGAGGATCCCGGATCTCCACTTGCAGAAGAAAAATTCAATCCAGCAACTCTACCATTTAGCACTTCATCAATTGTAGAAAAAGGTGTGGATTCGAAATTTGCTTTTGAAACAACACTGTAAGAACCTACTTTTTGTGCAGGATCTAGTTTTACTCCTCCAACCAAGACAACTTCTTCAATTTCTCTTGTTTTAGTGGTATCATTATTTTTCTTCTGTGCCATTAATGCCTGTCCCGTAAAGAACAATACGCCAAAGGATAACAATCGTAATTTTACATTCATATTAACACTATTTAATTATAATCTGCAAATATGTTAAAAAAAATTAACACGACAAAAAATCAATTATCAAGTTTTCTATAATGCCTGCCAAGTGTTGATTTTATCATTTTAAATTTATATTTTTTTTAGATATTTAATAAAAAATTAGAATCAAACTAAACAAACCTTACTTATCAGCCCCAACACTATGCAAAACTTAATAATTTAAAAATAGTTATTTATAATAATTACAAATAATAAACTTGGGCAAAAAAAACCGCTAATGAATTAGCGGTTTCCTTATTAATTTAATACTTATTTCAACTTTTTCTTAACAGCGACCTCTTCGTAGACCTCAAGAATATCTCCAACTTCTATATCATTATAGCCTTTAATATTAAGACCACACTCATAACCTTTGGTTACTTCTTTTACATCGTCTTTGAAACGTTTTAAGCTTTCCAGTTCGCCATCAAATTTCACAATACCATCTCTAAGAAGTCTTATTTTAGAGTTTCTTGTTACTTTCCCTGTAAGAACCATACATCCTGCAATAGATCCAACTTTAGAAATCTTGAATACTTCTCTGATTTCTACATTACCAATAACTTGTTCCTGAATCTCTGGAGAAAGCATTCCTTCCATCGCTTCTTTAACTTCATCAATTGCTCGGTAAATAATAGAATAAGTTCTGATTTCTACTTCTTCTCTATCAGCAATATCTTTTGCATTTGCACTTGCTCTTACGTTGAATCCGATCATAATAGCATCTGAAGCCGCTGCTAATAATACATCACTTTCAGAAATCTGACCAACACCTTTGTGAAGGATATTAACCTGGATTTCCTCTGTTGACAACCTTTGCAACTGATCTGCTAACGCTTCAACTGAACCATCCACGTCACCTTTAAGGATAATATTCAATTCTTTGAAATCTCCTAAAGCGATACGACGACCAATCTCATCAAGCGTCAAATGTTTCTTAGTTCTGATAGATTGCTCTCTCTGAAGCTGTTCTCTCTTATTTGCAAGAGTTTTAGCTTCTTTTTCGTCAGCAAAAACTCGGAATTTATCACCAGCTGTTGGGGCTCCATCTAAACCAAGAATTGTTACAGGAATTGACGGTCCTGCTTTTTCCATTGGCTTTCCTCTTTCATCCAACATTGCTTTCACTTTACCGTGATTTTTACCTGCTAAGACATAATCTCCAACCGTTAAAGTACCGCTTTGTACAAGCATTGTTGCAACATATCCACGACCTTTATCCAAAGCAGCTTCGATTACAACTCCACTTGCTTGTTTATTAGGATTTGCCTTTAATTCCAACATTTCTGCCTGAAGTAAAACTTTCTCTAATAACAAATCGATATTGTTACCGAATTTAGCAGAAATCTCTTGCGCCTGAACATTTCCTCCCCACTCTTCAACTAGAATATTCATTCCAGAAAGTTGTTGACGAATGTTATCTGGGTTAGCTCCAGCTTTATCTACTTTGTTGATTGCAATGATCATTGGAACACCAGCAGCTTGTGCGTGAGCAATAGCTTCTTTGGTTTGTGGCATTACATCATCATCGGCAGCAACTACAATAATTGCAATATCGGTAACTTGTGCACCTCTGGCTCTCATCGCGGTAAACGCTTCGTGACCCGGAGTATCCAAGAATGTAATTCTTTGTCCACTTTCCAATTTCACATTGTAAGCTCCAATGTGCTGTGTAATACCTCCAGATTCACCAGCGATAACGTTGGTTTTTCTGATGTAATCCAGTAAGGATGTTTTACCGTGATCTACGTGTCCCATTACGGTAACTATCGGAGCTCTTGGTAATAAATCTTCTTCTAAATCAGGTGTTTCGTCTGCCGCCGCTTCTTCAACATCAGCATCAGAGAATTCGATATTATAACCAAACTCGTCAGCAACTAACATTAGAGTATCAGCTTCAAGACGCTGGTTCATCGTCACCATTACACCTAGAGAGAAACAAGCAGAAATAACTTCTGTAGCACTTACATTCATCAAACTAGCTAAATCGCTAACCGTAATGAACTCAGTTACTTTCAGAGTTCTGTCTTGTGCATCGATTTCCTGTTGGATTTCGTCTTGCTCTCTTCTCCAAGATCTTTTATCTTTTCTATGTTTAGAACCTTTAGACTTACCTCCTTTATTAGTCAACTTCTCTAAAGTTTCTTTAATTTGATTTTTAACTTGCTCATCCGTCAATTCAACTGGCATTGTACGAGCTTGTCCGCCACGGTTGTTTCCACCTCGGTTATTTCCTCCAGGACGGTTATTGTTTCCACCTTGGCGATTACCACCTTGGTTGTTTCCACCTTGTCCTTGTGGGCGGTTGTTATTATTTCCGCCTTGACGGTTACCTCCACCTTGCTGATTGTTTCCTTGGTTGCCATTGTTATTTTGACCAGGAACATCTTTAGTAATACGCTTTCTTTTTTTCTTAGCAGCGTTACTATTAGAATTAGCAGAAGGTTTTGGTTTATTGAACTGAGAAAGATCTATTTTCTCACCAACGATTTTAGGACCGTCTAGTTTTTGATAAACCGTTTCTATTTTCTGAGGTTCTTCAGAATCATTAGACTCTGTATTCTCAATCTGAGGTTTAACAGTTTCTACAACTTTCTCCTCTTTTTTAACCTCTTCTTTTACAACTGGTCTTGGTTCCTCTTTTGGTTTTTCAGAAGCTTTAGGCTTATTGCTTTCTAGTTTAGACAAATCAATTTTATCTAAAACTTTGAACTCCTGTTTTTCTTCTTTTTTAACCGCTTCTGGTTTTGGTTCTTCTTTCTGAATAGGTTCAGGAGTGGGAACACTTGGAACGACTTCTTCCACAGGTTTCGTTGGATTAAGGTCTATTTTTCCTAAAATCCTAGTCTCTGGTTTTACATTTGCTTTGGCTCTTATAACCTCAGGTGCTTTTTCTTCAATCGCTAATTTTTCGTCAGGAACTTTAGAAATCACCACCTCATGAGAAGCTTTTCTTTGTTCTCCATCTTTTCGGAACTCAGCTTCCAATGCAGAAAATGCCTGTTCTTCTAATAGAGCGTTAGGGTTACTGTCCACATCTATTCCTTTGCTCTGCAGATATTCCACAGCTCTTGGGATAGAAATGTTCAGTTCTTTAACGGCTTTATTTAATCTTATTTTTGGCATAAATATAAATTTGCTTTTGGCTTTAGCGTTTTAAGCTTATTATTTTTCTTTTTATTAAGTTTTGGTCTTGGGAAAATCCTATTGACCAGATTTATTTCCTATCCTTCTAATTCTTCTCTTAGAATATTCTTCACATCCTCGATTGTTTCTTCTTCCAAATCAACAATCTTCAACAACGCGTCCGTATCTTTATCTAATACACTTCTTGCTGTATTAAGACCCACTTTTTTGAACTCATCGATAATCCAAGATTCGATTTCATCTGAAAACTCTACCAATTCTACATCATCATCATCAGAAGTTTCTCTGTAAACATCGATCTCAAAACCTGATAACCAAGAAGCCAATTTGATATTCTGACCTTGCTTACCAATCACTTTAGATATTTCTTCTACAGGTGTATAAACCAATGCATAATTAGTTTCCGTATTAACTTCAATTTTATTAATGGTAATATTTCCTAAAGCTCTCTTTACAAGAATTTCCGGATTTTTTGACCACTGGATAACATCGATGTTTTCATTTCTCAATTCTCTTACAACACCGTGGATTCTTGAACCTTTCACGCCAACACAAGCTCCAACCGGATCAATTCTGTCATCGTAAGCATCAACAGCGATTTTCGCTTTCTCACCAGGTATTCTTACTACTTTCTTAAGAATAATAGTTCCATCTTGAATCTCAGGAATCTCAAGCTCCAATAATTCTTCCAAGAATTTAGGTGCAGTTCTAGAAACTGTAATCTGTGGTTTAGAACCTCTGAAATCAACACTTTCTACAATCGCTCTTACGTTATCTCCTTTTTTGAAGAAGTCTGAAGGGATTTGATTTTCTTTTGGCAAAATAAATTCGTTATCCTCATCATCCAAAAGAATCACGTGTTTGTGACGGATGTGGTGAACTTCACCAACAATCAATTCTCCGATTTTATCACGGAATTGGTCATACAAAGCTGCATTGAAATGCTCTTGGATTTTTGTTGCCAAGATTTGCTTAAGTGTCAAGATATTTCTTCTTCCCAATTTGGAAACCGGAATCTCTTGTGTATATTCTTCTCCAACCTCAAAAGTTGAATCTATCTTTCTAACTTCAGAAATTTCTATTTCCAAATCATCATCCTCGGACATCTCATCCTCAACAATGACTTTGTTCAAGAAAATCTGAAAATCTCCTTTATCAGGATTTACAATTACATCAAAATGATCATCAGAATCATATCTTTTTCTAAGAAGAGTCTTAAGAGAATCCTCGATAATAGCCATTAAGTCTATTTTGCTGATATTCTTTATTTCTTTAAAATCACCAAAGGCTTCTATTAAAGCTAAATTATCCATATTTAATATATAATTGATAAATGACGACTGACAGTTGATTTTTTGAATCAACATCAATCCATCGTTATGTTAAAATTTTATTACTACTAATGCTTTTTTAATTTCGGAATAAGGGATTTCTTTATCTTCAACAACATCTTCTTTTCCTTTCCCGATTAATTTTGGTCTTCTGTATTCTAATCGAAGTACAATTTTTTCTTCATCTACACTTACCAATTCTCCTTCGATTTTTTCTTCCTCGCTTGTCAACAACACTTCAATTGACCTTCCAATGTTTTTCTTGAATTGTCTTGGCGTTCCAAGTGGCTCGCTCAATCCAGCGGACATTACTTGCAAACTAAAGTCGTGTTCTTCACGATCCATATTAAACTCAATCGCTCTACTGGCATCTAAACAATCTTGAAGTGTAACACCATTATCACCGTCCAGAATAGCTATGATATCAGAAGCTGCAGAAATTTTAAGATCCACTAAAAAAAGATCAGGTCTTGTTTCTAAAAACTCACTGATTAACCGATTAACTTCTGTTTTGAAATCCATAATATCACCTCTAATTATATTTACGAAAAAAGGCATTCTTGCGAAAGCCTTCCCATTTTTCCCGTAAATCTTTTGCAAAGATAAATATTTTTTCTTTAATATACAAGAAACCAATTATTTCAATTATAAGTACGGCAAACAATTTTTTCCTATTTTTGCCTGAATTTTAAAACTTATTCTTTGTGAATATTACAATAGTTGGAACTGGATATGTTGGGCTGTCTAATGCTGTTTTATTAGCACAACATCATAATGTAATTGCTTTGGATATTATTCCAGAAAAGGTTGAAATGCTCAACAATAAGCAATCTCCGATTGATGACAATGAAATTACGGAATTTCTAAAAACAAAAAAACTCAATATAAAAGCAACTCTTGATAAAGAAGAGGCTTATAAAAATGCGGATTTTATTATAGTAGCTACGCCGACAGATTATGATGCTTCTACAAATTATTTTGACACCCGAAGCGTTGAAAATGTGATAAAAGAGGCTAAAGCGGACAACCAAAAAGCAGTTTTCATTGTTAAATCTACTGTTCCTGTTGGCTTTACAGAGAATTTAAAAAAAGAGTTAGATTTCGACAATATTATATTTTCTCCAGAATTTTTGAGAGAAGGAAAAGCACTTTACGATAATCTTTATCCATCTAGAATTATTATTGGAGAACAAAGCGAGAGAGCAACGGTTTTTGCAAATCTTTTGAAAGAAGGTGCCATTAAAAAAGATATCCCAACTCTTTTTACCAATGCAACAGAGGCAGAAGCTATCAAATTATTCTCGAATACCTATTTGGCAATGCGTGTAGCTTACTTCAATGAGTTGGACAGTTATGCACAAATACACGGATTGGATAGCCGTCAGATCATAGAAGGTGTAGGGCTAGATCCAAGAATCGGGTCTCATTATAACAATCCGTCTTTTGGTTATGGAGGCTATTGTCTTCCAAAAGACACCAAACAATTACTGGCCAATTATAATTCGGTTCCCAACAATCTTATTCAAGCCATTGTGGATGCTAATCGCACTAGAAAAGATTTTATTGCGGATTCTATTTTAGAAAAAAAGCCAAAGAAAGTTGGTGTTTATCGATTAATAATGAAATCTGGATCAGACAATTTTCGGGCCTCTGCAATACAAGGCATTATGAAAAGAATCAAAGCAAAAGGTGTAGAAGTAGTTGTTTACGAACCTGTTTTGAAAGAAGATTCTTTTTTTGGATCTAAAGTTTCTAGGGATTTGGATACCTTTAAACAAGAGTGTGATGTTATTATATCCAACCGAAAAACTCCAGAATTGGAGGATGTAAAAGAAAAAGTATATACCCGAGATTTATTCGGAAACGATTAAAATTAAAAACTATTTATAAAAGCATTTATGAAAAACATTATAATTACCGGAGGTGCCGGTTTTATCGGTTCTCACGTGGTAAGAGAATTTGTGAAAAATAATCCAGATTCTAAAATCATCAACCTTGATGCTTTAACTTACGCTGGAAATCTTGAAAATTTGAAAGATATCGAAAACGAACCCAATTATGTTTTCGAAAAAGCAGATATTACAAAGCCTGAAGAACTTAGAAAAGTTTTTGAAAAATATAATCCGGATGCAGTGGTGCATTTGGCTGCAGAGAGTCACGTGGACAGAAGTATCACCGACCCTAATGCATTTATCAATACCAACGTAAACGGAACGGCTAATCTTCTGAATCTTTGTATCGAATTCTGGACTTTAAACCCAGATCACACACACGGAAGATTCCCGAATGAACCTAGAAAAAACTTATTCTATCACGTTTCTACGGATGAAGTTTATGGAAGCTTAGGTGAGACTGGATTTTTCTTAGAGACTACACCTTACGATCCACAATCTCCATATTCCGCATCAAAAGCAGCTTCTGACCATTTGGTAAGAGCGTATGGAAACACTTATGGAATGCCATTTATTTTGTCTAATTGTTCCAACAATTACGGTCCAAATCACTTCCCAGAGAAATTAATTCCTCTTTGTATTTCTAATATTCTGAATGAAAAGCCATTACCAATCTATGGAGATGGGAAATATACAAGAGATTGGTTGTTTGTAATTGATCATGCAAAAGGAATTCATCAAATTTTCAACGAGTCTAAAACCGGAGAAACTTACAACATCGGAGGTTTCAACGAGTGGCAGAATATTGATTTGGTGAAGGAACTAATCAAACAATTGGATGCAAAATTGGGTAAACCAGAAGGACATTCTGAAAAGCTGATTACTTATGTAAAAGATAGACCAGGTCACGATAAGAGATATGCTATTGATGCTTCAAAATTAAACAAAGATCTAGGATGGAAACCATCTGTAACTTTTGAAGAAGGACTAGGGAAAACTATTGATTGGTTCTTAGAAAACAAAGAATGGCTAGATAATGTAACTTCTGGTGATTATCAAAAATATTACGACGGTCAATATTCATAAAAACAGAGACTAAAACCATTATGAAAGGAATTATATTAGCCGGAGGATCCGGAACAAGACTTTATCCATTAACAATCGCTGTCAGCAAGCAACTGATGCCTGTTTATGACAAACCGATGATTTATTATCCACTTTCAACATTGTTGTTGGCAGGAATTAAGGATATTTTAATCATCACAACGCCTCACGATCAAGAGGGATTTATTAAACTTTTAGGAGATGGCTCTCAGATTGGTTGTAATATCCAGTACAAAGTTCAACCAAGTCCAGACGGATTGGCTCAAGCATTTATTTTGGGTGATGAGTTTATCGGAAATGACGCGGCAGCTTTGGTTTTGGGTGATAATATTTTTTACGGATCTGAAATGGGAACATTATTAAAAAACAAAACCAATCCAGACGGCGGTGTTGTTTTTGCCTACCATGTTTCTGATCCGGAAAGATATGGTGTTGTAGAATTTGATGATGAGTTCAAAGCACTTTCTATTGAAGAAAAACCTTTAAAACCAAAATCAAATTATGCCGTTCCTGGATTATATTTTTATGATAATGAAGTAGTAGAAATCGCTAAAAACATCCAACCCTCTCCAAGAGGCGAGTTAGAAATCACTGATGTCAATAATGTTTACTTAAGCAAAGGTAAACTAGAAGTTGGCGTTTTGGACAGAGGAACGGCTTGGCTGGACACAGGGACTTTCGACTCTTTACACGATGCTTCAGAATTTGTGAGTGTCATCGAAAAAAGGCAAGGTTTCAAAATCGGATGTATAGAAGAGATTGCTTTCAGAAATAAATTCATCAATGAAGAAAAACTTCTGGAAACCGCAGCAAAATATGGTAAAAGCGGATATGGTGAATATCTGAAAAACCTCATAAAATAAAATTTATTACACAAATGAGTGATTCTAAAGATCAACAATGGACCGAAACGATAGAATCTAATCATTCCCTCTTTGACCTTAATCTTAAAGAAGTTTGGCGTTATAGGGATTTGGCCTATATGTTTGTAAAGCGGGATTTCATATCCAGTTTTAAACAAACTATTTTAGGTCCTATTTGGTTTTTCATCAATCCTATTTTTACAACCGTTGTATATATTGTGGTTTTTGGTAACATTGCAAAATTATCGACTGATGGTGCACCAAAGATTCTCTTTTATCTAGCCGGTATCACTCTTTGGAATTACTTTTCAACTTGTCTTACAGCAACTTCTACTGTCTTTACTACCAATGCTAGTATTTTCGGAAAAGTCTATTTCCCAAGGCTGATTATGCCTATATCCATTGTACTTTCTAATCTAATGAGATTTGGAGTACAGATGGGCTTATTTCTTATTGTGTTTTTCTACTATTTATACCAAGGAGAGGTACAACCTAATTGGTGGATACTTGCAACTCCTTTATTAATTGTGTTAATGGCTGTATTTGCCTTAGGGATGGGAATGATCTTCTCATCATTAACTACAAAATATCGTGATCTGCAAATGCTTCTTACATTTGGGATCAGTTTGTATATGTATGCAACCCCCGTAATTTATCCTGCATCTAGTTTAAAAGGTATTTTTAAAACCATAGCTTTTTACAACCCATTAACCGGAATATTCGAATGTTTTAAATATGCGTGGCTTGGTGTTGGAGACTTTAGTTCTACAATGCTATTGATAAGTACATTTATTATTTTCTTAATCTTTGCTGTAGGAACCGTAATTTTCAATAAGGTTGAAAAAGGTTTTATGGATACAGTCTAATTTTAAAATCAAAAAATGACATTAGCACTAAAAGCCGAAAATATATCTAAACAGTACCGTCTGGGGCAAGTAGGAACAGGCTCTCTCTCTCACGATCTTAATCGTTTTTGGCATCAGATCCGGGGAAAAGAAAATCCCTATCTTAAAATCGGCGAATCCAATGATAGAACTCGAAAGGGAGAAAGTGATTACGTCTGGTCTTTGCGAGACATCAATTTTGAGATAAATCAAGGAGATACAGTTGGTATAATTGGAAGAAATGGAGCTGGGAAATCTACACTTCTTAAACTTCTGAGTAAAGTTACCAAACCAACAACCGGAAAAATTTTAACCCGAGGAAGAATCGCTTCATTACTAGAAGTTGGAACAGGTTTCCATCCTGAAATGACAGGTAGAGAAAATGTCTATCTCAATGGGGCTATTCTAGGAATGACAAGAAAAGAAATCACCAGAAAGTTTGAGGAGATTGTTGATTTTTCTGGTGTCGAAAGATATATTGATACTCCTGTGAAAAGATACTCTTCTGGGATGTATGTAAGATTAGCATTCGCTGTTGCAGCAAATCTGGAATCTGAGATCTTGATTGTGGATGAAGTATTGGCCGTTGGCGATGCTGAGTTTCAAAAAAAATGTCTTGGTAAGATGGGTGATGTTTCTAAAGGTGAAGGAAGAACTGTTCTTTTTGTAAGCCATAATATGACAGCTGTTAAAGAATTATGTTCACAGGGGATCTTATTGAACCAAGGTCTTTTGGATTATCAGGGTCACATTCTTGATACCATTATGGAGTATCAGAAAAACTCTCAAAAGCAAAGCAGTTATCTGCATACGGGTTCTATTGAAACAGCTTTAGGAAATGAAAACATCAGAGTTTTAGAATTTTCTGTCAGATCTTTAAACGATGGTTTCTTGGACATTGATTCTGGAGCAAAGGTTAAATTAAGGTTTTTTAATTTTAAAGAAGATATTAATCTTGATACCACTTTTGAATTAAGAACTTATGAGGAAAGCGTAGTTTTTCATACTGGAGCATTAGTTACTACAAATAAGGATTCGAAAAAAGCGGAGTATACTGTAGAATTCGAGATTGAGCCTAATTTACTTAATTCTGGAAATTATTATTTCAAAATAATATTTGGACAAGATCAAAGAATTCCTCTATACACTTGTGATGAGATTGTTGGTTTTGAAGTTGAAAATGTGAAGATAGGAACCAATATTACACAGATGCCTGGTATTATCAGACCTCGTTTTGATTATAAAATACAAGCACAATGACTATACCACAAATAATAGATCTTCCCAAGATACTGGACAAACGGGGTAATCTTTCTTCATTTGAGCATCCCAGCCATTTACCTTTCGAAATTGAAAGAACGTATTGGGTATATGATGTTCCCGGTGGGGAAGTGCGCGGCAGCCATGCTTTCAGAGAGCAGCAGGAGTTTATCATTGCCCTTTCGGGAAGTTTTGATGTCGTTATTCACGATGGAAAAGAGGAAAAAAGGTTTTCTTTGAACAGATCTTATTATGGTCTTTTTATTCCGAAAATGTTTTGGCGCAGATTGGAAAATTTTTCAACCAACTCTTTAGCACTCATTGTTTCTGATAAAGCTTATAATGAAAAAGACTATATAAGGGATTTTGTAGAATTCAAAAAACTTGCAGATGAAAAATAAACTATCAGTATTTGACTGCAGTGTAATAGATCTTGGCAAGATCAATTTTGACGAAGGCAACTTGACAGTGGTGGAAAACAACTCTTCTTTTCCGTTTAATGTCAAACGAGTATTTTATTTATATGATATAGCCGGTGGCGAAAGCCGTGGTGCCCATTCCCACAAAGAATGTCATCAGTTTCTGATAGCAGCCAGTGGAAGTTTTGAAGTGTCTTTGGACGATGGTAAATTCAAAAGGCAGGTTTTTCTTAATAGGCCCGATATAGGTTTACATATCCCTCCCGGAATCTGGGCTTCAGAAATGAATTTTTCATCTGGCGCAATATGCCTCGTATTAGCATCACATCATTATGATGCCAATGATTATATCAGAGATTACAATATATTTTTAACCATTCAGCATGAAAAATAACATCCATCCTCTAGCCGATATTCAAACTGAAAATATTGGTGAAGGCACAATGGTTTGGCAGTTTTGTGTAATTTTGAAAAATGCTAAAATTGGTACTAATTGTAATATCAATTGTAATGTTTTCATAGAAAACGATGTTGTTATTGGCGATAATGTTACCATCAAGCCCGGAGTCCAAGTTTGGGATGGGGTTACATTGGAGGACAATGTGTTTGTTGGCCCTAATGTAACTTTTACCAATGACCTGATTCCTAGATCTAAGCAGTATCCTGCCGAATTTGCAAAAACGCTGGTAAAGAAGGGCGCGTCTATTGGTGCGAATTCTACCATCATTGCTGGCAACACCATTGGAAAAAATGCATTGGTAGGAGCAGGCAGCGTGGTTACCAAAGATATCCCAGCAAACACTGTTTGGTTTGGTAATCCTGCCAAACAAAAGGGTTTTGTAACCAATGGTGGTAAAATATTAGATCATAATTTAAAAGATGAAGAAGGCAATGCTTATGAATTCATAAACGAAGAATTAGTATTAAAATGATAAAGCCTTTAACATCATTAAGATTTTTTTTTGCGTTCTGCGTTTTTCTGAGTCACATCCCATTTTCAAAAGATGATAGCTCTTCTTATCTTTATAACCATATTTTTTCTGAAGGTTTTTTAGGAGTAAGCTTTTTCTTTATTTTAAGTGGGTTTATTTTAGCTTTAAATTATCGAAATAAATTTAAGAATAAAGAGATAACATTAAAAAAATTCTATATTGCCAGATTTGCACGAATTTACCCCTTACATTTCTTTACTCTACTGGCGTCAATCCCAGTTATGTTTAATAGTATTAAAGTTTTGATATTTAATATTTTTTTACTGCAAAGCTATGTCCCAAACCCAAAATACTATTTCTCATATAATGCTCCCTCCTGGAGTATCTCGGACGAGATGTTTTTTTATACTCTATTTCCTCTTCTGATTCTGATTAGTTATAAACTGAAACCTTTTTTTAAAATACTATTATTAATAGGTTTTATATGTTTGATTATTATAATGAATCAGCTTTTACCCGAAAATAAAATACATTATTGGCTTTATATATCACCCGTTACGAGAGTCTTTGATTTTATTTTGGGAATATTATTATTTGATTTATGTTTGTATATCAAAAATTCAAAAATTAATATTAGTAGAAGTGTTTACAATTTCATCCAAGTGAGTGCTTTTGTTATTTTAGCCTTATTTTTCATTTGTAAGGATTATTTACCAATAAGTTACAGATATTCTATTTTCTATTGGCTGCCAATGTGTCTAATCATTTTAACATCTGCTAGTTCATTTTTTTTGCAAAAAAAAGAAAGTATTGTTTCCAAAATTCTTTCTTGGAAATGGCTTGTTTACTTGGGCGAGATTAGTTTTGGATTTTATCTTATCCATTATCTGGTAATAGCTTATCTAAAAAAGTACAATGGTTATATGGGACATCAACTTGAAGGTTTTCTTTTGGTTTTTTTAATGTTTACAATTACCCTTATAACAAGTATCTTTGCTTATGAAAAAATAGAAAAACCATTTAACCGAAAACTTAAAGACTTGCTATCATGATAAAATTCCTTGACCTACAAAAAATAAATCTTCTTCATCAGACTGAGATAGAGGCTAAATTATTGGAAGTATTCCGCTCTGGCTGGTACCTTTTAGGAACTCAGGTGAAGAACTTCGAAAATAATCTATCACAATATATTGGATCCAAACACGCAATTGGTGTAGCGAATGGTCTAGATGCTTTGAGATTAATCTTCAGAGCTTACATTGAGTTGGGAATTATGAAAGCTGGCGATGAAGTGATAGTCCCTGCCAATACTTACATCGCTTCTATCCTTGCTTTGTCTGACAATGGATTGGTTCCGGTTTTAGTTGAACCGGATATTAATACTTACAACCTTGACATCTCAAAAATTGAAGAAAAGATTACCTCTAAGACAAAAGCTATTTTCATCGTCCACCTTCAGGGAAGAGTCGTTTTTTCTGAAGAATTAAAAGAGATTGCTCAAAAACATAACCTGAAAATAGTTGAAGATAATGCACAATCTATAGGTGCAGATTGGAATGGTATCAAAACAGGTAATCTAGGCGATGCTGCGGGATTTAGTTTCTATCCTGGCAAAAACCTTGGCGCTCTCGGTGACGCAGGTACAGTTACAACCAATGATGATGAATTAGCACAAGCTATCCGAGCACTTGCCAACTATGGATCTAATGAGAAATATGTAAACATCTATCAAGGTCTAAATTCCAGACTAGATGAGATACAGGCAGCAGTTTTAGATGTAAAACTCAAATACATCGATGAAGAAAATAACCTACGTAGAAAGATTGCCAAAAGGTTTATTTCGGAAGTAAAAAATCCAAAGGTTACACTTCCTGAAAATCCAGAAAATGATGGCGAGCATGTATGGCACATTTTCGTCATCAGAACAGCTGATAGATCTGCATTACAAGAATACCTTACTAGCAATGGAATTCAAACTCTGATACATTATCCGATCCCGCCACATCAGCAAAAGGCGTATAAAGAATGGAATAATCTATCTTTTCCCATAACGGAAAAAATTCATGAGGAAGTTTTGAGCTTACCAATATCTTCTATATTAGAAAAACAAGAGATAGATACAATTATTAGTATTCTGAATAATTACTAATTAAAACAAAATGGGAGATCTGCCTCTAGTAAGCATCTTATGTTTATGCTATAATCAGGAAAAATTCATAGTAGAATCTCTTGAAAGCATCAAAGCTCTGACTTATAATAATTTTGAGATGGTGATTTGTGATGATTTTTCTGATGATAGTTCTGTTGAAACTATAGAAAAATGGATCAGGCAAAATCCCGATCTTCAAATATCATTTGTAAAACATACAGAGAACTTAGGCATTACAAAAACTCTCAATGAACTTTTACTAATATCTAAAGGAAAATATATACAGCTATTAGCATTAGATGATTTATTAATGCATAATAAGCTGGAGCGTCAGGTTACTATGCTGAAAAATTCTTCTGATAAAGTTTCTTTGGTTTTTTCTGATGCTCATCTGATTGACGAAAATTCTGAATTATACCAAAACAAATTCATTGCAAGACATCTTTCTTATCTTAGTTTGAAAAGTCAAAATTTTTATGAGATGTTGCTGGTTAAAAATTTTATCCCAGCGATGTCCGTATTAATCAAGAGACAAAAGCTTATGGATGAAGGAGGCTTTGATGAATCTTTATCTTTTGAAGATCATGATATGTGGTTGCGTCTTAGTAAAAAAGATGATTTTTTATTTGATGACGTAATTTCCTGTTCCTATCGTTTACATGCTCACAATACGCATAAAAAAAGAGAGGTTTTGAATCATTCTATGTTTTTCAAAATAATGATTAAGCACAAAGATCACCAGCTAGCCAGAGAAAAAATTTTTGAGCACTTGGAAAAACTATACCTTTTGAATGTTCTCAAAAATGAGCATCAGATTTTTTTCCAACATTTTCCAGTGAAATCTTTTCCGGAAAAGCTGATAAAATATAATATGAAACCTGTTTTTTACAAATTGGCGATGCAGATTCATAAGTTATTGGCCTATCTAAAGAGTCCTTACTAGAAAAAATTGACTCCCAATTTTTTCTAAATATTATATTTATTCTATTCAACAGCATTTTCATATTTTTGAAAACACAGACCGATTTTTCATGAAGGTAGAATCAAACACGGACATAGAAAAAATTATATCTTCGAATAAGCAATATTTTGATTCGAGTGTTCGGATTGCGCAAAAACTATTTGAAGAAAAGCTTTATGAAGATTGTATTAGTTACATTCAAAAAACGGCTGCATTTGGATGGTTCAATTTTTCTGGCTATTACAAAAGTGAACAATTGGAAATACTTTTAGCTAAGATTCAAGAAAAGATTCTACCAATTTCTTCTCATCAGAAAAAACATGCTAAAACCAATAGAGTACTTCATATCTGTTCAGAAGTTCATGGCTCCGGCGGACATTCGAAACTACTTTATAACTGGATCAAAAATGACAACTCAAAAAAACATTCTATTGTCAGCACTAGGATTTCTATTGAACAGTTAGAAAACGTAAGTCAAATCTATCTTGATGATATTTCTAATTTAGATCTTATTAGTGTAAAATCTCATTCTAAGATAGAATCTGTAAAACTTCTCAATCAGCTTCTTTTGAATGACTATGATGCCATTATACTTCATATTCATCCAGATGAAACGATTACCAATATTGTTTTTTCGCAGAAAGATATTACAACGCCGGTTTTGTTTGTGAATCATGCAGATCATGTGTTTTGGGTAGGAGTTTCTATTGCAGATACAGTACTTCAAATCCGAGAATCCAATATTGCTATTGATTCTGAAAGAAGAGGTATTGCAGCGGAAAGACAAGTTTTTTTACCAATCCCCATAGAAGCCTCTTCTGAACTTAATGATGAAACTAATTACAATGGTGACACTATAAATATTCTTAGTACAGGAACTTCTTATAAATATAATCCTAATGAGAAATATAACTTCTTAAGAGAGGCTTATAAAATCGTAGAAGAAAACCAAAATGTTATTTTTAATATCGTTGGGTTGCGTCCAGATTCTGCATACGCAAAAGAATATCTTCATGAAAGGATTGTTCTGCACGGTGGTGTCTCTGCATCTCAATTAGCGGATATAGAAAAGAATTCACACATATATGTCGAAGGGTTTCCAATGGCCTCTTTCACAGCATTGCTTCAGGTTGCGTTGCGAAAGATACCTTTAGTCCTTCACTACGATCCATTACTATTATTCAAGCTTTTCAGTGAACATCCTGACAATGCAGTTATTTATCCAAAAGATTTAAATCAATGGCATGACAATCTTAAAGCATTGATTCGGGATAAAAAATACAGAATAGAAAGTGCGGAAAAACAGTATGATTATATTTTAAATAACTTTAGTATAGACGTATGGAAATCAAAAGTTGCAGAGATATATGAGATGTTCGATAACCAACCACATTCTTTTTGGTTTCCAACGAAGGATGTATTTTACAATGGTGACAATGAAAAATTACTAGTCACAATAGATAAACAAAAATTCTCACATTATGATTTTACTGAAAAGCTATCATTGCGAGGAAAGCTTTTTGTGTGGCTTATGGCGAGAGATAAAAACATTAATATCAATTATGGTGGTAAAAAAAAATTAATCCGATATTTTTCCAATAAAATATGAATACAACAGCAACTATTAACAGAAGTAACAACTTCGATTTTCTTCGCCTACTGTTTGCAAGTCTGGTAATAGTATCGCATTCGTTCCCATTAACAGGACAACCTGAGATAGCTGGTGTATTGACTAATTACCAACTAAGTCTTGGATCATTATCTGTAGATTGTTTTTTCATTATGAGTGGCTACCTCATCTTTCAAAGTCTGGAACGCAGTAAAACATTACTAAGTTATCTTTGGAAAAGAATCTTGAGATTGTTTCCAGCTCTTTTTATTTTACTCATAATCACATTACTGATATTACCTTTTCTATATAATGGTGCCGATATCTCCAAAGAATCTTCTTATTGGTCTTATCTACCTAATGGATTATCATTGTACAGAATTCAGTATAATGTTAACGGTGTTTTTGAAAACAATCTTTATCCAAAAGCAATCAATGGAAGTCTTTGGTCTTTAAGTTATGAATTCACATTATACTTGATTTTGATGATTATATTTCCATTCAGGAAAAATAAAAATATTGTCCGAATAATAATGATAATCATTTTCTTGATTTGCTATATACTGTTACAATTTCGGCCTTCATTTTTGAGTAACCTATTCCATTATATCATTCTTGACAGCAGTATTTTCTACAAGTTAGCAGCGTTCTTTTTTGCAGGATCTATACTCAGTTTTTTTAATTTGAAGACTTATAACAACTTGTTTATTAGGATTGGTATTACTTTAGCGATTATCTTATCATTGATTATTGGCTGTTATCAGATTGTGGCTCCTTTTTTATTGTCTGTCCTGACTTTACAATTAGCCACTCTCAATACACCATCTATTAATATGGTTGGCAAAAAGTGGGGAGACATTTCATATGGCGTGTACATCTACGGATTTCTAGTACAGCAGATTCTGATGAATTATCTGGTTTTGAATCCTTTTCAACTGATGCTGATTTCTCTACCTGCGACATATATTTTAGCTTATTTCTCCTGGCATCTTGTGGAAGAGAAAATGCTGAGATACAAAAACATTCTTTAACATTATGACACTACTTGCAATAATAATTCCTTATTATAAACTCAATTATTTTAAAGCCACTCTAGATTCACTTTCATCTCAGACAGATAAACGATTTTCGGTTTATATAGGAAACGATTGCAGTCCTCAAAATCCAGAAGACCTAATCCAATCATATAAAGGTAAATTCCCAATTGTATATAAACGATTTGAAAATAATCTTGGCGGAAAATACCTTACCAAACAATGGGATCGTTGCATAGAGCTTTCGGCAAAAGAAGAATGGCTGATGATCCTAGGGGATGATGATACTATTTCCGAAAATTATGTGGAAGAATTTTATAAAAATTTGAAAATAGCAGAAGAGAAAAATATACAGGTTATAAGATTTGCATCCAAACTGATTGATGAAGATGGAGAAAGCATTTCCGATTTATATATTAATCCGGAGTTGGAACCAGCGGCCACATCATATATTAGAACATTGAAAGGAAATGGCAGAAGCACATTAACCGAACACATATTCAGTAGGAAAACCTACAAAAAATATGGCTTCAAAGAGTTTCCTGTAGCATTTGGCAGTGATAATGTCGCTTGGTTAGAATTTCCGGAAATGAGAGAAATTTTTAGTATTAATAATGCCTTTGCTAATATCAGAATTTCCAGAGATCATCTTTCATCTAAAGCTGATTACACCTTACAAAAGCAGAGAAAGCAGGGGATTTATCAGTTTAACCGGTATATCATCGCAAACTATGCGAAGTATTTTGAGATAGAAGATCAATTTTCTATTTTGAAAAAAGCTTATAAAAATCTTCGTACTTCAGACAGGGACATTTTCAAAGCAGTAGAGTTCTGTTGTTTTATTATAATAAAAATTGGGCTTTCAAGGGCGATGGACATTATAAAAAATAACAGAAATTAATCTCTTTTTAATTTCTTTCTGATCCTATTTAAAAAAAACCACATGTTCCAATAAAAAGATAAGTCAAAAAACTTTTTAGAAAAAGAAATGTGTTTTGCAGACATCGCTATTTTCCAATAGTGAATCACAAAATTTTCCTTATCAATTTTAGAATATTTTCTATTATTTATTTTTTCCTTAAAAAAAAGCATGCTGTATTGGGGGCTTTCCAACATTCTTTTCCAACTGTTAGCAGACAAGCCATCTGGTTGGTAATCGCCAAATGCTAAAACTTTATCCGTGTATAACAGTTCGTACTTGTCAAGGATTCTATCTCCAATCAAAGATTCTCTGCAAAATTTTTCTCCCAAGAATACAGGAAACGGAAACGCTTTTGCGATGTATGTTTTATAACAGATTATCAACTCACCTTTAAACTCCCAATTATAGTCAAAATAAGTTCCAATTTGTTTTACTTTACCATAGTTTTGAATATTTATTGGATGGGACGGAGAAAAATGGATGAAAGTAAAGCCAGCTATATTGCTCTTATCTTGAACTTCATTTATTAACTCTAAACATTCTTCGACAGTTTCATTAGCTAAAAAATCGTCACTATCAACAACAACAAAATATTCGCCATTTGCCTTTTCTAAGCCATAATTAAGAGCTATATGCTTTCCCCCATTCTCTTGCTGATAGTACTCTATAGAAAACTGTGATCTGTCAAAACTTTCGACTACTTCAGCAGTATTATCTGTAGATCCATCATCAATAATAATCCACTCAAAATTTTTATTTGTCTGGCTCAGGAGACTTTTATACAATTTTTGGAGTAGAATTGCACGGTTATATGTTGGCGTACATATAGTTATTTTCATATTACAAATTTATATGTTTTTTGTCAATTAACAGAATAAGTCTTTCAAAAGAAATCCTAAAAAAATGAATAATATACAACCTCTTGTTGCTGTCTTCATGATCTCATACAATCAGCAAGATTTTGTTATTGAAGCGCTAGATAGCGTTCTAAATCAAAACACAAAATTTGATTTCAGGATATTTCTTTCAGATGACGCTTCTACGGATGACACTGAAAAAGTTATAGATTCTTATATGGAAAATCATCCCAAAAGCATTTAGTAACCATTATTAAGCAGAAAAAATATCTTGGTTCGATGCCCAATTTTATTTTCACTTTAGAAAAATGCCAGGAATCGGGTGCAAAATATATTGCAATGTGCGAAGGTGACGATTATTGGACAAACCCAGATAAACTGCAAAAACAGATAGATATATTAGAACAAAATCGAGAACTTGCAGATGGAATCATCATCTATCCTTCAACTAATTTCTGTTTAGATCTTCCGAAAAATTATGCCACCCATCATTTTGTAGGAACTTGGCATGAGCGTGATACCCCCTAATCCTTTTAAAGATTATGTCCACACCTATTTTCATTTGAAATATTGCGGAAATCAAACAAGGGGATAAAGAAATTCATAATGCAGTGAACAACCTCAAGATTATCACAACAGACGAAATTCTGAATCAATTTCCTTTGAAAATGTTACTTAAAAATATTTTAAAACGCATGAAGCCGTAAGATTTATTATTTTTGTAAAAAACAGTTTTGATGATTCATAAAATAACCATTATTTATGGAACCAGACCAGAATTTTCTAAAAGTTTTCCCGGTTATGAATCAATTTCACCTTCAGAATGAAGAGGTTTTTATGGTCAATACAGGACAACACGACAATCTTCTTTCCAAAATGGAAGAAAGTTTTGACATAAAGCCGGATTTTCGACTCGCTGTACAGTCACTCGATTTTACCAATTCGAACTTGATGGCAAAACTTATCAACATCTTATCAGACCTTATTCACAAAGAAAAAATCACTACAATCATAGCGCAGGGCGATACATTTACAGTTCTAGCTTCTTCTATAGTTTCTTTTATGGAGCAAAAAAAATTCTATCATATAGAAGCTGGCTTAAGAACTTCTGATATCAAACTTCCCTTTCCTGAAGAATATAACAGAAGAGTCGTTTCATTAGGAGCTGATGTAAACTTTGCACCAACAAAATTATCTAAAAATAATATGTTGAAAGAAGGTATTGCTGATGAAAAATTTTTTTTAATCGGCAACACCATTGTAGATATGGTACAATATATCCTTGAAAAAGAAAATATTGAAATAGAACATCAAGATAAAGTTTTTATAACTGCCCATAGAAGGGAAAACATAGGTAAGCCCTTAGAACAAATTGCACGGGCATTGAAAGAATTATCTGTTGAAAATCCTTCAATAACTTTTGAATGGTCTCTCCATCCAAATCCAAATACAAGAAAAATAATTTTGGATGTTTTCAGCTCAGAAAAACCAGAAAATTTGGTTTTCATTGAACCTCTAGCTTATGTAGAGAACATTAAGAAAATGGCAGCAGACAAACTAATTATTTCAGATTCAGGAGGAATACAAGAGGAAGCTCCTAGCCTTAGAAAACGTGTCTTAATTTTACGCGAAGAAACAGAAAGACCAGAAGTTCTAGATTGTAATTGTGGAATATTAGTAGGTCACGATTTACAAAAAATAAAATCTGAGTTCTATAAAATTTGGGAAGATGAAAAGGAGTTCATTTTCAAATCCGATAAAAATCCTTTTGGGAACGGAAAAGCTTCTGAATTAATACTAAAAGCACTTTTACAATGATAATTGGCAGAGGTCTTATCGCATCTCTTTTCAGAGACATGGATCAGGAAAACATTATTTTCTTTGCTTCCGGTGTTTCTAATTCTTTGGAAACAAGTCCCGAGGAGTTTCTTCGGGAAGAAAATCTCATTCGAAAAACGTTTACCGAAAATCCAGACAAACTATTCATTTATTTCTCGACTTGCAGCATCTACGACTCCTCCAAAACGTGAAGTGATTATGTTTTTCACAAACTGAAAATGGAACAATTAATCAAAAATTCCTGCAGAAAATATCTGATTCTAAGAGTTAGTAATGCGGTTGGAAATGGTGGCAATCCCAATTTGCTGATGAACTATCTCATCCGATCAGTTAAAAACAATGACATTATTAATGTCCATACAAAAGCAACTAGAAACCTCATAGATGCCGAAGATATAAAAAACATTACTTTTCAATTAATTGAGAAATCTGAGTTGAACAAAATAGTGAATGTGGCTTATGTTCAAAACTACACGATCATTGAAATATTAGAAATCATCGAACGTTTTTACAATACCAACATCTATCTTAATCTTATTAAAAGTGGTTCTGGTTATGACGTTAACATTCCGGATGTTGAAGATTATTTTAGAATTAACAATCTTAATAACAAAGAATCATATCTTTGCCGAATCTTAGAGAAATATTACTCTTAAACTATGAACGATTTTAAAAATAAACTTAACAATAAAAATATTCTGGTCACGGGTGGCGCTGGTTTTATTGGTTCCAATCTTTGTGAAGAACTTATAAACCTGGGCGCAAATGTGACTTGCCTTGATAACTTTTCTACAGGTTTCCGAGAAAATCTGGAAGCAATCAAAAATCATCCCAATTTCAAATTAATAGAAGGTGACATCCGTAATTTGGAAGACTGTAAAACAGCTTGTGAAAATCAGGATTTTGTATTGCACGAAGCGGCATTAGGCTCTGTTCCAAGATCAATCAATGATCCAATTACAAGTAATGATGTGAATGTTGGTGGATTTCTGAACATGCTTGTTGCAGCCAGAGATGCCAACGTAAAAAGATTTGTTTATGCCGCAAGTTCATCTACTTACGGCGATTCTGAAAGTCTTCCAAAGGTGGAAGATGTGATTGGGAAACCATTGTCGCCGTATGCGATTACAAAATATGTCAACGAGTTATATGCTGATGTTTTCAAAAGAACTTATGATTTCGATACGATTGGCTTAAGATATTTTAATGTTTTTGGAAGAAAGCAGAATCCAAATGGTGCTTATGCTGCCGTAATACCAAAATTCGTAATGCAATTGATGAATCACGAATCTCCTGTTATCAACGGTGGTGGAGAATATTCCCGAGACTTCACTTATATCGACAATGTTATTTTGATGAATCTTTTGGCATTAACTTCGGATAACTCAGCGTCAGTAAACCAAGTTTACAATACGGCTTTCGGAGAAAGAACAACGCTGAATGATCTTGTAAGTAATCTGAAAGAATACCTATCCGATTTTGACCCTAAAATTGCAGAAGTAGAAGTTATCTACGGCGATTACCGTAAAGGCGATGTACCACATTCTCTTGCGAGTATTGATAAAGCAAAAAATTTATTAGAATATCAGCCAAAACACTCTATGAAAGAAGGTTTGAAAGAAGCTGTAAAATGGTACTGGAACAATCTAAAATAAAACAATGAATCTTAAAATTACAATAATAGGTCTTGGTTATGTAGGCCTTCCTTTAGCAAGATTATTCTCTACAAAATATCCTGTTGTAGGATTTGATATTAATGAAAAAAGAATCGCAGATCTCAACGCTGGGAAAGATGATACACTGGAAGTCGAAGATGATTTGCTGAAATCTGCTTTGGTTCCAAACAATCCGAATTTTGGAGAAACAGGATTATTCTGTTCCAACAAGTTTGAGGACATTGCAGACTCTAACATTTATGTTGTAACAGTACCCACACCTGTTGACAAAAACAATCGTCCCGATCTTACACCGCTTTACAAAGCGAGTGAAACAGTTGCCAAAGTTCTGAAGAAAGGAGACATTGTGATTTACGAATCCACTGTTTATCCTGGTGTAACAGAAGAAGAATGTATTCCTGTCTTGGAAAAAAATACCGGAATGAAATTCAATGTAGATTTCTTTGCAGGTTATTCTCCGGAGAGAATCAATCCAGGCGATAAACTTCATACCGTTGAAAAAATCCTAAAAGTGACTGCTGGTTCTACGCCGGAAATCGGAAAAATTGTAGATGATCTTTACAAATCGGTGATTGTTGCAGGAACGCATCTGGCACCTACAATTAAAGTTGCTGAAGCGGCCAAAGTGATTGAAAATTCTCAGAGGGATATTAATATCGCATTCGTAAACGAATTGGCAAAGATTTTCAACCTGATGGGAATCGACACTCATGATGTTTTAACTGCTGCGGGTACAAAATGGAATTTCCTTCCGTTCAAACCAGGTTTGGTTGGGGGACACTGTATTGGTGTAGATCCTTATTATTTGGCGCAGAAAGCTCAGGAATTTGGTTATCATCCGGAAATTATATTAGCTGGACGCAGAATGAATGACTCAATGGGGCAATATGTAGCCAGCGAAACCGTAAAACAAATGCTAAGACAGAATCTAAAAGTTAACTGTTCTGATGTTTTGGTTTTAGGTTTCACTTTCAAAGAAAATTGTCCCGATGTTAGAAATACCAAAGTGGTAGATGTTGTGAAAAATCTTGAGGATTACGGCATCAATGTTTCTATTTACGATCCTTGGGCTAATCCTGAAGAAGTAAAGCACGAGTATGGTCTGGAAACCTCTACAAAACCACCTTTCAAAAAATATGATGCTGTAGTTTTAGCAGTTTCTCATAAAGAATTTGAGAATCTAAACATCAAAAATCTTCTTTCCGAAAAAGGAATTATTTATGATGTGAAAGGAATTTTAGCAAAAGAAGATGGCGTGAAAAGACTGTAATTATCGGTCAAATCTCCATCGGAAAAATTTGTATCCGATAAACAAAGGCAGGCGATAAAATAAGTCCTGCTTTTTTAGTTTTTTAGAATAATCGGGCGACAAATAATCTGTAACGCTCAAAGATTTCATTTGGTTATAAGCAATGTAACTTCTTTTCCAAAGTTGTTCGTTCTTTTGCGCTTTCCAGTTCATTTCAAGCGTCATCGCTTTAAAATCAACCAGATATTCCAAAATTAATTTCTTGTTATAAACATCTTTTTCTTCACGATAAGCCTTGTCCATACAAGATGCAATCGTAATCCAATTCCCAAAATGCTTCTCTCCCCTATTATGGATGATAGATGCACCGTGAAAATAGTACAAATAAGTATCTTCTCTCAGGAAAGCAATTTTTTCAAATTTCAGCATACTTTGGAAACTCCACAAAACGTCTTGAGAAAACAAATCTTTTACAAAATACAGCTTATTTTTCATTAGAAAATCCATCCTTACAAGTTTGTCACAAGCCATTACAGGATATTGTCCTTTTACGAAGTTTTTCACTATTTCTTTATTACCTTCAAGAATGTTTTTCTCTGTTTTGATGGGGAAATAATTTCGCTTCCAATTTTCCTCTTCGTTGATGCAGACACTCTGTCCCAAGACCATTTCTGCATTAGTTTCTTCCGCCAGTTTTACTAGATGATCTATCGCATAATCGGTGATTTCATCATCACTATCAAGAAAATAGATATATTTTCCTTTTGCCAGATACATTCCAGCATTTCTCGCCATAGATAAACCTTGGTTAGTCGGCTGATTAAAAACAATAAAATTAAACTCCGGATTTTTCTGAATAAATCTCTCAGCAATTTCCATAGACGAATCTGGTGTTACATCATTCACCAAGATACATTCGATATTTTTGTAGGTTTGATTAACAACCGACTGCAAACACCTTTCGATGAATTGTTCAACTTTATAAACTGGGATTACGATCGTAACAAGAGGACTCATCAGGTGTATTTTATTTTTATTAAATTTAAGCAAAAATAGAAATAAAAATCTGGCATAAGAGTATCTTTGCATTAATAGAAACAAAATGGGTTTATTTTCCAAAATTATTTTAAAAATACTGAAAGAGAATTCTCTTAACGTCATTCGCAAAAACAAAAATTCCAAAATTGCAGATGTATTTAAAATTGGGAATTATTCTCATTTTTCTATTCATCCATCTGCTACTTTGTTGATTGGTAGTGGGGTTAATCTAAGAAACTATTGCAATTTTATATTGGGAGAAAACGCGACAGTTATTCTGGAAGAGAGAGTTTTTATGAATAATTATTGTTCCATCAACGCATTGGAAAAAATAGAAATAGGAGAAAATACGTTGTTTGGAGAAGGCGTAAAACTTTACGACCACAACCACGAATATAATGAACAAATAGTAGAGCATCGTAAATTCACAACTTCTCCTATAAAAATCGGTAAGAACTGTTGGCTAGGAAGTAATGTCACGGTGCTGAAAGGTGTTACCATTGGGGACAACTGCATTATTGGCGCTGGATGTCTTATTCACAAGGATGTTCCTGACAATTCGATTATTATTAATAAACAGGATCAATTAATAAATCTTTTGAAATAATTGCTGCTCTAATTCTATAAAAAACACTATGAACAGACTTGCTTTTGTAATCCCTTATTTTAAAATAGATTTTTTTGAAGAAACTCTTAAGGCTCTATCCACTCAGACTAATAAAAACTTCGGTGTTTATATCGGAAATGATCTTAGTAAGAATGACCCTTCATCTATTTTAAAAAAATACAATCATCTGAATATTACTTACAAAAGCTTTAGAAACAATCTGGGTTCTACAGATCTGGAAGGACAATGGAAAAGGTGCATTGCATTGTCTAAAGATGAAGAATGGATCTGCATCCTAGCAGATGACGATTTTCCAAAAGATAATTTTGTGGAAGAGTTTTATAAATCTTTACCTCTTGTAGATCAAAAGAAGATTAATGTAATAAAAACAGCAATCACATCTATTGATTCAAAATCTAACGTTAGAGGTAAAGACCTTACACATCCAGAATTTGACACAGGCATTAATACGTTTTGGAGAGATAGAAACGATAAGACTTATACAAGTATTAGTGAAAATATATTTAGGAGAAGTTCCTATGAAAAACATGGATTCCGTGGTTTTCCTCTTGCTTGGGGAACGCCGTTGGTTGCATGGATAGATTACTCGGAGGGAGGATATATTTATGGGATGAACAACACACAGATGTGTGTACGGGTATCGGAGATTAACCTCAGCAGAGTAGATTCTTTTAAAGATCAAAAACATATAGGCGAAGCTATGGTTTATGAAATTATTTTTAATGACTACATAAATCAATTCACAAAGTCTCAGCTTCTTTTTTTGATTAAAAAATACCACGCCATACTGCATTACTATAAAAGAGAAAACAAGCTCACTTCATCCATCTTTAGTCTGTATGGAAAGTATTCGGGCATCAAAGGACAATTATTTTACGTCCTTCGGGAAATTAAATGGAAATTCATCCGATAGCTTAAATGTGCTCATCCATCCAAATTCCTAAAACCAATAGCGACCAATGTTTGTAATTGTAGTTCAACTGCTTCTGAACTTCACCAAAATTTAATTTGGTAAATATTTTTGAAGATGGATTTTTGAGAATTTCTGTTGTCAATTTTTCCATATCAGAGATTTTCAACCAATCTACAATTGGCGCTCCAAAACCTTGCTTTTTTTTATTTAGAATATTTGAAGTCAATAAATTACCAAATGCTTTTCTGAGAATTATTTTTGTCTGGCTGGAATTAACTTTGTGTTTAGCTGGTAGCGAAGAACAAAATTCTACTAAATCTTTATCTAAAAAAGGCGTTCGCAGTTCGATGGAATGCATCATCGCTATACGGTCATCTTTTACAAGATAATCTCCGGAGATAACATTGGTAAGATCCATTTTCATACAAGTATTCAAGTTATTTTTATCTAATTGAAATGGATACTGATGCTCATAATCTGAATCGATCTTGAGCAATAATGAGGTTTCTTCCTTAGAAAAATTATTATGAACTTTCCCTTTTTGATAAGCCACAATATCTGGGAATTTGGCTCTGAAAATTTTATCCAGAAAGTATTGCCTGGATTTTTCTAAACCTAACTTTTCGCTGATTGTGGAACCTATTTTATAAATTGGTAAAAAAGCAGAATTTGCGCTGCCCTTTTCTAGAATTTCTTTTTCTTTTTGATACCATCCGTAACCACCGAATAATTCATCCCCGGCGTTACCTGTAATTACAACAGTCATGTTTTTCGCTGCTTCCTTGCAGATGGTATATGTAGCCAAAATTGCGGTATCAGCAATTGGTTCATCCATATTTTTCAGAACTTCAACCAATGTTGTAGGGATTTCAGAATTTTGAAGTCCAACTTCTTTATGAGCCGTTTTATACTTCTCAGCAATACTTCTTGCATCTGACATTTCGTTCAAGTCACCTTCATATTGAAAACCTAAAGTGGTAAGATTTTGATTATGTTGAGAAGAAATGGCTACCAAAGTACCAGAATCTAAACCGCCACTCAGAAAAGCGCCAACTTTTACATCAGCTACTAATTGTTTTTCAACAGATTGTTCAACTAAATTTTTAAACTTAGCAACCGCCTCTTCCTCGGATATTTCCAATTCATTATTAGGAAAATTCCAGTATTGAGAAATTTCAATATTTCCGTTATGATAAATGAGCTGATGAGAAGGAGGTAAAACTTTGATATGTTTATAAATACTTTGCTGGCTGTCAACATACATATGTCTCAAAAAATGATAAACAGCCTCGTCATTGACTTCTGCATCAACCAAACCAGTCGCTAGAATTGCTTTGATTTCCGAAGCAAAAATAAACTCCCCATTCTTTCCGATTGCATAATAAAATGGTTTTTCTCCAAAACGGTCCCTTGCACAAAACAACTGTTGCTTTTCTTCATTCCAGATAGCAAACGCAAACATCCCATTAAGATATTTCGGAACCTCAGCATCATACTTTTGGAAAAGTGACAATATAACTTCTGTATCGGTATTGCTTTGAAAAGGATAGTCTAATAAATCTTTTTTCAGGTCGCGGTAGCCATAAATCTCCCCGTTGAAGGCAATACATTCATTCTTTGTATTAGAGTACATTGGCTGGTGACCATCTTTAGAAAGATCAACAATAGCTAATCTTCTGAAACCTAAAAAACAGTTTTGAAAATATTCGTGACCTTCATCATCCGGACCACGATGGATGATAGAATCGGTCATATTTTTCAGAGTATTTTTATAAAAATTTTCTTCAAGAATATTTTCTTAACAATCCCTGCAATTCCGCACATATAGCAATATTAAGATACAAATCTAAGATTATTTTGTTAATTTTGAACATATTATTAAATGATGAAAACTTTCTCTGTTTTAATTGCACACTATAATAATTTTGAATATTTCAAAGATTGTTACAAAAGTCTTTTGCTTCAGACTTACAAAGATTTTGAAGTGGTTTTGGTAGATGATTGTTCTAACAATGATTCTTTTGAAAAAATAAAAGAACTCACGAGAGATGACTCTAGGTTTCATCTTTATAGAAATGACAAAAACCAAGGTGTGGGATTTACAAAAAGGCGTTGTGTAGATTTAGCAAAAGGAGAAATTTGTGGTTTTGTTGATCCCGATGATGCCTTGTCTAAAAATGCAATAGAAAAGAGTTTGAAAAATCATACAGAGAAAAATGTAGTCACCTATTCTAAGTTTTTGTTGTGCGATGCTAATCTTAATCATTTAAAACTTTTTCCGCAATCAAGAGCGATTAAAAATGGTGATCAGAAATTTTTCAATATCTTTTTAGAAGCTAACCACTTTTTTACTTTTAAAAGATCTGCTTATAACAAAACATCAGGGATTAATCCGAAACTTACTTCAGCCGTAGATCAGGATTTATACCTTAAATTATATGAGATTGGCAATTTCACTTTCATTAATGAGGCTTTATATTATTATAGATTGCACGAAAAAGGTGTTTCGCAGGAAAAATCTAAAAAGGGTAAACTTAATGAAAACTGGCAACAAGTAATTCTAGACACAGCAAAAAGAAGAAATATTGGAAGATTATATGGTAAAAATATTCAGGACATAAATAACCTGCCAGAGTTCATTTTTAAGAATCAAAACACATTTTTTAAAAAAATACAAAGAAAGCTACAGTAATGGATATAATTATTAAGTCTTTCAACCGTCCTTTTTATTTGGATAGATGTATCTCTTCCATTGAAAAATATGTGACCAGAGATTTTAAAATTAAAGTTTTGGACGACGGAACACCGGAAAAATACCTTGATAAAATCAGACAAAAATATCCCGATGTCGAGATTCTTTTATCGGACAATTATGATAAAAAAGTTGATGCTATTAAGGAAAATCTACTCTCCGGCAAGCCTATTAATGGTATAGAAATCCCTACTAAATTCTGGTATTATAATGTTAAAAATGCTTCAGACTACGTCATTGTAACAGAGGATGATGTTTGGTTTACGCAACCCGTAAATGTGGATGAATTGTCACAAGACGCGAAAAACCTCAACATTAATCTAATCAAACTAGGCTGGCTTGGAAATGAAAAAGACATGGATGATTTAATCATCAACTCTATTTCCAAAAATCTGGAATCTGCACAACCAAAAGATCTCCTTCTTTTCTCAAAAAAATTGATGCAAGCCTTCTTCTATAATCAGTACAAATTTTTCACAATCCTCTACAAAATAGGGAAAGTAGACAATTTTACCCAAAGAAAATATTGGGCTCTCAACTCTATCCTCATGGGATTCTACAAAAAAGAATATTGGTTAGAAATTTGGAAAGATATGGACGGCAAGGTAGAAGAAAAAAGACAACTCATCAATGCGTCTTTGTTCTACAAAAAAAACAAAAACAATCCCAATTTCATTTCTAAACTGAAGTTGGAAGCGATGAAAACAACCTTCCAATCATCAGCCACGAATTCTTATCACGAGTATGGTTTTGATTTCGATGTCAACCGATTCAATCATCTGATTAATGAAGCATGGCTGAAAGATGAATTTGATGCTATGGAAAACTTCCCAAAAGATTTCTCCATCAATTATTTTAAAAAGTTTGTGCAAGGAAAAATTAACTTCGGAGAATACGAGAAATGGGTTAATAAGTTCAGACATCAATATGAAAATTTGGGATGCAATGTTAAGTAGGATAAAATCATACAGCAATTTATATCCTATTTTAGGGTTATTAATCTTTCTTTATATATGTATAATTTCTAACAATGTTCTGTTGGCCGACGATCTTAGTAAATTATATGAGGGGATTCATAATAAAGATAATTATGGGTCATTTTTGGGTTCCTTCATGTCTGGAACCAACATGACATCTAGACCTATTTCTGCTTTTTTTACAGGAAGCATTATATATCTTCTCAAGTATAATCCTCTCTATTATTATCTTGCTTTTATTTTCTTCTTGCTTTCTCTGTTTTGGGTAAAAGCTCTTAGCTATCAATTTTTCAAAAATGAACATCTAGCTATTGCAGCCACTTTTTTATATGCTACAATACCTATTGGGACTTCTACTGTATTTTCTCCTATAATGCTGAATTCTGCCCTCGCTACGATATTTTTCTGCTCTTCTGTAATTATTTTTTTGAAAAAAAAGAAAGGATACATTTTTCTAAGCGCTGTCTTATTCGTTTTTTCTTTTCTTAGTTATGAAATATTTGCTCCTTGCATTCTTATTTTTTTATTTTTATCGGATAAGCCTAAAAATATATTTTTTCATTTCATAATCTCTATTGGTCTTATTATTTTTTATAAAAAAGTAATAGAGCCATCTGCCTTTGAGAGTTTTTACCAAAGAGAAAGACTACAAGAGGCTCTTAGTATAAATAGAGCCAATTCTAATATTATACTTATTGGTAAACTTATTTTTAGAGATTTGCCTTTAACTTTTTATAAAAGCATAGTCTCTTTAAAATATTTTGATATGCTAGATTGGGCGGCTTTTTTCTTGTTTAATCTTTCCTCCTTACTTATTTTAAAAAAATTAAAATTTGAAACAAACTTCACACAAAATAAAATTACAAAGATCTTAATATTTATATTTTTGTTTTCTTTTATGATTTTTTTTATGTCAAATTATAAACCAACTTTATTTGGATTTGACAATAGAAATCTTGGTGGTGTAAAACTTTTTTTTATCCTCACAATAGTTAGTATAATTATTACAATAGCTTCAAAAACGAATGAAAACGTAACAAAATATGCTCTTACAACGTTGACTATATTATTTTCTATAACAATTATTAGTACAAAAAATGCTTGGTTATATGCTAGTAAATTCAACCAGGACTTATTTTCTGAAGTAAAACAGGCCATCATAAAAGAAGAAGCTTTAAGGGCCGATACAATTTATATCAAATATGATGTATTTAAAAAATTAAAACATGATCCCCAACTATTATTAAGAGAGCAAATATTTTTTTATAATTGGGAGTCACCACTTTTAAAGGAAGAAAATGGGTTAGAAAATGTAAATATTTATTTATTCCATGAAAATAATATTCTGAAAAAGTCCTATTATATCTACGACTACGATAAAAAAAATTTAATCTTAAAATAAAGATGTAAAAAAACTCCGAAAATAATTTTCGGAGTTTTTTATTCAGTTTTGCAAACTCCTTTGGAAAGAGTTTTTCAAAAGGAATAAAACTCGTATTAAGAACTTTTTCTATAAAATCTTTTTCAGAAATGGCAATAGGTGCGCACCACTGTTCAGCATCTTCTTTGCCAGATACGCCAGAAGATTTATTGAATGTATTTTTCCAAATCTTTCTTCTTAATTCTGGATATAGATCCGGACGGTTTAGATATGCAAAAAATGTGGAAAGAATTTCAGAAATTTCCCTTTCAAAGATGTTTTAATAAAAATACAAAGTTATGTATAAACAATGTTTATCTTTGTTATCAAAGTATTTTTGGCAAATATAGATAGATGAAAGAAAAAATAAAAGTGCTTTTTAGACACCGTTCTATGGAAATGGGAGGCGTAGAGAAAGTTATCCTGAGCCTTCTCAACAACCTGAATAAAGAAAAATTTGAGATGACTTTGCAAGTCAGCTTATACCAAGGAGAACTGCGTGACAACGTTCCATCTGATATCCGCTACATCAAAAATAATAAAGGAAAGGAAGATTTTTCTCGCCAATCATTTACAAGAAACTTTCAGCTTCTTTTTAGAAATCTTAAAATCAAACTTCTTAATCTTTTTCCTAGTATAGCAGATCAAATTTATCTGAAAGAAAAATTTGATATCGAGATTGCAACGTCTTACACAGATTTTGAGTTTGTACTTAACAGCCCCAATAATTTTTCAAAAAAAGTTGGCTGGTTTCATTCAGACATTACATTCCCAAAATTGCAGCCTGCTGTTCCAAAAATACTTAATCAAATCCCAAAGTTCGATTACTTTATTTTCGGCTCACAACAGACCAAAGATATTTTCACCAAAACTTACCCCAACTTTAAGTTACCTGAAAATCAAGTGATTTTAAATGCCATTCCTATCGAAGAAATTAAGCAAAAAGCAGAAGAATTTGTTCCGGATTTTAAGACTTCCGATCCTGTTTTTGTTTCTGTTGGAAGACTGCATTCCAGAAAAGGCTATAAAAAACTGATAGAAGTCCACTCCCAATTAATCAAAAACGGATTCTCTCACAAAATCATTATTATTGGTGACGGTGAAGAAAAAGAAAACCTAGAAAATCTTGCAAAAAAATTAGGTGTTAGCCATTCTTTTATTCTGATGGGATCTTTGCTCAACCCTTATCCTTATGTAAAAAATGCAGACTTTTTCATTATGCCATCTGAGTCAGAAGGCTGGCCATTAATTATTGCGGACACTCTCATTCTTCAAAAACCTATTATTTCGACTGCTGTTGGTGGCATTCCGGAAATGATAACCCATAAGGAGAACGGATTCCTTATCAGTTATGATTCTGAGGAGATTTACGATGCAATGAAAGAATTTTTAACCAACAAAAACCTGATTGCCAGCTTACAAGAAAATTTAAAAAATTCTGAAAGACAGTTTGATAATCAAAAGATTTTTGATACCATTGAAAATATCTTGATTAACTTAACCGAAAAATAACTCATGAATTTCATTTACAGAATCATTCTAAAAATCCATAGCGTTTGGAAAGACATCTATAAAAATGCTTATATAAAGATTTGTAAATCGCGCGGCATGAAGGTGGGAAAGAATGTCATTTTCATAGAAGCACCAGCTTTTGGCTCAGAACCTTATTTGATAGAAATTGGAGATCGCACAAAGATAACCGCTGGTTGTACATTCATCAACCACGATGGTGCAATGCACGTCATCCGCAGTATGGAAAAATATGCGGATGCAAGAAATTTTGGAAGAATAAAAATCGGGAGCAATTGTTTTGTGGGTAACAACTGTATTTTTCTCCCAGGTTCGCAGATGGGAAATAATTGTATTTTGGGGGCAGGATCGGTACTTAATTCCTCTATGCCTGACAACTCTGTGTTTGCTGGAACACCGGCAAAATATATTTGCACTATAGAAGAATATGGAGATAAAGCGCTGCAAAATAACATTATGTACCCACGCGAATTAGAAAAAAACAGATCACAGCTCGATAATTATATCCGCGAAAACCTACCCAACACCTACAAACCAGTAAAATAAGAGAATGATATGCTAATTTTAATCATTCAAAAACTATTCATAACCTAATATTTATTTTTAAGATGCTTATCTTTGCAAAAATTTAGGAAAGAGTTATAATGATTAATATTGCAGCAATAGAATATTATTTGCCCAAAAATATATTAACCAACGAAGATATATCAAAGGAATTCCCGGAATGGAGTGCCGAAAAAATCAAAGCCAAGATAGGTGTAGAATCCAGACATATCGCAGATGAGTCTGAGACCGCTTTGGATTTGGCATACCAGGCTTGTGAGAAACTTTTCGAAAAATACGACAAAAGCAAAGTAGATTTTATTTTATTCTGCACGCAGAGTCCAGATTATTTCCTACCTACAACGGCTTGTATTTTACAGGACAAATTAGGACTTGCCAAGAACATTGGCGCATTGGATTTCAATCTTGGATGCTCAGGATTTGTGTATGGATTGACTCTTGCCCAAGGACTTATAGCGTCTGGGGTTGCAAAAAACATATTGTTGGTTACGTCTGAAACTTACAGTAAATTTTTGGATAAAAGTGACAAATCCAATAGAACTATCTTTGGAGACGGCGCAGCTGTTACGATTGTTGAAAAGGATGACTCTAAAGAGCATTATCAATTTTCTGTAGGAACAGATGGAAGTGGTTTCAACAACTTAATTGTAGAAAAAGGTGCTTCCCGAAATAAAACAGATGAACAGCCTAGCCTTTTTATGAAAGGCCCTAAGATTTTCACTTTTGCGGTAGAAAACATCCCAACTTTGATCCAAGATACGCTTAAGAAGAATAAAATAAGATTGGAGGAAATTGATTTATTCGTTTTCCATCAGGCGAGTTCTTATATGCTGAATTACCTCAGAAACCTTTGTAACATCCCTGAAGAAAAATTCTTCGTCGATATGAAAAACATTGGTAATACAGTCTCGGCAAGTATTCCTATCGCTTTGAAACTAGCTTTTGAACAGGGCAAGATAAAAGAAGGTTTCAAAGTCATGGTCGCTGGTTTTGGCGTTGGCTATTCTTGGGGAGCAGGCATTTTAGAGTTCTAAAATTTGAAAAAGAAAATCCTCATCAGAATTGGTTCTCTTCGTCACGGCGGCGCAGAAAAAGTCCTGGTGACTTTCTTAAAAAAACTTCCCAAAGATAAATACGAAGTCGATCTGTTACTGAATCTCTATTCGGGAAAATATCTGACTGAAGTTCCTGACTGGGTGAATGTAATGTTCCTCAATCGTGGCGAGATGATTACCACCAACCGCCCAAAAGATATCCCTAAAAAAATATACCGTGTTGTTTATCAGCAGTTGCTGAAGAAATATCCAAAGATTCTTTACAAAAGAAAACTGAAGAACAAACAGTACGACATCGAGTTTGCTGCGATCCACGGTTTTATGGACGAAGTGATAAATAGCCCCTTGAAATCTTCCAAAAAACTGATGTGGATCCACAATGACCTGACACAAGTCAGCGGTTACACGCCAGAAAAAATCAGACGTTTTTTCAATTATGATAAAGTGCTGGTTATTTCAGAAAAGATTCAGGACACATTTTTATCCTTAGCAAAAACTGATGAAGAAAAATCAAAAATTGTAAGGATTTATAATCCTCTGGACACGGATGAGATTCTCACAAAATCACAGGCAGAAATTCCTTCAATTGTCAACCAACAACAATCAACAAAAAACAACGTCAGTCTGAACGGAGTTGGAAACCATCAACAATCAACAATCAACAATCCACCATTATTCATTTCCGTAGGTACCGTATTCCCTCAGAAAGGATTTGATCGATTGCTGAGAGCTCATAAAAGATTACTGGACGAAGGTTTCCCGCACAAAGTCTTAATTATAGGCGACGGTTATGATTTCGAAAATGTCAAAAAACTGAAAACAGAATTAGGTGTTGATGAATCTGCAACAATGCTGGGTTTTACAGACAATCCTTATCCTTATTTCAAAGCGGCAGATTTTTATATTCTGAGTTCCCGATACGAAGGTTTTCCTACAGTTTTGTTTGAAGCTATTACATTGAAAAAGAACATCATCGCAACCGACGTTTCTGGTGTAAGTGAGATGCTGGAGGATGGAAAATTAGGATTAATCACAGAAAACTCCGAAGACGGAATCTACAATGGAATGAAGCTGGCTTTAACCAATCCCGAAAATTTCCACACCTATCAGGATAATTTGCAGAATTATGAGATGCCTTTCAACTTAGAAAACTCCGTCAATTCAATGATGCAAATCATTGATAAGTTGTAAGTAAACATTTTACGGATAAAGCAAAATACCTTGTGATCTTAAAAACACCGAACAACTCAAGAAACTCTGCAAACTTTGTGTCAAAATTAGCATTATTAAAAAAGATATTTTTGTAATTCCTATTTTTACAACATGAGTTATTCTATCATTCAAAAAGATTTTTACAGAGAAAGCGGGCGCTATCTGTCCTCTTTTCAGATTCTGAAAAAATGTTTCAGTCCCAATCTACATTATATTTATCTTTTGAGAAAGACTCAGAAGCATTATAAAAAACCGATCGTTGGTTTATTTTACAAACTGTTACTTCGCCATTACCAAATCAAATATGGCTTCCAAATCTACCCAGAAACCCAGATTGGAGAAGGATTTTACCTAGGACATTGGGGACATTTGGTTATCAATCCAAAAGCTAAAATTGGAAAAAACTGTAATATTGCTCAAGGCGTAACCATAGCACAAGCTAATCGTGGTAGAAACGAAGGCGTTCCGGTAATTGGAAACGAAGTGTGGATTGGTCCCAACGCAGTAATTGTGGGCAATATCACTATTGGTAATAATGTTTTGATTGCGCCGAATGCTTATGTAACCACAGATGTTCCTGATAATTCTATCGTTGTAGGCAATCCCGCGATTATTTCTTCAAAAGCTAATGCTACAGAGAATTATATTAATAATAAAGTTTAGCGCAAAAGTAGATTTTCAGAAATCATCTGCACTCAAAAATGATTTTTTAGAACAGTCTAAAACGTAATTCAATAAAAAAGTAAAATGTTTTCTTGCGTTTTGTAGGTCATCCATTCAATTGTGTTTTAAACAAAAATAACCTTTTTTTCTGTACTTTTACTAAAATTTTAAACGATGCAATTCTCCGGACAAATTCTAAAAATGATTTCCCAAAACGGACAACCGATTCAATATTTTCTTAATCTGAAAGGTGATTTGATTAATATGAATCAGCTTTTCGGGAAAGAACTTCACATCAAACATATAGGTTATGAATGTGTGAATTGTGGAAGTGATGAGAAAGTTTACAGAATGGGATTTTGTAAAAAATGCTTTTTCGAAAGCCCTTATGCGAGTGACACAATCATTCGTCCGGAGTTATCAACTGCGCATCTTGGCGTTGCAGAAAGAGATTTGGAAGTGGAAAAAGAAATTCAATTGGTTCCGCACATCGTGTATCTGGCTTACACGGGCGATGTAAAAGTTGGTGTGACAAGAACAAATCAGATCCCGACACGTTGGATTGATCAAGGTGCGACTTTCGCTTTGCCAATTGCGATTACAGATAATCGTTATGAAGCAGGAATGATTGAGGTTGAGTTGAAAAAATACGTTGCAGACAAAACCAATCCTAAGAAAATGCTTGCAGATGATTATGAAGATACTTTGGATTTGATTGATTTCCGAAATAAAATTGCCGATTATTTCCCCAACGATTTCAAGAAATTTGCTGTTACAGATGATAATGTTGTGAAATTAGATTTTCCTTATGAGAAACCAGAAAAGGTCAATGTTTTTACATTGGACAAAAAACCAGAATTCAATGGGGTTTTGAAAGGTATAAAAGGGCAATATCTTGCTTTTGAAGGAGACGATTTTATCAACGTTCGAGGACACGAAGGTTATGTGATAGAACTGAGTCTGTAAACTTGGAACGGTTTTTAGTAATCAATTAATTAGAAAAAAATCGATGAAAAAAACTTTAAAAATCTCGCTTATCGTTCTTGGAAGTCTTTTGGCTTTGACTTTACTGCTGAACATCGGATTCAGTCTTTGGTTAAAGTATAAACTTCCTGATTACCTCAAAAACAAAACGCCTTACGAGATTTCTTACCAATCTCTGAATGTAGAAATTCTGAGTGGAAGCATTTCTGCCCACCAAATCAAAGTCAAAACAAAACAACCTGACAACTTGGAAGTCGTAGCTTTGGATGGAGCTTTGGAGGATTTGTATATCAGCCGATTAGGTTTAATTAAATTATTAAAAAATAATCAGATTGAAGCCAATTCTATCAAACTGAAAAATCCCAATTTAAAAATCCGTTTATCAAAACCGAAAGAAGATAAAGTTGAAAAAGAACCCATCCCTTTCTTTATCAAAAATATTGAGATAGAAAATGGAAATCTTGATGTGACACAGTTTAATCGAACAAAGTATTTCTCATCAAGGAAACTCAACCTTAATGTTAAAAATTTGAGTCTTAACGACAATCCCAACGAATTGCCTTTTGCTTTAGATAGTTATAAAATCACTGCCAATGATTTTTTCTTTTTGTTGAGTCCAGCTTATTCCATCAATTCTTCCAAAGTTGTTACCAATAATGGTCAACTGTCAATCAATGATTTTGAACTGAAGCCTATGTTGGATTTCAAAGATTGGGAAAAGAGTTTCAAGAATCAAAAAAGTCTTTTTCACATCAAGAGTAAGAATCTTTCTTTCAATGATTTGATTTTTAACAAGACAAAATTGGGTCTGAAAAATACGAACATTCAGAAGCCAGAAATTATCATTCAAAATCGTGATAATAAAATTGTTAAGTCAAACGACAAGAAGTCAAACTTTAATATTGATTTTCAAAATTTAGATATTGTTAATGGGAAATTATCAATGTTAAAATCCAATGGAAGCCAATCACTTTCTTTAGCTCAGTTCAGTGCGAATATCAAAGATTTTGTAATGGATGAAGAAACGTCGAAAAACAAAATTCCTTTCACTTATCAGGATTACAAAATCACAGGAAAGCAGTTTTTTTATGATGCGGGAAAATATTATACAATGGATTTGTCAAGCATAGATATGACTTCGCAAAGTATTGATTTATTGAATTTTAAATTAAACCCAAAAGTTTCCAGAGCCGAATTTATAAGAATGATTCCGATGGAAAATGATTTGTTTGATATTGCGGCCAATAGAATTCAATTATCAGGAATTAATTGGAAAATCGAAAATGACAAACCAAATATCAAACTGAAAAATGCAAAGCTAACAAATGTTGATGCAAACATTTTCCGAAGCAAAATCCCAAAAGATAATCCGAAAGAAAAATTATTATATTCCAAATTATTAAGAACAATAAAATTCCCTTTAGTTGTTGAAAACCTGAACCTTATTCAGTCCAAATTGGTGTACGAAGAAGATAAGCCAGACTCCAATGGACCAGGAAAAGTTTTTTTTACAGAGTTTAATATGAACGTGAAAAACCTTAATTCAAATAAACAGAAAGGTGCGAACACCAAAGTTCCAATTGTTATCCATTGCAAATTTATGGGCGCTTCTCCTATGAAAGTGAACTGGAACTTCGATACGGCGAATATGCGTGACCAATTTACAATTGGCGGTTATATCAACAATCTTCCTGCGAATGAGATCAACCCATTTATCAAACCTTATATGAACATCACTGCAACGGGAACGATCACAAGTCTCAATTATGATTTTAAAGGAAATAATGATGTGATGAACGGAAAATTCAGAATTAAGCACAAAGATTTGAAAGTGAACGTATTGGATAAAGATACCAAAGAGAAAAAGAAATTTCTGTCAGCCATTGCTAATTTGGTCGTGAAAAAAGATTCTCAAAAATTCCCTGAATTTGTAGATATTTATGTGGAAAGAAATAAACAACGCTCGTTCTTCAATTTCTATTGGAAAGGTATAGAAGATGGTTTGAAAAAGTCACTTCTCGTTATCAAAATTTAAAAAAATAAAGCTTTTCAAAAAACTGAAAAGCTTTATTTATATCTGAATTGTTGTTTAAAAATCGTATTCTTCCTTTTCTTCCGTGGGAAGAGATTTTATAAAATCATCGAATTCATGACCTTCGTAGTTACTATTAGCGCCGTAAGAATCGATAATCATCGCCTTGTTGCCATAGACATCTTCCACAAGATAAAGGGCAACGTTATCGTCTGGGTCACTCGCTCCTTCGAATCTGTAAGTACGGATGATTTTCAAATCTTCCGCTTTGAGAGATTTTTCAGTTCCGGTGATGACGAATCTCTTATCCTCCGTCATTCTCACCTCGTCTGTAATTCCTTTTTGTCGAAGTTTTTCCATAACTTCGGATAGCGTAAGCATTGGTTTTGGGCTCATAATTCTATTTTTTTGGATTGGTTAATCATCTTAAAACAAATCACGAACCAAAAAAAAGACTTTACAAAATTTGTAAAGTCTTAAAAAAATAAAAGTTATGAAAAATTAATTGTCCCTCTCTTCTTCACCGATTAGGATAATTACTTGTTGGCCTTGTAACGCTTGTCAGGAGTTCCGTCCTTTTTCAGTGTTTTTGCGGCTTTGTATCTTTTGTCCGGGGTTCCGTCTTTTTTCAATTTAACCTCGGCTTTAGTTGCAGTCTTTTCAATTTTTGTTTCTCCTTTTTTCGCCTGCTGCTCAACTTTTTTAACATCTGCTTTTGCTGTTTTTGCAACTGGAGTAGCTGCTGTTCTTGGTGTAGTTGTTTGTGCTGTTGCTGCTCCGATTCCGAAAACAAGCAATAGACTTGTTAATAAATTTTTCATATGATTCTTTGGTTTTGATGAAACAAATTTATATCAAAAAATGATTCAAAAAAAAATAAAGAAAAACTTTAACCAGAAATTATAACAACTTAAAAATGACTTAAAAATTATAACGATAGGCTAAACTGAAGTTGAGAATTATGGCTTTTGAATAATAATCGGCGATGTCAGGATTTTGATTTCCGATTTTAGCATTGTAGAAATTGAGTTTTGTTCCGAAGACGACTTGTTGAAAACCTTCGTTATCAATCGTGTAAATGAATTTTGCTCCGAAATTTAATCCACCATTTCCTTCAGAAAATTTGCCTGAATTGTCGAGATAAGGACTTTTCAATCGGTAAGTGCTGTAACCTAAGATTTCTTCCACAAAAAAGTCTTCTGCGATTTTATCTTTATGAAAAATATACCAGTCAAAATTATTCATGGATGGTGCTCCAAGATAACCGAATTTTTCACCATTTTTCACATTGGCCAAGAAGTAAGTATATTCTACACCAAGTCCGAAATTTTTATAAAGATTCAAATTTCCACCAATTCCGAAACCATAAAAATAATCAAAGGTGTCTTTGAGAAAATTATCGCCAAGTGGAACCATCACTTTCACGTGCGGGTCTATGGAAGAACGAACATTTTCTGTCCAATCCTGCTTTTTTCTTCTCTGAGAAAAAGTCGAAATCGAAATTAAAGCTAAAGAAAAAAGTAAAATTCTCTTCATTATTTCAAAATAATATCATTGAAAATAACGTAAGTCACACCATCAGGAATCTCGATGCTCAGTGAATCGTTGGAGATTTTACAACCTTGTGTGTCTGTAGAAAAAGACTTGATTTTAAAATCTTTGAGTTGAAGTTTGTAAGCGCCTTTGTCATAAGGTCCAGCCAAAACAAAACTTCCGCTTTCTTTGGGAAAACTTTCTGCGATTATTTTTTTATTGACGACAAGATGAATAGGCTCTTCTAAAAATTTCCCATCAGAATAAGTGAATTTTCCTTCCACATAAGCACGGAAAATGTTGGCGTCATCATCTTTACATTGAGTTAAAAGAATAGATAACAAACAGAAAAGGGATAATATTTTGAAACCGAATTTCAAATGCTCATAGTTTAAGGTTGTAAAATTAAAACTAATTTTTTTTAAAAATAGTATCTTTGTAAAACAAATAACGGTTCCGAAAATTTCTCGGAATCGCTTTTTGCGTTTGTATCAAATTTAAAAAAGTCTTTCTCCTTTTGGAGAGAGATTTAGAGAGAGGAAAAATGGAATTAAAAAAAATCAATCAAAACCTTTTGCCAGACTTGCTTCAGAAACAATTTGGCAACGAGATTTTTTCACAAATACCAAAACATCAGCACATTTCGGTTAAAGGAAGTGCCGGTTCTGCGGTTTCAATTTTGGCTTCGGAACTTTTCTTGACTCAGAACAAAACGATTCTTTATTTGATTGATGACAAAGAGGATGCGCTTTACATCAATGCCGAGATGGAAGATTTGTTGGGAAGCGACAACGTTCTATACTTTCCGGCAACACATCTTGAGCCTTATCAAATCGAGAAAACACAGAATGCCAATCTCGTTCTGAGAACTGAAGTTATCAATAAACTGAATTCGGGGAAATCGCCGAAAGTGATTGTTGCTTTCATTGGTGCGTTATCAGAAAAAGTTTTGAAGAAGGAAGATTTCAAAGCGATTTCTCATCAGATAAAAGTGGGCGACCAGCTGGATTTTGATTTTGTGGATGAATTACTGAATCATTATCAATTCAATCAAACGGATTTTGTTTCCGAACCTGGAGAATTTTCTGTTCGAGGCGGAATCGTGGATGTTTTTTCTTTCTCCAATGAGAAACCTTTCCGAATCACATTTTTCGGGAATGAAGTTGAAAGCATTAAAACCTTCGATATAGAATCTCAACTTTCTATGGACAAGATTGATGAATTTCAGTTGGTTTCCAATATGAATTTTTCGGTTTCTGGGACTAAAGTTTCCTTGTTTGAATTATTGCCCGATGACAGTTTTGTGGTTTCCAAAAATCTTTTTCTTTCGACTAAAAGAATCAGAGATTTTTATGAAAAATCGATAGAGAAATTCGAAACGTTGAGTAAGGATATCAAACACAGAACACCTGACGAATTGTTTATTTCTGAGCCCGAATTCCAAAATAAATTAATCAAATTCAAAACGATTGATTTCAGTTCTCAGCCATTTGAACTTCCAAAAATCAAGAATATAGAACTTAATCAAACACAACAGCCGAGTTTCCATAAAAACTTCGAAATGTTGATTCAGGATTTGGAAGAAAAACAAAGTCAAGGATTTGACACTTGGATTTCCTTCTCATCAGAAAAACAAAAGGAAAGATTAGAATCGATTTTTGAAGAACTCGAGCACGAGATTCCGTTCAAAAGTTTCAAATCAGAACTGCACGAAGGCTTTGTAGATTTTGATAATAAAATTCTGATTTACACAGACCATCAGATTTTTGACCGTTATCAAAGATATCAGTCCAAGAATACATTCGCGAAGTCGGAGCAACTGACTCTCAAAGATTTAATGTCTTTGAAAGTTGGCGATTACATTGCCCATATCGATCACGGGATAGGAAAATTTATGGGATTGGTAAAAGTCAATAATGATGGGAAAATCCAGGAATGTTTTAAGCTGACTTATAAAAATGGCGATTTGTTGTATGTGAGTATCCATTCCCTTCATAAGATTTCAAAATATAATGGACCAGACGGAAAAGAAATTGTTCTCAGCAAGCTTGGTTCGCCCGCTTGGAAATCACTGAAACAGAAAACAAAAGCTAGAGTTAAACAAATTGCTTTTGATTTGATTAAACTCTATGCAGAAAGAAAAACCGCAAAAGGTTTCCAATATTCGCCTGATTCTTATCTGCAGAATGAGCTGGAAGCGAGTTTCCTTTATGAAGATACACCAGACCAGGAAAAAGCAACGGTGGATGTGAAAAATGATATGGAAGCAGAAGGTGTTATGGACCGATTGATTTGTGGCGATGTTGGATTCGGGAAAACAGAAGTTGCAATTCGTGCAGCGTTCAAAGCCGCGACTGATGGAAAACAAGTAGCGATTCTTGTTCCAACTACAATTTTGGCTTTCCAACATTATAGAAGTTTCAAAGAACGTTTGAAAGATTTCCCTGTTAATATTTCTTACTTAAACCGTTTCCGTACCGCGAAACAGAAATCTGAGACGTTGGCAGGTTTGAAAGACGGAAAAGTGGATATCGTGATTGGAACCCATCAATTGGTTTCGGATAAAGTGAAATTCAAGGATTTAGGTTTGTTGATTATTGATGAAGAACATAAGTTTGGTGTTTCTGTAAAAGATAAATTGAAGACGATGAAAACCAATGTTGATACGTTGACATTGACTGCAACGCCCATTCCGAGAACTTTACAATTTTCACTAATGGCTGCGAGAGATTTATCTGTTATTAAAACACCTCCGCCAAACCGACAGCCTGTCGAGACAAGTATTATTGGTTTCAATGAAGAGATTTTGCGTGATGCCGTTTCTTATGAACTACAACGTGACGGGCAGGTTTATTTCATCAATAACAGAATTGAGAACTTAAAAGATATTGCGGGATTAATCCAAAGATTGGTTCCAGATGCAAGAGTGATTACCGGTCACGGACAAATGGACGGAAAACAAATGGAGCAGAATGTCCTCGACTTTATGGAAGGAAAATATGATGTTCTTGTTGCAACCACAATCATCGAAAGTGGTGTGGACGTTCCGAATGCCAATACGATTTTCATTAATGATGCCCAAAGATTCGGGATGGCGGATTTGCACCAAATGCGTGGTAGAGTTGGACGAAGCAACCGAAAAGCGTTTTGTTATATGATTACGCCGCCGTTTGATATGATGACTTCTGATGCGAGAAAACGTCTGGAAGCGATTGAACAATTCTCGGATTTGGGTAGTGGTTTCCAGATTGCGATGAAAGATTTGGAAATCCGTGGTGCGGGAGATTTGCTGGGTGGAGAACAAAGTGGATTTATCAATGAAATGGGATTTGAAACTTATCAGAAATTGATGCAGGAAGCTTTGGAAGAATTGAAAGATGATGAGAACTTTGAGAATCTTTTTGAAAATGAAGAAGACCGGAACAAACTTTTCAAATCAACCAAAGAAGTTAATATCGATACAGATTTGGAATTGATGTTACCAGATGATTATGTGAATTCTACGGAAGAACGTTTGTCATTGTACCAAAAATTGGCTGATATCCAGAACGCGAAAGAACTGCAACAATTTGAAAATGAGTTGAAAGACCGTTTTGGAGCATTGCCTGCTGAAGCTATTAATCTTCTAAAATCTGTAGAACTGAAATGGTTGGCTGCGGAAATTGGATTTGATAAGTTGGTGGTTAAGAACAAAGTTTTCCTTGGCTATTTCCCTGCGAATCCTCAGGATAAATTCTATCAAAGCGAAAAATTCAAAAAAATCATATCTTATCTCACACAAAATCCTGCAGAAGCAACGTTAAAAGAAAAGAACAACCAGCTGATGATGAGAAAAGACAATGTGAAAAATGTAGATGAAGTGAATCTGGTTTTGAATAGGATTTTGGCTTGAAATTAATTAATGAATAGAATCTCATTTAAATTTTGTGAAAAGACTTTTGCTTTGATTTTTATAATCTTAGGTTTTTTTTGCAATGCTCAAATCCAAAAATACCACTACGACAAAGAAATGACTTTTCTAAGTGAAGCAGACAGTTTGAGCGGAACTTCGGTAAGATTTAATTCTAAAGATAAGTCGGTTCCGGTTTATTCCATTGATTTTAATTCTGAGAAAAAATCGATTCGAAATACAGTTGATTTTTATTATTCTTATCGGAAAAATATTTACAGAATGGACGGAATTCTTTACAATAAAAAGTATGTTTCTGCCAACGGTTTCCGAACTTATAGTGCAGAATCGCCTATCAGACATTTCAAAAAAGCATCGGATACGCTTTATGATTATCAATCTTATAAAAACCTGGAGAAACGAATTGCGCAAGATAAAGACGAAACCAAAATCGAGTTGTTTGTCGCCCAACTAAAAGACGGCATCGACTATTCTGTGCCTGCGCTTTTTTATCTTTCGGAACATTATGGGATTTCGCCAGGTTTGGGAAAAGGTGAAGTTGTGGTTTATGCGAATTATATCTTTAATAAAAACAACAGTTCTGCTGATTTTGTAAAGCTGAAAGACATTAATCAAGATATTTCTTTCAACAAAGAACAAATCGAAGCTTTGATTGATGACAAATACAAAGCTTTTATGGATAAAATGGATTCTGATAAAAAGCCAATCTATTGTTCTGTAACTGCGTTCAGCAAAAATGTAGATGAAAAAACTGAAGAAGAATTGCAAAGTTTTCTATCGGCAATGTGCGAATATTTTGATTTGTGGAACAAACAGGAAACGAATGAAAATTTTAAACAATTTTATAATTCAGAGCTCGTTAGAAGAATAGAAATCTACAAAAGAAATGGTAATCTGAATGAAAAACAATTGAAGGTTTTTGTTGAGGAATTGAATCAGCTAAAAGATAAAAATTCTGACCAATATTTTGATTATCATTAACATTTAATATTTTGATTTTAAAAAATTAACTTTGCAAACAGAAATTAAGCAATGAAAAATATAGTTTATTATATATTCGGATTTTTTATCCTGTCGTCTTGCAGTCCTAACCAAGATGAAAACGGTGATTTTCTACACGGTGTTGAGTATGATACAGAAGTCGGAGTATCTAATTCTACAATTAAAAATATCAAAAAAATAACAACAATTGATGATGCTGGTGACAAAGTAATTACTACTTACAATTATTCAGATAACAAACTGACAGGTGTAACTTCAGATAACAATTCTTTTAATTATACCCTTACTTATAATGGTGATGATATTACAAAAATCGTTTATAAGAATGAAGATACTGCATCTGGTGATGCGATGATTAATACTCAAAATCTTACTTACACTGGCGGAAAATTAGTTAGGTCAGAAGGGACTACAGCAACCTCCGATGGAACTATCATTTATGTTTCTTCTACCAATTATAATTATGCATCTGATAAAATTAAAAGTATTGTAACAAAGATAAAAGATGAGACCAATACTACAGAGATGTTTACACTACAGACAGATTATACATTTGTAGGCAATAATCTGACTAATTTTAAATATTCCCTTACAACCGCACCGGGACCTGTTACAAGCTCACCAATAGTTTTAACAACTGCTTTGAGTAGTTTTGATACTAATAAAAATCCTTTGGGAACGTTACCTTTGGCCTTCAAATTGGTTAGTTCTCATTTTGATTTGGAAAATAATGTGGTTTCTGGGTTTTCAGTCAATAATTATAAAACTCTGAAGTTGACTTCTAATGTTGAGACAATAACTGCAAATTTCAAGTATGTATATGATAAAGATGGTTATCCTACTTTAGGTACATCTGAAATGGGTACTGTCGAATTTGAATATGTTAAATAATTTTCTTTAAACTAAAATGAAATATCTTATTGTCGGCATCGGGAACAAAGGGGAAGAATATGCAGAAACCCGACACAATATCGGTTTCAAAGTGGCCGAAAAGATTGCTGAGAAAATAGAAGCGCCTTTCAAATCTTCCAACTTTGGATTACTTGCCGAAGGCAAATATAAAGGCAGAAAAGTCTTTATTTTAAAACCCGATACCTACGTCAATCTCTCTGGAAATGCAGTTAAATTCTGGATGCAGAAAGAAAATATTCCTTTAGAGAATATTCTGATTATTACAGATGATTTGGCTTTGCCTTTTGGTTCTTTGAGGATGAAAATGAAAGGTTCTGATGCCGGACATAACGGATTGAAAAGTATCCAAGCACAATTGAATACTCAAAATTACACCAGATTAAGATTTGGGATATCAGCAGATTTCTCGGAAGGAAAACAAGCTGATTATGTTCTCGGAAAATGGAATGATGAAGAAAAAGACAAACTTTCTGAAAGAATCGAAAAGTTTTCCCAGGCTGCTTTATCTTTTGTTTTTGCCGGTGTACAAAATACGATGACTGCTTTTAACGGCAAATAAATCTCAATCCGAATCTGTTCTCCAAGAACGGACTAACATTTCATATTAATAGTTTATTCTATAACTATTTAAGCATATATTATATTGTTTAGCTTAAAAAAGTAAGCCGGATAATAAATTACCCGGCCTACCACCCTAATTGTATGAAGAAAAAATATTTCCTATAACCAAGTTACAACGCCAGTTTCTACGTCATAATTTGCACCCACGATTTTGACTTTACCCTCGTTTTCCAAATTCTTCAAAGTAGAACTTTGTTTACGAATGTCTTCTATCGCGTGTTTTACATTATGATGGTTTAATCTCTCAAGAAGATCTTCGTTTTTAGAAGAACGTTCTTCGCCATCTTTAATGATATTTTTGATGATCGGATCAAAATGCCCAATCAAGTGATTTAGATTATCCATCCCCAGACCTTCGATTGCTGCTGCGTCAAGACCACCTTTTAGTGCGCCACATTTGGTATGTCCAAGAACGACAACTAACTTAGATCCCGCTACGTTACAGCCAAATTCCATAGAGCCAAGAATATCCTGATTCACAAAATTACCCGCAATTCTTACGCTGAAGATATCTCCAAGACCTTGATCAAAAATCAATTCTGCAGATGTCCGGCTATCGATACAGCTCAATATTACTGCGAATGGCCATTGTCCTGCACGCGTGTCATTCACTTGTGCTAAAAGATCTCTATTCGCTTTTAGGTTGTTGACAAATCTTGCATTCCCTTCTTTAAGGATTTCTAATGCTTTTTCCGGAGTAATAGTCGCTTGCGTTTCTGATGTATGTGCTTTCATATTTTTTAAAATGTTTTAAATATGTGTTTTTTTTGATTGTTAAAATTTAATAATAATAATAATAATAGAATTACATTGCCCTTTTGTGGTTCACCACAACGTGAGAATCCTGGTCGCTCGCATAATCTCTATACGATGTTTTGAATCCCACCAATTCCACTTCTATATCCTCTTCTTTTGCTCTTACATTGGCAAAATCCTGAATCATTTCCAATACATCTGTTGTTATGTATGAAGTCGTCTTGGCGTCGATAATTACTTTTGACCCAGACTTGATATTCTTCAACGTCTTTTTAATCGCGGCTTTGTTCAAGAAAGAAACTTCTTCTGCTAATTTGATGGTAATCTCATCGGCATCGTTCAATGTTTCTCTGCTCAGATAATAAGCACGTTTCATATTTCCCTGTAAGATATAAATAATTGAAATTAATAATCCAATCCCAACCCCTTTCAAAAGATCCGTTGCTACAACAGCCACTACAGTTGCCAAAAATGGGATGAACTGATACTTTCCGTTGTGCCAAAAATGCTTAAAAGTGGCCGGTTTCGCCAATTTATATCCTACTAAAATTAATACCGCAGCTAATGTAGCTAATGGAATCAAATTCAAAATAACAGGAATGGTTAAAACACAAATCAATAACAGAACACCGTGGATTATAGCTGAAACTTTAGACGTTGCACCCGCGCTTGCATTAGCAGAACTTCTTACGACAACGGATGTCATTGGTAATCCGCCAATAAAAGAACTTACTAAGTTTCCGATACCTTGTGCTTTAAGCTCCAGGTTGGTGTCTGTGATTCTTCTTCTTACGTCCAATCTGTCTGAAGCTTCGATACAAAGTAAAGTCTCAATGGATGCCACGATTGCTATGGTTGCGCCTGTGATCCAAACTTTAGTATTGGTAAATCCAGCCAAATCCGGAAAAGTTACCAGATTCTTGAACTCGTCCAAAGTTGTAGGGACAGGTAGTGTTACCAAATGTTCTGGCGAAATCGCTAATGAGCTTCCTGATAATTTGAAAAACTCATTCATCAGAATTCCGGCAATTACAGCAACTAATGCTCCTGGTAATAACTTCAGCCTCTTCAAGGCTGCTACATTATCCCAAGCCAGTAGAATTCCCATCGATACTAATGTCACGATAATGGCTCCTGGATGGATCGCTGTAAATAATTCGGTAAAATAGTTTATATTAAAACCATTATCGAATAAGGACTGATGACCTTCATAATCTTTGTCAAATCCAACCGCGTGTGGCAGCTGTTTCAAAATAATAATGATTCCAATCCCGGCTAACATTCCTTCTATGACGTTGTTCGGAAAATAATTGGAGATACTTCCAGCCCGTATAAAACCGAGAATTAATTGAATGACTCCGGCAATAATCCCGGCACAAAGAAATAACTCGAATGCGCCAATATCAGTAATCGCTACCAAGATGATAGCCGTAAGACCAGCAGCCGGTCCTGAAACCGAAATATTGGAATTACTGATTGCCCCTACAACAATCCCTCCAACAATACCTGCAATAACACCGGATAATGGAGGTGCTCCTGATGCCAATGCAATTCCTAAACATAATGGTAATGCAACTAAAAATACTACAAGACCAGACGGAAAGTTCTCTTTGATTCCTCCAAACAAAGATGGTGTCTTTTTCATAAGAAAATAATAAGTTTGTCTGATGTCGTTACCTGACCTAAAGGCGACTTCATCAATATAAATAACAGATGTGATTGATAATCAATAACAATTGATTAAAATGAATTCAAAAAACAACAGATGCTCTTCGCTGTGTGATTACAGCCAATGTCCAAGCGTTTTCTGAGAAAAACAGAACTATTATTTATGCTTCCGGAGGTGGAGAGAATATGCTGAGAGATGGTGGGAAATACAATTTAGATTCCCAGCTTACAGCGATTTTGTTGTGTGTATCCGTTTCACAAAACTTTAGGAAATCGTGGATGTCCAGCGTTTTAGGAATGGTTTTTTCGTAGATGACAATCATATTATTGGAGTGGGAATGTTCTTCCTCACTGATCACAACATTAGTTCTTGGCAATTCCCAACCAAACAATGCAGCTAAACTAGGTAAAGCTGTAAAGTTGAGAAAAATCCCTAATATTAAGATACTTAAATACTTCATATCATTTTTTATCGATGAGCTTATTTTTTCGGCTCATCACCCAGTCAGAATCTGTCAAGTTGTAGATCTTCTGAATGTCTTTTAATATTTTTTCAAAATCGATTTCGAGGTCGATTATTTTTCCTGTTCTAAGGTCAAACACCCAACCGTGAACAACGGGTTGCTCTTCCAAAATATAACGTTCTTGCACACAAGCCATTTTGATAACATTGATGCATTGCTCCTGAACATTCAGTTCTACAAGTCGGTCATATCTTTTAGCTTCATCTTCGATAGCGTCCAGTTCTGCCTGATGCAGTCTGTACACATCGCGGATATTTCTCAACCAAGGATTAAGTAATCCAAGATCCTGTGATGTCATTGCCGCTTTCACACCGCCACAGTTATAATGCCCACACACGACAATGTGTTTCACTTTCAGATGTTCCACAGCGTACTGTATGACAGCTGTTGAACTCATATCCAAAGTATTGATAACATTGGCTACATTTCTGTGAACAAAAACTTCGCCCGGCTCCGCGCCCATCATATCTTCTGCCGTTACGCGACTGTCGGAACATCCGATATAGAGATATTCTGGGTTTTGTGTTTTAGCGAGTTCGTGAAAATATTCCGGATTATCCGAGATTTTAGACTCTACCCACTTCTTATTGTTCTCGAAAATAGCTTCGTACGACTTTGCCATTTAAAACGTTTTTATCATTATTTGTTACGCTGAAATTATTTCAAATTTCAATAGACCGAATCAATAACAATACAAAAATAAAGGTTTATGGCGTAATAAACTAATATTTAACAAAGTTTTAATATTAAGAACCTGTTGTGCATTTAGCATAAATTAATTTTTAATTTGATATCAAAAGAATCTCTGAATAAGGGATTCTTTTTTTGTTAAATCCTTATATTCGCAACACAATTGATGTTATGAACTATTTAGTTACCGGCGGAAGCGGATTTATTGGTTCTCATTTAGTAGAACAACTTTTAAAAAACGGACATTCTGTCATTAACGTTGACAACTTCGACGATTTCTATGATTATAAAATTAAATTTCAAAATTCTTTAGACTCTTTAGACCATAAAATTGATTTTAATTTTACTGATAAAGAATCTGATATCAAGAATCTCATATCTTTAACAAAATCAGAATCTTATCAACTTTATTATCAAGACATTCGTGATAAAGAAGAACTGGAGGTAATCTTCAGGAAACATAAAATTGATTTGGTAATTCATTTGGCGGCTTTGGCAGGCGTTCACCCATCGATTGAAAGACCTTTGGATTATGAAGCCGTAAACATTCGGGGAACTCAGAATCTTTGGGAGCTTTGTAAAGAACTTGGAATTAAAAAATTCGTTTGCGCTTCATCTTCAAGCGTTTATGGAAACAAAGAAAAAGTTCCATTTTCCGAATCTGACAATGTAGACAATCCTATTTCGCCTTATGCAGCCACTAAAAAAGCTGTTGAGGTTTTGGGTCACGTTTATCATCATCTTTATCATATTGATATGATTCATCTTAGGTTTTTTACGGTTTATGGACCTAGACAAAGACCGGATTTGGCGATTCATAAATTCACTAAACTAATTTTTGAAAACAAAGAAATCCCTTTCTACGGCGATGGTTCTACAGCCAGAGATTATACTTTTGTTGATGATATTATTGATGGCGTTCTTAAATCCATCGATTATCTAGAGAATAATAATGGTGTTTATGAGATTGTAAATCTTGGGGAAAGTGAAGTGATTACGTTGAACGAAATGGTTTCCACATTAGAACATGCCATTGGCAAAAAAGCAGTCAAAAAAAATCTGCCAATGCAACCCGGAGATGTCATAAAAACCAATGCGGATATCACAAAAGCGAAGTCTCTGATTGGCTATAAACCGACAACAAACTTCCAAAATGGCACAAAAAAATTTGTGGAATGGTTTTTGGGAAATCGGCAATAACAAATCTCTGATAATAGAAATTTTGGAAATAAGATGAATTTATTTTTAAATATTATTGAAAATCAGTAGAAATATGTATAAAGTATCACCTATTTTTTTACTTTTGCAAAAATTTTAAATTATGTATTGGACATTAGAATTAGCTTCATATTTAAGCGATGCACCTTGGCCGATGACCAAGGCAGAATTAATTGATTACGCCATCAGAACAGGAGCACCTATGGAAGTTGTAGAAAACCTTCAAGCTATTGAGGACGAAGGAGAAATCTATGACGCCATCGACGAAATCTGGAGTGATTATCCTACAGACGAGGATTATCTTTGGAACGAAGACGAATATTAATTCGTTTTTGGCTTTTGGCTATTAGCCTTTTGCCAATTTTTTTAATATAAATTAAGCTGTTAGTCAAAAGCTAATAGCAAACCGCAAATAGCAAATTATGAGTTTTTTAAATACCGTTCTTAAAAGTTTTTTGGGAGATAAAAATGCAAAAGATCTTAAAGAAGTAAAAAAAGTTGTCGCAAAAATAAAAACAGTAGAATCTAGCATCCAATCATTATCTGATGATGGTTTGAGAGATAAAACTGCAGAGTTTAAGGAGAAAATAAAATCCGCGACTGCTAAGTTTACATCTCAAATAGACGAAATAAAAGAGCAAATAAAAAACTCAACCAACGTTGACGAAAAAGAAGCGCTTTTCAACAAAATCGAAGGTCTGAAAAAGGATTCTTACGAAGTTGAAGAAAAAGTGCTTAATGAAATCCTTCCTGAAGCTTTCGCTTTGGTAAAGGAAACGTCAAGACGTTTGGCTCAGAATGGAGAAATCCGTGTTAAAGCAACAGATAAAGACCGTGAATTAGCAGCTACCAAAGATTTCGTTTCTCTAGATGGCGACATTGCTGTCTGGAAAAACTCTTGGGATGCGGCCGGAACACCTGTAGTTTGGGATATGGTTCATTATGACACTCAGTTTATTGGTGGTGTTGTATTACACTCAGGAAAAATTGCCGAGATGGCGACTGGTGAAGGTAAAACTTTGGTGGGAACTTTACCAATTTATCTTAATGCGCTTCCAGAAAGAGGAGTTCATGTTGTAACAGTTAATGACTATTTGGCAAAACGTGACTCGGCTTGGATGGGTCCATTGTATCAATTCCATGGATTGACGATTGATTGTATCGATCTTCATCAGCCCAACTCAGACTCCAGAAGAAAGGCTTATCAAGCAAGTATTACTTACGGAACTAATAACGAATTCGGCTTTGATTACCTCAGAGATAACATGGTAACCAATCCTACTGAATTAGTTCAGGGAGAATTGAATTTCGCTATTGTTGATGAGGTTGATTCGGTTTTGATTGATGATGCAAGAACACCATTGATTATTTCTGGTCCAGTTCCTCAAGGCGACAGACAGGAATTTGATGTTCTTAAACCTTCTATTGACAGAATTGTTGAAGTCCAGAAAAAAACTGTGTCTACTATTTTCAATGAAGCTAAAAAATTGATTGCCAACGGAAATACCAAAGAAGGAGGTTTCAAATTGCTTCAAGCTTACAGAGGTCTTCCTAAAAACAGACAATTGATTAAATTCTTGTCAGAAAGTGGAAACCGCGCTTTGCTTCAGAAAGTTGAAGGTCAATATATGGCGGATAACAACCGTGATATGCCAATTGTAGATAAGGATCTTTATTTCGTAATCGATGAGAAAAATAATCAAATCGATTTGACAGATAAAGGTGTAGAATATATGTCTGCAGGTAATGAGGATCAACAATTCTTCGTTTTGACAGACATCGGGACAGAAATTGCTGACATCGAAAAGAAAAATCTTTCCAAGGAAGAAGAATTCGCTGCAAAAGAAGAATTATACCGAGAATTTGCTGTAAAATCTGAACGTATTCATACAATGAATCAATTGCTGAAAGCTTATACATTATTCGAAAAAGATGATGAATATGTGGTAATTGATGGCGAAGTAAAAATTGTAGATGAGCAGACGGGTCGTATTATGGACGGTCGTCGTTATTCTGACGGGCTTCACCAAGCAATTGAAGCTAAAGAAAATGTAAAAATCGAAGCAGCAACTCAAACCTTTGCAACGGTAACTTTACAAAACTACTTCCGTATGTACAACAAATTGGCTGGTATGACTGGTACTGCGGAAACTGAAGCTGGAGAATTCTGGCAGATTTACAAATTGGATGTTGTGGTAATCCCTACCAACAGACCAATCCAAAGAGATGACAGACAAGATTTGGTTTTCAAAACCAATCGTGAAAAATACAATGCAGTAATTGAAGAAATCGAGAGATTGACCTCAGCAGGACGACCTGTTTTGGTTGGTACAACATCGGTTGAGATTTCTCAATTATTATCAAGAGCATTGAGCTTAAGAAAAATTCAACACCAAGTTCTGAATGCGAAACTTCACAAAAAAGAAGCAGAAATTGTAGCTGGAGCTGGTGGACCTGGCGTAGTAACTATCGCTACGAATATGGCTGGTAGAGGTACCGATATCAAATTGAAAGCTGAAGTTAAAGATGCTGGAGGTTTGGCAATTATCGGAACAGAAAGACACGATTCTCGTCGTGTTGACAGACAGTTGAGAGGTAGAGCTGGTCGTCAAGGAGACCCAGGAAGTTCCCAATTCTATGTATCTTTGGAAGACAACTTGATGCGCCTTTTCGGTTCTGAAAGAATTGCTAAAATGATGGACAGAATGGGTCATAAAGAAGGGGAAGTGATTCAGCATTCTATGATTTCCAAATCTATCGAAAGAGCTCAGAAAAAAGTTGAAGAAAATAACTTCGGGGTTAGAAAAAGATTGTTGGAGTATGATGACGTGATGAACAAACAGCGTGACGTAATCTACAAACGCAGAAAGAACGCTTTGTTTGGAGATCACCTGAAGTATGATATCGTGAATATGATTTATGATACTGCAGCAGCAATAGTTTCTTCAGCAAAAGCAACTGGAAACTTTAAAGATTTCGAATTTGAGATTATCAAGCATTTCACAATGGAATCTCCAGTAAGTGAGTCTGAATTTGGAACTTTACAAATTCCTGCACTTACAGACAAAGTCTTCAAAGCTGCAAAAGAAGATTATGATTTAAGATTGAATCTTCTTAAAGAAAAAGCATTTCCAATTATCGAGAATGTTTACCTTAACCAGGGTTCTATGTTCAAAATGATCCAAGTTCCTTTCACAGATGGCGTCAAAACAATGACGATCGTTACGGATTTGAAAGAAGCTTATGAAACTAAATGTGAATCATTAATCACAGACTTCGAGAAGAATATTTCTTTAGCAATTATTGATGAGAACTGGAAAACTCACTTAAGAGAAATGGATGATCTTCGTCGTTCTTCTCAAGGTGCTGTATATGAACAAAAAGATCCATTGGTAATCTATAAACAAGAATCTTTCTATTTGTTCAGCGAAATGGTTGACAAAGTAAATAAAGAAATTGTCTCTTTCCTTTATAAAGGCGAGATCCCTGCATAACAAAGGATTTTCTAAAAATATTATAAAAGCTGTTGAATAATTCAACAGCTTTTTTTGTTTTAAGGTTGTAACAAAATGACAAATATCACATATTAATTTAATTTAGAATCAATAAAAATAATACCTTTGCGAAAAATTATTCCTTTAATGAAGAAAATTATTGTGAGTGCTGTGGTTTTAACTTCCACATTCGCTTTTGCTCAGGAAAATGATACGATTAATAAATCTAATAATATTGAAGAAGTTGTAGTGCACGGTTATATCACCAGAGATAGAGAATCTGTGAATAAAATGCCTCTGAAGGAAATCGAAAATCCTCAGGTTTACAATACGGTCAATAAAAACGTTATCAAAGAGCAGGTGGTCACGAACTTCAATGATGCTCTTAAAAATGTAACTGGTATAGCAAGATTATGGGAATCAACAGGTAGAGGAAATGATGGTGGGGAATATTACACAATGAGAGGTTTCTCTCTACAGCCAAGTTTGGTTAACGGAATGCCAAGTTTGAGTAATGGAACGCTTGACCCTGCTGGAATCGAAACTATTGAAGCAATTAAAGGTCCATCTGGAACCTTATACGGAGGAAGTGTAATTTCTTATGGAGGATTAATTAACGTAATTACTAAAAAACCGTACAACTACTTTGGTGGAGAAGTGAATTACATTAATGGAAGTTATGGCTTGAATAGAATTAGTGCGGATGTTAATACACCATTAAGCAAAAATCTATTTGCAAGAGTAAATGCTTCATACCAAAAAAACAACACTTTCCAAGATGCTGGTTTCAATGAGTCTTTCTACATCACTCCTTCTGTAAAATTTGTAGCAAATGATAGATTAACATTCTATGTGAATACAGAAATTAAAAAAGCTGAGTCATCTAATGCTCCAATGATTTTCTTGAATAGATATGCTCCTCTATCCTATCATTCGATTGGTATTTTTAAAGAAAATTATAAAAAATCATATACTAGTGATGATTTGACAATAAATAACAACTCTTTCAATCTACAGGCAACAGCCAACTATAAAATATCAGATAACTGGACATCAAAAACAATATTATCCAGAAGTAATACGAAAAGTAATGGTTACTATCAATACCTATGGGATCAGTCGAATGGAAGTGATTTTAAAAGATTTATTGCCAGTGTATCAGGCGAAACTAGTACCACAGGTATTCAGCAGAACTTTAATGGTAGCTTCAATATTGGAAATTTAAAAAATAAATTATTAATAGGCTTAGACTATTTTGAACAAAATTTCAGCCAAGGAGGCACTAACTATGAGGAATATGGAGTTATCAACATCGTAGATAAAAGCGACACTAAAGCAAATAGTCTTACTAAATCTGGTGTTGATGCTGTACTTGCTAATACATCACAAGAACCTACTAGTGCAGAGTCAAAAATTTATAGTGCATATGTGTCTGATGTTGTTAATATTCTTCCAAACTTATCAGCAATGTTAAGTATGAGAATAGATCACTTCACAGGAAGAGTTCTCTATGCAACCACAGATTCTAAACCCAAGACAACTTTCTCTCCAAAATTAGGTTTAGTATATCAACCTATTCAGGATAAGGTATCCATTTTTGGTAACTACATGAACGGCTTCCAATATGTTGCGCCACAACAAGTTCAAGTAACAGATGAAAATGGAACGATTCTATCTAATGAATTTTACTATTTCGATCCAGAACATGCCAATCAGTGGGAAATTGGTACAAAAGCCAATCTTGCAGGTGACAAATTCTCAATTACAGCAAGTTACTACAGCATCAATGTAAAAAATAAGGTAATGGGTAATGGCTTGGATATTACTCAAGGTGGTGAGGTAGATAGTAAAGGTTTTGAGGTAAGTGTTTTGGGAAGCCCAATTCCTGGCATGAACTTGATCGCGGGTTATAGCTACAATGACAGCAATGTTGTAAAAGGGGATTTGGGTTATCCTGGAAATAGAACAGAAGATGCAGGACCTAAAAATCTAATTAATTTCTGGGGAACTTACAAAATCCAGAAAGGATCACTTGAAAACTTTGGAATTGGTTTCGGTGGAAATTCCGCTAGTAGATTTTATACATTGAATAGAGGAAACATTGGCGCTTTCCCATTGCCAAGCTATATCATTATGAATGCTTCTCTTTCCTATACAGAAAGTAGATATAGTATTATCTTGAAATTAGACAACATTGCTAATAAAAAATATTTCTCTGGTTGGTCAACAGTTACACCACAGAGACTTAGAACTTTATCTCTAAGCTTGAATTACAAATTCTAAAAAAGTAAAAAGTCCAGTTGCAAACTTAGCTTTTTAAATATCTATGAAGAAAAAACATCATCATAAGAAAAAACCAAGTTTCTTTAAAAAATGGTCAGCCAAACTACATTTGTGGTTTGGCTTATCCATTGGTATTCTGATATTTATCATTTCTATTACAGGATCGCTTTACGTTTTCAATGACGAGATAGAAAACTTTACCCGCAAAGAATATATTTACCACAACGAACAAAATATCGAATCCAAAAAAGTGATTCCGATAAGGGACTTGGAGAAATTGGTAGATCAACAAACCAAAGAAAAATATCCTATCCACTGGGTCAATGTCCCGATTGACAAAAAAATGTCCTATCAATTTTATTGGTATGAACATCAGCCAGATCAATGGAATTATTTTGATGAATTTCCAATCTACAAATTAGCTTACGTTAATCCATACAACGGAAAAGTCCTGCAAGTTTATGATGAGAAAAACGGTTTCTTCGCCATTGTAAAGTCCATCCATTGGAGTTTCCTTTTAAAACAAGATTGGGGAACTTATGTGGTCGGGATTCCAGTTGTTATCTTTTTGATAATGTTGATTACTGGAATTGTACTTTGGTGGCCGAAAAACAAAGCTGCAAGGAAACAACGTTTCAAATTCCAATGGAAAGATACAACACAATGGAAAAGGAAGAATTATGATCTTCACAATATTCTCGGCTTCTACTCCTCTATTTTTGCTTTGATTCTCACGATTACGGGATTGTTCTACTCTTTCTTCGTTGTTCAGGCAATGATCTACGTCGTATTTTCTGGAGGAGAAACTGCTTATCCAGATTTTTCTAAAATCACGACCAAAGCACCAATCGAAATGAGAACCGATAAAACATTGGATAAAATTTCTGATAAAGTAATTGAGCTTTATCCAGATGCGTTTGCTTTTTCTTTGGACTTGGGACATCCGCACATCGATGATCATGAACATCCACATTTCGAAGTTTACGTAAGACATCTTTCCTATTCTTATCACAAAAGCAGTAGTTTGATTTTCGATGAGAATTCTGGAGAATTACTGCACAGACACGATCCAAAAGATAAAAATTTTGGAGAAAAAGTCGTTGGAGCTAATTATGACATCCACGTTGGAGCTATATTAGGATTGCCTACCAAGATTATCGCATTCATTGTAAGTTTGATTATTGCATCCATGCCAATCACCGGATTTATGATCTGGTGGGGACGAAGAAAAAAAACACAAGTAAAATAATTGATACACAAATCCGGATGACTCATTCGGATTTTTTTTCTTTGCATTCATATTATTGATAATTTTCATTAATTATAAATTTAAAATTAACTTAATATCTAATGCATATTAGTTTGTTTTTCCCTAAATTTAGGGTCTTAAAAAATTAAAAATCGATGTCATTAATTGATCTATCCAAACAAATAGCAATCGGAATTGATATTGGCGGAACTAATACCAAATTCGGATTGGTTAATCACCGTGGAGAAATTCTTGCTAAAGGAAGTATAAAAACTGAAGATTATAAACAAGTAGAGGATTTTATAGATGCTTTATACACCAATATCAAACCTCTTATAGAAGAGGTTTCTAGCAACGCTACTTTGGATGGTATTGGCGTTGGAGCACCTAATGCCAATTACTTCAAAGGAACAATAGAACTAGCTCCTAACCTTCCTTGGAAAGGTGTAGTTCCTTTTGCCGAATTAATGAAAGCCAAATTCGGAGTTCCTTGCAAAATGACAAACGATGCTAATGCTGCAGCATTGGGAGAGATGATGTTTGGCGCAGCAAGAGGAATGAAAGATTTCATAATGATTACGCTTGGAACAGGTGTTGGAAGTGGAATCATCAGTGGTGGAAATCTGATTTATGGTCACGATGGTTTTGCCGGAGAATTAGGACATACGATTGTAAAACCTGGCGGGAGAAAGCACTGGAGCACAGGTTCCGAAGGAAGTCTTGAGGCTTATGCTTCTGCCACTGGAATTGCTATTACGGCGAAGAAATTCCGTGCTGAGTTTCCAGACTCTATGTTGAATCAATATCCTGAAGATACTATCAATTCAAAAACTGTTTTCGAATGTGCAGAAAAAGGTGATCCAACAGCGATTGAAGTTTTCAGATATACAGGACAGAAACTGGGAGAAGCATTGGCAAATTTCGTAATGTTTTCTTCTCCTGAAGCAATATTGTTATTTGGAGGTGTAATCAAAGCTGGTGAATATCTTTTGAAACCTGCAAAATTACATATGGAGAGAAACCTGCTTCCAATCTTCCGCGGAAAAGTGAAATTAGTTTTCAGCGAGTTGGACGAGGCAGACGCAGCTATACTTGGAGCTAGTGCTCTGGTATGGGAAAATAATAAATAATTGATACTAAGAATCCTTTGGTGTTTCGTATTAATTAATAGGAATAATTTTTGCTATTAAGACGTAAGAAAATCAAAGGATTTTTCTTTTTGAAAATGACTCGTTATTTATTAATCATCTTATGTTTTTTCCTCGTCAACTGTAATGGACAGGAGAAAAAATCAAAACCCTTAACAAATCAAAAAATGGATAAGAACAATTTGGAATATGCCACTTTGGCAGGCGGATGTTTTTGGTGTGTAGAAAGTTGTTTTCATATGCTGAAAGGCGTAGAATCTGTAACCTCTGGTTATTCTGGAGGTCACAAGGACAATCCAACTTATGAAGAAGTTTGTACCGGAACTACCGGACACGCAGAAGTGGTGGAAATTGCCTTTGACCCGAAGATTATTTCTTTCAAACAATTACTGGAAGTATTCTGGTTTCTTCATAATCCTACGACGCTTAACAGACAAGGAAATGATATCGGAACGCAATACAGATCATCAATTTTCTATCATTCTGAAAAGCAAAAGCAAGAAGCGGAAGAATCTACGAAAGAATCTGAAGCCAAACAGGAATGGAATGGAAAATATGTAACAGAGATTGTTCCTTTCGAAAAATTTTGGTCCGCAGAAGCTTACCATCAAGGTTATTATAATGCCAATCCAACTCAGCCATATTGCAGTGCTGTAGTTGGTCCTAAGATTCAGAAATTCAAAAAACATTTTGGAGAATTGGGTTGGCTAAACGAAAAAGCGGAGAATTAATCTCCGCTTTTTTTATTTCAAATTTTTATTTCGTTTTCCATTCTTGGTTACGCTTGTCTTCCGAACGTTTTTGACCATTATCAATATTATAAGCCAAACCAATTCCTAAGGTTTGTTTTAGCTGAGTTTTCTTGATTTGATTATGATCGTACAAGAGATCCAAAGTGATGTTGGTCGATATATACTTATTGACTTTCATATTCAAAATTCCCGAATATGACAGAACAAGTCTTTCCGGATGCTCTAGATAATTAGAGAAAACCGAAGCAGTGTTTTGCAATGTAATATTTTCCATTAATTTCACTTTATACTGCGTTGTTCCCAAGAAACCGAATTGAAACAGCATAGAGTCGCCGTCATTCTTCAGTCCATAATTTCCTGCCCATTGCAAATCTTTATCCAAAACAAAAGTGAATCTTGCGTTGGCGGGTCTTAATGTCATTGTAAAATTATCAATTGGTTTATATGTAAAACCAGCTCCCAAATTAACATACACTGGTGACATAAAATTAGATATTTTAGAAGCCTCCGGATTATTACCGTCTTCGTAACCTGGCGCGAACTGAGTAATCAATCCAGTACCAACAGATGCGTACCAGTTTTCAGAAATTTTACGCCCATAATTGGTAGAAAGATTAATGACATCTAGCGTTTTTCTGTTGCCAACGCCTTGGGTATTATTCATCCCATATCCTAGAATGATAAGGTTTTCCCAAAGATCCTTATCCTTCTCATAAGTCATATTGTAATTGACTCCAGCCTGCCAACCAATATTGTTAGCACCTCCAGCAACCCAATTTGAGAATGCAGATTGATTGAGCATCAAGGTATTTTGCCCAACAACAGACCAAGCTTTAGTAGAATCCTGAACAAGTTGAACTTGTGCATAAGAGTTCAGAGCCCATAAAAAGCTAGCTGACAGTAGTAATTTCTTCATAATTTCTTTGTTTTCGGAAACAAAGAAAGTAAAATAGAAAAAGGATTAATTTACAAATGGTTTGATAACTCCAGTATTGCTATCTCTGTCTACCTTATAACCCAAATTATAGGTAACACCAACTCCTAAAGTCTGCTTTCTCTGAACTTTCTGAATCTGGTCGTGATCATACATCACATCTATGGTTACAGAAGTTGTAATATACTTGTTGAATTTCAAATTAAGAGCACCACTATAAGTGATATCAACTCTTTCAGAATGTTCCAGATAATTACTAAAGAGATTAAGCTGGTTCACATATGTTGCATCTTTGAAAAGTTTAATCTTATAAAGAACATTCACCATGGTACCAACCTCAGCTCTCAGACTTTGTCCATCTTTTTCCAAACCGTAATTGCCTGCAAATTGTAGTTTTTTATCCAAGACAAAAGTGAATTTTCCATTCAAAGGACGAACAATCAACTGGAAGTTTTCATTGGGATTATATGAAATACCAATACCTAAGTTTAGATATCCTGGTGCCATAAATTTAGAAATTCTGTTATCATAAACAGGATCTGGTGTTGCAGAATAATTGAACCCCGGCGTGAACTGTGACAGAAACTGAAAACCTGTGGACAAATAATAATGCTGCGCCAACTCGTAGCCATAATTGGTCATAATATTGATATAATCATCTGTTTTTCTGGTAGATTGACCTGTAGAAGAGACAAAACCGTAACCTAATTGGATATTATTATCGAGATAATGTTTATCTTTTTTATAGACAATATTGTAATTCACTTTTCCTATAACACCAATATTATTATTTCCCCCAGCGTACCAATTGGCAAATGATGACTGGTTGAAAACCAACGTGTTTTGTCCAAAAACAAACCAACGTTTCAGTGTAGGCAAAGTCAAAATAGATGATGGCGTCAGCGGACTTGCATCATTATTTGGAACGATCACAACGCTATTATTAATTTGCACCTCATCTCTTTTCAAAGATTTGATATCAATAATCCTCGGATTGGAAAGACTGTCCAGATCTATAGATGTAGAATCCCATTTTTTCTGACCGATAGAATCGATAATTTTCTGATAATCAGCCACCTGTGCATTAAAGAAAACGCCCAATATTAGGACAAACAACACCAATACCTTTTTCATTAAGATCTAAATTTTAAACAAAAATAATAAAACTAAATTTCTAATAATCTGACTTTATAACCAAATTCACATTTCTTGACCTGTTTTTTACAGACAAATTTACCTTTTTTCAAAATTGGCTGTAAAATTGAGAATCTAAAATCAATGTTTTTAAAATCTTTCAATTTGCGATCTATTTTACTGCCAATTATTATGTTGGTGCTAATGTGGAGTTTTTTCTTGTTACAAAACATTGGATTTTTCCAAGGTTGTGACGGCGCATTGATTCCTCTAATGCCGGAAGGATTGAAAGGCGTTCTTCTTGCACCACTTCTACACGGAAGTTTGGATCACATCATCGGAAACTCTATGCCGATTGCAATTCTTCTCTTTTTACTTTTCGAATTTTATTCTAAAATAGCATTCCGTGTTTTCTTTATTGGGTGGATAGCTGCAGGCTTACTGGTTTGGATGTTGCCGCCAATCGATATTACTACTGGAGAATGGAACTATAGCTGTATTATCGGCGCCAGCGGATTGGTCTACATGTTAGCATTTTTCATTTTTTTCAGCGGAGTTTTCCGTTGGAATATGAAATTACTGACAATTTCTATGGTGGTTGCCTTGTATTATGGAAGTTTGATATGGGGAATTTTTCCGGAAGAATTTTTCTCCAATCTAGAAGAGCCAAGCAGAATCAGCTGGCAATCACATTTAGCAGGAAGTATCACTGGAGTCATTTTGGCCGTTATTTTTAGAAAAATTGGCGATAAGAAAAAGAAATACATTTGGGAATTCCCAAATTATTATAACGAAAAGGATGATAAAATCTGGCAAGAATATATGGCGAATCATTCAGAAGATTTCGAAGAATTACCTCAACTAAAACAAGAATCTATTTGGGATTATTTGGATGAAATTCGGAAAAGAGAAAAATAATTCTTAATTTGGTCATAACGCAAATGAGCCATGACTTCCGAAGAACATCTTTACATTCTAGCGCTGAAACAGTGCAAAAACATTGGTAACATCAACCTGAAAAAGCTGATTGCAAATATCGGCTCAGCCAAAAAAGTTTGGGAATCGTCTCCCAAATCTCTACTTTCTACATCCGGAATTGGTAAACAAACCATTCAGAATGTTGGAAATAAAGAATTTCTACTCATTGCAGAAAAAGAAATCAAACTTTGCGAAAAACAAAACATCAGCATTATTTCTCAAAAGGACGACTTCTATCCAAAACATCTTTTGAATTGTGACGATTCTCCTGTGCTTATCTTTTATAAAGGAAATTTGAATCCTAATTTAAATCCGATTAGTATCGTCGGAACCAGAAAAATGACTCTTTACGGAAAGAGTTTTATCCAAGAGCTACTTTCTGGATTATCAACATCAAAAGTTTCAACAGTAAGCGGTTTGGCATTAGGTGCAGACTCTTGTGTTCACGAAGAATCTCTAAAAAATCAAATTCCAACAATTGCAGTTTTGGCACAAGGTTTAAATTCGATTTATCCTGCCAAGAATAAAACGTTAGCCAATAAAATTCTTGAAAATAACGGTGCACTTGTAACCGAATATGCCTCGTTCGAAGGAATGGCAAGAGAAAATTTTTTACAAAGAAATAGGATCATTGCTGGATTTTCTCCCAATTTGATTGTTGTGGAAACAGCTTACGGTGGTGGATCTGTTACAACTGTCGGTTTTGCAAACCAATACAATCGGGATGTTTTTGCGTTGCCTGGTAAAATTACTGACATTTATAGCCAAGGTTGCAACCAGTTGATTTCTCTTAACAAAGCTGAAACTATTGTCGATATCAATTCATTAATTAAAAATTTGAACTTCATTCCCCAACCCGAATTATTCCCGAAGGAAGAAGCTAGAATTGAAATTGATCCTGAGAAAAAAAACCATCATAAAATCTTAGAAATTATGACCGAAAATAAAACAATTTCTCTTGACGAATTAGCGGAAAAATCGGGCATTTTACATCACAAACTTTTGCCAATTCTTCTTGATTTAGAGATATATGGCTACATCAACTGTCTTTCCGGACGACAATATCAGTTAAATTAACAAAACCCACATTTACGAAAATTGAAGGTATTTAATATTAAATTCAAATATTGTTAATACAAAAGATGTAATTATACATTATGCAAAAAACTTAATCAATATCATTAAATTTTTAATAAAAATCAAAATATTACTTGCGAAATTCGAAAAAGAATTTAAATTTGTTGTCATAATTGTACAACAATGGAATTATTTAACGTTGAAGAAAAGATTCAGGAGTTTATGGCAAAAATCGAAGCCAAAAATCCTAACGAACCCGAGTTTATCCAAGCTGTAAAAGAAGTTGCGGTAACCGTAATCCCTTTCATTGCTACGAAAAAAGAATATACCGGAATGAAGCTCTTAGAGAGAATGGCAGAACCGGAAAGAGTAATCATCTTCCGTGTGCCTTGGATTGATGATAAGGGAGAAATCCAGGTAAACAGAGGTTTCAGAATCCAGATGAATTCTGCAATCGGGCCTTACAAAGGTGGAATCAGATTCCATCCAACGGTAAATCTTAGTGTATTGAAATTCTTGGCTTTCGAACAAGTCTTCAAAAATAGTTTGACAACATTGCCAATGGGCGGTGGAAAAGGAGGTTCTGATTTTGACCCTCAAGGAAAATCTGATATGGAAGTTATGCGTTTCTGCCAAGCTTTTATGATGGAACTTTGCAAACACATTGGTCCAGAAACCGACGTTCCTGCAGGTGATATCGGCGTTGGAGCAAGAGAAATCGGATACCTTTTTGGAATGTATAAAAAAATCAGAAACGAGTTTACCGGAGTATTAACTGGTAAAGGTTTGGCTTACGGTGGATCTTTGATTAGACCAGAAGCGACTGGTTATGGTGTGGTTTATTTCGCTGAGCAAATGTTGAAAACTATCAACGAATCTATTGCTGGTAAAACTGTTGTAGTTTCAGGCTTCGGAAACGTGGCTTGGGGTGTTATCAAAAAAATCAATGACCTTGGCGGAAAAGTAGTTACTATTTCTGGTCCAGATGGTTATATCTACGATAAAGACGGAATCTCTGGAGAAAAAATAGAATATCTTCTTGAACTAAGAGCTAGCGGAAATAACAGAGCTGAGGATTATGCAAAAAAATATCCAGAAGCACAATTCTTCGCTGGAAAAAGACCTTGGGAAGTAAAATGTGATGTTGCTTTTCCATCTGCAACTCAAAATGAATTAGATCTTGAAGATGCTAGAGCATTGGTTGCTAACGGTTGTCTTTGTGTAACCGAAGCGGCGAATATGCCTTCAACTTTAGATGCTATCAATTATTTCTTGGATAATAAAGTATTATTCTCTCCAGGAAAAGCTTCTAACGCTGGTGGTGTTGCGACTTCTGGATTAGAGATGACACAAAACTCTATCAGATTGAACTGGACTTCTGACGAAGTTGATGCAAGACTGAAAGAAATTATGATTGGAATCCACAAAGCTTGTAGAGATTACGGTAGAGAAGAAGACGGATTTGTGAATTATGTAAAAGGTGCAAACATCGCAGGTTTCGTAAAAGTAGCTGAAGCAATGTTGGCTCAAGGTGTGGTTTAAACCAATTTCACTTATTATAAATAAAAATGCAACTCAATAACTGAGTTGCATTTTTTATATTTTAGAATTGAATTACAATTACTTAGGCAATCCTCTTTTTAAAGCATAATTGGCTCTTGCAACTGCTTTTTTCTCTTTCCAATTCATATAATTGGCTTTGAAGTTTTTCTTCATAAAGTTATCAAAACCTCTTTGCACAGTAAGATTCCAAAGAGAATGAGCTTTTACAGCCCAGCTTTTGTCCCAAGCTCTTAATGAAATAGAGAAACTTCCGTCCAGATATTTCATCCAATGCCACCAACCTGTAGGCATAAAAAGTGTGTCACCGTGTTCCAAGAAACATTCGATACCTTCTACTCCATCCAATGCTGGAAAATTCTTGAAATCTGGATTCTCGATATCATAATCTTCCAAAGCATAAGTTGCGTAAGGAAGTTGATACAATCTCTCTTTCCACTTATAATCAAAAAGCAAAACATGTTTTCTACCGTTGAAATGCGTGTGGAAAATATGCGCCATATCTATATCATAATGGAGAAAAGTCACAGAACCTTTACCACCAAAGAACATACTAGGATATTTGTCAAGAAAACCTCCCATCAATTCCTTAGGGGAAAGATAATCTTTTAGGATTTTCGGTGCATGCTTTATCGGATCGAAGAAGAAAATTCTGAGATCTGTTGGTTCTCTTTGGATTAAATCAATATAGTCTGCAAATTTCATTTCTGCAGTTGGTGTATTGATAGGAGCAGCAGGATCAGCCTTCGCACTGTCATACAAAGGAACAGTTACATCGCCTACAACTTCCTTTATATAATCCATCGTCCATTTTTGATAAGCTGGCCAGTTTCTGGCCATATTTTTTATCACGACTGGTTTGCGTGGCTTAAGATACTTTTCTAGAAATTCTTCTTTAGTAATATCGTCTACTATATCAATTGGTTTTAGAATGATACCCATATTAATGTAATATTAAGGCACAAATTTATTAAATTAATGTTTCTCAAGACAAAAAACATTTCCTTTATTTATAACAATTACAAATAGTTTAAATCTATTTTATAATATTTCATTCTATCATGAATATTATGATTTAACCTTACTATTTTTTTTAACTCCAATAGAAACTTTGTAACATTTTGTAATTTTTAATTACTAACTATTTAGTGATACCATTAAACTATGAAAAAATTATTATCCGTTCTTTTCATCCTATCTTTTTCAATGATTGTTTTGGCACAAAAAACAATTTCCGGAGTGATAACCGATGCCGATGGAAAACCGCTTGCGAGTGCTAGTGTAACTGTGGAAGAGCCAGGAAAGAATGCTATATTAGCATACGGAATTTCCAATGCAAAAGGAGAATACAAAGTTTCTGTGAACTCAGCGGAAGGTAATTTGGATTTGAAAATCAAGGCTTTCAACCAGAAACCAATTACACAAACTATCAAAAATGAGGATCAGAAACTAAACTTCTCAATGGATTCTCAGGCAACAGAAATCCAAGAGGTAAGACTCAAAACAAAACTAATCACTAAAAAAGGTGACACTATTTCATATGATCTTAAGTCTTTTGAAAATAAAAATGACAGAACTCTTGCCGATGTTTTAAAGAAAATCCCTGGGATTGAGGTTAACAAAGATGGAACTGTACTTTATCAAGGCGAAGCAATCAACAAATTCTATGTGAACGGAAAAGATTTGATGGAAGGTGGCTATGGAACAATCAATAACTCGTTACCAAAAGATGCTGTCTCTAAGGTAGAAGTCTTGGAAAACCATCAGCCAGTAAGCATTTTGCGCGACAAAGTTCCTTCTGAACAAGCCGCTCTTAACATCAAACTAAAAAAATCGGTGACGATGACAGGTCGTGGAGAGATTGGTGCAGGTTTCAGTCCATTACTTTGGAATGTGAAATTAACCCCGATGTTCTTTGGACAAAAAAACCAATGGGTTGTTAATTACAAGGCTAATAACAATGGAGAAAGTGTAGAAAAAGAAGGCAATCTGTTAAGTTTTGGAAGCCGTTGGGAAGGAAGAAGATCACAAGCTGGTCAAAAATCCTGGACTAATATAGAAACTGCAAGCGTACCAGATGTTCCTGAAAAAAGATACCTGTTGAATAACGTTCACTTCTTTTCTGCGAACTTATTAACAAGTCCTTTCAAAAATAAAGAATGGGAATTGAAGGCGAATGCTTCCTACACCAATAACAGTATCAAAAGAGAAGACGTGCAAACAAAAGTTTATGGAGCTGGTTCTATATCAGTCCCAACACTTCCAAATGGTGGTACATTTGTATCGAGTACCAATAACAGATTTTTTGACAATGTTGCCAAGGGTGAGTTGATTTTCACAAAGAATGCAAAAAAAGGATTTTTTAAAAATACAACTACATGGAACAGTTTCTGGAATACAGACCGTGCAAATGTAGACAACAATCTACCTCCAGCATTGAATGATCCTACAGCTACACCAATCCATAAATTTGCAGATGAGTCTTTAGATTCTCCAACCGGAACATTCCAAAATTCATTAAGCACAATTATTCCTTGGAAAGATAAACTTGTTAATTTTATGAGTTACGTTAAGTATCAGAAAGATAAACAAACGCTCACCGTTTCTCCAGGAAATTATATGGAAAATTTCGGATTCAGTAATTTTGATAAAATCAGCCAATATGCCATATCCAAAACTCTTGAAGTTAATCATTCTGCTTCTGTAGGTTTTTCTTATAGAAAATGGACATTCACTCCTGAGTTTGGTTTGAATATGAATTTTAACAATTTAAAATCTGCTATTACAGGAGAGGTTAGTAATAATAATTATTTCCTTGGAACAGATAGACAAAATGATATGGATTGGAACGAAGTAATGCCATATACTCAAGTTGGTGTTAACTTCAAATCTCAAAACTTCAACCTAAACCTAACGCTTCCAATGAATTTCTATGGTATTACTTACAAAGATAATATCAGACAAAATTATTTGGATAAAAGTAAAACTGTTTTTGAACCTAATTTGTTTGCAAATTTAGACTTTGCATCTTTTTTCAAAATTTGGGCTTTCGCCAATCAATCTTATGATTTTGGAAACTTTGGATTTTTGTATGGCGGAAATATGCTGACAAGTCCCACCAATTTGCAAAAAAGATTTAGTGACAATATTGAGATGCCAGAATATTTGAGCAGAATGATTGGCTCCAGACTAGAGTATAGAAACCCTTTGAATAATTTGTTCTTCAATGTGAGATATAACTATTCTACCAACAAAAGAAACTTAATAGAAAGTTATAAAACTAATGGTTTCATCTCAGAGTTAGAATTGCAAAGTAAAGAGAACTCAATCAGAACTCAGACAGAAGGTGCAGAAATTGGCAAATATTTTCCAAAATTCAAATCCAATCTATCTATAAGCGGTACCAATACAGATTCCAATTCTTTCTCTTATTTTAATTCCGATTTAAGAGAGTCTGCAAACAGTAGACAAACCCTGGGGATCAAATTTAACAACACATATTTCAGTTGGTTTAGTTTAGATTATAACATCAATCTGAACTGGAGCAAAAACACCAATAAAAATGACAATACAGTTTTCAAATCCAGCGGTTGGAATCATAATCTAGCAGCGTATATTTATCCAAGCGACAATCATACTTTTGGTTTCAACTGGGATGATCTTTCTACAAAGGCAAGTGGACAAAACTTTAGAAACTCTTTCTTCGATTTATCTTACCAATACACTTGGGTTAAGAGAAAAATTGATTTCGAATTCAAATGGTTGAATATCGCAAACAGAAAAGTTTATGAAACTGTAAATGTGGATGTTTTACAACAACTTGTTACAACCAATCAAATGTATATCCGTCCAAGCCAGTTTATGTTCACTGTAAAATTCAATTTCAAGTAACACACTATTTATTATAACCAAAAAGGCAGCGCAACTTTTTATTGTCTGTCTTTTTATTTTTCTTAATTTTAAATCACTAATTTTTTAGTTATGAAGAAAATATTTTCATTATTGATGATTACAGCGAGCTTATTATCATTAGCACAAGGAACAAGGATTATGTACGAATACAAGTTCGCTTCTAATCTCGCAAAGAAAGACTCTCTTGAAACAGAGTTGATGTATTTGGATATCAAAAAAGAGGGTAGCAATTTCTATAGCAGACAAAAATTTGTGAGCGATTCTACAAGAGATGCTTATTTTAAAAAGCAAATTGCGACAGGTTCCACCAATTTTAACTACCGTGGCGGAAACGGAGGGAAAATAGGATATTCTGTTTCCAAATCCTATCCGGATTTCAATATAGTTTTACATACCGGTATTGGCAATTCTAGATTCAGTGTTAAAAATGAAAATCCAATGGCTTGGAAAATTCTTCCAGATAAGAAAACGATTGATAAATTCGAAGTTCAAAAAGCCACACTCGACTTCGGTGGAAGAACTTGGACGGCTTGGTTTTCACAGGACTTTCCTTTTCAGGATGGCCCTTATAAATTTTCAGGATTACCTGGTTTGATTTTGGAAATGGAAGACTCTACAGGAACGCATAGTTTCAAATTTGCCGGAAGCAAAAAGTTTGATGAAGTTGTGAAAATCGAAAAAGAAGAAATCGGAAGTACACGCGGCGGGATTGTTGTAAAAACATTCGGTATTCCTGGCGGAAAAGAAATCGAAGTTTCCGAGGAGCAGTTTAAAAAACAATGGAAAGAATACAAAAATGATCCTGTAAAAGACACACGACAAATGCTATCACAAGGAAATATGAAGCTAACTCTGAATATTGATGGGAAAATGATGTCGGAACCTTCAGAAGTTCTGCGAGCGATGGAAAAAAACCAAAGAGAGGAAATCAAAAACAATAATAACAAAATAGAACCAGCACTTTACCCTTAATTAGACATAAAACACTATTTTTATAGTCCTCTTCCGAGAGGGCTTTTTTATGCAAAATTTCTAAATAAAATTCAAAATGAGTTATTTACCAAAACTTAAAAATATAAAAGCTTTCGTTTTTGATGTCGATGGTGTTTTTACCGATGGAAGCGTTTACCTTTTACCAGACCAAAATATGTCTCGTGTGATGAGTGTTTTGGATGGTTATGCAGTTGTCCAATCTTTGAAACAAGGTTACAAAATTGGGATTATCACTGGCGGAAATGACCCGATGGTAAAAAACAGAATGGAATATCTTGGTATCAAAGATTATTATGCTAAGTCTTCTCACAAAGTTTCCGACTACGAAGATTTCAAATCCAAACATAATTTGCAAGATTCCGAAATCCTAATGATGGGCGACGATATTCCTGATATTGGAATTATGAAATTAGCAGAAATCTCAGCTTGTCCTGCGAATGCGGTTCCGGAAGTGAAAGCAATTTCAGATTATATTTCACCAATTTATGGAGGAAAAGGAGCTGTACGCGATGTGATAGAGCAAGTAATGAAAGTGCAAGGCAAATGGAATCTTGACGAAGAAACAAAATCAGCTTAATTATTGAATATGAATCTATTACTAGCTTCCAATTCACCTAGACGAAAAGAACTTCTGACACAATTAGGTTATCAATTCGATATCGTTAAAATAGATGTTGATGAATCTTATCCTTCAAATTTAAAACCAGATGAGATTGCCGAATATGTCTCAGCCAAGAAAGCAAAAGCTTTTGATGTTAATGAAAACGAACTCCTTTTAACCTCGGACACCATTGTTGCATTAGACCAAAAAATTCTTCTCAAACCCAAAGATGAGAATGAAGCTTTTGAAATGATAAAAAGTCTTTCGGGAAAAGTACATCAGGTTTATACAGCTTTTACGATCAAAACAATTGATTCGGAAATCAGTAAAACCAGCAAAACGGATGTAGAGTTCTCGGAAATCAGCGATGAGGAAATTAAATTTTATATCAACAATTATAAACCTTTTGACAAAGCCGGGTCATACGGAATACAAGAATGGTTGGGAATGGCAAAAATCAAAAACATTTCCGGTTCTTTCTATTCTGTGATGGGTTTTCCTGTAGATTTGGTTTATGAAGAACTCAAAAAATTGAATTGTTTTACAGGCAATTTGTAAAACTCGCATCTTTGGATAATTTTCCTTGCAAAATTTCGTTATTTTTACAGATTCAACCAGAAATTTCATTTTGAAATAATTAGATGAGAAAATATTTACTAATCATACTTGCCATCGTAAGCGTAATTGCCTGTAACCCGCGCCAAAAAAAGAAAAAAACTAAAAGTGGACCCGTTAACAGATTTATGACGTTTCATAATACGTTGTTCAACAGTAAGGAATCTTTTCTTGCCGAGATGGAAAGCAGAGACAAAGCACATGTTGACAATTTCTACGATCCATATATTTCTATTTACACTACAGAAGACAATCTTAATGATGTCCAAAATGTTACCGCAGCAACCGACAATTCTGACCCGGGACCAATGCCACTAAGAGGAGGTTCTAGAAGTACGTCTCCTGATGTTAATGAAAGAATGGGTGGCGCAAATCCCAATAAAAAAGGGGCTACAACTTTACAAATTACAGAAGCTAAAGCACTGAAAACTATCACCAAATATTCAGTTCTAGTAAACAGCGTAGAAAAGAATAAAAAGATTTTTGACGCTTATATTCTTTTGGCAAAAGCAAGATTATATCAAGGAAAATATTTGGAATCTCTGGACGCATTGGGTTACATTTTCAACACAATGAGCAAGGATAAAAGATTGCCGTTGGCGAGAATTTATCAAGCGGTGAATTATTCTAAACTGAAAGAATATTATCGTGCTGATGAGGTTTTCAGAGATTTGGAAGAAGATCCAAAGATTAAATTAACCAAAGAACATAAGCGAATTCTGAAAGTTTATCAAGCGGATAATTTTCTGAAATGGGGCAAAAAAGAATTGGCTGCAGAAGTTTTGGAAGAAGCGTTTACTTATAACAAAAACAGAAAAATAAAAAGCAGAATCGCCTATTTGCGTGGACAAATACTTTCTAATCTCAATAGAAAAGATGAAGCCAGAGAATCTTTTGCTGCAGCTTACAAATATGCGAACAGCTATGAATTCGAGGTTAAATCTCAGATAGAAATTGCTAAAACTTTTGATGGCAAAGCCGACAGTTATGATGAAGCAATGGCTTACCTTGCGAAAATTGCTAAAAAAGGAACTTATGCGTCCCGTAAAAATGAGCTGTATTACGCAAGTGGTTTGGTTGCAACGTCTGCCACAAAAGATTCTATCGCAGATTCTTTTTTCAGAAAAGCTTTGAAGGAGAAACAGTCTGATCCACAAATTCGTGGACTTACTTATTCCGAATTGGCTAAAAAATATTTTGCAAAAGACGATTATTTGACGGCTGGTGTTTACTATGATAGCGCATTAGCTGTGATGACTTATAAGCCTGAAAAAGACAGATTAACCGATCTTTCAGCCAATATCAAGAAACTTTCTAAGAATTATTATGTTGTTAAAAAGAATGACAGTATTCTGAATCTTTCTAAAATGAGTCTTGATGAAAAAAGAGAATATTTCGCAAAGTATATTGAGAAAATCAAACAGAAAGAAGCAGTAGAAGAACTGGAAAAGAAACGTGCTGAACGCAGCAAAGGCTTTGATAATTCCGATTATAATGCTAATTCTATCTTTGCTAATAATTCTACAGATGCTGGTAGTTTCCAAAACTTTGGAATTAATACCGGAGGTTCTACATTCTATTTTGCTAATTCTAACAATATCCCAAGAGGAGAAACATCCTTTAAACAAACTTGGGGAAACAGAACTTTAGCAGACAACTGGCGTTATTCTGCAAAAACGACAACGATTGAAGAAATGAAGAACGAAGCATTAGGAATAGCTAACGCTCCGGATCCGAGACGTTTGGAACCAGAATTTTATATTGAAAAAATCCCGACTTCTCCTGAAGAATTAGGAAGACTGAAAAAAGACAGAGATACTGCAAGCCTTGGAATGGGAAGAATGTATGAGTCGTTTTTCGGAAATACCAAACTGGCAACCAAAACTTTGTATGATCTGGTAGATAATAAGCCTGATGAGGAAACAGATCTGATGGCCTTGTACAATATCTTCGTTTTTAATTATGAAAAAAATCCGGCTGATGCAGAAAAAGCAAAGCAGTTGATTTTAGAAAAATATCCGTACACTTCTTACGCCGAGTTTGTGAAAAATCCGAAAAATAAGGATTTCAACAAGTCATCAAAAGATGTGGAAAAACTTTATGCGGATGCTTATACGCTTTATTTGACAGAAAAATATGCGGAGTCCAATACAATGATTGATAAAGCAATTGCCGACAATCCTAAAGATGCGCTGGTTCCTAAGTTTTACTTATTGCAAGCCTATAATGCTGGAAAAACTGCCGGAAAAGAAATTATGATTTTGCAGTTGGAACAAATTGTTCTCAATTATGCTAAAACGCCAGAAGGTAAAAAAGCAAAAGATCTTCTTAAGTATCTGAAAAGTGATGTAAAACTGGAACTTACGGATGAATCCGGAAACACTATTTCCCAAAGCTCAACACAGGAAAATCCTAAAACAAAAGAAGACCTGGAAATGGAAGAAAAGATGAAAATATCTGCACCTGCTTACGGCCCGGGTAGACCGGGATTAGAAAAGCCTGGACAGCAATCTGCCACCACGCAACAATTTAAACGAGAGAAGAAAGATAGAAAATAAAAAAGAGAGCAATTGAAATTGCTCTCTTTTTGTTATTTTATGCTTTGTCCAATTGAACAGTGAAGTGTCTCAGAATCTCCGGTTCACGTTTTATCTTATAACCTTTATAGATTTCGTTTCGTCTTTCAAAAACATTGATTACCGCGGCTGCAACATAATCCATATGATTGTTTGTGTAAGTTCTTCGTGGGATTGCCAACCTCAACAATTCTAATTTTGGATAACGGTTTTCTCTTGTCTCTGGATCCCGGTCTGCTAATAATGTTCCTATTTCTACACCACGAATCCCTGCTTCTTTATAAAGTTCTATTGCTAATGTTTGAGCAGGAAATTCTTCTCTTTTGATATTCGGCAGGAAGTTAAGAGCATCTATGAAAACAGCGTGTCCTCCGATTGGTTTTTGAACGGGAATTCCTGCTTCCATTAATTTGTTTCCTAAGTATTCTACTTGAGAGATTCTGCTTTCCAAATAAGGAAATTCTGTTGCTTCATCTAGACCAGATGCCAAAGCCGACATATCTCTTCCTGCCATTCCGCCGTAAGTGATGAAACCTTCATAGATAATTGTGAAATTGGAAGCTTGTTCGAAGATTTCTCTATTCTTCAAAGCGATAAATCCGCCGATGTTGACCAAACCATCTTTCTTTGAACTCATTGTCATTCCGTCGCCGTAAGAGAATAGTTCTTTACAGATTTCTTTAATAGTTTTATTTTCCTGTCCTTTTTCTCTTTTCTTGATGAAGTAAGCATTCTCTGCAAACCTCGCTGAATCAAATAAAACAGGAATTCCGTATCGGTCGGATAACTCTTTCACCGCTTTGATATTCTCTAAAGAAACAGGCTGTCCGCCAGAAGAATTACAAGTAATCGTAATTAAACAGAATGGGATTTGTTCTTTTGGATAAGTTTTATAAACCGTTTCTAGTTTTTCTAAATCCAAATTTCCTTTGAAAGGATGAAGGTCATTAATGTCAAAAGCTTCATCAATAGTACAGTCCAAAGCGTGTGCTTTTCTGATTTCGATATGGCCTTTCGTCGTATCAAAATGGGAATTTCCTGGAACTACGTCGCCTTCTTTTACCATTACAGAAAATAAAACGTTTTCTGCTGCACGACCTTGGTGTGTTGGTAACAGATAAGGAAAACCTGTGATTTTTTCAACGGTTTGTTGCAAAGCTTGGAAGGAACGGGAACCGGCATAACTTTCGTCGCCAATCATCAGTGCACCCCACTGCTTGTCGCTCATTGCGCCTGTTCCACTGTCCGTCAGCAAATCGATGAAGACGTGGGAACTTCTCAGATTAAATAGATTATAGTTGGCATTTTTCAGCCATTCTTCGCGTTGTTCTTGTGTAGATTGATATATCTCTTCCACCATTTTGATTCTAAATGGTTCTGCGTATGGTAATTTCATAATTAATATAAATGATAATTGATATTCGATGAATGATCTTTTATATTGATAATTGATGAAAATAAATCACAAAGGAAAGTCCAATGTAAACAATCTAGATTTCAATTGATAAATGAATTCAATAATAGTAATCATTTATCAGCCATCAATTATCATTTATGAAAATTACTCTGGTGCTTTGAAAACGTTATCATCCGAATGGAAGCCGGCAACACCACCACTGACTGCAAACTTCATTGCCTCAGCGGAACTCATTCCTGTAACTTCTTTTACATTGGTATATTTGGTAATGATGACCCAGCCGGAAACGGCGTAAGAATGTGGCAGATAAACCGCCACCATTTGTTCAAGATTAACGGCGGACATATCGGATTGTGTTAAGAATCCAATTCTCCAGATTTCCGGATTTTCGTTGGTTTTGACCCAAACCGGAACATTGAATTTTTTCTTGTCTCCAACGAACGACCCTAAAACATCTTTGAGAGATGTGTATATGAATTTGATTCCAGGGATGTGCTCCAAAACATAATCTAGTCCGTCCACTATTAATCTTCCGATAATGAACTTATTACCGAAAAACCCGATGAATGTTGTGGTGAAAATAACTGTTACAAACGTCAATCCAGGAAACTTCTCCGAAACTGAAGGCACCAAATTATCAATACTACTCACAACGCTCCAAATGACCCAAACCGTTATGGCAAAGGGTCCAATAATAATCAATCCTTGAATGAAGGATCGTATAAAGAGTCGAAGATAATCGTTGGGGCTTCTGTTCATTTAGCCGTGGATGGTTTCTTTATTACCGTAGGATTTCATAATGCTAGCTTCGTATTCCAGCCATTCTTCCCAACGTTTGTTCACGGTTTCTGGGTCGCCCAATTGTCTTGCAAACCCTATAAAGGCTGTATAATGATTGGCTTCTGAAACCATCAGGTCGTGGTAGAATTTCTTCAGTTCTTCGTCTTTTATGTTTTCTGTCAAGACTTTGAAACGTTCACAACTTCTGGCTTCTATCATCGCAGCGAAAAGCATTTTGTCGATAATCTGGTCTTCTCTTTTTCCGCCTCTTATAAGAAACTTCACAAGGTCGTTCACATAATCGTCTTTGCGGGTACGCCCCAAAACACCCCCTCTTTTCTTGATAATCTCGTGAACTTGATTGAAGTGGTCCAATTCCTCCTGAGCAATTGCCAACAGTTCGGTTACCATTTCTGTATATTCTGGAACCATTGTGATGAGACCGATGGCGTTGGTAGCTGCTTTTTGCTCACACCAAGCGTGGTCGGTAAGAATCTCTTCCAGATTACCTTCTGCAATGTTGACCCAACGCGGGTCTGTAAGAAGTTTGAGACGAAACATTATTATTTTTTTTGTAAAAATAAGGATTTGATTGCTCTTTATTAAATATTTTATTGATAAAAATTATTTTCTGAATTCAATTATCATACAACTATATAGTAATTGATAATATTTAAAATTGGCATAGATGTTGAGAAATCATCATTAACCAAATAATAAAATTATGAAAAATCCAACATTCTCCAATCGAGCTAAATTATTTCTTTTCAGCTTTTTTGCGATTTTATCATCTGCTTTGACATTCGCCCAGGATTCTGCAGTTGTAAAAACGACTAATGTTACTACAACTTCCACGGAAGAATGGCAAACCAACCCGACATATTGGATTATTGGCGGAGTGGTCCTGATTGTGATTGTCGCAATTGTTGCAATGAGCGGGAGAAAAAGAAATGATTAAAATCTATAAAGCGCTTTGAGGAGCGCTTTTTTTTGATTAATGATTAATTGGACTCTGTTTTTTTTCTCAAAAACTCCAAAACCTTCCAACCCAAGTTATCTACTTTCTTGAGACCTTTGGAAATCAAAAACGCTAAGAAAATATTCAGGGGATAAATAATCAAAACTAACAAATACCAAGGCAGAGAATCTTTCATCGGAACAACGAGAAAATAAACCAAAGACGAACTCATGCCCTGAGCGAAATAGAAAAAGATGGCATTTTGCCCGACATTGGTAATGAAATTTGGTTTTGTGATTTTCAATCGGTTATAGAAAACAAATAAGGTTACCAGTGAAAATAATGTCCAAATGATATAAGGAATCTTCGGCGGGAATTTTTGTTTGTTGAGTTTATAGAACATATCACCTCCGTAATTCCAAAACATCCAAGCTAGTGCAATAGCTACCAATCCGTACAAAACAGGAATCAATTTTGTTGGGATTGTTTTGCCTTTCATTCGGTTTCCAATCAGGAATACAGCCATATAAAATGCAACATAACCGCCTTGTCCATTAGGATAATATTGAGGAAACAGATTGAATATTAGAGTTAAAGCCACACAAATCCCGATAAACCAATTGATATGTTTCGGGAAAAATCTCAGAATCAAAACACCAAGAACAGTCAGGATATAGTAAACTTTCAAATACCAGAAACTTCCCATCACCACAGGGAAAGTATCACAGTTAGAATACTCGTGCAAGTACCAATTCCCTAAAACCTGCCATTGCGGTTCTGACGAAATACTTCTTGGAACATATTTACTTCCAAAAGTAGAATAGAAATCTTTAAGCCAATCAAAAGAGAAGAAACTAAGTCCAAAAACTTTGAAAAAATAATCGAGGAAAAACAGAAACGTCACGAAAATCATATATGTGATTTGCAGTTTCAGCAATCTGTAAAGTGTCTTCTCGATATTATTCCCAGATGTGATTCCGCTCAAAGCATAAAACAATGCGACATCAAAAACCAAAGAAAAAACCCGCGCTTCCACCGGCATATAAAACTGCCCGCTCCAAAACGCTGTGTGGATGAAGATGATGGAAATAGTCGCCAGCCCTTTGGCAAAATCAATATAAAGGTCTCTTTTCATCGATGGTGGTTTAAATTAAAGTTCAACACAAAGGCACAATTTATTTTTTTATTGATAATGTTTTAAGGCACAAGAATCGAAGATTTTAAATTTGTGCCTTAAAACAGAATAATTGACAACCAAACTCTTTGTGTCTTCGTGTTGAACAATTCTTCAGATTTATTAATTATCTGAAAGTCAAAAATATCATTATTTTCCCAAGTTCTTTATAATTATTTAACTTTTACTACTCGATAGTTATCCTTATTTTTGAAAGTTCAATTCTAAAGATGTCAGATATCATTCAACTTTTACCAGACCACGTTGCCAACCAAATTGCTGCAGGAGAAGTCGTGCAAAGACCCGCTTCTGTTGTCAAGGAATTATTGGAAAACTCTGTGGATGCGGGTTCCAGTAAGATTCAGCTCATTATTCGTGATGCGGGGAAAAACTTGCTTCAAGTTGTTGATAACGGAATCGGAATGTCTGAAACTGACGCCAGATTAGCTTTTGAACGTCACGCAACTTCCAAAATCCGTTCTACTGAAGATATTTTCAATATTGCCACCAAAGGTTTCCGTGGAGAAGCTTTGGCATCTATTGCCGCTGTTGCTCAAGTTGAACTTAAAACCAAACTGAAAGACGCACCAGTTGGAACTAATATTTATATTGAAGGTGGGACTTTCCAGTTCCAAGACCCAATTCAAACTGTTGAAGGTTCCAATTTTTCTGTGAAGAATTTGTTTTACAATGTTCCTGCGAGACGTAAGTTTCTTAAGAATGACAATGTAGAATTCCGTCATATTATTGATGAATTTCAAAGAGTTGTTTTGGCTCACGAGAATATCGAGTTCGAGATGTTCCATAATGACGAACCTGTTTTCAAACTGAGAAAAGGTGGACAAATGCAACGCATCATTGATGTTTTCGGAAGAAAGTTGCAACCGCTTTTGATTCCAATCAAGGAAGATTTAGGTTGGGCAAATTTGCAAGGTTATGTCGCAAAACCAGAAGGCGCAAAAAAAGTAAGAGGTGAACAATTTTTCTTTGTGAATGGGCGATATTTCAAAAGTCCTTACTTAAGCAAAGCTGTTCAGGAGGCGTTTGATGGTTTGCTACAGCCGGGTTACATTCCGTCGTTTTTTCTTTATCTGGAAATGGATCCAGAGAAAATTGATGTGAATATCCATCCTCAAAAAACGGAAGTTAAGTTCGAAGATGAAGCTTTGATTTTTGCGTTGATGCGTTCTACAATCAAACGTTCTTTGGGAATTTACAACGTTGCGCCAAGTCTCGATTTTGAAAGAGACCCGAAAATGGAAGCATTTTTTTCTCCAACACCAAGCAAGACCAATTATAGTTCGCCAACACCTTCTTCTATTAATGTTGATCGGGATTTCAATCCGTTTTCTGTAGAAAAAACTTCGGAGGAAGAAAGAATCAATCTTGCCGAATTATATCAGGCAACAGCTACTGCGGCGCCTTCCAAAATCAATCTTTTTGAAGATGATGATTTGGATGAAGACCTTTTCCGATTGCCCAATGGTTACTGGCTTTTGAACAAAGACGGACAAACTTATATGTTGGATTTGGGAAGAATGCATCGTGTTTTGATGTCTTCTCATCAGGAAAATCTGCCAACCAAAAAAGCTGGACAAAGTTTGTTGTTTTCATTAGAATATCATCTGAATGAAATCGAGAAAAATAAATACAAATCCATCAAAAAATATTTGCCAGATTTTGGTTTCGAAATGACCTTGGCTCAGGAAAATGTCTTGCGAATAGAAACAGTTCCGGAAGCTTTGAAGGAATCACAAGTTATTAAATTTTTGGAAAAAATATTCGAAGTTTTGGAATATAGAACTGAAGAAGATTTTTACAAATATTTTGAATACCAATGGGTTAAACTGAAAACCAAATCAAAATTTGATTTCATTTATAAAACAGAAGTGGAACAATTGGTAAAAGATTTTATCGACCTTGGTTTCCCACAATACACCGTAAACGGAAAAAAATGTTGGATGGAAGTTCCGTTCGACGATTTTAAAAATAAATTTTAAACTATGTTTCCTCAAATAACGCCTGTTACCCGAAATATAATCATCCTGAATGTTATCTTTTTTGTAGGTACACTTTTGCTTAAAAATTTGAACATTAATTTTGATGCGCTTTTAGCAGGATATTTTCCGTTGTCTCCAAATTTCAGATCTTGGCAAATTATTACACATATGTTTATGCACGGGAGTATTATGCATATTGTTTTTAACATGCTGACGCTTTACAGCTTTGGACCAGTTCTCGAGCAGGTTTTGGGGCAAAAGAAATTCATTATTCTATATTTTGCAGCAGGTTTAGGCGGTTTCGTTTTATATAATATTTGGAATTATGTCGAAGTAAGTCAAATCACAAGTTTTTTAACTAGTCAATCTTACGACATCCACGAAATCTATAAATACGCCGACATTAATTACAGTGGAGAAATGCCAATTTCTTCTAATTCTGAAGCAGTAAGAGATTCTGCTCAAAGTCTTTTTAATATATTAAGAACTCCAATGGTTGGAGCATCAGGCGCAATTTTCGGAATCATTGCTGCGTTTTCTACATTATTTCCAGAAGCCAAGTTGATGTTTATGTTCATTCCTTTTCCTATCAAGGCAAAATACTTGACACCAATTATTATTGTGGTTTCAATCGTTTTAGGATTTGGACAATTCAGTGGTGATAATATTGCGCATTTTGCGCATCTTGGAGGCGCATTGATTGGATTTCTTTATATCAGAAACTGGAAAAAACACCGAGACAGAATCCAATAAATGGGAATCATTCGATTAATTTTAACGGTATTTCATCTCATTATTATTGTTCTGCTTTTCGGAACAATAATGAATGCTTACATCCCGCCAAGTGTTTTCGGGTTTCTTAATCTTTTGTCATTAGGATTTCCGATTCTTATTATTCTCGATATTATTTTATTGATATTTTGGATTATCACTTGGAAAAAAAGAGCGGTGGTTTTTCTCGTTTTATCTTTATTTTTTATCATTCCAACAAGAAGATGGATTAATTTCACACCTTCAAAAAATGAAAATTCAAACTTAAAAATCATCTCTCTAAACGGAAAATCAGGAAAATTTGGAGACGAAAGCATTTATAGTTTTCTTAATGGTCAAAATGCTGATGTAGTTCTCACACAGGAATATAGAAGTGCAGAAAATCTGAAAGGTTTTGAATATTTTGAACGTAATTTTCCTGTAGTTAAAATCCAGTCAAGATTTCCAATTGTAAAAAGCGGAATTGTAGAAACAGACGCTAAAAACGGACGCTGTATCTATGCCGATATTAAGGTTAATGAAAAAATTATCCGCTTTGTGAATGTTTATATGGAGCCGTTTTATTTGCAAAAAGATATGGTAAAACCTACAAAAGATATGAATGTAAACGAGGAAAAGGCTAAAAATATTCTACACAAACTTATTCCTACATTCAGAAAACACCAAAGTCAAATTGCACCAATTAAAGGATTTTTGGACAGTTCGCCTTATCCTATTATCCTGGCTGGAGATTTCAACTCTGTTCCTAATTCTTACGAATATTACACTTTATCTGAAAATCTGGAAGACACATTTCTAAAAGTAGGAAAAGGAAGCGGAACCAGTTTTCACGATTTCAAATTCCCTCTGAAAATAGACCACGTTTTCGCATCACAATCCATCGAGCCAATTAGTTATAAAGTAGATAGAAGTGTCAGAATCTCAGACCATTTTCCGGTTATTGCTGAATTTTATATCAAATAATTTTCGATATTTGCTGATATGAAACACTTCTACTTCTTTTTGATTCTTGCTTCAACGTTGTCTTGTTCAAAGAAAGCTCCGGTTCTGAACAATTCAGACCAATTAGATGCAGCGCCACCAATCACTTATGATACTACAGCCATCGATTCTTTTGGACCGGGAGCAACACCGGAAAGTGTAATGGCAAAAATTAACGCCGTGGCAATAAAACGTGAAAAAGACAGTCTTGCAGCAATCGCAAAAGCAGAACAGGAAAAACTCGACAAAGAAAAAGCAAAATTAGAAGCAGAAAAAGCCAAAGAAGAAAAGAAAGAAACAAAACCAGAGGTCAAAACAGAACCAGTGGTAACACCATAAAAAAACCACCAAAAATTTGGTGGTTTTCTAATATCTAGATTCTAAAATCTATTATCTTATTTGTTATAAAGCTCTTCCACTTTATCCCAGTTAATCACATCAAAAAACGCAGACACATAGTCAGGTCTTCTGTTTTGGTAATTTAGGTAATAAGCGTGCTCCCAAACATCCAATCCAAGAATTGGAGTTCCTTGTACATCAGCAACCGGCATTAGTGGGTTATCTTGATTCGGAGTTGAAGAAACAACCACAGAACCGTCAGAATTTTTCACCAACCAAGCCCAACCAGAACCAAATCTAGTCTTAGCTGCGTTAGAGAAATCTTCTTTGAATTTCTCAAAACCACCGATTTTCTCGATTTCAGCTTTCACATTTCCAACCGGCTCTTTGCTTCCGCCTGGAGTCAAAAGTTCCCAGAAAAGTGAGTGGTTAAAATGTCCGCCTCCGTTATTTCTCACGGCTGGTTTATCTGTACCTGTTTTTTGGATTTCTTCAAGAGATTTTCCTTCAAGATCTGTTCCTGCAATTGCATTATTAAGATTATCCACATAAGCTTGGTGGTGCTTAGTGTGGTGGATTTCCATTGTTTTCGCATCGATTGTTGGTTCCAACGCATCGTACGAATAAGCTAATTTTGGTAATTCGAATGCCATAGTTTCGTATTTATTTTGTTATTAATAAATGAATTGGTCAAAAATACTCAATAATTATTCCTTAATCCAATTATCGCACTCATTTTATAAATATTTAACATCGAAATTTTTAATAAATTTTGCCGTAACTTTGACCCATTCTAAATAATTACAAACACCATTTTAATTATTTGGGCAGCTTTATCCGCCTTCCGCTCCCAATCTTTTTTGCAAGAAGATTTCAGTTCAGAAAAAATTGAAGAACACGCAAAAAAGGATTTCCGCTCAAGTCGGGCTGCAACAATTCAACGTTTTAAACATTGGATTTCAATCTAACATCTAAATTCTAACATCTAATATCTACATCCAAAATGTTTGATATCAACAACATAAGAACACAATTCCCAATTCTGAATCAGCAGGTAAACGGAAAACCATTAGTCTATCTAGACAACGCTGCAACATCTCAAAAACCGATTTCAGTTTTAGAAACTTGGGAAAAATATTACGAAACCATCAATGCCAATGTTCATCGCGGGATTCACACATTGAGTCAGATTGCGACGGAAGAAATGGAACTTTCCAGACAGAAAATCCAAAGGTTCATCAATGCAAAGCACGATTACGAAGTTATTTTTACCAAAGGAACAACGGAAGGAATCAATTTGGTGGCTTATGCTTTGACGAATCAGATTAAGAAAGATGATGAGATTATCATTTCATATTTGGAACATCATTCCAACATTGTTCCGTGGCAAATGCTTTGCGAAAGAACTGGCGCAAAACTGAAAGTCATTCCAATGGACGAAAACGGAATTCTTCAAATCGATGTTTTGGATTCTTGGCTTAACGAAAAAACGAAAGTTGTATCTGTAAATCAAGTTTCTAACGCTTTGGGAATCATTAATCCAATCGAACAAATTATTGAAAAAACAAGAAGACTTTCCAACGCTTATGTTTTGATAGATGGCGCGCAATCTTCGCCGCATTTCAAAATCGATGTTCAGAAACTGGACTGCGATTTCTTTGTTTTCTCAGGACACAAGATGTACGCGCCAATGGGAACCGGAATTCTTTATGGAAAAGAATCTGTATTGGAAAATCTTCATCCGTTCCACGGCGGTGGCGAAATGATTGCGGTTTGTAGTTTCGAGAAAACAACTTATGCAGGTCTGCCTTTCAAATTCGAAGCTGGAACACCAAATGTGGGCGGAAATATTGCTCTTGGTTCAGCTGTTGATTTCATTAATCAAATTGGTCACGATAATCTTCAAATCCACGAAAATGAACTTCTTTCTTACGCTCAGAAAAAACTTCTGGAACTGGACGGAATCAAAATCTACGGCGAAAAAGCCAATAGAACTGGTGTTGTTTCTTTCAATTTGGAAGGTGCAGGAATTGCTTCTGACACAGGAATGATTCTCGATAAAATGGGAATTGCCGTCAGAACCGGACATCATTGTACACAACCGATTATGGATTTCTTCAACATTGCTGGAACTGTTCGCGCCAGTTTTGCAGTCTACAATACTTTGGAAGAGATTGATATTCTGGTTGAAGGCGTGAAAAAAGCGCAGAGAATGTTGTTTTAAATCAATTCAAATAAAAACTAAAAACCCTTTCAGATTTGGAAGGGTTTTTCTATTATCTGACAAATTGTATCCTTTTTTCCTGTGGCATACCTCTTGTGAAATTATAATCCAACATAGAACCAGATTGATTTTCTAAGAAATATAGAGAATCAATCTTTACATCCATTAAGATTAATGACAATATGTCATCAACTATATTATGACAGAATTTGAAAATATCAATTTTGAAGAGATTCTTGATGAAGGTCTCGGAATAATTGCTGAAGAAATTAACTTCTCTGACTTCGATACTAAGGATAGCGATGAATCCCAAACGCTTTTCCCTATTCTTCCTGTAAGAAATATGGTAATGTTTCCGAAAGTGGTAACACCAATTACCGCTGGAAGAGAAAAATCCAAAAAATTGCTGGAAGACGCTCAAAAGGAAAACAAGTACATCGGAATCATCAGTCAGAAAAATCCGAATGAGGAAAATCCAACTGAGAAAGACCTTTATGCAATCGGAACTTTGGCTAAGATTATCAAAATCATCAAACTTCCAGAAGGTAATATTACTGCGATAACAAGAGGTGTTCAGAGATTCAAGGTTAAGAAATTTGTTTCCCAGGAACCTTATTTTTTAGCAGAAATCACCAAACAAAAAGATACGCAGCCAAAAGACAAAGAAGAATTCACCGCTTTGATGGATAACATCAAGGATTTGGCTGAGAAAATCATCAACATCGACCCAAACATTCCGAATGCTGCTCAATTTGCGCTTAAGAATATCGATGGACAGGAAGATTTGTTGAACTTCATCTCTGCAAACGGAAATTATCCTTCAGATAAAAAGCAAAAATTGCTGGACGAAAAATCCTTGCTTGGGCGTGCGAGAACTTTGTACGAATTGATGCATGAGGATTTCCGTCATTTGGAATTGAAAAATCAAATCCATCAAAAAACAAGCAAAGACCTTGACAAACAACAAAGGGAATATTTTCTAAATCAACAGATTAGAACGATTCAGGATGAGTTAGGAGGTGGAGCTGAATCTGATGCGGATGAAATCAAGAAAAAAGCGTCTAAAATAAAATGGAGTGCTGATGTAGAAGCGCATTTCCAAAAGGAAATACAAAGATTACAGAGACAACACCCAAATTCTCCGGACTTTAATGTTCAGAGAAATTATTTGGATTTCTTTACAGATTTGCCTTGGGAACATTACTCCAAAGACCATTTTGACCTTAACAAAGCCGAAAAACTTCTGGATAAAGAACATTTCGGATTAGAAGATATCAAGAAAAGAATTTTGGAACACATCGCTGTTTTGAAATTGAAAAATGATATGAAATCTCCGATTCTTTGTTTGGTTGGGCCTCCAGGAGTTGGAAAAACTTCACTTGGAAAATCTATTGCTGATGCACTTGGCAGAAAATATGTTCGAGTTTCGCTTGGCGGTTTGCACGACGAAAGTGAAATCCGTGGACACAGAAAAACATATATCGGAGCGATGGCGGGAAGAATTCTTCAATCCATCAAAAAATCCGGAACTTCCAATCCCGTAATTGTTTTGGATGAGATTGATAAAATAGGACAAGGCGTACACGGTGACCCAAGTTCTGCATTATTAGAAGTTCTTGACCCTGAACAAAATAACAATTTCTACGATAATTTCTTGGAAATGGGTTATGACCTTTCCAAAGTGATGTTCATTGCAACTGCTAATTCGCTTTCTACCATTCAAACACCTTTGTTGGACAGAATGGAAGTTATTAGCATTGCTGGTTATACTTTGGAAGAGAAAATCGAAATTGCCAAGCGACATTTGATTAAAAAACAACTTCAGGAAAATGGTTTGGATGCTAAATCCTTAAAACTAGGAAACCCTGAATTAAAACATATCATCGAAGCTCATACTTCGGAAAGTGGTGTAAGAAAGTTAGAAAAGAGAATTGCAGGAATTGCACGTTGGGTTGCGCTTCAGATTGCAATGGAAAAAGATTTTGACCCGAAAATTTCTGTAGATAAAGTTGACGAAATTCTTGGAGTTCCAAGACCGAAAACTTTATCAGAAATTACTGATGTTCCAGGCGTAGTAACTGGTTTGGCTTGGACAAGCGTCGGAGGCGATATTTTGTTCATCGAAAGTATTCTTTCCAAAGGAAAAGGCGGTTTGACAATGACCGGAAATCTTGGAAATGTGATGAAAGAATCGGCTACGATTGCATTGGAATTCATCAAAGCCCATTACGAGGAATTAGGAATTTCGGAAGATGATATCGAGAAGAAAAATATCCACGTTCACGTTCCGGAAGGCGCAACGCCAAAGGACGGACCTTCTGCCGGAATTGCAATGTTGACTTCTATGGTTTCTAGCTTTAAAAACAAAAAAGTGAAACCGCATTTGGCGATGACAGGCGAGATTACACTTCGTGGAAAAGTTCTTCCAGTTGGCGGAATTAAGGAAAAATTGTTGGCTGCAACAAGAGCTGGAATCAAGGAAGTGATTCTTTGTGAGGCGAATAGAAAAGATGTGGAAGAAATCAAAAAAGATTATCTGAAACAACTGAAAGTCAATTATGTAAAAAACATGAGTGAAGTTATAGAAATCGCTTTGAAGTAAGTATTTCCTTAAATTCATTTTAAAATATCATCCGTTTGTGAAATTTCGCAAGCGGATTTTTTGAAATTAGAAAAAGAATTAATTCAAATTTCAACTCAAAAACTATTCATCTTATAAAATATGTGAAATTTATTCTTTGCCTACTTTTCGGTTTGATGTTTATCAATGCTGGATTAGACAAGTTTCTGCATTATATGCCAATGCCGGAAATGAAACCGGAGCAAATGAAATTGTTTGCCGCTTTTGGAGAAATCGTCTGACTAATGCCATTAATTGGTGCGGTTGAACTGGTTGGAGGATTATTATTCATCATCCCAAAAACCAGAGCTTTGGGTGCGATTGTAATTTTGCCAATAATGATTGGGATTGTACTTCACAACTTCACTTTGTTTCTAACCCACGAAGGTAGAATTATCGCTGTTATTCTTTTATTAATCAATCTTTGGATACTGATTGATAACAGAAAAAAGTACGAAGTATTATTAAGCTAAAAAATGAAAGGGAAGATTGATTTAATCTTCCTTTTTGTATTATAATTGCTCAATTGCTTTCACCACTCTATCCTTGTCAACAACCATCGCTTGGATGTGTTCTCCGGAAAATTCTAAAAACTGCTTAGGTTCTGGTGCATTGTTATAAATGACTTGTCCGTGCTCAAAAGGAACTGTCGAGTCGCTTTTACTGTAAAGAAACAATTTTGGAAGTCCTTTCAAAGCTTTGATATCTTCTTTTACAGAATATGGAGAAACAACGTACCTCTCAATAACTTCTTTCATTTCCGGTTTAAATTTGATGGCAATATCTGTGAAAGATGACATTCCGCCGTCCAAAATCAGTCCTGAGATTTTGGATTGATTATCCTTAGCCAAGTGTGTCGAAATCTGAGCCCCCAAAGAAGCGCCATAAATATAGATTTTTGTATTCTTGACATCTTGGCGGGTCAATAGATAATCGAGCATTTTTTGACCATCTTCTGCAACATTCAGATGTGTTGGTTTCCCTGTTGATTTTCCGTAGCCTCTCACGTCCACCATTACAACTTGAAATCCGTCTTCTACTAAGGGTTTCGTGATGTATTGATAAGTCGAGATATTTCCGCTGGTTCCGTGGAAGAATAAAATGGTTTTTTTGATGGATTTTGATTCTGGCTTTAGAACTACCGCCGTGATGGTGTCCCCTATAACTGGTAAACTAACGTTTTCGATATTTTTGAATTCTAAAGGTTTCATTTCTTTCTTAGGTTGATAGAATTTGTCATCCATCTGAGCTTTAGAAAAGATTGATAATAAAATTAAGAATAGGGTGAAGAATACTGATGTTTTCATTGTTTTTAATTTATTTGATAGTTCAAAAGTATAGCGTTGGAACATCAAAAAGAAAATTATCAGACCGAATCGTTGAAAACCCAGACCGAACTGTAGAATTCCCGGATGAACAAAAAAAGAGACTTAATAATAAGTCTCTTTCTATTTTATAAATTTTGAAATTTTAATCTCTAAGTCTGGCAATTACATCCAAACCTCCTTTTGTCTTGTCTCCAATTTTACAAAGAATCTCTGTATCCAAAGGCAGGAAAACATCCATTCTGGAACCAAACTTGATGAAACCAAACTCGTGTCCGGCTTTAGCACTATCCTGAACATTACAATAGAAAACAATCCTTCTTGCAACATAACCAGCAATCTGACGGAAAACCACTTGATGATTGGTCAAACTTTTTACACCAACCGTAGTTCTTTCGTTTTCGGTAGAAGATTTTTCGTGCCAAGCAACTAGATATTTTCCTGGGTGGTATTTTTTGTAATTTACTTCACCACTTACAGGATAACGGCAAATATGAACATTCAACGGTGACATAAAGATAGAAACCTGAATACAATTGGCCTTCAAAACCTCATCTTCGAAAACTTCTTTTATCATTACCACTTTTCCATCTACTGGTGCAATTACATTTTCTATATGCTCCAAAATGGCTCTTGTTGGAACTCGAAAAAACCAGAAAATCAATCCTAACATTACCAACAATGGAATCAGAATAACCAAAGACCATAATTGTAAATAATAAATAGATATGGTTCCGATAAATGCAATGAACAAAATGGCAACAATCAAGGTTCCTTTCGATTCTTTATGAAGTTTCATATAATTAATTTTAAACTAATTTTTCTAAAATAAAATATAAGTAAATAACGGGTGCACAAATAATAAAACTGTCTAGTCTATCAAGAATACCACCGTGACCGGGAATAATGTTTCCGCTGTCTTTAACCGCAAAACTACGCTTTAACTGACTTTCTACCAAATCTCCCAATGGCGCAAATACGGAAACAAGGAATCCGACAATCATCCAATTCCCTCTCAGTTCAAGAAAATATTGTTCTACGAAGAATCCTAATATCAATGTCAAAACTACGCCTCCAGCAAAACCTTCCCAAGTTTTCTTTGGAGAAATTCTTGGCGCCATTTTATGTTTTCCGAAGAATTTTCCTGTGAGATAAGCAAAAGTATCACTGCTCCAGATCAAAACAAAAAGCATAAAAACTTCTAAAGTAAAAGATTTACTTGAATCCAATGTACTGAATTTCGGTAATCCTAAAGCAAAACCAAAAGGCAACGCCAGATAAACCACAGTAAAAATTAATTTACCATTTTCGAAATAAAGTTCACGGGAATATTTGAAAAGTGTAATCGCAGCAATTGGAATTAATGCCAAAGACAACATCTCACTGAAGTTATAATCAAAGAAAAAACCGTGGTAGAAAAAGCGTTTCGTGAAATTGTAATAGATAAATGCAGAAATCGGAAAAACCAGCCATTTGTAGATGCTGTTATCAAATTTCATAATCTTGATACATTCATAAAGACCTACAACAAGGAAGAATGTTATCAATCCGTAAAAAAGATATTGTTGCTTGACTTCTGGCAGAAAACTGCTGAACAGATACTCTCCCAAAGGTGTGGTGCAAATCGCTATAACCAGAACATATACAAGTCCCGAAACAGAACGCTGAATGAAATTTTTATCCAAAACTGAAATTTAATCTTCCAGCAAAAGTAAGAAAAGTTTGGTATTATCCTTATTCGGAGTATCCAATTTGGACTGACTCCCGCTGATAGAAGTCAAATTTTTAAGGTTTCCTGCACGTTTTACCTTCATCATAGCCTCGTTCAAATTGCTTGCTATCTGAGAAACATTCGCCATAATGATAATTTTACTTGGTAATCGTGAGGAATGATAATGTAGAATATTATTGTGTGACAGCATTATTCTGCCATCAAAAGCAATCAGGTATTCGCAAGTGATAAAAGCGGCGTCGTTATCTTCTGTAAGTTCAGGCGAGTTAGCCGTTTTGATTACATCAAGAAAATTTTTCAAATCCTGATCCCAGCAAAACACATTATTAATGTGCTCGATTTTTACAATCTGATTAAGTGTCTGCAAAGCTTCCGACTCGTCTGCACAATAATTGAAAAAGCCACCAGAATGCGTAAAAAGTTGTGCAAACTTATAATCCAAATCTGCATCGCGAAGTTGATCCGCCAGTTTTGTAACATCTGGTTCGGCCTCTTCGGGCTGGTTCATTATCTTATTTACGATTTTCTTAAACAGACTCAATTTCTGTGCTTTTTTATTAATTATTACAAATGTAAAGAATTATTATAATACTCTAAAAACCAAAACTTTATTTTAATAAAAAAATCCTAAATTATTTAGGATTTTTTTATTGTTTTATGAATAGATCATCAATTTAACTCTCTGTATTTAAGACATTTCCAGCATCAGCAGGGTTATCTACACTAGACACAGGTTTTTCAGTTAATTCTGGATCCCAAGCGCGTTTTCCAAAGATTTCTTCAAGATCTTCACGGAAAATCACTTCTTTTTCCAGTAATTTATTAGCCAAAGCATCTAGCTTGTCTCTATTTTCGGTAAGAATAGTAATTGCTCTTTGATATTGAGTTTCTACTAACTTCGATATTTCTTCGTCAATCAACTTTGCTGTTTGCTCAGAATAAGGTTTTCCGAAGCTATATTCAGATTGTCCTGAACTGTCATAGTAAGAAATGTTTCCTACTTTATCATTCAGTCCGTAAATAGTAACCATTGCTTGCGCTTGCTTGGTTACTCTTTCAAGGTCCGATAAAGCGCCTGTAGAAATGTTTCCGAAAACAGCTTGTTCTGCTGCTCTTCCTCCCAAGGTTGCACAAATCTCGTCTAACATTTGTTGAGTCGTCGTTAACTGTCTTTCTTCCGGTAGATACCAAGCTGCACCCAATGAACGTCCTCTAGGAACAATTGTTACTTTCAGAAGTGGTGCTGCGTGTTCTACTAACCAAGAGATTGTTGCGTGACCAGCTTCGTGGAAAGCGACTCTTCTTTTTTCAGAAGGTTTGATTGCTTTATTTTTCTTTTCAAGTCCACCGATGATTCTATCAACAGCATCCAAGAAATCTTGTTTATTTACAGCTTCGTGAGAATTTCTTGCCGCGATAAGAGCAGCTTCGTTACAAACATTCGCAATATCAGCTCCACTGAAACCTGGTGTTTGCTTTGCCAAAAATTCTCTATCGATAGAATCGTCTAATTTGATTTTTTTCAAATGCACATCGAAGATTTGTTTTCTCTCGTGCAATTCCGGAAGGTCTACATAGATAGAACGGTCAAAACGCCCGGCTCTCATCAATGCTTTGTCCAAAATATCAGCTCTGTTGGTTGCAGCCATTACGATGACATTCACATCAGTTCCAAAACCGTCCATTTCCGTAAGTAACTGATTCAATGTATTTTCGCGTTCATCATTACCACCTTGGAAACCGCCTTTTCCTCTTGCTCTACCTATCGCATCAATTTCATCGATGAAAATAATTGCTGGGGATTTCGCACGAGCTTGAGCAAAAAGATCTCTAACTCTGGAAGCTCCAACTCCAACAAACATCTCTACGAAATCTGAACCAGAAAGTGAAAAGAAAGGAACTTTAGCTTCACCTGCAACAGCTTTCGCCAGCAAAGTTTTACCAGTTCCTGGAGGGCCTACCAAAAGAACACCTTTTGGGATTTTACCTCCCAATTTTGTATATTTTTCAGAATTCTTCAAGAAATCTACAACTTCTTGCACTTCTTCTTTAGCACCTTCTAATCCTGCAACATCTTTGAAAGTTACTTGTAATTTATCTTTCTCATCAAATAATTTGGCTTTGGATTTTCCTATACTGAAGATTTGTCCACCAGGACCTCCTGCACCACCGCCCATTTTTCTGAAGATGAAGAAATAAATCAATGCGAAGAACCCTCCCCAAATCAATACCGTGAAGAATATCTCAGACATTCCGCTTTGGCTTTTCCCAAATTCCATTGTAGCGGGCTTCGGAAGTTTGGAATTGATTGTATCAAATTTCTCTTGAAAATATCTCAAATCCCCGTAAGTCAATACAAAATCCGGATTTGGCTTGATATTGATTACAGAAAGTGGGTCGCTTTTTTTCTCTCCTTTTTCTAATTCTGCTTTTGCTGTTTTGGTAAGATAAACATCGGCTTTGGAATTATCCTTGAAAACCATTATCTCGTTTACCTTGCCTTGTTGTACCAGACCGTAAAAATCTTTTTCATCTATATTTTTCACCATAGAATCTCCCAAAAGTCCTGGAAGAAAAATCAGTAAAATAAGTCCCAACAAAACCGGTATAAACCAATTGAATCCTTTGTTATTCATTCTTATTTTTTAAAAATTGTTGATGCAAAACGCATCTGTTTTTAGCTTTCTATTTTCGTGATTTTGGCATCTCCCCAAAGTTCCTCGATATCGTAATATTCGCGGATTTCTTTTTGGAAAATGTGAACCACTACAGAAACGTAATCTACCAAAACCCACATAGAGTTCTCAGTCCCTTCTACGTGCCAAGGTCTGTCGTTGAGTTCGTTTCTAACTTTTTTTTCTACGTTACCAGCGATTGCAGAAACCTGCGTGTTTGAGTTTCCACTGCAGATGATAAATGTTCCTGCTGCTGCGTTTTCTATGTTGGATAAGTCGAAGATTTGAATGTCTTCTCCTTTTGTATCTTGAATCGCTTCTACGATTTTGTCTACCAATAATTGTTTTTCTGTACTTTTACTCATTCAAAAAATTGTCTAATTTGCAAATTTATTGATTTTTATCTATTTATCTTTTGTTTAGTTCCTAATAATCTCTTAAAGTTTTCCTAAATGAGCCACATTATACATCTTGAAGAATGTTTTTCTACCAATGACGAAATTTTGTCTCTTTTAAGAGATGACGAATCAACTGCCGTTTTTACTTTTAATCAAACCAAAGGTCGTGGACAATATGGAAATGAGTGGCGCGTAATTCCTAATCAAAATCTTGCCTACAGCATCGCGATAAAAACTTCTAAAATCAATATCTCTGATACATCTCTCAATTATTATACCGCTATTATTGTTCGTGATTTTCTTGCCAATCTGACCAATGCCAAAGCTAAAATAAAATGGCCAAATGATGTTATTCTTAATGGAAAAAAAGTTTGTGGAATCCTTATCGAAAAAAAGAAAGTCAATCATCAGGAATTTTACATATTGGGAATCGGAATCAATATTTTACAAGAAGATTTTTCTCATATTCCTAAAGCAGGTTCGGTTTTGACTACCACAGGATTAAGTTTTGATTTGACGGAATTTGTAAGTCAATTTCATCAAAGTGTAATATCAAGATTAGAAAACTTTCCTTCTGAAGAGGAAATTTTGGATTACTACAACCAGAATCTGTTCAGAAAAGAAGAGATTTCGGTATTTGAGAAAAACGATGTGCGCCAAAATGGCATAATAAAAAACACTGACAAAAATGGTTTCCTTTGGATTGATTTGGAAAATGAAGGCTTGCAAAAGTTCTTTCACAAAGAAATTGCCTTATTATATTAGTCATTCTCTAACGCACTGAATTATCGCAGCCCGGCTTGAACGGAAATCCTTTTTTGCGTGTACTTCAATTTCTATTTATCCTGAAAGGGTCTGCAAAAAAGATTGGGAGTGGAAGACGGAAAAAGCTGCCCAAATAAAAACTTAATATAATTACTGATTCGCTCTTTTGATATAAAGATAAGCAGCAATGGGCGCAAATATGATATTTGGCAGCCACATCGCCAACAAAGGCGTTAAGGTTTTGTTCTCGGAAACAACGTTCAGAACTTGGAAAGAGAAGACGAATAAAAATGCCAAAGCGATTCCTAAAGCGAGGTTCAAACCTAATCCTCCACGTTTTTTTTCTGATGATAATGACAAGCCTAAAAACGTCAGAATAATAATAGAAACTGGCATTGATGTTCTTTGATAAAGTTCATTGTAAAAGGAAGTTACGTTATTATTCCCTTTCATTCTTTCACGCTTTATCATTTCTAATAATTCTGGCGTAGTTTTGTTTTGAGCTACCAGTTTGTCCGGAAATAGCTCGGAAGGTGGTAATTTGAAATCCTGAGTCTTTGTTGGTCCATTTCCTAGAATCTCTGTATTATCTTTTTTTACAGTTCTTTCCGTATAATTGCTGATAGCGAAGTTCTTTTTCTTCGCATCCCATTGGATATCAGTTCCTGTAATTTGATAAACCAAATTCTTGTTTTTATCAAATTTCTGATACATATAACCTGTCCCTCGATTTTCCTTTTTGTTGTAGCTGTTGACAAAGATATATTCGCTTGGATTGATGTTCGAAGCGATGGTCATATTTCCCAAAAGTTTTTCTTTATTAATCGCATTATAAGTGTAAGGTTCCAAAACATTTTTCTTGATATTGGACCAAGGCAAAATGAAGTGATTGACCGCCAAAGTGATAAATGCAATCAGCAAAGAAGTGATAAGATAAGGTCTTGCAAATCTGTGAAAACTCGCTCCACTGCTGACAATCGCAACAATCTCTGTATTATTCGCCATTCTGGATGTGAAGAAAATCACAGTGATAAAAACAAGAATCGACATAAATGTCAAAATCAGATTCATAATCCAAAATGGATAGAAATTCAGTAAAAAATAACCAACTGTAAATCCGTTGCTCTCAATCCTCGGGGTTTTTGCCTGAACATCCACCACCATAATAATCACAGATAATAACACCAACATAAAAATGAGGGTTCCCAAATATTTTTTGATGACGTAAAGGTCTATGATTTTCATCGAGTTATAATTGATAAATGATGATTGATAATTGATTTAAAATCTTTTTTCTTTTACAGCCTTTGTTTCAACTGCGGAATAATCGAATCTTTCCATTGATAAAAATCGCCGGCAACAATATGTTCTCTCGCTACTTTCACTAAATCGAGATAAAAAGCCAGGTTATGGATCGATGCAATTTGTTTTGCCAAATATTCTTTCGCTACGAAAAGATGACGCACATAAGCTTTGCTGTATTCTTGGTCCACATAACTTGTTCCAAACTCATCCAAAGGTGAAAAATCTGCTTTCCATTTTTCGTTTTTCATATTCATCACACCTTGCCAAGTGAAAAGCATTGCATTTCTGGCGTTTCTCGTTGGCATCACACAATCCATCATATCCACACCAAAACCAATACTTTCCAGAATATTCCAAGGTGTCCCAACACCCATCAAATATCTTGGTTTGTCTTTTGGTAAAATGTCCGTTACTTCATTTGTGATTCTGTACATTTCGTCTTCCGGCTCACCTACGGAAAGCCCGCCAATAGCGTTACCTTCTGCTCCAGCTTCTGAAATAACCTCAGCCGAAATTTTCCTCAAATCCGAATAACAAGAGCCTTGAACTATCGGGAACAATCTCTGTTTGTGACCGTACAATTCTTTGTTTTCTTCAGTCCAATCAATACATCTTTTCAGCCAACGATGCGTGAGTTCCATTGAGGTTTTCACAGCATTATAATCACTTGGATAAGCAATACACTCATCAAATGCCATAAAAATATCTGCCCCAATTTGTCTTTGGATTTGCATAGAAACTTCCGGCGACATAAAGTGCATACTACCGTCGATATGCGATTTGAATTTCACACCTTCTTCAGTAATTTTTCTGCTTTTTGCCAAAGAAAAAACCTGATAGCCACCAGAATCCGTCAAGATTGGTCTGTCCCAATTCATGAATTTGTGAAGTCCGCCCGCCTGCTCCATAATGTCCATCTTTGGACGAAGCATCAAATGGTAGGTATTTCCTAAAATAATTTGGGCTTTTATATCTTCTTTCAGTTCTCTCTGATGAACGGCTTTCACCGATGCAACAGTTCCAACTGGCATAAAAATCGGGGTTTGGATTTGTCCGTGGTCTGTCGTAATGACTCCAGCTCTCGCTTTGGACTCTGAAGTTTTTTCGATTTCAAAAAATTTCATTTGTAGATCTTAATTTTCGCTTCGGCTATTATTTTACCGAATAAAACTTGTTTGCTGTCACGATTATCTCGCTTGTGCAGGAACAGTTCCGTTTGCGTTAGTTTCTTTTAATTTCTTATTGATGTAAGCTTCCGCTTTTGGGTCTTTTGACTTGATTATGTCTTGAGCCTTATTCATAATATCTTTCAAATTTTCCGGCTTCGTCATATAATACTTATAACTGTCCGAAAATAATTGACCCTTGATATTATATTTCTTCAGAATAAATCTTGTCGCATTTTCTGTATTGATATTTCCTCCGATGTTGTAACTCTGATCATTGATGGCAAAATCTGCAATAATCTCAGACATTTTCTCTTCGGGCAAAATATGTGCAGGTTTCTGTATCGCTTCTTCGCAAGACAAAACACAGAAAATCATTGATATATAAAAGAAATATTTCATAATCACTACAATTTTCCGATTAGATTTTTCCATTTAAGATTCAAAACACCGAAAACAGCTTCTTGGATAATGCCGCCATTCATTTTACTTTCGCCTTCCGTTCTGTCTGTGAAAATAATTGGAACTTCCACAATTTTAAGGTTTTTCTTGAAAACACGGTATTTCATCTCGACTTGGAAACCGTAACCTTTCAGTTTGATTTTGTCTAAACCTATTGCAATCAATGTTTCTTTTCTAAAACAAACAAATCCCGCGGTTGTATCGTGAATCGGAAGTCCGAGCACAAAACGCACATATTTTGAAGCGAAATAAGAGAGCAAAACTCTTCCCATCGGCCAGTTTACCACATTCACACCTTGCGAATATCTGGAACCAACGGACATATCTGCATTTTTGCAGGCTTCATAAAGTTTGATTAAATCTTTCGGATTGTGAGAAAAATCGGCATCCATCTCAAAAATAAAATCATACTCGTTATGAATTGCCCACTGAAATCCGTGAATGTAAGCCTTACCCAAACCATCCTTGATTTTCCTAACAGTCAAGTGAAGTTGAAGTGGATATTTCTCTCTTAAGCTTTTTACAATTTCCGCAGTTCCGTCTGGTGAAGAATCATCTACAACCAAAATGTGAAAATCCTGTTGCAAATCAAAAACCGCCGAAATGATTTTTTCGATGTTTTCTTTTTCGTTGTAAGTTGGAATTATGACAAGTTTCTTCATCCGAGAAATAATTCGCAAAGATAATCTTTAATCGCTAATGATTTTTTGATGGATTGTAAATTAACTTTTTTTAACCAGAATATTTAATAATTAATTTTCCCATTAGCCATTTCTAATTCTTATTTTTGCAAAAATTTTTGAAGTTGATTAGAATCACGGAACATAATGATTGGGTGGTATACTGTATTCTTGGGAGTATCTTTATATACATTATTCTGTTGTCTGTTTTCCAGAGAGATGCCAATATCAAGGATTTATTGCTTCAGAAAATTGAAGATTCTAATAACCTTACGCCTTCTTGGGTCATCATTTCTATTGTAAAGTGTGTGATGACAGCACTTTTGTTATCTCAATTTGTCCCGATTGTTCCAAAGTTTTTATCAGAAATAAAATTCTTCGGATTTGAAATCAACAAATTCGGATTTACGTTTTTGACGTTGTTGAGTTTTGACATTGTAAGGAACATTCTCACTTTCTTTTTCTACTCCAGCGTTGGAAGCGCTAAAAATCTGAAAGAACTCACGTTGGTCTCGAGCAAATTCTATTTTTTGGAATCAATCGCTTTTATTGTGGCATCATTTGCACTGTATTACTTTCCGGTTGACTTGGTGAAATATTTCTATTTCATCATTGGTCTGGTTATTTTTTCTTTTATTTTGAAAAACTTAATATACTTATTCCACAAACAATCCATTTTGCCAGAAAACTGGTATTATAAATTTTTGTATATTTGCACGCTTCAAATAGTACCGGTATTGGTACTTTGGAAATTCTTATTTTATTAAATGTAACATACACATTTTAAGATGAAAATCAAATCTATTTTAGTGTCACAGCCCGCTCCGAATGAATCTTCACCTTATTTGGAAATAGCGAAAAAAGAGAAAATCAAAATTGATTTTCGTCCTTTTATACACGTAGAAGGTGTGGATGCGAAAGAACTCAGAACTCAGAAAATAGACCTGACTCAATATACAGGCGTTATTTTTACGAGTAAGAATGCGATTGACCATTATTTTCGTCTTGCTGAGGAAATGAGATTCAACGTTCCGGATTCTATGCGTTACATCTGCCAGTCGGAAGCAATTGCCAACTACTTGCAGAAACACATTGTTTATAGAAAAAGAAAAATCAGCTTTGGTGAGAAGAATTTTTCAGATTTAGCAGCTTTGTTCAAAAAACATCCTTCTGAAAAATATCTTTTACCTTCTTCTGATGTTTTGACACCAGAAATCCCGAAGGTTTTAGATGCTGCCAACCTAGACTGGACAAGAGCAATAATGTACAAAACAGTTCCAAGTGATTTGACGGATATCAACATCAAAGATTATGATATGTTAGTATTCTTCAGTCATCAAGGAATCAAATCTTTAGGAATCAATTTCCCGGATTTCAAACAAGAAGATACAAAAATTGCTGTTTTTGGGACGACGACTCAGGCAGCAGCCGAAGAAGCTGGATTGACTGTCAACGTAATGGCACCAACCAAAGAAACGCCATCTATGACAATGGCTATAGAAAAATACGTTAGAAGTATCAATAAATAATTATTGACCACATAAATCAAGACCGTCCCGAATTTTCGGGATGGTTTTTTGTTTACTTTTGTTACATCTGAAAATTCTTCAGACTAATACTTTCAAATAGAATGAACGCTCCACAAGCTAAAAAAATAGATAAACTTCTAGAAATCCATAACGATAAAAGAAATGATCCTTATTTCTGGATTAACGAAAGAGAGAATCCCGATGTGATCCAATATCTTGAGGAAGAAAATGCTTATACAGATTTTGTGATGAAGGATACCGAAGATCTCCAAAACGAATTATTTGAGGAGATGAAGGCGCGTTACAAAAAAGATGACGAGTCGTTACCATATTTTTTCAATGGATATTGGTACTTAGTTCGTTATGAGGATGGTAGAGAATATCCAATTTTTTCCAGAAAGTTTCAGACTTTGGAAAACGAAGAAGAAATACTTTTGGATGCCAATATTCTGGCGGGAGACGAAGCATTTTTCGAGACAGGAAGTATTTCTGTAAGTGTTGATAATGAAATTATTGCTTATTCTACAGATACAGTTGGAAGACGGATTTATACCATTTTTTTCAAGAATATCGTAACGGGAGAAGTTTACCCAGACATCATAGAAAACACTACTGGAAAAGCAGTTTGGGCAGGTGATAATGAACATGTTTTCTACATCAGAAAAGATACTAGCCTACGGGCATTCCAAATCTACCGTCATAAATTAGGAACAGATTCTTCTGAAGACGTTTTGATTTTCCACGAAGAAGATGAAACTTTTGATGTCAGCCTTTTCAAAACCAAATCATTGGAGTATATTTTCATCGCATCATCCTCCACTAACGAAGATGAGATGAGATTTATTCCAGCCAATGATGTTTTTGCGGATTGGAAGATTGTTCAGCCAAGAACAGAGGATTTGGAATATTCTGTAGAACATTATGAAGATGATTTTTTCATCATTACGAATGCAGATGATTCTACCAATTTCAAGATTGTAAAAACTAAAGTTGATAAACCGTCTATGGAACATTGGCAGGATTTCATTCCGCATAGAGAAAATATTTTGTTGGAAGGTTTTGAGATTTTCAAGAATTATTTCGTGATTGAAGAACGCGAAAAAGGTCTTTTACAAATTAATATTATTGATAATCAAAACAATAACTCCTATTATCTACCTTTTTCAGATCCGACTTACACTGCTTATATTGGTATTAATCTGGAGTTTGACACAGATATTTTGCGGTTCGGTTACACATCATTAACCAAACCAGCTTCCACTTTCGAATATAATATGAAAGAAAAAACCACCGCTCTTCTGAAACAACAGGAAGTTTTGGGAGGGAAATTCTTTGTAGAAAATTATATCTCAGAAAGAATTTGGGCAACTGCAAGAGACGGAAAAGAGGTTGCTATTTCTTTGGTTTATCATAAGGATACTAAAAAATCTGCTGGCACTCCATTGTTACTCTACGGTTACGGAAGTTACGGACACACAGTTGATGCAAGTTTTTCCAGCGTAAGATTATCTCTTTTGGACAGAGGTTTTATTTATGCAATTGCCCATATCAGAGGTGGGGAATATCTTGGTCGTGAATGGTATGAAGATGGAAAAATGCTTCAGAAAAAGAATACATTTTTTGATTTTATCGATGCAGCAAAACACTTAATATCAGAAAATTATACATCTCCAAAACATCTTTATGCAATGGGCGGAAGCGCAGGTGGATTGCTTATGGGAGCTGTGATGAATTACAATCCAGAACTTTTCAACGGGATTGTCGCGCAGGTTCCTTTTGTAGATGTAGTGACAACAATGTTGGATGAAACGATTCCTTTGACAACGGGAGAATACGACGAATGGGGAAATCCGAATGAGAAAGAATATTATGATTATATGAAATCCTACTCGCCTTACGATAATATAGAAGCGAAAAATTATCCGAATACTTTGATAACAACCGGTTTCCACGATTCCCAAGTTCAGTATTGGGAGCCTGCAAAATGGACGGCGAAATTGAGAGATTTGAAAACCGACAATAATATTTTGATTTTCAAAACTGATATGAGTTCCGGCCACGGTGGAGCAAGCGGAAGATTCGAAAGTTTGAAAGAAATTGCTTTGGAATATGCGTTTTTGTTTAAAATTGAAGGTTTAAAAAATTAATTATGACAGAATCCGAAATCTGGAAAAAAATAGAACACTTTTTTGAAGTTAACTTTCAAACTGAGAAAAACCCTCCAATAGAAACGCTTCTATTCATTATTGGTGTTCAGGAATTGGGAAGCGGACAACAGAAATTCACTAAAGATGATAAAGTCAATTTGGTTCACATCGCTGTTTGCAGGTTATTGGAACCTTTTGGATATTACAAATTCACGCATTATGAAGACGGTTGGCCACAATTCGAAAAGTTAGATGACCTCCCGGAATTGAAACCCAATGAACAATCGCTATTAATGAAAAAAGCGATTATCCAATATTTTATAGATGAGGAGATTGAGTTGATATGATAATTAGGTAATTTGTTGATTCTAAGATTAATATCCTAATCAACAAATTATCAAATCATTGATTTAACAAATTCTCCAACTGATTCAGTCCCATTATGAAACTTTCCTCAAATCCCATTTCAACAAGCTGATTCAGTTCTTCTTGGGAATTGAAATGCAGATTGAATGTCATTCTTGTGCCTTCATCGATTCCTGTGAAACCAATTAGCCAAGCCGTTTGTGGCAAATCTGTTTTGACTTTCCCTTTTTCATCTGCAAAAGCATCTGTCCAAGCAATACTTCTGTGAGGCATTATTTCGCCATAACTGGCTAAGGCAAATTCTTTTTCTCCATCCGGACCTTTCATTGCGTACAACCAAATACCATTTTCGCGGAAATCCATTTTTTCGGTTTCACATTGCCAAGGTTTTGGCGCCCACCATTGGTCAATCAATTCTGACTTTGTGAAGTAATCCCAAAGTGTGGAAACATCAGCTTTATAAACCTTCATTACATAAACTCCGGTGTCAGAATCCTTATTAAAAACAATTTCTGAGTTCATAACGATTTCTTTTTTATAAAATTAATATTAAAAAATCACACCAAAGTTTTCATATGGCAAAATTTTTGATTATTCACAATAAAATGTTAAATATTCTCGTTTTAAGAAAAATTTAATAATTGTAAGGCGTTTTTTTTATTGAGATATTCTTAAAAAGAGTAATTTTAACTTTTCAAACTTAAAAAAATTTATGAACAACAAGTTTATTCCTATAATATCTGTATTTATGACGATTTCTTTGGTAGTTTTCGTTTCATTGCAGTTATATTGGATTAAAGAATTATATACTTCGCTGGAGCAGGATTTTTCTAACAAAGTTTACTCTGCTTTAGAAACATCGACTCAGAAAGTTAACCAAATTGAAGTTGATAAGATTTATAATAAGGAATATAATAATTTGGGCAAAGAGGTTTTAGCGTCTTCCAATCAGCCCACTAAAACTTACATCCAGCAAAGTACCGATTCTGCCAATCGTTCAAATATACTTTTTCAAACGACTATTGTTGAGAAACAAAACATTCCAGTTTCTGCAAAAGGAGACACTTTATTCACAACAAAACTTTATAAAGACGAAGGGCAGTTAAAACTGAAAAGAAATTCGCCTGAACCTTTGACAACAAACATCAGTCGCGATATCGACAATAATTCTTATCAGATGAAAGAGTTTGCAAGATTGAGTGCAACCAATCTTCCCATCGAAAAAAGAGTCGATAGCAAAACCATTGATTCTGTAATTAGTAAAGAATTGAGATTGAAAGGGATTGATACCAAATTTGGATTTGGGGTTATCAATAAAACCAATCAATTGACTACGGTAGCGAATAATATTTACCTAGACCAAAAAGATAAAACGAATTATACTTATCCACTTTTTACAGACAGCAAAGACAGAACACTTTATACTTTAGCCCTTGTTTTCCCGAGAAAAGATTACTCTTTGGTAAAGCACAATTTGCCAATGTTATTGGGAACTTTCATATCCTTATTAACGATTTTGGGGATTTATATCATCTCTATTAATTATATGATGAGGCAGAAAAAAATTGCAGAAATCAAAACGGATTTCATCAATAATATGTCTCACGAGTTCAAAACACCGTTGGCGACAATCTCAGTTGCAACAGATTCTTTAGCGAATGATAAAATTGCGACGGACCCAGACAAAGTCAAATACTATTCTGGATTGATAAAGCAAGAAAATCTAAGAATGAAAAAGCAAGTAGAAACCGTTCTAAATATGTCCAAATTGGAACGAAACGAAATGCCTCTTCATCTCAAAGAAACCAACGTACGAGAATTGATAAAAAGTATTGCAGAATCTTTCCGACTGATTGTAAACGAACGAAATGGAAGCTTAACTACGGAATTCACGGCGACTAAATATAATTTTCTGATTGATGAATTTCACATTTCAAATGCATTAATCAATTTATTAGACAACGCCAACAAATACTCTCCTGAAACGCCTGATATAAAGGTAAAGACAAGGAACGAAGGCAATTGGTACGTCATAGAAATTTCCGACAAAGGAATGGGTATGGAATCCACAAACAAAGCTAAAATATTTGAAAAATTCTTCCGAGAAGAAACAGGAAACGTTCATAATGTAAAAGGACAAGGATTGGGATTGTCTTATGTGAAAAAAATTATCGAAAATCACAAAGGTCAAATCCACGTAGATTCTCACAAAGGAAAAGGAAGCACGTTTACGATAAAACTTCCAATAGTATAAACAATTAACTGATTTGAATGAAGGAGAACTAAAATGTAAAGGAAAAAATCGAAATCAAATTTTAAACAACAAATCAAAATATTACTAAAATGAAGAATATAAATTCTTCAAATTAATTATTAAATCAAAAAGCTATGAGCAACAGAATATTATTAGTAGAAGACGACCAAAGTTTTGGCGCAGTTCTTAAGGATTATTTGACAATCAACAACTTCGAGGTTACTTTGGCAACTGACGGAGAAATGGGACTGAAAGAGTTTACAGAAAAAGAATTTGACATCTGCATTTTCGATGTAATGATGCCGAAAAAAGATGGGTTTTCTTTGGCAGAAGATGTAAAGAAAATTGATAAAAACACACCAATTATTTTCTTGACGGCAAGAAATATGCGTGAAGATATCTTAAAAGGTTACCAAATTGGAGCAGACGATTATATCACAAAACCATTTGATACAGAATTACTTCTTTACAAAATCAAAGCTATTCTGCAAAGAAGTGCAGTTTTGGAAAATGAAGACCAGGAGCAATTCAAAATCAGTAATATTTTCTTCGATTCCATGCTGAGACAACTAAGAGTTGGCGAAAACGAATACAAACTTTCTCCAAAAGAAAATGAACTTTTGAAATTGCTATGTATTCACAGAAACGACTTTATGCCTAGAGATTTGGCATTGAGAAAAATCTGGAAAAAAGAGAATTATTTCACAGCAAGAAGTATGGATGTTTACATTGCAAAATTGAGAAAACTTCTGAAAGATGATGAAGGTTTGGAAATCATCAACGTTCACGGAGAAGGATTTAGATTGTTAGTAAAGAATCCTTAATAAAAAGCAAAACCCATTCAGAATTCTGAATGGGTTTTTTAATATTTTCTAGAAATACAATTCTTAATTCGTTGCCATATTTTCATTTGGAGAATCAAGGATCGAATCCGTTTTTTCAACATTTTTCAACCATTGAGAACTTGCCAGATAATTCTGGTCTGGAAAATATATGAACAAACAAGTTCGGTTTTTTATGGTATTGATAATCGGTTTTGCCAAACTCATAGGAACCGCTGGACAACCCCAACTTCTTCCCAATCTTTTTTCAGATTTGATAAAATCTTCGCTTACATATTTGGCGCCGTGCATCACAATACATCTTTCCAAAGCAGAATCATTATAGCCTTTGTCCATCCCGAATAATCTCATAGAATAGCCATTATCACCGTTATAGGTCTGTTCCGTAACATAGAAACCCATACTCGACTGGTGCGAATCTTCTGTGTTGGAAAAGTTGGTGGCAAACTCTTCGCCGGTTCCTTTTCCGTGTGCTACCCATGTGTTGAACAACACCTTTTTCTCACCCAAATCTATGACCCAAAGTCGTTTCCTGTTAGAAGACAAACTAAAATCACAAACCGAAAGCAACTTAGCCGACGGTTCCAATTTTCCGGAGCTTTTTAAATTTTGGAATCCCAAAAATGCTTTTTCGAAGACTTCAAAATTCAATGTTTCATCCGTAAACTGAAGTTCTTTGTAGAGTTCTTCTGCTGGATTTTGTGGTGAGAAATTCTTTTTTGGACTCAGTTTAATTTCTTTAATACTTATCTTGGGCTGAGAAAAATCTTCAGAACTCGAAGGATAAAAAGAAGTGGTTACCAAATAAACTAAGCATAACAATAATGGGAATCTCTTCATTAATTATAATATTAGGTTTTCAATTTTAGTGGTGCAAAATTATATATAAATCATTTTCAGATTGTTGCAATCAAATTTTTTTAACTAATTTTTAGGAGACTTTAACGCAAAACAATCCATTTTGAACGATTTTTATTAAGACTTTATTATGATTAAGAAATTTAAAATGATAAATTGCAGTAAACTTTTTGAAGTATGTCAACACTCAAAATCGCAGGATTGAATCTCGATATTGCTTGGAAAAATAAAAAAGAAAATTTCAAACAAATTGAAAATGAATTTGCTACAACAGAAGCGGATTTATTTCTTTTGCCAGAGATGTTTTCAACCGGATTTTGTATGGAAGCCGATGAAGTGGCAGACAGAAATTTGGAATCTATGACTTGGATGAAATCCTTTGCTAAAAGCAAAAATTCGGCAGTTGCAGGAAGTGTTTCTGTAGAAGAAAATGGAAAATTCTATAACCGATTTTATTTTGTTTTTCCAGATGGAAATTATGAATATTACGACAAAAGACATTTGTTTTCTTATTCGGGAGAAGATAAAATTTACACTGCCGGAACAGAGCGAAAAATCATTGATTATAAAGGATTTAAAATTCTTTTACAGGTTTGTTTTGATTTGCGTTTTCCGGTTTTCTCAAGAAATAAGAATGATTATGATGCAGTTTTATACGTTGCTAACTGGCCAAAATCCAGAGTTGAAGCTTGGAAATCTCTTTTAAAAGCTCGTTCAATCGAAAATCAAGCTTTTCTTTTTGGATTAAATCGAATCGGAGTTGATGGTTATAATCTTGAATATGAAGAAAGTTCATTAGTTTATTTTCCAGATGGAAAAGAAATCTCCGAAAGACAAAATAACCTCATCTCAACTGATTGGGAATTAGATGAATTGAAAGAATTTAGAAATAAGTTTCCCTTTTTGAATGAGAGAGATGAGTTTGAGATTATTCCTTAATTTTGCAAAAAAACTTTAACCAATGAAAAATATATTTGCATTATTCTTTATAAGTTTTATTTTGTTTTCTTGTTCTAGAGACGATGAATCAACAACAATTTCCGAAGAAGAATATCCTTTGGTTACGAAACTAAACGTAGGGCTTTCAAATGGATATAACTCTGACAATAATTTCTATTTCGAATATGATAATAATAATCGCTTAATTAAAAAAAACGGAGGCTTTTTGCAACTAAGTGGAGGTACGGGTTTTAATGACTTTTTCACAGATAAATTATTCACATCTTTGGTTTACAATAATAATAAAGTTACCGTTGAAAATTTTTCATCTTCAGATGAATTTAATCCTCAAAAAGAGACAAAATACTATTTTTTGAATAACAATAGCCAAATAATTCAAAAGGAAATTCCGTTTATCTATAATCATTATCAAGATAAGAAGCAATCTTTTAAATATTCGAATAATCAACTTATTGAGATTAACACAACGCTACCAAATATGCCTTATTATCCACCTGATGATTACATAGAAACTTATTTAGAAAAATTCTATTATGACTCAAAAGGTAATCTGACAAAATCAGAATACTTTGAACAGAGAGACGGCGTAAATAAAGGAATAAAAATCATTAGAACATTTGGAGACTATGATAATTCTTTAAATCCGTTTAAGAGATTTTATTTATTGGACGAATATTTTTATCGAGCTATATCTAAAAATAATTACAGAAAATATACTGAGATTAAGTATAACGAAATTGGTCAAATTACTTCAAATATAGAACAAACTTGGACTTTTAATTATGATTCCGATGGAAAAATAATCATCAATTAGAATACTGTTCCAGCAACCCAACCAAAGAATTCACATCGTGAACACCACTTTCTTTCCAAAGCAATTCTCCATTTTTGAAAATCGCTAAAGTAGGTACGCCACGAACACCATTATCCGCAGCGATTGACGGAAATTGGTCCACATCAATTTTAACAATTCTTGCTTTTTCGCCAACCTGCTCTTTTACAGAATTCAAAACTGAAGACTGAACTTTGCACGGCTGACACCAAGTGGCAAAAAAATCAACGAGAACAGGACGTTCGGATTGTATGAGTTCTTGAAATTTTTGTGACATTTTATTATAAATTAGAGATTAGACTTTAGATTTACAAAGTTTTTGTTTGGCAAACAAAATTGCTTAAAGGAAATTTCTCTGTTTTCTTAATCGCATTGAATCCGCCGTCAACCTCAGTGAAATTTCGATAACCTCTTGACTGCAAAATACTTGCCGCAATCATACTTCTGTAACCTCCGGCACAATGGATATAAAAATGTTCAGAATTATCTAAAGAATTAACCCAATCATTAATATAAGCCAAAGGTTTACTATAAGCTTCGTTGATATGTTCTGCTTCGTATTCTGATTCTTTTCTCACATCAACAACTTTCACACTTTCAGAATATTCACTAGCAAATTCTTCTACAGAAACTCTTCTGATTTCGTCGGTCTCTTTTCCAGAATTTTTCCAAGCTTCGAAACTTCCATCCAAAAACCCTAAAACATTATCAAATCCTACTCTGCTCAATCTCGTTATTACTTCTTCTTCCGTTCCTTCGTCAGAAACCAAAAGAATCGGTTGCTGAACATCTACAATCATTGCTCCAACCCAAGGCGCAAAATCGCCTTTGATTCCAATATTGATAGAATTCGGAACAAAGCCTTTATGAAAAACCGCAGCACTTCTTGTATCCAAAATCAAAGCTCCGGTTTCTTCCGCCGCCAATTCGAATTCTTCTACAGACAAAGGATTCTTTCCTTTTTTCAGAACTTGATCAAAGCTTTCGTAGCCACCTTTGTTCATTGCCACATTCATCCCGAAATATTTTGGAGGCGCAGTTAAGCCATCAAGAACTTCATTAATGAAAGATTCTTTGTTGGGTTGATTAAGTGCATAATTGGTTCTTTTCTGATTTCCCAAAGTATCCACCGTTTCTTTCTGCATATTTTTACCACAAGCAGAACCCGCACCGTGAGCCGGATAAACTGTAATTGAATCATCCAAAGGTAAAATCTTGTTTTGAAGACTTTCGTAAAGCATTCCGGCCAAATCTTTTTCCGTGATCTCACCTGCTTTCTGAGCCAAATCCGGTCTTCCAACATCACCCAAGAATAAAGTGTCTCCAGAGAAAATGGCTGTTTCTTTTCCATCTTCATCAATCAAAAGAAAAGTAGAGCTTTCCAAAGTATGTCCCGGTGTGTGAAGAACTTTTATCTTGACTTTTCCAATTTCAAAAAACTGATTATCCTCAGCAATAATCGCTTTAAAATCAGGTTTTGCCGTCGGTCCGAAAACAATTGGAGCATCGGTTTTTTTAGACAAATCCAAATGTCCTGAAACAAAATCAGCGTGAAAATGTGTTTCAAAAATATACTTCAGTTTTACTTTGTCTTTCTCCAAACGCTCTAGATAGGGTTTCACTTCTCTTAACGGATCAATAATAGCAGCTTCGTTTCCAGAAGTGATGTAGTAAGCGCCTTGAGCAAGACATCCAGTATATATTTGTTCGATTTTCATTGTGAATCAATAGATTATATTCAAAAACTTAGAGTTTAAATAATTTGAACTTATTACAGATACAAATATGAGGTTATTTGGATTAACTATAAATAATTTTTAAATGATATTATTTATGATTCCGATTTAAAATTAAACAAATGCTTGATTTTTCAATCGGTTTTCAAAGCCTTATCGAACCAATGCCCAAATTCCAACGCCAATGCCTGCATAAGCTGCAACTGTGATGATGTCTGCGACGGGCTGAGAAAAACGTCTTTCAGCAATGGTAGATTGATTGATTTGGTTTTTATGGAATTTCAGAATCTTTTTCGGTTTGTGGATTACGTGTGCTACCAATGTGTCGCTTTCCCATTTGTCAACCTGTATTTTGTAGCTTTTGTCTGCTACATCGATTCTAAAAAACTTTCCTACCTCCAATTTTTCTGTAACACTAGTCGGTTTTGGCATTTTATCTTTATTGATTTTTGCGCTTCGATGCCCTTTAGAATTGACCGCTGGATTGACTTGACCGTCAAGAGCCATTGAACTCGCGGCAAGCTGTTGCACATTAGATTTTTCCTTTGGCTCAGATTTTCTTTTGGGCTCAGTTTTGTCTTGTGTAGCTTCATCCGCTTCTGTGCTGACTTTGTAAGTATAACAGTTCGTGAGGGAGAATGATATAAAAAAGAGGTAGAGATATTTTTTCATTAGCTAAATTTAAGAATTAAACGGATTATTCCTAATTTTCTTTTGATGAATCTTATTTTTATTAATTTTTGAAAAGAACATTTTTATTATTTTTATTGAACCAAAACAATTAATATGATTCTGAATCCTGTTGACGTTGTAGAACACATTGATAAAGAAGATTTTCAAAACAAATATTTCAAACCTCACAGACCGCTTTTGATAAAAGGTTTTGCAAAACAATGGGGCGCTTACGAAAAATGGAATCTGGATTATATCCGAGAAAAAGCCGGAGACCAAATTGTCCCAATCTATGACAACAAACCTGCGGATGCTAACAAAAGTTCTGATACGCCGGCAACTAATATGAAGATGAAGGATTATATTGATATTATCAAAAGTAAACCTTCTGACCTCAGAATCTTTTTTTACATCATTACGGATAGATTACCGGAATTACTGAAAGATTTCACTTATCCTGATTTAGGGATGAAGTTCTTCAAAAGGCTTCCTACTCTATTTTTCGGAGGAAGTAAAGCACACGTTTTGATGCATTACGATGTAGATTTGGGCGATTTTTTCCACGTGCATTTTGGTGGTAAAAAAAGAATTTTATTGTTTGACCAGAAGCAGAACGAAATGCTTTATAAAGTCCCTTTGTCCGTTCACACGATAGAAGAAATTGATTACGACAACCCAGATTACGAGAAATATCCTGCTTTGAAGTACGCGACGGGAACCGAAATCCTGATGGAACACGGCGACGCTTTGTTTATTCCGGGTGCTTTTTGGCATTATAATCGGTATCTGGAACCCGGATTTTCTTTGTCTATCAGAGCATTGCCTAATCGTCCTTCAAAATTTTTCAGTATGCTCTATCACGTTTTTGTGATGCGATATACGGATAAGTTGATGCGAAAAATTTTCAAAGCAAAATGGGTAAAGTATAAAGAAGAATGGGCTTACAGAAAAAGCTCAAAAGCTCTGGAAAAATTAAAGAAAAAATAATTTCCTGCAGAACATCCTTCTTTTTTCTGGTTATTAATTTCGTATTTTAGCGCTTCTAAAATTCAGAAAATTGGCAAAGAAAGAAACTCCGTTAATGACGCAATACAATACAATTAAGGCGAAATATCCTGATGCATTGCTATTGTTCCGAGTAGGAGATTTCTACGAAACTTTTGGACAAGATGCTATAAAAACGTCGCAAATTCTTGGGATTGTTTTGACCAAAAGAGCCAATGGCGAAGGTCATATAGAATTGGCTGGATTTCCTCATCATTCTGTAGATTCTTATCTTCCAAAATTGGTTAGAGCCGGAATGCGTGTTGCGATTTGCGACCAATTGGAAGACCCGAAAACCGTCAAAGGAATTGTAAAACGTGGGGTTACAGAATTGGTGACGCCAGGAGTTACATTCAATGATCAGGTTCTGACTTCCAAGAAAAATAATTTTCTGCTTTCTCTTCACAAAGAAAAAGAAAAATATGGAATGGCATTGGTGGATGTTTCTACCGGAGAATTTCTCGTGAGTGAAGGAAATCTAGAAAAATTGCTTCACATTGTTCATACATTTGACCCAAGCGAGATTATCTATCAAAGAACCTCTGAGATTCCAAATCAGCTGAAAAATAAAAATGTTTTCAAGCTGGAAGACTGGGCGTTCAAATATCCTTACGCTTACGGAAAATTGACGTCACATTTCAAAACCCAATCTTTGAAAGGTTTTGGAATCGAGGATTCTAAGTTGGGAATTACAGCTGCTGGGGCAATTTTTGCTTATTTGGTAGAAGATACTCATCACGCGTTGTTGCAACATATTACAAGAATTCAAGTAATTCCGCAGGATGATTATCTAATGATGGATAATTTCACATTGAGAAATCTTGAAATTGTTTATTCGGCTAATCATCAAGGAAAATCCCTTCTTGATATTATCGACAAAACCAGCACGCCCATGGGCGGAAGATTGTTGAGACGACGATTGATCCTTCCTTTAAAAAACATTAGTGACATCAACAGAAGATTAAGTCTGATTGAATTCCTAAATAAAGAAGATTCTTTGAAATATGACATCAAAGATTTGCTGAAAGGCATCTCAGATTTGGATAGATTAATCGGAAAATTAGCTGCTGAAAAGATTTCACCGAAAGAATTAGGTTATCTCCGTCAAAGCATCATCAACATTAATGAAATCAGAAAAAATCTTCTTAATTTTCCTGATGTCCTGGCTTGGATTGACCCATTCATCAATCTTGAAGAATTGATTATTTTAATTAATGACCATCTGAATGATGAACTTCCTGTCAACATCAACAAAGGAAATGTTATCAGAGAAGGAATTTCGGAAGAATTAGACCATTTGAGAAATCTTCAAAGTAAAGGTCGAGGATTCTTGGACGAAATGTGCCAGCGTGAAATCGAAAGAACTGGAATCACGAGTTTGAAAATCGATTTCAATGGCGTTTTCGGTTATTATATCGAAGTTAGAAATACGCATAAAGACAAAGTTCCGGAAGATTGGATTCGTAAACAGACTTTGGTAAATGCAGAACGTTACATCACCGAAGAGCTGAAAGAATATGAAAATCAAATTCTTGGCGCTGAAGAAAAAATTGGAAAATTAGAATTAGAACTTTACAGAAATATCTGTGAAAATGTTCTCATTTATATTGACCAGTTACAAGAAAATTCGAAACTAATTGGCGAATTGGATTGTGCTGTTGGTTTGTCAGATTTGTCTGTTGAAGACAATTACACAAAACCTATTCTGAATGATTCTTTCTCGATTGATATTCAGGAAGGTCGACATCCAATCATCGAAAAGTCTTTACCGTTAGGCGAATCTTACATCCCGAATGATGTTTTCTTAGACAAAGATTCTCAACAAATCATAATGGTAACCGGACCGAATATGGCCGGTAAATCAGCAATCCTGAGACAGACCGCGATTATTTCTTTGTTGGCTCAAATCGGAAGTTTTGTTCCAGCCAAACATGCAGAGATTGGAACTTTGGACAAGATTTTTACGAGAGTTGGCGCAACGGATAATTTGTCTGCCGGCGAATCTACTTTTATGGTGGAAATGAATGAAGCTGCGAATATTCTTAATAATATCTCGGACAGAAGTTTGATTTTGCTGGACGAAATCGGGCGTGGAACTTCTACTTACGATGGCGTTTCCATTGCTTGGGCCATTGCAGAATATCTACATCAACATCCTACACAACCGAAAACCTTGTTTGCAACTCATTATCACGAGCTGAACGAAATGTCGGTCAACTTTGAGAGAATCAAAAATTTCCACGTTTCCATCCAGGAAGCGAAAGGCAATATTATTTTCCTCAGAAAACTGATTTCCGGAGGAAGTGAACACAGTTTTGGTATTCACGTGGCGAAATTGGCAGGAATGCCTTCCAAAGTTGTGAATCGCGCGAATGAAATTCTTAAAACTTTGGAATCTACAAGAACAACTCAAGATTCTGGAGAGAAAATAAAACGTGTGACCGAAGAAAATCTTCAGCTTTCATTTTTCCAGTTGGATGACCCGGTACTTGAAAATATCCGCGAAGAGTTGACTAAAATCGACATTAATACTTTGACACCAATTGAAGCTTTGATGAAACTGAACTCGATTAAAAAGATGATTGGTAGATAAGATTTATTTCTTATTCGAAATTGTATCCACGTTTTTCTGCGAAGAAACCGCTGCAGAATCTACACCTTTGTTTCTCATATGTTCTGCGCTGTGGTCTTGTTTTCTTTGTTCGCGCTTATCTTTGTCAGGAATACAACTTGCTGTTAAAACTGCTATTGAGCTGATTAATAATAACTTTTTCATAACAATAAGATTTGGTTAGGGTTTCCATTTCAAAAATCAAACCGAAATTGTCCTCCATTAAAATTCATTGTCAGAGTAACTCTTTTAATAAAAAAAATCGAGATAATAATTACCTCGATTTTTTGTTTTAGTTAAAAATATTGCTGTGAAAATTAATTTTAAATTCGATTACAAAAGCTTACTGATTGCTATTTTCATTTTTATAGTAGAGGTTCTGATTGCAACAAAACTTAAAGACGTCTTCTTTGTAAGAGCTTATCTAGGCGATGTGTTTGTTGTAATGTTGATGTATTATTTTATCAAAGCATTTTTCGATTTCAATTCCACAAAATTGATTGTTGGGATTTTCATTTTTTCTTGCCTGATGGAGTTTTCCCAATATTTTCACTTCGGAGAATTAATGGGTTTCAAAGATAATCGTATTGTGATGATTATGCTTGGCAACTCATTCAGCTGGTTGGATATCCTTTGCTACTTTGCAGGATGTGTGATTTTATTTTTAATCACAAACATTAAATCGGAATAAATATTACAGCAGCAATAGCAGCAGCACCAATAATTACGGAAGATAAAATATCCGGCTTTTTGATTTCACGCACTTCGCTTCTTTCAATTTCGACCATCTCTCCAGCTTTGTTTTTACCGTAGATTTTGTTAGCGTCCACTTTCAAAACTTCGATTTTCTGAGTCTTGGCATCTTTTGTTTGGATAGAGTATTTTTTGTAAAGTTCTAATGTATTATCGTACATTGGTTTGCTAGGACTCACCACTCTTGTTTGACAAGAAATCATCAAAGCGAACAATGATAAGGCAAATAATTTGAAAATAATTTTAGGATATTTCATTATGGATAAAAAAATTTTGTCAAATTTAGCTAAATTTTCACGAATTCGTATTAAGTTTTTGAGAAATTAACCAAGCTTCACTCCAGCAGGCTTGAAAATTAAAGCCTCCTGTAATTGCATCAATATTAAGAACTTCTCCGCAAATATAAAAATTTGGTAAGAGTTTGGAGGCCATATTTTTAAAATCAATTTCTCTAAGATCAACACCTCCAGCCGTCACGAATTCATCTTTGAAAGTTGACTTGCCGGTAACCAATAATTTTTTCTTACAAAGATTTTCAAGAATCATGTTCATTTCTTTACCAGAAAGATTGGCAATTTGCTTTTCAGGATTGATTTGATTGATTTCCAGAATCTTGTTCCAAAAACGATTGGTCACATCAAATATTTTCGATTGTCCAATGGATCTTTTCGGATTTTGATTTTTGAATTCTTTCAATTCTTCTTCCGCATCAGAAATGGGCTTCGAAATGAAATTAACTTCAATCTCAAACTGATATTTCAACTTAGCCAGAGTTCTGGCTTCCCAAGCCGAAATTTTCAACACCGCAGGTCCGGAAAGTCCCCAATGTGTAATCAGTAATGGTCCGGATTCTTCTGTTTTCAAACTCGGGATTCTGATTTCTGCATTTTCAAAACTGGTTCCTGGCAAATCTTTCAACAAATCATTTTTGATATTGAAGGTGAATAACGATGGAACCGGTTCCACAATTTTATGTCCAAGATTCTCAACAATTTTTAAAGATTTTGGTGAACTACCTGTTGTATAAATTACAATATCGGCTACAAAATCGCCTTGTTTTGTTTTGACAGTATAAGTTTCATTTTCCTTGACAATTTCTGTAACCGAAACTTGATTTTTGACTTCAAAGTTTTTATTTCGAACTTCATTAATCAAAGCATTCATAATACTTTGGGAAGAATCGGACTCAGGAAAAATTCTGTTATCTTTTTCGATTTTCAGCGGAACATTTCTGGATTCGAACCAATCCATTGTGTCGCCTGGTTGGAATTTGGTAAAGACACTTAGCAATTCACGATTGCCTCTTGGGTAAAATTGCGTCAACTCTCTCGGATCAAAACAAGCGTGTGTCACGTTGCATCTTCCGCCGCCAGAGATTTTCACTTTTTGCAAAACATCAGAATTTTGCTCGAGAATTGTGACATAATATTTGTTTTCGTCTAGGTTTGCAGCCGTAAAGAATCCAGCAGCACCTCCACCAACAATTATTATTTTTTTTTTCAGAGAATTCATTGCTGCAAAATTACATTTTTAATATCCACCTCAAATAGTTAAATTTGAAGAATATTAAAATTGAAAAAAATGTCTGTTTATTACCATAAATTTGAAGTGAGATGGAGTGATATTGATGCGAATCGTCATCTAGGAAACTCAACCTATGTGGACTATTGCTCACAAACGAGAATGGCTTTCCTTAATAAAAATAAAATCGGATTGACTCAGTTGAACCGTTGGGGCGTAGGTCCGGTGATGTTACACGAGCGCTATTCTTTCTTCAAAGAAATCTATGCAGATCAGACGGTTTATGTAGGTTTGGAAGTTGCAGCTTTGTCAGAAGACGGATCCATTTATCAATTCGTTCACAAGTTTTATCTGCCAGACGGAACACACTGTGCAACAGCGGAAGCAACTGGCGTTTGGATTGATATGATGCTCAGAAAAACGACAACGCCACCAGATGATATTATGGAAGTGATGAACGAGTACAAATCTGAAAATGTGCAAACGATCACAAAAGATTATTTGAAAACATTGCCTTTCCGACCAGAGAATATTGATGCATCTATTTTTGAAAATTAATTAGAAAAAATTATGCTAGAAGATAAATCGCAAGAATTAACGCCTATTTCCAAGTTGGGAGAATTTGGATTGATAAAACATTTAACCGAAAACTTTCCAGTTGTTCAGAACTCAACCAAGATTTCCATTGGAGACGATGCTGCTGTCATTGATTCTGAAAATCAAAAAGTAGTTGTTTCAACGGATATGTTGGCGGAAGGTGTTCATTTCAACCTAGGTTACGTTCCTTTAAAACATTTGGGTTATAAAGCAGTGGTTGTCAACCTCAGCGATATTGCTGCGATGAATGCAACACCAACTCAAATTTTGGTTTCAGTTGCTGTTTCCAATCGTTTTCCGGTTGAAGCTTTGGAAGAAATATATGCAGGAATTGCTTTGGCTTGCAATAGATACAAAGTAGACTTAATTGGCGGAGACACAACAAGTTCCAACACAGGTTTGGTAATTAGCATTACAGCAATTGGTCTTGAAAACGAAGATAAAATCGTTAAAAGAAATGGTGCAAAACCAAATGATCTTTTGGTGGTAACCGGAGATCTTGGTGGTGCATATCTTGGACTTCAAATTTTGGAAAGAGAACATTCTGTTTATTTGGCAAACCCCAATATGCAACCAGAAATGGAAGGTTATGATTACATCCTTGAAAGACAACTAAAGCCAGAAGCAAGAACCGATATCAAGAAAAAATTGGAAGAGTTAGATATTTTGCCAACGGCTATGATTGATGTTTCGGATGGTTTGGCTTCTGAGATTTTGCATCTTTCTGATCAATCTAAAGTCGGTTTCAATGTCTATGAAGAGAAATTACCGATGGACGAATCTACAATCCATACAGCTGACGAATTGAATCTTAATCCGGCAATGGCTGCTCTTAACGGAGGCGAAGATTATGAATTATTATTCACCATTTCTTCTTCAGATTTTGATAAAATTAAGAATCATCCAGACTTCACCATTATCGGTCACGCAACTGAAGAATCTCAAGGCAATTTCTTGGTAGCAAGAGGCTCAAACCAACTGATTCCATTAACTGCACAAGGCTGGGATGCCTTTCTAAATAAGGAGTAAATCTTTTGGAATAAAACTTGTAAAACACAACCATATAAATAAAAAGAACGATGAAAATTTTAAAAACTTCAGCTTTTGTAATTGCGGCATTAGGAATTACTGCTTGTGTCACTAACCCAATTACTGGTAGATCTTCTATCCAAATTGCAAATAATTCTGAGATTGCAACCGCTGCAGCTGCAGAATATAAAACCACATTATCTAGTTCCAAAGTTGTTACTGGAACTGCAGACGCCAACCGAATCAAAAATGTTGGTGCCAGAATTAAAAATGCGGCTTACGCTTATTATAAACAAATCGGTCGTGAGTCTGCTTTAACTGGTTATAATTGGGAATTTAATTTAATCCAAGACAGCCAACTGAATGCGTGGTGTATGCCTGGCGGAAAAGTCGCTTTTTATACAGGGATTATGCCTATTTGTAAAGATGATAACGGTGTTGCTGTTGTAATGGGACACGAAGTTTCTCACGCTTTGGCAGGACACGGAAACGAAAGAATTTCTCAGGCGATGTTGGCTCAATATGGCGGTAGTCTTTTAGGTGGCACAATGTCTAATAGTCAATGGGCAGGTGTTTTTGAAAAAGTTTATCCAATTGGAGCACAAGTTGGATTGTTGGCTTATGGAAGAAAACAAGAGTCTGAAGCAGACGAAATGGGATTGCAACTAATGGCAATGGCCGGTTATGATCCAAGAACTGCGACGGCTTTCTGGCAAAGAATGGAAGCTTCTTCTACTGGTAGCAGACAACCGGAATTTTTATCTACTCACCCGAACCCACAAAACAGAATTGCCGACCTAAATGCAGATATGCCAAAAGCACTTGAATATTATAAAGCTGCCGGAGGAAAATTGTAAACTTTGTTAGTTAATTTAGATAAAATTTAAAACTATGAAAAGTTTAACATTAACAGGTATTGTCCTAATTTTAATAGCCTTTGTTTTGTTTTATTTTAATGATAATTTCACCGTAATGAGGCTTTTTGAACCAATTACCCTTATGGGAATTCTCTTTGGAGTGGGAATTGGTTTAATTTTCGGCGGGTTAATCGGATATGTGAGCAAAGGCAATGCAGTAAAACAAGCCAAAATCCAACAAGAATTCAAGCTTTTACAAAAAGAAAAAGCAGAATTGGAAAGACAAAAAAGTGAAAATATTAATAACGGAAACCTTTAGAATCAAAGATTTCTGATAAATTGTCCAGGCGTTGTCTTGGTATATTTCTTAAAGGTCTTATTAAAGTAAGTAATATTATTAAAACCAGTAGCATAGCAACTTTCTGCTATGCTTTTTTCTTGGGATAAAAGAATACAAGCTTTATCAATTCTATATCGGTTGACAAATTCTACAAACGTTAATGATGTTGCTTTTTTAAAGAAATTACAGAATGCTGGTTTTGTAAGATTTGCCAAATCTGCAGCCTGCATAATATCAATCTCATTCTGATAACCATTTTCCACGTAGGTAAAAACAGCTTCCAATCTTGTTCGGTTTCTGGAAACGATGGTGTAAGGCATCACTTCTGTATTCATCAACTCAAAATCTTCGGTTTTAGAAAGATCGAAAAGAATCTCGAGAAGCAGTAGATATTTGGTATAACCTTCTGATTCAGCTAATTGTTTTAGTTTAGGAATGAGTTGTTTTTTTACTTCAGAAGAAAATAGAACACCATATCTGGAAATTTCCAATAATTTCTTAATAGCGTTAGCATCCGGCTCGCCTTCCGGTAACGATAATATCTCTTCTTTGAACAGAATTACGATTTCTTCGTGTGGATCTGTTGCATTTAATCCAAATCCAGAATGCGGAATATTAGAACCAATCAAAGCCAAAGCACCATCTTCAAAGTGGCTTTTGTGATAACCTACGTGTCTTGTCCCTTTCCCATGTAAAACGCAAACTATCTCGATCTCAGAATGATAGTGATATTGCCAATTTAATTCGGAAATTGGAACATCTTTAATATGCAGTACTCTAAAAGAGCTATTTTCATCCGGAGAAATATGTTCGAGAATAACTTTCATTCCAGTTAATGTTATTATGAAACAAAAATAAACAAAACATATTAATATTGTTCAATTTTTCATTTATTATGTTAAACATTTGTTGAATAAAAGCTTATATTTTTGTATAACAAAATCAATTTCTCACAAAGAATTGAATTTGTGAATTTTTAAGGTCTATATATGAAGAAGGCTGGAAATTAACTTTCCAGCCTTCTCATTTTATTTAATCGCTTGATTAGTTGAAATTATAACCAATACCTACAATAAACATACTTGGGCGGTTATCATAACGCACTACCTCATCTCCAGTAACATTATCTATAACTTTTCTTGAATCTTTGGAGAAAGCGCCTTCATATCTTGCATTAACAACAAATTTTGAAAGTGTTGCCTGAGTTCCAAATTGGTAACCTACAGTAAACTCGTTCTTTGCATTAACTTTAAAATCGTTGAAGTTTTTATCAGAAGACAAATTATATGATGCAACAGGACCTACAAAAGCAGCTAATTTTCCAAGTAGAAAATTATGTCCTAATAATACAGGAACATCGATACGGTTGCTTTTTGCTTCTATTGTTACGTCTTCAACTGTTAAAGTATTTTTGAAAGTCGTGTAATAGATTTCCGGCATTACAAACCATCCTCCAACCGGAGATCCAATTTTTGCAGCCAATCCAACGTTAAAACCTGCATTATTATCTCCTTTGCTTTCCCACGCACTTGTAGCTGTACTTTCAATATCTTTCCATTTCGCTGAAGATGTGTTGAAAAGCGCATTGGCTCTCAATCCAAATGTTACTTGCGAATAAGCAAATACACTTGCTAATACACCGATCGTGCTAATTATTTTTTTCATTGTCTTCTGGTTTATCGTTAATTAAACTTGTTTGATTATTTTCTAGCATAAACTCTCTAAGCTGTTTAAAGAGCTCAGAAGAATAAACGAAATCTATCAGATTTTTATTTTTTGCTGTTGCTAATATATCTTTATTACCTTCCCATTCTTTGATTCCTAATCGCAGATAAAGGATTTTCTCACCAATTGTCATCACAGAGTTCATATCATGTGTATTGATGATGGTTGTGGTGTTATATTCTTTCGTAATTTCTAAAAGCAGATCGTCTATTACATTAGAAGTGTAAGGATCTAATCCGGAATTGGGCTCATCACAAAAAAGGTACTTAGGATTGTTCACAATTGCTCTGGCAATCGCTACTCTTTTCTGCATCCCACCAGAGATTTCGGATGGATATTTTTTGTTGGCCTTATCCAAATTAACTCTGCCAATTACTTCCAGAACTTTTCTCTTTTTCTCACGGTAAGTTAGATTAGTGAACATATCTAATGGAAAACTGATATTCTCTTCCACTGTCATAGAATCGAAAAGTGCACTTCCTTGAAATACAGTTCCAATCTCTGAACGCAAACCCTGCTTCTCTTCTCGGGACATTTTCATAATATCTCTTCCATCAAACAAAATAGCTCCGCTAGATGGTTCGTAAACATTCAAAAGGGACTTTAAAAATACCGTTTTACCAGACCCACTTTGTCCAATGATTAGATTTACTTTTCCTGTATCAAATGATGTGGTGATGCCTTTTAAAACCTCAACTTCATCAAAGCTTTTTCTTAATTCTTTTACTTCTATCATTAGCTAAGGAACATTTGGGTTAATAATAAATTCATGATAATCACGGCAATCATCGTCCAAACGACAGCTTGTGTGCTTGCACGTCCTACTTCCAAAGATCCACCTTTCACAAAATACCCGAAATAGGCGGGAATAGTTGCAATAAGAAATCCAAAAACAGCTGTTTTTAAAAAGGCATACCATATAAAATAAGACGGCATATACATTTGGATTCCTGTAATATAATCTGCTTTGGTCCAGCTTCCGGTTGCAACTCCAGCGATATATCCTCCATAAATCCCTACTACAATACTAATCGCAATCAAAATCGGGTTGAAAACCACACTGGCTACAATTTTAGGTAAAATCAAGAAATTCGGTGAGTTAACACCCATAATATCCAGTGCATCAATTTGTTCTGTTACACGCATTGTTCCAATACTGGATGCGATATAAGAACCAACTTTTCCGGCAAGAATTACCGAAATAATGGTTGGTGAGAACTCCAAAATCAAAACGACTTTGGTTGCATACCCCACGAAACTATTAGGAATAGGGAATGATGAAGCATCGAAGTTGTTGAACATTTGAATAGCTACAACTGCACCTACAAAGAAAGAAGTAAATAATACCAATCCGAAGGAATTAACCCCAAGATCATAAAATTCTCTCGCCAAAAGTTTAATATAAACATTTCTTTTCTGCGGTTTGCTCATAGCCTTTCCCAGCAGCATGAAATATTCTCCAATAGATTCAAAAAATCGTTTTAACATACGACAAAATTAGTTCTTTTCTGATTAATATCAGCGTGCATTTTTATCTCCAACAATTAACAAGAAGATTGTTTTGAGAATGATTACAATATCCATGCTAAAACTCCAGTTTCTCACATAAAATGAGTCAGCAAGAATTCTTTTTTTCATTCCAAGATTCATATCGCCTTCATCACCTCTAAAACCACTGACTTGTGCCAGTCCCGTAATCCCTGGTTTTACCATACTTCTGAGACTATATCTGCTTATTTTGGGTTTGTAAAAATCATCCACCAAAAGCATATGAGGCCTAGGACCTACAACAGTCATATCACCTATCAAAACATTAATGAATTGCGGCATCTCATCCAAGCTGGTTTTCCTTAATAATTTTCCAACTTTGGTGATCCTTTTATCATCTACAGCAGTTGTACTTTGATTTGTATTATTTTCAGATCTCATGGTTCTGAACTTAAAACAATTAAAAACCTCATCGTGATAACCGTATCTTTTTTGGATAAAAAATGCTGATCCTTTTGAGCCGTCCATTTTTATCAATACGATGATTATTGGGAAAAGCCAAGAGCAAATTCCAATCAAAACAATCAAAGAAAATAAAATATCAAAAAGCCTTTTAACACTAGCATTTGTGAAAAAGTCTAATGGATATTTTGCCTGAGATAATACCGGAACTGTTTCTATATAATTGAACTCATACTCAAAAAACTGATTCTGAATAATATTAGGAACCAATGAGATTTTCACTTTATTAAGTTCTGCCTTGCGGAAAAGATCATTTTCAAATTGCTTTTCAAGACAATGTTCTGATGGTAAAAAAATGGTATGAATCCCATTATTTTTCCAAAATTCTACCATCTTAAACAAATCATAATTTCCTTGCGGATAGTCATAGATCTTGTACCCATAATCTTTTCGTTCATTAATGATATCTCTCAAGACATTAGAAGAAGTTCCCTCTTCTATAAACATTACGTTTCTATGATTAATACCTTTACTTCTCATATATTTCAAAAGAAAATAGATAAAGCTTTTAATGGGTATTACTACAAGCAGTAAAATCCCAGCCAAATAAAATCGTTCTGTTTTGAGGAAATCGTTCTGACTGACTTTCCCAAGCATCACAACACCAATAAAAAAGAAAAAAACGTGAATAAAAATCCTTTCCAGATAAATCGTGTATGTTACGTTTCTAGGAATATGATAAAGTCTTGTTCTTCCACTCAACAGTAGCCAGAAAAAGCATAACAACAAAATTGATAAAATATTCTGCTCTAGTGTATCTGAATCATATTTGACCTCGAAATTCCTCCAATAGTAAATTATAAATACTGATGATATCAGAATCATATCTAATAAAATCACAAATATCTTGAAATATCGGGAATATCGAAGTCTCTGCATAAATCAAATTTAAGGAATATTCAGATACTTATGCGTTTGGATAGAAGATCTCCATTTTGGATTTTCTAGTATGAAATCTGTGATTTTTGGATACATAACATCACGTTTGCTCCATTCACTTTGCAGATAAAGCTCACAGTTATCATTCACTTTTTCACCTTGTTCCTGAGCGAATTTAAAATCATTTTGATTGAAAATAATCATCTTCAACTCACTTGCTTCTTTATAAATATCAGCTAAAGGAAGTCCTGTTTTCTTAGGCGATAATGTTATCCAATCCAGATGCCCACTCATTGGATAAGCGCCGGAAGTTTCAATGTGAATAGTACAGCCCAACTCTTTTAGCTTCGAAGTTAAGATTTCAAGATTCCACATCAGAGGTTCTCCTCCTGTCAGAACAATCGTCTTACAATATTTGGCTGCCGTTTCTGCAATTTCTTCCGTATTCATCAACGGATGAAGTTTTGGATCCCAACTCTCTTTCACATCACACCAATGGCAACCCACATCGCATCCGCCCAAACGAATGAAATAGGCTGCTTTCCCAGCATGAAATCCTTCTCCCTGAATAGTGTAAAAATGCTCCATCACCGGGAGCATTTTACCTTCTTTTAATAAAATATCTTCTTCTTCCTTAGTCATTATAAACTGACGTTTTATAGGCAATGATGGTATTTTTCATCAGCATTGCGCGCGTCATTGGTCCCACTCCTCCTGGAACTGGCGTAATCCAACTTGCTTTTTCTGCGCAACTGTCAAAATCCACATCACCTGCGAGATGATACCCTTTTTCAGAGTTATCATCTACTCTAGTAATCCCAACATCTACGATAACCGCACCTTCTTTGATCATTTCTTTCTTCAAGAAATTTGGATCGCCCAAAGCAGTTATTACAATGTCGGCTTGTTTTGTATATTCTTCTATATGTTCTGTGTAAGAGTGTGTTAACGTCACAGTAGAGTTTCCTGGGAAATCTTTTCTTCCCATCAAGATACTCATTGGTTTCCCAACAATTCTACTTCTTCCAATAATCACACAATTCTTACCTTTGGTTTCGATGTTATACCGTTCCAATAATGTCAATATTCCAAATGGCGTTGCTGGCAAGAAAGTATCCATTTCCAAAGCCATTTTCCCGAAATTCTCCGGATGGAAACCATCTACATCTTTTCTTGGGTCAATCGCCATAATAATCTTTTCCTGATCTATCTGTTTTGGCAAAGGCAACTGAACGATGAACCCGTCTACAGCTTTTGATTTGTTCAACTCATCAATCTTTTCCAATAATTCCGACTCTGAAACTGTACTTGGAAATTTAATCAATGAAGAACTGAATCCAACTTCCTCACAATCTTTCACTTTGCTGTTCACATAAGCTTTGCTCGCACCATTGTTACCAACCAAAATCGCAACCAAATGTGGTGCTCTTCTGTTGTTGGCAAGGATTTTTTCTACCTCTTGCTTAATTTCAGCCTTTACTTCTTTTGAGACCTTCAGTCCATCTAGAATTTGTGCCATTTTTCTTTCTTTTTACTTTTTAGATTTATTTGAAAAAAATGAAATGTTCCTTTCCCAACATTTCATTTTTATTTTTTTTATCGGTTTGATTTATAGAAATTGATTAATCCGTTGGTAGAGCTGTCGTGTGTTTCAACTTGACCTTCGGCATCTAATTCTGGAAGGATTTTCCCTGCCAAAACTTTTCCTAATTCTACACCAAACTGGTCAAAACTGAAAACATTCCAAATCACACCTTGAACGAAAATTTTGTGTTCATACAAAGCAATTAATTGTCCTAATGTGAATGGATTCAATTCCTTGAACAAGAAAGAGTTCGTTGGTGTATTGCCTGCGAAAACTTTGTAAGGCAATAGAAATTCTGTTTCTTCCTCAGATTTGCCGGATGATTTTAATTCAGCAAAAACCTCATCTTCTGTTTTACCAAAAGCTAAAGCTTCGGTCTGCGCAAAATAGTTTGCTAAAAGGATATCCTGATGTTCGCACACTTCATTCGGAGATTTTGCATAGGCGATGAAATCTGCAGGAATCAATTCTGTTCCTTGGTGTATCAATTGATAAAATGCGTGTTGCCCATTGGTTCCAGGTTCTCCCCAGATGATTGGTCCGGTTTCATAAGTTACAAACTCACCGTTTCTGTCTACTGATTTCCCGTTACTTTCCATATCACCTTGCTGAAGATATGCTGAAAAACGGTCAAGATATTGAGAATAAGGCAAAATCGCATAAGTTCCAGCTGCGTAAAAATTACGGTACCAAATTCCTAAAACGCCCATCAAAACAGGAACATTCTCTTTTAAATCCTTTGTTTGAAAATGAATATCTGTTTCGTTTGCACCTTTCAATAATTGTTCAAAATTCTCATAACCAACAGACAAAACGATGCTCAGTCCAATCGCACTCCACAACGAGTAACGACCACCAACCCAATCCCAGAATTCGAAGATATTTTCTTCCGCAATTCCGAATTTTTTAACAGCTTCGATGTTTGTTGATAATGCAACGAAGTGTTTGGCAACATCTTCGTTTTTAGCACCAGATTTCAGGAACCATTCTTTTGCAGAATTCGCATTGGTCATTGTTTCCTGAGTCGTAAATGTTTTTGAAGCCACAATGAACAAAGTTGTTTCTGGATCAAGATCTTTCACAACTTCAGCCATATGGTTTCCGTCTACGTTGGAAACGAAATGAACATTCAGTTTAGTTTTGAAATGTTTCAAAGCGGAACAAACCATCACTGGTCCAAGGTCAGAACCTCCGATTCCTACATTCACAACATCTGTGATTTCTTTACCTGTAAAACCTTTGTGAGAACCAGAAATGACGGATTCTGAAAAAGCTTTCATATGCTCCAAAACTTTCTTGATTGCCGGTTTGATATTCTCACCATCAACCAAAATTTCTTTATCAGAAAAATCTCTCAAAGCTGTGTGTAGAACTGCTCTACCCTCGGTTTCGTTGATTTTGTCACCAGAAAACATTTTCCCAATCGCTTCTTTCAACTGAGTTTCTTCAGCCAATTGAAGTAATAAATCCAAGGTTTTAGCATCAACCAAATTCTTAGAATAATCAAAAAGATAATTGTCTGTTTCTAATGAAAATTCCTGAAAACGATTCGGGTTATACTGGAACAAAGTTCTCAACTCAAAATCGTTATTAGCAAATTGTTGATCTAAAGCTTTCCAAGCAGTTGTCTGGATAGGATTTATTTTTGGTAACATTCTTTAAGGTTTTAAATTTAAAATCAAGCTTACAAGAAATTCTTATAAGACCAGCAAATTTACGAAAAATTAGCCACTTGATTTTAAATTGTTTTTAACATAATATGACAATTATTCTTCAATAAAAGGATGATGAAAATTTCTAAATTTTGACTTATTGATTTTGACAAATAATTAGGTCAAAAAACAAACGAGAGTGATATACTAATACCACTCTCGTTGTTTATATAGAAGCTAATCCTAGCTTTTTGAATTTTTTATTTTGCTTCTTCTTTTTCTGGAAACATTACTGAAATCAACACTGATAAAATCAAAACTCCAGCAACAATTCCTAATGAAACCGGAGACGGAATATGATACCAAGGAGAAATCAACATTTTTACTCCAATGAAACTTAGAATTACTGCTAGTCCATAAGGTAATTTGCTGAACATATGGATGAAATTGGATAATAAGAAATATAAAGATCTTAACCCTAAAATCGCAAAAATGTTAGACGTATAAAGAATAAATGGATCTTTTGAAATTGCAAAGATTGCCGGAATAGAATCTACTGCAAATAATACATCCGTGAACTCAATGACTGCAACTACAACTAATAAAGGCGTTGCCATTTTTATTCCGTTTTTTACAGTGAAAAACTTGTCGCCATCGTAATTATCAGAAACTTTCCAGAAACTTTTAATCAATCTTGCGCCTGCAGATTGGCTATAATCTTCTTCCGCATCACTGTGCCCTCCACCCCAGGATTTGATTCCTGCATAAATTAGGAATATTCCGAAAAGCGTCATAACAACATTGATTCTAACAGGATGTCCAAAAACATCCATTTCAGGCAAATAAGTTAAATCAATCAATTCAACGCCTGCGAAAATAAAAATCGCTCTGGAGATTAATGCTCCTATAATTCCCCAAAATAACACTTTATGATGCAAATGTCTGGGAACTTTGAAAAATCCAAATACAAGAATGAATACAAAAAGATTATCAACCGACAAAGCTTTTTCTATCCAATAAGCGGCTTGAAACTGGGTAAATTTTTCTATTGCTAAAGCGTGTCCACCTGCATCTTGATTGAAAACCCAATACACAACACCTGAAAAAACCATTGATAACGAAATCCAGATAACGCTCCAGATGGTCGCTTCTTTGGAAGACACCTCGTGTGCTTTTTTGTTGAAAACTCCAAGATCCAGTAAAAGCATAATAATGACTACTACAGCAAATCCTGCTACAAGACTAGGGTGCAAATCTATAACACTCTTCTCCATATCTTTTATTTTTTTTTAGAACTTAAATACATTTATATCTGTGTCATCTTTAGCAATATTTCTGAGACAGCAATAAACGGGATCAAATCTACGATTTTTAGTAATGCAATTCTTTATCTTATTCTTGATATTAGACGGTCTCTGATCGAACGAGCATCGAACAAAGGATATACAACGGATATAGAACGGTTATACAACTATAGAAGAAAGGATATACAAGGGATATACAACTGCTAATATTATGTAAATGCAAAATTTTTTATCACCAAACTTAACTTCCAAACGATAATCTTAAAATTATGACAATTGTCTTGACAAATCGTAAATGAAACTCTGGAATTAAGCCTAACTTTACAAAAGCAAAATATAGATTATGGATGATTTTCTAGCCGCCAGATCTCAAATGGCAATGTCCTTAGGCTTCCACATCATTTTTTCTTGTGTAGGGATGGTAATGCCTTTTCTAATGGCTTTTTCACATTACAAATATTTAACAACCAAAGACGAAGTCTACAAAGGACTGACCAAAGCGTGGAGCAAAGGTGTGGCAATCCTTTTCGCAACTGGCGCTGTTTCCGGAACGATGTTGTCTTTTGAACTTGGATTGTTGTGGCCTAAATTTATGGAACACGCGGGTCCGATATTCGGAATGCCGTTTTCCTTGGAAGGAACAGCCTTTTTCATAGAAGCGATTGCCATTGGATTTTTTCTTTATGGTTGGGAAAAATTCAACAAATGGTTTCATTGGTTTTGCGGAGTCGTAGTCGGCGTCAGCGGTTTAGCTTCAGGTATTTTGGTTGTTGCTGCGAATGCATGGATGAACAGTCCGGCAGGTTTCGATTATATTAATGGAGAATATCTGAATATTGATCCTATAAAAGCAATGTTCAACGAGGCTTGGTTTCCACAGGCATTTCATATGACGGTAGCTGCGTTTGCTGCAACCGGATTTGCAGTAGCTGGGATTCACGCATTGATGATTTTGAAAAAACGAAATGTTAATTTCCATACAAAAGCATTCAGAATTTCGGCAGGATTTGCGATTATTGGCGCTTTGCTCGCTCCTATCAGTGGTGATGTCGCAGCAAAATCTGTTGCTGTAAGACAACCTATAAAACTGGCCGCAATGGAAGCCCATTTCGAAACTGAAAAAGGTGCGAGTTTTGTAATTGGCGGGATTCCGGATGAGGAAAATGAACAAATCAAATACGCTATAAAAGTTCCGAAAGTATTAAGTTTTCTCGCTTGGGGCGATTTTGATGCCGAAGTGAAAGGTCTGAAAGATTTCCCAAAAGACCATTGGCCACCGGTAGCAGTCGTTCATTATGCTTTTCAAATTATGATATTTTTTGGAAGTGTGATGATGTTAATTGGTTTCATTTACCTCATCGCCACTTTTTGGAAAAAAGAATGGTTGACCAAAAGCTGGTATTTGAAAATGTTCGTTGCAGCAATTCCATTCGGTTATATCGCATTAGAAGCGGGTTGGACAGTGACAGAAGTTGGCAGACAACCTTGGATTATTTACGGAATTATGAAAACGATTGATGCAGTGACACCGATGCCGGGAATCCAATATTCATTCTACTTTTTTACATTGATTTTCATTTCGTTATCATTGATTATCATTTTCTTGTTATTAAGACAACTCAAGATGGTTCCGAAATTATACGACCCGACTGATCCTAATTATAATCCTAAAAACAAGAAATAATGATTTACGTAGTTATTGCATTTCTCTGGGTTTCAATTTGTTTGTATGTGATTACTGGTGGCGCAGATTTCGGTGCTGGGATTATCGAATTGTTTTCCAAAAAATCTTATCGTGACAAAACAAAAAAGATAATGTCCAAATCTATCGCACCAATCTGGGAAGCGAATCATATGTGGCTGATTATCGCTGTGGTAATTTTATTTGTTGGATTTCCAACCATTTATACAACCGTTTCCACTTATCTTCACATTCCTTTGGTTCTGATGCTGATTGGGATTATCGCAAGAGGAACGGCTTTTACATTCAGAAATTATGATGCGGTTGAGGATAATTGGCAAAAATTATACGCCCAGATTTTCTTTTATTCAAGTTTGTTTACCCCTTTCTTTTTAGGAATCATTGCAGCAGCTACCATTTCTGGCTCAATAGATACTGAAGCAAAAGATTTTCTGAGCCTTTACATTTTCAGTTGGTTGAATCCTTTTGGAGTTTGTGTAGGTTTTTTCACTATTTCGCTTTGTGCTTATCTGGCTTCATTATTCTCTCTTCACGAAGCAAGATTCAGTGATGCTTTGCCAATTATGAAAAAAAAGGCAAGAGAAACAGCTATTTATGTAGTCGTAACAGGCGTTTTAGTTTTTGTAAGCGCTCATTATTCTGACATCCCATTATTAAAATGGATTTTCTCCAAAGCTTTAGGAATTATCGCCATCACATTAGCAACCATCAGTTTGCTGTTTACCAATGAGGCTATCAAAAAAGGTCAGTTTTTACTGGTTAGAGTTTATGGAGGATTTCAAATCATTATGATTTTGGTGGCTGCCACTTATCAACACAATCCGAACATCATTCTTTTTGCCAACGGCAGTCATCTTTCTTTATTTGATGAAAGTGCAGCGCCAAAAACTATCGAAGCGTTGGGTTGGGCTCTTCTTTTGGGAAGTATTTTCATTCTGCCATTTTTGTTTTATCTGTTGATGTCTTTCGGGAATCAGAGCAGTAAAGATTCGGAATAATAAAATAAACCAACGGTCGTTTTTTAAATAGTGGTTTTATTTTTGATATGGAAAACCATTTTAAATTCAATCGATAAATTATGAAGAAATTGCTATTGACAATCGGTTTACTTTCTGGCGTTTTGTCTTATGCACAAGCATGGAAAGGTGCTGGCGACCAAAAAGCACAAGCCGGAATCAATGTTTGGGGATTTGGAACCGGACCTACTGCAAGTTATGATTATGGACTTTCTAACCTCATCTCGGTTGGTGGAGGTGCGAATGTTTATTTTAATGAGGATGAAGACAATCCATTTATTTTTGGACGTATCGGATTCCATTTGCAAGAAGCTTTGGCTCTGCCATCAGAAATTGATGTTTATCCAGGCGTGAACGTTGGTGTGGCTGGCAGAAACTTCGGTTTGGGCGTTTATCTTGGTGCAAGATATTTTTTCACAGAAAACTGGGGCGCATTTATAGAAGCTGGAAACAATGGAAGTTTCGGAGTTTCTTATTCTTTTTAAACTCAATCACAACGCAATAAAAAAAAGCATTCCAGAAATTACGGAATGCTTTTTTGTTTTTATTAATTTGAAAATTTTTACTTCTCAATTTTCTGATTTTTACTATCATTCAGCATTACCATTGGTTTCACTAAAGCTGATTGCTTTCTTGTAACTTTCTAATGCCAAATCGTATGGCTTATTGATAAAAGCAGAGTAATGATTAAATGTAGTTTTTTCATTTTATAATTGTTTCTTTAGCTATTAATGTAACAACTAAAGAAAATCTTTTATTACATCGGAAATATAATTTTTAATTTAATCAAGAAAAAAGAAAGCATTCCGAAATGTCGAGATGCTTTTTGTTATCTATTCTTTTAATTTAATATTCTTATTCTGTGGTGGAAGCGGAACGTAGCCATCGTCATTAATTACTTTTGGAAACTCGTGGTTTTGCCACCTGGTTTTGGCGTCTTCAATCATTTCTAGCGAACTAGCTACAAAGTTCCAATAGATGTATCTCGGTTCCGGAAAAGGTTCACCCCCGAAAATATAAACCGTGGAATTTGGTTTCAAAACAAAATGACAAAGTTTGGAATCTTTCGCAATCAGGATATGTTTCGGGTTGTAAAGATTGCCTTCACTTTCTATGTTTCCTTCTAAGATGTAAAGAGAAGATTCTCCAAAAAGATAATCCCCGAGAACAATTTCTCTGTCTTCCTGAAGTGTATTTTTAACTTCCAAGAAATACAGCGGCGAATAGGTAGGAACCGGAGATTTTCGCCCAAGGATTTCGCCAGCGATTAATTTATAATTGATTCCGCTATCTATCCAACTTGGGATATCTTCTTTGTTGATATGGAAAAATTCTGGTTCCATTGTTTCCAATTCTTTTGGAAGCGCCACCCAAATCTGTAATCCGTGGAGGTTTTTATCTGTTGTTCTGAGATATTCCGGTGTTCTTTCAGAATGTGCAACGCCTTTTCCTGCGGTCATCCAGTTCACTGCGCCTTCTTTGATTTCGATTTCTGTTCCGATGGAATCTCTGTGCACAATGCTTCCTTCAAACAAAAATGTCAAAGTAGAAAGTCCAATATGCGGATGCGGCGGAACATCCATATTTTCATAATCTTTGAGCGCAGCCGGTCCCATATGATCGATAAATACAAATGGCCCAACGCTTCTCTTTTGAGAAAACGGCAACAACCTACCAACCAAAAAGTTACCAATATCGGCAGCACGTTCTTCGATTATCATCTCGATGTTTGACATTATTTCATTTTTAAATTTGATTTAAAATTAAGGATTTCTATCTAATATTTACACTTTTGATTTTCCGCTGAATCGCCCGCAGCCCGACCTGAGCGGTTATCCTTTTTGCGAGAGGCTATGCCGAGCAAAAAGATAATAGCGGAGGGCGGAAATAGCTGCCCAAATTATCATCACCACCAAGTGCTATTTTGGCAGAGAAAAGGCTGATTTTTACATTGGTATAGTTTCTGACTAAATGATTACCTTTGACAACTATAATTTTAAAACATATTAATGGAATTAGCATTAAAGATATTTCAGTTTATCCTGAGCATTTCTATCCTTGTAACATTACACGAAATCGGGCATTTCTTGCCAGCGAAATGGTTTAAAACCAAAGTAGACAAATTCTTTTTATTCTTCGATCCTTATTTTTCCATCTTCGCCATGAAGAAAATCAATGGAAAATGGCAATATAAATTCTTTTCGAAAAACCAGCCTACTGAAGTGGAGTTGGAAATCAACGGGAAAAAGGTAACTCAACCGATTGACACTTCCGCACTTCCGGAAGACGACTGGAGAAGACACGAAGGTGTGAAATACGGCATCGGCTGGTTGCCAATGGGCGGCTATGTGAAAATTGCGGGAATGGTGGACGAAAGTATGGACACCGAGCAACTGAAGAAACCGGCGCAGCCGTGGGAGTTCCGTGCAAAACCAGCTTGGCAGCGACTAATCATTATGCTGGGAGGTGTGACGGTTAATTTCTTTCTGGCGTGGTTTATTTATTCTTGTCTTTCTTTTTTTACTGGCGAAACGTTTCATGATAATTCCAAATTCGAAAATGGAATTGCGGTTTCTGATGCTGGACAGAAAATGGGACTAAAAACAGGTGATAAAATCCTAAAAATAGATGGTAAACCAGCTGAAAGAATGGAAACATCCAGTATCAATATGCTTTTCGCAAACAACGTAACGGTTTTGAGGGATGGAAAGGAACTAACCTTCCCCATCAATGAAGATGGTGTTGCCGAAGTTCTTCATGCGAATGAAGCGAAGCTTTATTTTATGAATCGTTTTCCTGCGGTGGTTGATATTTTGACTCCTAATATGCCGGCAATCCAAGCTGGTTTGAAAAAAGGAGACAAAATTGTTGGCATCAACGGACAGAAAACGGAATTCTACGATCAAGTTACCGATGCTTTAAAAACAAATAAAGGCGGAGAAATCAGTTTAGATATTATCCGAAATGATCAACCGCTTACAATCAAAGCTAAAAGCACTCCTGAAGGAAAATTAGGATTTGGTCCAAACTTCCAATTAGCTCAAAGTTATCTGAACAAAAGTGAGACAACGAAGAGCTATACTTTCTTACAAGCAATCCCAAGAGGTTTTACAAGAACAATTGATGTTTTGACAATGCAGATTAAGCAGTTCAAAATTATTTTCAATACCAAAACTCAGGGTTATAAAAAGGTTGGAGGCCCTATCGCCATCGTAAACAATATGCACGTTGAAAAAAGCAAAGATGGAAGCCTTTCAATCGATTGGGAGTTTTTCTGGGGCTTTACAGCAATGTTCTCTGTTTGGTTGGCTTTCCTTAATTTGATTCCAATTCCGGGATTAGATGGAGGTCACGTCTTGTTTACATTGTGGGAAATCATCACAAGAAAACCAGTTCCACAGAAAATTTTGGAAAATGCGCAAATGGTAGGTGTAATTTTCTTATTAGGCCTTATGGCGTTAATATTTGGAAATGATATAGTTAAGGTCGTAGCGCAATTTTTTAGTCAAAAAAATTAAAAAAACTTCTCTAAAAAGTTTTGGAAGTATAAAAAAAGTTTCTATATTTGCACACGCTTAAAGCAAATGGAAACATTCCTCTTTAGCTCAGTTGGTTAGAGCATCTGACTGTTAATCAGAGGGTCGCTGGTTCGAGCCCAGCAAGAGGAGCAAAACCACTAGATTAGTCTAGTGGTTTTTTGTTTTTATGAGCTTTTGTATTCTTTAAAATTCTAATATTTATTCACTCTCTTTAGATTTCGGTTTTTTGATCCAAACAAAAAGGACGCAGAATAAAACAAACACAACGATTAAAGACCAATACTTGATTCAATCCTAATTTTATACATCAACAACTGGATAAGGATAAAAGCCTAAATAATAGCCTCGAATAAGAATATAAAACAAATAGACATTTTCGGAATTTGATTATAATTAAGCTTATTATCCTCGTACAAAAACCAATAAATAATCGCTAATCCCGGATTGATGGAATCTAAGAGCTCACCAACTATTATTTGAAGTCCAGTTGGGCTCCAAGTATTTCTCAAAAGAATCTGATAAACTAAGCCTACAATTATGATATAAATAGCTAAAATCGAATTAGTCAAAATCATGAAATAGCTGAAAAACCGAATTGTAGATTCTAGCTTAGAAACAACTGGTTTCCACATCAGATAAAACCGACATCCAACCTAAAATCGCAAGAAATAATGCTAATCTTTGTTTGATAATCGATTCGTTATTTTTTATTTTTCTCCTCAATCCACCGACTCATATATTTTGTCGAGTTCAATTGATGATGCAGCAGGATTTTTCCAAGATAATTTTCTGTCCGATGCTTTTCAAGATTAATCTCAATTTTAGAAATGATTTTCCAAAACTGATTGACATACAATTCTTTATCAAAAATTTGATTCAGAATCTCAAAAGCATTTTCATTGGCTTGATTCCAAACAGATTCGTTTTCATATAATTCAATTGCTTTTTCTGCAAATTCTTCATCAGAATCTTCGATAAAACCATTCCAAGGCAAATCTTTGTGCATTGCTTCTGCTCCCATTGATGAAGTGACGTTAGGCAAACCCAACTGCATACTTTCCCAAAGTTTTCCTTTCAAACCAGCGCCAAAAGGAATTGGAGCCAGCAAAATTTTGTATTGATTAAAAAGAGATTCAACATTGTCAGCTCTTCCTTTCACCAAAAAACCTTCTTTCTCATTATGCAATTGGAAAACTTTTTCTCCAGCATAAGCTCCATAAATATGAAGTTCAGCATCAGGAAGTTGTTTTCTAATATTTTTCCAAATCGATTTCAACTTCAAAACCGTTTGCCAATTCGGTTCGTGAAGGAAATTTCCGATGCTAACAAAATGTCGTCTTTCTTTGAAAGCAGTTTTATTCTTCTCAATCTTTTCAGTCAAAAACGGAATATAAAACAGAATATCAGGATTGATTTTAAACTTCTCTGTCAGTAGTTGATATTCAAATTCAGAAATAATCAAAGACAAATCACAGCGCAAAATCGACGCAATTTCTCTCTTGAAAATATCATTTATAAAATCTTCATTATTAACTTCCTTTTTCTCAACAAAAGCTTTCCGCCTCGCTTCTCTCAGAAAATGTAAATCTTCTGTATCAATAATTTTGATTGCTGTGGGACAATTCTCAGAAACGCGCCAACCAAATTGTTCTTCAGTCACATAACGGTCAAAAAGCACAATATCAGGATTGAGTTCTTTTATTTTTTCATCAAAACTTTCGCTGTTGATTTCGATTTTCTGGATTTCGATTTTTTCTGAAAATTCGATGTTGTTGGAAGCCGTCAAAAACGTGATTTTATAATCTGCTTCTGAGAAAAGTTGGATAAGTTGCATCATTCTGTGACCCGCTGCAGTAGAAGCCGGCTCCGGAATAACGAGACCAATAATGACAAGATGTTTCACAATAACAAAAATAGAGATTCTTTATTGATTATTTTATTAAACTGATGACACTCCGACTCCGCTCAGTGTGACAATTCTAATACTATTCACATTGTTTACGCAATGTCAGTCTGAGCGGAGTCGAAGACTTTAAGAATGATTGAAAAGTCGAATTGCACGCAGCCCGACTTGAGCGGACTCTTCGAGAACCTCAGAGTGACAATTGGAAGCCCTTCGACTTCGCTCAGGGTAAACTTCAGCCGGATTGGGCTGCCCTAAAAATAATTGGATATTTTTCTTGAAAAAGCAATTCCAAATCTTATTCTTTTCAAAAAAATAAATGCTAATTTTGATATATGCGAATAGAAAACGAAATCAAGTTAGGGTTCAAAGATGTGATGTTTCGTCCGAAGCGTTCTACACTCAAATCCCGCAGCGAAGTGACAATAGAGAGAGAATTCACTTTTCTTCATACTCAAAAAAAATGGAGCGGCGTTCCTCTGATTGCTGCCAATATGGACACAGTCGGAACTTTCGAAATGGCGGAAGCTTTATCCAAAGACAAAATCATCACTGCTGTTCACAAGCATTATTCCGTACAGGAATGGTCAGATTTTCTGAAAGATAAAGACGATGACTTTTACCAATACATTGCCTTGAGTACAGGAACCGGAAAAGCCGATGAAGAAAAAATCAAAACAATCTTGGATGCCAATCCAAAAATTCAGTTTTTGTGTATCGATGTTGCCAATGGTTATTCTGAACATTTTGTAGAGTTTGTGAAAAAAGCACGTCAAAACTTCCCTGATAAAATCATTATGGCTGGCAATGTCGTAACTGGCGAAATGGTAGAAGAATTGATTTTGGCTGGCGCTGATATCATCAAAGTTGGAATTGGTCCTGGTTCGGTTTGTACGACGCGTGTAAAAACGGGCGTTGGTTATCCTCAGCTTTCCGCAATTATAGAATGTGCTGATGCAGCTCACGGTTTAGGCGGCCAAATCATCGGCGACGGTGGTTGTAAAGTTCCTGGCGACGTGGCAAAAGCTTTTGGCGGCGGTTCAGACTTCGTAATGCTCGGCGGAATGTTTGCTGGACACGACGAAAGTGGTGGCGAACTCATCACAGAAAATGGAAAAACTTTCCGGCTATTCTACGGAATGAGTTCTCAAACTGCGATGGATAAACATTCCGGAGGTGTTGCAGAATATCGTGCTTCTGAAGGAAAAACTGTTAAAGTGCCTTACAAAGGTTCAGTTGCTGATACGGTGAAAGATATTTTGGGCGGTGTTCGTTCGACGTGTACTTATGTTGGCGCATCTAAATTGAAAGAATTGTCTAAAAGAACAACTTTTATCCGCGTTCAAGAGCAGGAAAATCAAGTTTTTAATGGGTAATTTCTTTAGAATTATTTAAATTTTGATTTTCACAAAATTCAATATTGGTTTAAGTTTAATTATCATAAGCTATATTGCTTGTGTAATAAGCTTTTACCTAGTTGTTTATCTTGGATTTATATTTATCCTTGGCTGTCTTTTTATTTTAATTTCTGAGGCTAAAAATAAATTTAAAATAATAAGTATTGTAGCTCCAATAGTTTTATATCTTCCGTGTACTATTTTATTTTTAAAGGCTTACAATTACACAAGTCCAAAAATATTTCTTATTCCTAAAAATTATATTGGGAAATTAAGAATTGTTTATGAAGAAAAATGTGGACAAAAGATAAGAAAAGAAGATGGAAAAGAAATTTTTGAGTTTTCTAAAAATGGAATTTTAATTCTTTCAGAAAAATTTAACGGAAGAATTAATCATCAATATTATTATGTTGACGAAAAAGGCATTAAAATCGAAATTCCTCAAGCAAATATCAATAAAGAAAATTTTAGATTTCCTAATGTTTCAATTCTAGGTTCTGGAACAATGAGTAATAAAGAAGTTAAAATTGGTGTATCATCAGATAAGGATGTTGATGCAATAAAATATTCTGACTTCTATGTCAATAATAAAAAAACGGAAGGCTTGGATTATAAAATGGAACAAAAGTTTGACTCATTAACCTTTACTGTCGTTGATAATTGCAGAAATAAATAACAAAAACCAGCCAAATTCGGCTGGTTTTTTATCAAAGATTATCTAGTTCTCTTCTTAGCGCAGTTGAAGCTTTTCTAACCTCTTTTGTCCAGTCATCGGCCGCATTTCCGTCTGCACCGTCAGAAATATATTTCAGACAGAGAAAATCTATTTTCTCATATTCTGCAACTTTCGCTAGTGCAAAAGCTTCCATATCGATGACATTGTATTCCGGATTGATATGTTCCATTTCGAATTGGTCGCCAGAACCGCAGATTCCATTCGGGAGATTTTTAATATTCACTCCATATTCCAGAAGAAATGGTTCTCCGGAAAGTGGTGTTTCAAACTTCTGGAAACCCAACGCTCTGACATCCATATCTCTCTGAATAAATCGACTGCAATTCACAACACTTCCTCTGTCAAAAGTTGTACTTCCAGCCGTTCCAAGATTGATAATCAAATCCGGATTCACTTTCTGAATAGCTTTTGTAAGATTGTAAGTCGCTTTAACTTTTCCAATTCCTACAAAGACTTTATTATAATTTTCGAACTCGTTTTCTGCTTCAGATTCCAAAGCAAAAACCAATAAAATATTGTTGTAATTCTTTCCGTTGATTGTCATAATTTTTATAAAAAAGCTTTCTGTGTAGAAAACAAAAAGCTTTATAAATATTTGATATTGTTATAATTAAGTCAACATTCCTCCGTCAACATTCAGCACCTGACCTGTTACGTAAGAAGATAATTCACTTGCAAAGAAAACGCACGCATTAGCAACGTCTGCAGGTTGTCCACCTCTTTTCATTGGGATTCCATCTCTCCAGCCTTGAACTGTTTTTTCGTCCAAAGCAGCCGTCATTTCAGTTTCGATGAAACCAGGTGCGATGGCGTTGCAACGGATGTTTCTGGAACCTAATTCCAAAGCGATAGATTTAGTAAATCCAATTGCTCCGGCTTTAGAAGCGGCATAATTCGCTTGTCCTGCATTTCCTTTCACTCCAACAACCGAAGTCATATTGATGATAGAGCCGGATTTTGCTTTCATCATTGGTTTGATAACCGCTTTCGTCAAGTTGAAAACCGAATCCAAATTAACTTTGATAATCGTATCCCAATCTTCTTTTGACATTCTCAACATCAAATTATCTCTTGTGATTCCCGCATTATTTACCAAAATATCAATGGTTCCGAATTCTACCAAAACATCCTCAACTAATTTTTGAGCAGCGTCATAATCCGAAGCGTCTGATTGATAGCCTTTGATTTCTGTTATTTTGCTTAATTCTGATTCCAATTCTTTAGCTTTTTCAACAGAACCAGCATAAGTGAATGCGATTTTTGCACCTTCTTTGGCAAAAATTTCTGCAATTCCTCTCCCGATTCCACGCGTTGCGCCAGTGATGATAGCAACTTTACCTTGTAGTAATCCCATATATTTTTATAATGTTTTCTAATTTTATTATGGCAAAAATAATACTTTAAGAATTATTCACAATCAGAACAATCTCGCCTTTTAAAGTTTTGCTTTTTGAGAATTCAATTAACTCATTGATTGTCCCTCGTTTAGTCTCTTCGAATTTTTTGGAAATTTCTCTGCTAAGACTCACTTTAGTTTCTTCTCCAAAGAATTCTTTGATTTGCTCAAGTGTTGTATTGATTTTATGTGGGCTTTCGTAAAGAACGATTGTTTTCTTTTCTTCAGCTAATTGTTTGAGTTTGGTTTGTCTTCCTTTTTTCTGAGGAAGAAATCCCGCAAAATAAAAATCGTGATTCGGCAGACCTGAAACTACCAAAGCTGGAACAAAAGCGGTTGCGCCTGGCAAACAAATCATTTCCAAATTTTTGTCTGCACAAGCTTTCGCCAAAAGATAACCTGGGTCAGAAATTCCTGGTGTTCCAGCATCTGTAATAATGGCAATATTCTGACCATTTTCCAAATCCTGAACAACTTTTTCTGTCGCCTGATGTTCGTTATGTAAATGATACGATTTCAGCGGTTTAGATATTTCGTAATGTTTAAGAAGAACGCCAGAAGTTCGGGTATCTTCACACAAAATATAATCCACTTCTTTCAGAACTTTCACAGCTCGGAAAGTCATATCTTCCAGATTTCCAACGGGTGTTGGAACAAAATAAAGAATACCGCTCATTTAATTTAAATATTTGAAACCAAACAATCCTTTGTCAAAAATAACATTTACAGTATCTCCGTGTTTGATTTGATTCAAGGGTTTTAATTGATTTCTAGCTCTATTTTTTTCTATTTTATTTAAAATCTCATCTTCAAGAATTTCAGAAATATATTCTTTATCACTTATTCCACTCAGAGAAATATTGTCCTTATCATAATTAAAAACTTGATAAACAGATATTTTTTTTCTTGTAGATTCTAATTGATTTAAAAATAATGTATTTGTTGTAATAAAATTATTAAGCAAAATATAGCCAAAAACTAGAAAAAAAAGGAAAGTCATTCCTAATTCTGCAATTTTTTCCTTGGTCTTTTCTACTTTGTAAAATCCAAAAATTATCAAAAGAAACCATAAAACAAGATAGATTTTCCAAAAATAATTATCCTCAAAATTTTTTATATCATTATTAAGATATATTTCTTTTATGTATGGTCTTTCAACAAAACTATAAATTGAAAAAACACCAAAGAAAATAACATAAAATACAATGTTATTCAACTTAATCTGTTTTCCAAAAATGCTAATGTCTTTTTTCATCTAGATTTTACAAAAACCTATTTTCTACCAAAGTCCACAATCTCTGCGCATAATTATCAACTTTTTTCCAATCTCTTTCGTAGTAGATATCACTCAAAAATTCCTGAGCTTTTTCCAAAGAATTGAAAGAATTCAGAACAGAAACAACTTGATTAAGTTCACTTTGGCTTCCGTCAAAAAGATGTTGAGAAAACGCAATTCTGTCATTCAAATCCAGCTTGAATTCTGGTTTTGGTCTCGGCGCTTCCATATAATCTGTCGGAACATTATTTTTTAGAAGACTTCCCGAATTTTGAACTGGCGCAGGTTTTTCAATTTCTTCCAAATGGTCATCATCAAACAAAGATTTTGCTACTTTCAAACCTTTGATGTTAGCCAATTTGAATTTTTTATCGTGATGTTCTTCTTGACTTTGAGATTCGTAAACCTCTTGAGATTTGTCTTTAGGTTGTGTATTTTCTTTAGAAAACTCTACAATTTTTCTTCTGTTTTCCTCAAGTTCTTTCAGTTTAGCCTCTTTCTCTGCCAATCTTGCTTCATAATCATCATTCGAAGTTTCTTCTGCAACTGGCTCTTCTTTTGTCATCGCGAAAGAAAACTGGCTGTCCTGCATTGGTTCCAGTTTTTCAGCTGGTTTTTCTAAAAGATTTTCTTCCTCAGTTTCAATTATCTCTTCAGACTGATTTTCATTCTCGATTTCATTTACAACTTCAGTTTCTGAAATTGATTCAACCAATTCTTCATTTGGAGTTTCGAATTCTTCTTCGATTATTTCTTCCGCTTGTTGAATCTCTTCAGTTGTATTCTCTGAAACAATTTCTTCAACTAAATCCTCTTGAGAATCAATCTCAGCAAAAGAATGAACCTCTTCCACTTCCGGAACATTTGCAAAAATATCTAGTGTTTCAGTTTCTTCTACAATAATTTCTGCAACCTTATTTTCATCCTCAAATTCTTCAACTGATAACAAATCTGAATTAGTATTTATTATCTGATTTTCAATTGATTGCAAAGGTTTAATTTCGGTTGACGACAACTCAAAATTTTGAGAAATTTTAAGAAAAGAAAACTTTTGATAAAGTTGATTAATTTCATTTTCTTTCGCCAAAATCTCTTCATAAGTATCAGATTTTGATAATTCTGACAAAAGATTCTTCATCTCTCCGAAAATTTTCTCGTATGATTCCCGCCAATTTTGCATAATATATCTTATTAATTTTTACTTAAATTTGATGAATATAAATTTAAGAACAATTTTGTTCCCAAAAAGGTTTCGTCAAGTTTTTCTTTTATAATTTTAAAACAATTTTTTGCTAAATTAATAATGTTTTTAGAAAATACAATTAATCATTCCAAACAAAGCGGTTGGATGGAAGTTATCTGCGGTTCTATGTTCTCCGGAAAGACTGAGGAACTCATCAGAAGACTCCGTCGTGCGGAAATGGCTGGCCAGAATGTGGAGATTTTCAAACCAAGAATCGATACACGCTATTCTGAGGAAGATGTAGTTTCCCATAACCAGACCAAAATCCGAAGTACAGCTGTAGAAAGCCCTTCCGAGATTCTTTTGTTGGGTTCTAATTGTGATGTGGTGGCGATAGATGAAGCGCAGTTTTTTGATGAAAGCATTGTTGATGTTGCCAATCAATTAGCAAATAACGGAATTCGGGTTGTGATTGCAGGTTTGGATATGGATTTTCTTGGTCGTCCGTTTGGTCCAATGCCAAACCTAATGGCAACTGCAGAATACGTGACCAAAGTTCACGCAATTTGTAGAAGAACAGGAAATCTTGCCAACTATTCTATGCGAACTTCGGCAGGAAAGGAATTAGTTGAACTTGGAGAAACAGAAGCTTACGATGCTGTGAGCAGAAGAATTTTTGTGGAGGAAGTTCTTAATAAAGATAAAGAAAATAATTAGTATAGTTTTAGTATTCAATGAATTACACAGCTAAAGAAATTGCACAAATTACCAATTCTGAAATCATAGGAAGCAGCGAAATCAAAATCAGAAACATTGCTTTTGACAGCCGCACTATTTATTCTACAAAAAATACTGCATTTCTTGCTATCAATACCAAAAAGAATTCTGGACAGAAATATATCGACACTGTTATAGAAAAAGGAATTGACACCATTATCACAGAACATAAAATTGATAATCCCACTGTCAATCAAATCATTACAGAAAATTCTGTTGAGTTTTTACAAACGCTTGCAAAATATCATTTTGAACATTCTGACATCAATTCGATTGGGATTACAGGAAGTAATGGAAAAACGATTCTGAAAGAATGGCTTTATCAATGTCTTTCGAATGAATTTGTTACAGTTAAAAGCCCGAAAAGTTTTAATTCTCAAATCGGTTTACCTCTTTCATTATTACAAATCGATAAAAAGCACGAATTAGGAATCTTCGAAGTTGGAATTTCCAAGCCAGACGAAATGGATAAACAGGAAAATGTTTTCCACCCAAAGATTGGATTATTGACGCATATTGGAACAGCTCATTCAGCAAATTTCAGTTCTGAAGAAGAATTAATTAAAGAGAAATTAAAGCTATTCAAACATTCGGAAATTATATTTTTTAATTCTGATAACGAATTGACAAACAAATTAATCAATCAATCATATTCAAGTAAAAAATTAATATCTTATGGAGTAAAGAATAACAATAATATCAAGATAATTTCTGATGTTAATGACCGAAATCAGGATATTAAAATCAAATATTTTGAGGAAGAATTCTCGCTTCCAATCAATCAAAGAGACGAAGCAACCTTAACCAATGTTTTGGCTTTAATTGGAATTTTAAAAGAATTAAAACTTTCTAACTTTCAAATCAAAGAAAAAATTGATGCTCTAAAAGCGATAGAAATGCGTCTGGAAAGTATTGAAGGAATTAGAAATAATCTGATTATCAATGATTCTTATAATCTGGATTTGGATTCTTTGAAAATTGCTTTTCAATTTATTGGCGAATATAACAAACCGAAAAAATCTTTGATTCTAACGGAAATTTTGGATTCACACGAGAATTCGGAAGAATTATATTCTGAGGTTTCTGAATTGGTTAACGAACAAAAATTCGATAAAGTTTTCTTGATTGGCGAGGAAATTAGTTCGTTTTATAAACTATTTAATTCTGAAACTTTTACTTTTAATAATACGAATCAATTTATTGAAAGTAAGGTGATTAACGATTTAGAAAATCAGGTTATTCTTCTGAAAGGTGCACGAAAATTCGAGATTGAAAAAATCAAAGAAATTCTTGAACTCAGAAAACACGATACAGTTTTAGAAATCAATCTTAATGCTATTCTTCATAATATTAATTTCCACAAATCATTATTAAAACCAGAAACCAAAATGATGGCAATGGTAAAAGCAAATGCTTATGGATTAGGAAGTTATGAGATTTCAGAATTTCTTCAACATCACCATATTGATTATCTTGGAGTTGCATTTGCTGATGAAGGTGTTGAATTGAGAAAAAAGGGAATTACAACACCAATTATTGTAATGAACCCTGAACAACACAGTTATGACAGTGTTATCGAATATAATCTGGAGCCTGAGATTTATAGTCTGCGGGTTTTAGAATTATTTAATGAACAATTGATAAAATCAGGAAATCAGCAGAAGTATCCGATTCATATCAAGCTGGAAACAGGAATGCATCGTCTTGGTTTTAAGGATTTCGAATTAGATGAATTAACTGAAAAATTAAACACAATGAATGTAAAAGTTCAGAGTATTTTCAGTCATTTATCATCTTCTGATATGCCGGAAGAAAAAGAATTCACTTTGAATCAATTAAAAACTTTTGAGAAAAATTCAAGTTATTTGATTTACAAATTGGGGTATCAACCAATAAGACACATTCTTAATTCTTCTGGAATTACCAATTTTACTGATCATCAATACGATATGGTAAGAATTGGTATTGGAATGATTGGAGAAACTTCGAATCCTGAAATTAGAAAACAACTTCAGCATTCGGTTAGTTTTAAAACTGTAATTTCTCAAATTTCGGAAGTCAAAACGGGAGAATCTGTTGGTTATAGCAGAAGATTCAGAGCTGAACACGATACAAAAATTGCAACAATCCCAGTTGGTTATGCAGACGGAATTCCGCGCTTGATTGGAAACAAAGTCGGAAATATAGGCGTTAATAATAAACTCTGCCCAATTGTCGGAAGCATTTGCATGGATATGATGATGATTGATGTGGATAATGTTGTTGCAAAGGAAGGCGATTCTGTAACCATTTTTAATTCAAATCCTACGCTTGAAGAATTTTCAAAATATTGTAGTACAATTACTTACGAAGTATTAACTTCGATCTCTCCAAGAGTCAAAAGAATCTATATAAAAAATTAGCAAATGATTAAGAAGCTCTTTTATCTGGTTACTTTTCTAACTTATCTGATGAGTTATTCTCAGGTAAAAGAAAATCTTGTTATTCCCAAAAATCCAAAAATAGGGTTATCACTTTCTGGAGGTGGTGCCAAAGGATTTACGCACGTTGGTGTTCTGAAAGTTTTAGATTCTCTGGGCGTTAAAATCGATTATATTTCAGGAACTAGTATGGGAGCGATTGTTGGTGGACTTTACGCTTCGGGTTATACAGGAAAAGATATTGAGAAAATTGTAATGGATACTGATTTCTATTCATTAATTACCGATCCCAAAAGCCGACGAGAAGCTAGTTTCTTCAATAAAAGTGTTGATAAATATCTGTTTACAGTTCCTCTAAAAAATGGAAAAATTACCCTTCCTTCTTCAATTAGTACCGGTCAAAGAAATGTTTACCTGCTAAAAGAATTGCTAAGAAATGTTTCTAATATTGATGATTTTTCTAAGCTTCCTATTCCTTTTATGTGTATTGGAACTAATATAGAAAGTGGTCAAATGAAAATTTTTGAGAAAGGAGATTTAGTTTCATCTATTATGGCGAGTTCAGCTTTCCCTTCTCTTTTGGATCCTGTAAAAGTTGGTGACAGCATTTATGTTGATGGCGCAATGACCGTTAATTTTCCTTCAAAACCATTAAAAGATAAAGGCATTGATATAGTCATTGGTGTTGATCTCAATCAGCCTTTGGCAAAACGAGAGAATTTGACTAACATCATTTCGATTTTAAATCAAATCATTGATATCAATATCAAAAAAGAAACGCTTAACCAGTATAAGTACACAGATATCAACATCAAACCAGACCTTACCGGAATGACCGCTACAAGTTATGATGATAAAAGAAAAATTCTTGACAGCGGTTATGTGGAAGCTCAAAAATATGTTGATATTCTAGACAAACTACCGAAACGAAATTTTGAGAGAATAAGAGTTTCTATCAATCCTATTTACTCCAGCGTTTACAAAATTGACAGTCTTGTTGTAGAAAATGGAAGGATTTATAAGTCCAACTATATTCGTGGAAAAATGGGGCTTAAATTACCTTCTATGCAGACTTACGGAAGTGTGAATAAGATGATTGATAAATTGTATGCAACCAACAATTATAAGTTCATTAATTACGATATTGTTCAGGAAAATAACAGCAGTTATTTAAAATTATATGTAACGGAAGATGAATCTCGCCATTTCTTTAAATTTGGACTTCATTATGACGAAGTTTTCAAGACCGGATTATTACTTAACTATTCTGCAAAAAGATTATTATTTAGAAATTCTAACTTGTCATTAGATGTCGTAATTGGAGATAATCCAAGATATTATTTCAATTACTTTATTGATAATGGTTACATACCGGGATTTGGACTATATTCCTCAGGAATGACTTTCGACCTCAAGAATTTTAATAATAATACTACCGAAACTTGGGATTGGTTTAGGAATGAGGTATTTATTCAGTCCGTTTGGAAAGATAAATTTGCAATAGGAGGAGGTTTGAGCCACGACTATTTTGAAAGTGAAAGAAATGGAACAGATAAAAATATTGAGAAATATCTCAATCCATACGTCTTTTTGAAAAGTGATACCCAAAATGACAGAGATTTTCCTACAAAAGGTTTCTATTTTAACGCGGAAGGAAAAATCATAGATCTTTTTAACTCAGAATTAGAGAAAAAACCTATTAATATAAAAGCGGACATTAAAATGAACTTTTACATTTCAAAAATGTTCACATATCGATTAAATGTGTACGGAGGAATAACCATTGGTGACAATCTTCCTTCTTTTTATCAATATCGAGTTGGAGGAATTTTCGAACAACCAATAGCCAATTATAAACAATTTGGAGGTTACCAATTCGCGTCTTTGAACGACAACAACATTTTCATGGCTTCCAATGATTTGCAATTGAGAATCAATAAAAACTATTTTTTAATAGGAAATTTCAGTTTTGCAAATATGTTCAGCTCTATCAAATTTGATGAAGCCGTCAAACTCAATTACAGTTCAATTGGTCTAACGGCAGGCTACAAATCTCCATTTGGGCAAATCAAACTCAACGTTAGTAAATCACTTAACAAACATAAAGGCATTTTCAGTGTCATTCTAGGACATTGGTTTTAACAAAATGATAAACTATTTTTTCGAAAATATCGATTCTCAAGACATCCATCCAAACACATCAGAATGGTTGGAAAACCTCATTATTTCAGAAAACAAAAAACCTGGCGAAATCAATTATATCTTTTGCGATGACGATTATATTCTCAAAGTCAATCAAGATTATCTTGACCACGACTATTACACAGACATCATCACATTTGACTATGTGAAGGGAAAAACCATTTCGGGAGATATTTTCGTATCTTTGCCGCGCATTTTGGACAACGCTTCTACCCTATCCCAAAACTTTGAATCAGAATTGAATCGCGTTTTGGCTCACGGGATTCTTCATCTTTGTGGATACAAGGATAAAACAGAAGAAGAACAAATCCAAATGCGAGCAAAAGAAGATTTTTATATCAATCAATTTAAAAATTTTTAGGAACTTAATCCCGCTTTCCGTTGCAATCTTTTTCTTTTCCTTATATCAAAGAAAAGAAAAAGGATTTACACTACAATCGGGGCTAATTTCCATAGTATTTTAAAAGTAAACTTTTGAGAATGTTTCACGTGGAACATTTTCAATCATCAATCATCATTAATATATTATAATGATTAACGAAATATATGACGTAATAGTAGTTGGAGCTGGTCATGCAGGTTGCGAGGCTGCTGCTGCTGCTGCCAATCTAGGCTCCAAAACGCTCCTTGTCACAATGAACATGCAAACCATTGGACAAATGAGCTGTAATCCTGCAATGGGAGGAATTGCAAAAGGGCAAATTGTAAGAGAAATAGATGCAATGGGTGGTTATTCCGGTATTGTTGCCGACAAATCTGCAATCCAATTCAAAATGCTGAATCTCTCCAAAGGTCCTGCAATGTGGTCTCCAAGAACCCAGAACGATCGAATGATGTTTGCAGAAGAATGGCGTTTAGCGTTGGAAAATACACCAAATCTTGACTTTTTCCAAGATATGGTAAAACAATTAATTATCGAAAATAATAAGGTTGCTGGTGTTGTAACCTCACTCGGAATTGAAATCAAAGCTAAATCTGTAGTTTTAACCAACGGAACTTTCCTTAATGGATTAATTCACGTTGGCGATAAACAGTTAGGCGGTGGAAGAATGGGAGAACCAAGAGCGTTCGGAATTACAGAACAATTGGTTTCTTTAGGCTTTGAAGCTGGTAGAATGAAGACAGGAACTCCTCCACGTGTGGATGGAAGAAGTCTAAATTATTCTAAAATGGAAGAACAAAAAGGTGATGAAAATCCTCAGAAATTCAGTTATTTAGATATGCCTAAGTTAACTAAACAATTAAGCTGTCATATCGTTTATACCAACGAAACTGTACACGATATTCTGCGTGAAGGATTTGATAGAAGTCCGATGTTTAATGGAACTATTCAGAGTTTAGGTCCAAGATATTGTCCAAGTATTGAAGATAAAATCAATCGTTTTGCAGAAAGAAACAGACATCAATTATTTGTGGAGCCAGAAGGTTGGAAAACTGTAGAAATCTATGTTAATGGATTCAGTTCTTCTCTTCCAGAAGATGTTCAAATAAAAGCAATGAAACATATTCCAGGTTTCGAGAATGTGAAAGTTTTCCGTCCCGGCTATGCGATAGAATATGATTACTTCCCTCCTACCCAACTGAACCACACCTTAGAAACAAAACTGGTTGAAAACCTTTATTTTGCTGGTCAAATCAATGGAACAACAGGTTATGAAGAAGCTGCAGGACAAGGTCTAATTGCTGGAATCAACGCGCATAATAAAGTTCACGATAAAGGAGAATTTATTTTGAACAGAGATGAAGCTTATATAGGCGTTTTAATTGATGATTTAATAACAAAAGGAACCGAAGAACCTTATAGAATGTTCACTTCAAGAGCTGAATATAGACTACTTCTTAGACAGGATAATGCTGATATCAGATTGACTGAAAAAGCTTATAATCTTGGTTTAGCTAAAGAAAACAGACTAAGAAAAGTTGAGGAAAAGATTACTAAAAGTGATGAATTAGAAGCATTTTTAAGAGAAACTTCGCTCAAACCTGGAATCATCAATCCGATATTAGAAACTATAGAATCCTCTCCTGTTGACCAAGCTTATAGAGCAGCGCAGATTCTAACAAGACCAAATATGACTTTGGAGAAATTAGAAGCTGTTGAAGCTATAAAAGAAATTGCTTCTACATATGTAGATGAAGTAAGAGAACAAGCTGAAATCAACATCAAATACAAAGGTTACATCGAGAAAGAAAAGGAAAATGTTGCAAAATTGAATAGATTAGAAACTATCAGAATTCCTGAAGATTTTGATTATTCAAAAATTACTTCTCTTTCTGCTGAAGCTAAACAAAAAATGGGTAAAGTAAAACCTAAAACTATCGCTCAAGCAGGTAGAATCAGTGGTGTTTCTCCAGCAGATATTAATGTTCTCCTGATTTATTTAGGTAGATAAATATAAATGTTCCACGTGAAACATTCCAAAGAATAATGTTATTTTTCATTGTTCTTTTTGTTTAAAACTTTGAATTAATTTATGAAAATTAAAGACCATTTTCTTACACAAGAAGAATTTGAAATTGTAGAAACTGAAACAAAAGGTGTTTACAAAACCTCTCCTATTCCTTCTAATATTTCAAGATATTATGAGAGTGAAGATTATATTTCGCATCATCAGGATTCTGGAAGTTTGAAAGAAAAGCTTTATAAATTTCTGCAGTCTTTTAATCTTCAATACAAGAAAAATATTCTTGTGGATAGAATTAAAAAAAATTCGAAGGTTTTAGATTATGGCTGCGGCGCTGGAGAGTTTGTGAAATATATTGAAAATGATTTCCAAACTTTTGGATTCGAACCAAATTCAGATGCTAGAAATGCTGCCATTAATAAAACTCAAAAAGCTAAAATTATTGATGATATTAACTCAATAGAAAATGGAAGTCTTGATGCAATTACACTTTGGCATGTTTTCGAACATATAGAAAATCAAAGCGAGATGTTGGATATTTTTCATCAGAAATTAAATGAAAAAGGTTTGTTAATTATTGCTGTTCCAAATCCAACTTCTTATGATGCGAAACATTATAAAGAATTTTGGGCGGCTTATGATGTGCCAAGACACATCTATCATTTTTCAAAAAATGGAATGGAAAATTTAATTTCTAAAAATCCGGATTGGAAATTAAGAAAAATCAAACCTCTCCTACTCGATTCATTTTATATCTCGATGTTGAGTGAGAAATATAAGAAATCACCACTTTTTTGGCTAAAAGCAATCTTTCACGGAACGATTTCTAACGTAAAAGCACTTTTTTCTAACGAATTTTCAAGTTTGATATACATTATCGAAAAAAAATAGAAAATCGATTTTTGACATATTTCTGAAGGTCAATTTTCGGCTATTTTGTTTAAAAATTGTTAGTAATTACAAAAATTAGAAAATAACTTGAAATTTCTATTTTGAATTAAAGCCACTGAGAATCGCTTAAAAATTTTATTTGAAACTTTGTCAAGTATAAGGAAAATAAAAAACCGACAAAAATTTGTCGGTTTTTATTATTTATAGAAAATAAATTTTTAATTGCTAATAGCAGCAACTCCTGGAAGTTCTAATCCTTCCAAACTTTCTAACATTGCTCCTCCTCCAGTTGAAACATAACTTACTTTATCAGAATAACCGAATTGTTTTACAAAAGCAACACTGTCTCCTCCTCCAACTAATGAGAAAGCACCTAATTTTGTAGCTTCTGCAATACTTTCACCTAAAGCTATAGTTCCAGCAGCAAAATTTGACATTTCAAAAACTCCGATTGGACCATTCCAAAGAATTGTTTTAGAATTTAATAAAACATCATTGAAAATTTCTCTTGACCTTGGACCTGCATCCAAACCTTGCCAATCTTCAGGAATTTCTCTAATGTCAGCCACTTTTCTTTCAGCTTCATTATTGAAATCATCAGCAATAACAACATCTGTTGGAAGATAAACTTCTACATTATTTTCTTTTGCTTTAGCTAAAATATCAAGAGCAAGATTCAATTTATCGTCTTCAACAATAGATTGTCCAATCTTTCCACCAAGCGCTTTGATGAATGTGAAAGACATTCCTCCTCCAATAATTAAATTGTCAACTGCAGGAAGAATATTTTCTATAATCGTAATTTTTGTAGAAACTTTAGAACCTCCAAGTATCGCAGTTATAGGCTTTTCACCAGATTTTAGAACTTTATCAATAGCTACTAATTCTTTTTCCATTAGTAAACCGAAAAATTTAGTAGAAGGAAAGAATTGAGCAATTACAGCTGTAGAAGCGTGTGCTCTGTGTGCAGTTCCAAACGCATCATTAACATAAGCATCACCTAATTTTGAAAGTTGTTCAGCAAAAGACTCATCACCTTTTTCTTCTTCATTATGAAAACGTAGATTTTCCAATAATAAGATTTCTCCTGGTTGCAAAGCATTAGCAGCTTGTTCTGCCTTCTCTCCTATCGATTCTTCAACAAACTTAACTTCTTGGCCAAGAACTTTAGAAACCTCGCTTAAAACGTGTTTAAGAGAATATTTATCATTCACTTCTCCTTTTGGTCTTCCAAGATGTGTCATTAATATAACAGAACCGCCATCAGCCAAAATCTTATCTACAGTTGGTTTTACAGCCGTAATCCTTGTATTATCCGTTACATTAAGATTTTCATCTTGAGGCACGTTGAAATCAACTCTTACTAAAGCTTTCTTGTTTTTAAAATCGAAATCTTTTATTGTTTTCATTAAATTATAATTTTAGATTTTTAACGAGACATGAGAATAATTCACCTCTCTTTGTTTCACAAATTTAAAACTTATTCTCTCCTTTTAAAAATTTTCTTCTCAAAAGAAATCCACAAACTTATTTTACAATCATAAGCATCTTCTTTTTCTTTTTTTTAAAAATAAATATTGTAGTCTATTGTTGTAGTGTGGGATTATGCGGAAAAATAAAAAGTTATTATTTCATCACAAGAAATGTGGATTAATGAATATGTTTTTAACATTAATTAACTATTGATTATCAAAGTAATATGACTGTTATCAACAAATGTTTATAAATATATTTTAATCAGAATATTCAAAACCTTTCTGGGGATAATTGAAATAATTGTGACAGAAAACTTTTTCAAAAAATTGGTTTTAAAATTTGGAAGCGGTTTTCATTAATGAAAATAAGTATTTGAAAAAAGAAATACTTGGCAAAAGTTATCCACAGGTTTTCTAACAATTTCTAACAATATATTATCTTATAATTAATAATATCAAAAATTGTTTGTTTAATATATATTATAATAAATATTATGTTGATATATAAATACTTATTATTGAATATTATTATTAATTGTATTAAAATATCATACCAACAATTACAAAATATGTAGTAATTTTATATTGTTAAAAGTAAAAATGGAAATTTAAAATGAAAAAGATAGCAATAGCCGCGGACCACGCAGGTTTTGAGTATAAAGAACTGATAAAAAAATACTTAGAAGGAAAGGTTGAAATCAAAGATTATGGAACCTACTCTACTGATTCTGTAGATTACCCAGATTTTGTACATCCTGCAGCAACGTCTGTAGAAAATGGAGAAAACGAATTAGGAATCTTGATTTGCGGAAGCGGAAATGGTGTTCAAATCACTGCTAATAAACATCAGAAAATCCGTTGCGCATTGTGTTGGATGCCAGAAATTGCAACATTAGCAAGACAACATAATGATGCAAATATGATTTCGATTCCGGCGAGATTTATTTCAAAGGAATTAGCTTTCGAGATTGTAGATAAGTTTTTGAATACAGATTTTGAAGGTGGAAGACACCAAAACAGAGTTGATAAAATAGCTTTTTGCTAAACCCAATAAAAGGCCTGAAGTGACACAACTTCAGGCTTTATTTTTAAAGTTATATCTTTGCAAAGCATTTCACAGAGAAAGTTCTTTCTCAGAAACCCAAAAATTAATACAAGGTTTCCAAAACTCCCCTATTTTATTTTATCTTTATTGATGATTAATTACTGCTAATCTCAGTAAGTTTTAAAATGAATAAAAAATATATCTTCTTTCTAATGTTTTTCTCTTTTTTGTGTTTTCAGGCGCAGAAACAAGTGAATATTATTAATAAAATTGAAAAAGAAATAAAGAATAGAAAGATAATAAAGAAAGAATCCAATAGAAAAACCAGTTGGAACGGAGGTTATGAAACTATTACTATACATTTGAAAAAAAAGACTCCTATTCTGATTGAAAAAAAAGAGAATCAAGTAATGCATTTATATACTTCAACGGGCGAAAGTGATATAGCAACTCTTATTTCTGCCAAATTTTATATTACAAATTGGAATAAAAAAGAATATGTGAGAACAGGAGTTATTCATTATATTGGAAATCCATATAAGCCGAATCCTAATGAAGAAAAAATCACAGAAATGCCCAAAGAATACAAATTTGAATTTGATAAAATTGAAATTGAAAATCTGATTAACTCAGAAAATTAAATAAATGAAAAACAAAAAAAATATAAGTCATAAAAACGAACAGAAACTTCTCGATTTAGGGAGAACAATTCTTCGTTTTATGAGCAAAAAAACTTCCAAAATCTACAATTACAAACAGATTGCGGAAGGAATAGATTATAAGAATCCAAGACAAAGAGAGCTTGTGATTCAGGCACTTCACAGGCTTTTGGCGACTCAGAAAATCAAAGAAACTGAGAAAGGAAAATATATTGTTAACCTCAATATAGAAGGTACTTTGACAGGTGTAATAGATTTCAATCAATCTGGAAATGCTTATGTAAAAGTTGAAGGAATCAATGATGATATTTTCGTACATCAAAAAAATGTAAAAGATGCTTTGCAAGGCGATAAAGTTCTTATTGTAACTTACAATTTCAAAGGTAAAAAGCTAGAAGGTTCTGTAGTTGAAGTTCTGGAAAGAGCAAAAGAGGTTTTTGTAGGAACTTTTCAGAAGATTTCGGACAAAGATTTCGGTTTTGTGGTTTTGGATAAGAAGAAATTGAATACTGATATTTTCATTTCCAAAAATCATTTTAATGGAGCAGAAGATGGAGACAAAGTCATCGTAAAAATGTTGGAATGGAAACCAGGAAGCAAAAATCCGGAAGGCGAAATCACAACTGTTCTTGGTGCTCCGGGCGACCACGAAACCGAGATTCATTCTATTTTGGCTGAATATGGTTTGCCTTACAATTTCTCACCAGAAGTAGAACACGATGCAGACCAAATCGACAGAAGTATCAATACTGATGAAGTGGCGAAACGTTGGGATATGCGTGATATTCTGACATTTACGATTGACCCGAAAGATGCGAAGGATTTTGATGATGCTTTGTCTATTAGAAAATTAGAAAATGGACTTTGGGAAATCGGAGTTCACATTGCAGACGTTTCTCATTATGTGAAACCGGGAACTATTTTGGACGATGAAGCTTATGCAAGAGCAACTTCGGTTTATCTGGTTGATAGAGTAGTGCCAATGCTTCCTGAGGTTTTGAGTAATGATGTTTGTTCACTGCGTCCAAATGAAGATAAATTCACTTTCTCAGCAGTTTTTGAACTGGATGAAGAGGCGAAAATCCATAAACAATGGTTTGGTAGAACAGTGATTCATTCCGATAGAAGATTTGCTTACGAAGAAGCGCAGGAAAGAATCGAAACTGGGGAAGGCGATTTGGTTGAGGAAATTCTTCAGCTGGATAAATTAGCCAAAATAATGAGAGCAGAACGTATCAGAAATGGTGCAATAACGTTTGATAGGAGCGAGGTGAGATTCAATCTGGATGAAAATAACAAACCGATTGGCGTTTATTTCAAAGTCAGCAAAGATTCCAACCATTTGATTGAAGAGTTTATGCTTTTGGCGAATAAAAAAGTTTCAGAATTCATTTCATTAAACAAAAGAAATGAGCCAACCGGAAACACTTTCATTTACAGAATTCACGATGACCCAGACCCAGCAAAACTGACTGCTTTACGAGATTTTGTAGGAAGTTTCGGTTATAAAATGGATTTGGCAAACACTCAAAAAGTCGCTGAATCTTTGAATAAATTATTGAGCGATGTCAAAGGAAAAGGCGAAGAAAATATGATTGAAACATTGGCGATGAGAAGTATGAGCAAGGCTGTTTATTCTACCGACCCGATTGGACATTACGGACTTGGCTTCGAATATTATTCGCACTTTACATCGCCAATTCGACGTTATCCGGATTTGATTGCGCATAGATTGCTTCAGCATTATTTAGACGGCGGAAAATCGCCTAACAAAGAAGTTGTTGAAGAACAAGCAAAACATTGTTCAGCAATGGAGCGATTGGCTTCTGAAGCGGAAAGAGAAAGCATCAAGTTTATGCAGGTCAAATTTATGGAAGACCACGTTGGAGAAGTTTTCTCAGGTGTTATTTCCGGCGTTGCAGAATATGGGTTCTGGGTAGAAATCCCTGAAAATGGAGCAGAAGGAATGATAAAACTTCGTGATTTGGTGGATGATTCTTATTCTTTAGATGCGAAAAATTACGCCATTGTAGGTTCAAGAACTGGTAATACTTATCAGCTTGGAGACGAAGTAAAAATAAAAGTAGTTAAAGCTAATTTGATTGCAAAACAGCTTGATTTTAAAATTGTGGAGTAGGAAATTAACCACATAGACACATAGAAATTATGTTATTAAAGCTAGAATATTTTCATAACTATTCTAGCTTTTTTATTTTTCAATAAGTTAAAACTATGTGGCTATGTGGTTGAAAAACTTCCAGTTTTAAATTGTCTAATAAACATTAATTAAAAACTAAAATGTATTTTTGTCTTCGTCTTTCACAAGATACATTTTGATTTTTCACAAAAAACTAAGAATGTTAGAACTCATTTTATACGCTGTCGGATTAGGAATAATGCTCAGTCTGGTCTTCATCGGACCCATATTTTTCCTATTGATAGAAACCAGTTTTTCCCGAGGTCCTAGACACGCCATTGCCTTGGATATTGGCGTAGTTTCGGCCGATCTTCTTTGTATTCTGATCAGTTATTATGCCAGCGCAGACTTGGTCAGTTTGATAGACAAACATCCTGGATTTTATCGGATTTCCGCATTTTTGATTCTCATTTACGCCATTTATATGTTGCTTTCCAGAACCAAAATGCACATCGAAGGGGAAGAAAAACTCATTGACCAAAATTATGTTAAAACTTTTCTGAACGGATTTTTACTCAATTTACTGAACATCGGAGTTGTTCTTTTTTGGCTGGTAACAGTCGTTTCTGTTCGAAATGCCTATCCAAAAGTTCAGGATTTTGTTCTTTACATTGGGATTGTGATTGGAACTTATCTTCTTATAGACCTTTCCAAAATCCTTTTAGCAAAGCAATTCCACGATAGACTAAATCAAAAAGTTGCAAATAAAATCAGAAAAGCAGTTGGCTGTATTCTCATGATTTTCAGTATTTTTATATTCTTACAAAGCTTCAAAAAATTCAATAAGTTTGACGAAAAATTAGAAAAAGCAGAAAAACAGCAGCCAAAGATTAAGTAATTATTTTTGGGCAACTTAATCCGCCTTCCGCTCCCAAACCTAACGAAGTGGTTTATCGATTCAAATAAAAAATAAATAAAAAATTGGAGATAAGTCGGGCTGCAGATTCAACACAAAAACAGATTTTGTTATTCCGTAGGAAACCTAACGAAGTGGTTCGACGAAGTCAATCTAGATCGCTGAGATTTCTAAGGAATGACAAACTAAATATTATAATTATATTCCTTCGCTGAGCAAAGCGTCTTTATCTCAAATTTTTATTATTTTAAAGGAATCGATGAATCTTTGATTTGTGAACTTTAAAAATATTTTCAATAAAGTAAGAAAAATCTTTGCGACCTTTGCGTTCAAATCCATCATCAAAAACCGACACAAATGCAAAACACAACTTTCGCTCAGTCTTTAAAAAAAGGAGATAAAATAGCCATTATTTCTCCAGCTGGTTCTGTTGAGATTCCGCAATTGGACAAAACTTTGAAATTAATCAAGTCCAAAGGGTATGAGCCTATTTTAGGCGAAAATCTTTACACTAAATACCAAAATGGCTATTCATACGCCGGAACAGAAAAACAGAGAATAAACGATATCAATTGGGCTTTAAACGACCCAGAGATTTCTGCAGTCTGGGCTTCGAGAGGAGGTTATGGTTGTCAGCATTTGGTTCAGCATTTAAATTTGAAAGAATTCAAAAAAAATCCAAAATGGTACATCGGATATTCTGACAATACAGTGATACAGAGTTATTTGCTGAAAAAAGGCTTTGCTTCTATCCACGGACAAACGATTAAAACCTCCAGTTTTGGAGTTACAGAAGAAAGCTACGAATTGATTTTCGATATTCTGAAAGGCAAAAAACTCAACTATAAAATCGATTCCAATCCAAATAATAGAGTAGGAGAGGCTTCCGGAATTTTGGTAGGCGGAAATCTAGCTTTAGTTTATGCCCTTTTAGGAACTCAATATTCCTTTGATTTTACAGATAAAATTTTATTCATAGAAGATATCGGAGAAAATTTCTATGCTTTGGATAGAATGATTATGAGCTTAGAACTTGCAGGTGTTTTCAAAAAAATCAAAGGATTAATCGTTGGCGGAATGACCAATATGGGAAGCGAAACCGATAACAAAGAAAATGAAGAATCTTTCGATTCGTTCACCTATCAATTGATTGCAGACAGAGTTTCTAAATATGATTTTCCAACTGTTTTTGGCTTTCCAAATGGACATATTTTTGATAATAGACCTTTAATTATAGGCTCCAATGTTACTATGAAAGTTGGCAATGATGTAAAAATTACGTTTTAATTATTTATCAACTAACATTTATCAATTATAACTTCTATGGCAGACCACAACGAATTTGGAAAGATTGCTGAAGATCTTGCGGTGGATTTTTTAGTAAAAGCCGAATATAAGATTCTAGCCCGCAATTTCCGTTATTTAAAAGCGGAAATTGATATCATCGCTGAGAAAGAGAATCAAATCATCATCATAGAAGTCAAAGCCAGAAATACAGATGCTTTTCTGGAACCTCAGGAAGCTGTTAATAAAAAGAAAATCAAGTTGTTAATATCAGCTGCCAACTATTTTATCGAAGAAAATAATATAAATAAAGAAGTGCGGTTTGATATTATTTCAGTCCTTCCAAACCAACAAAAAACTTTGGAAATCCATCATATTATTGATGCTTTCCAAAGTTTTGAAATATAATGATAGATTTATTTTCTGATTCTATTTGATTTCAACACATCCAACTCTTCCACCAGCATTTCCAGTGGGTTGTGTGTGAAAATCATCTACGCCCGCGTGGATCACAATAGCTTTTCCAATAATATTTTTCATTGGATCATCACATCCAATACACCATTTATCCGTTGTAAATGTCAAACGTGCCTGTCCGTCTTTGTCTGCATCCAGATTACCAATATCACCCATATGAAAATGATCGGATTCCCATTTTCCGTGGTCATCTTTAGAAGGATTCCAATGGCCGCCGGCAGAAGATGCATCAGTTGCACTGCAGTTTCCAAATTCGTGGATATGAACTGCGTGAAGTCCTGGTGTTAATTTGAAAATGCTCAAATCCATTTTAACTTTACCTTTCTTCTGAGTAAAGTTTGCAGTTCCCTGTGTTAAAGTATGGGATTTTGGACGAACGATGTATTGTTTTGAAACCGTTTTGCAGGAAGCAAGTGTCAAACCAGCTATTCCAATTAGTAACAAATTTTTCATAGTTTTAAAATTAATTGTTATTTTTTCGATATAACAAATTTAAAGCCAATGTTATAAATAATTGTTTTACGTGAAACATTTACGGTTCGGTTAGCAATTTCTACCATTCGGTCATTTAAAATTTCTGATGATTTTTTACCACAATATCTTTGAATCAAAATTAAGAGATATGAAAACTCAAAGTAAAATTATTGGTCTATTGTTACTGTTGGTAAGCATCAGTATTTGGTCACAAATTACCATTTCCGGAAAAGTGACTTATAAGAACAAGGCACTGAAAGACATCAATGTAACGTTGAAAGATACTTATGACGGAGCGACAACAGATGCCAATGGAAATTATTCTTTCACAACCACAGAAACGGGAGATAAAACCTTGGTTTTTTCAGGTCAAAATTATGACGAAGTAGAACTTCCTGTAAAAATTGAAGGAAAAGATATTTCTATGAATGCCAATCTTAAGGAGCAAATCAGTGAAATCAATGCGGTTGTAATTACTGCGGGAAGTATAGAAGCCAGTGATAAAAAACGTGCAACAGCGTTATTGACACCTTTGGATGTTTACACGACAGCTGGCGCCAATGGGCAGATTTCGTCGGCTTTAGGTTATTTGCCAGGTGTTCAGAAAGTGGGAGAGAGCGAAGGCTTGTTTGTAAGAGGTGGAACTGGCGCTGAAACAAAAATCTTTATGGACGGCAATCTGGTCAATAATTATTTCACAAATTCAGTTCCAGGGATTGCTGGTAGAGATCGTTTTAATACGTCATTATTTAAAGGAAATGTGTTTTCAAGTGGTGGATACTCTGCGATTTATGGGCAGGCTTTGTCTTCTGTTTTGGTTTTGGAAAGTGTGGATTTACCTGAACAAACTTCTTTTGATTTTGGGGTTTCTCCGATTTTCCTTAGTGCTAATTATCAGAAGCTTAATCAAGAAAAAACCGCTTCCTGGGGTGTCGCTGGTAGTTATTCGAATCTTGGATTGATGGGAAAATTATTCAATTTCAATACAGATTTTGATAAATATCCTCAAGGTTATGGATTTGATGGAAACTTTAGAATTAAAACTAAAAAAGGTGGTTTTATCAAATATTACGGAAGTGTGGATGAGAATAAAATGGCAGTTGGTTCAGAAAGTCTGGAAGAAGATTCGGATAGAAATATGGTTAATTTGAAAGGGCAGAATATGTATCACAACTTGTCTTACAAAGAGAAATTCGGGAAATATCTCTTGAACATCGGAACTTCTTATACTTATAATTCCAGCGATTTGAATTTTGCGACTTTTAAAGATAATGCTGAACTATCTAATACGCCAATAAACAACAAATCAAATTATATCAATGCAAAAGCAGTTGTTGAAAGAAAAATCAACAGAGCAAGTATTATTCGTGCCGGTTTTGAATTAAATAATGCTGATGAAACAATGAAATACGGAACTTTTGAACGCAATTATAAAGATTTGATTTCTTCTGGTTTTGCCGAAACAGATTTGATTTTTACTAATAATCTTACTGCAAAAATAGGTGCAAGAACAGAACATTCTTCTTATCTCGACAAATGGAATTTCTCTCCAAGAGCCGCTTTAGCTTACAGGATTTCAAAAGACTGGACTACATCTTTCGCTTATGGAATCTTTTATCAAAATCCAGAAAGCAAATATCTTTACAGCAATAATTTTGACTTCCAAAGAGCGGATCATTATATCTTTCAAGTTCAGAAGAATTCTGATGGAAGAAGCTTGAGGTTTGAAGCGTTTTATAAAGAATATAAAAGCCTTATTAAGACAACTTCTGTCATACAAGATAGTTTGATGACCGGTAATCAAAGTCAATATTATCAAATTGCTAATAGTAACGCTGGAAAAGGTTTTGCTAAAGGAATTGAATTATTCTGGAGAGATAAAAAAACTTTCAAAGACATCGATTATTGGCTGACATATTCTTACTTGGATTCCAAAAAAGACTTCTTAAACTATCCTTTTAGTTTAGCTCCGAATTTTGCATCAAAACATACTTTCAATGCTGTTGCTAAGAAGTTTGTGATGGACTGGAAAACAGGTTTTAATCTATCTTATACTTATTCCAAAGGACGACCTTATTATGACTTGGTTTCAGAAAATGGAGAGAATATGGTTCGTCATCAAGGAAAACTGAAAGATTACAGCGGATTGAATTTCAGTGTTAATTATGTTCCGAGCGTTGGAAAGAAAGATTCGAAATCATTTACTGTATTTGTTTTGAGTATCAATAATATTTTGGGAAATAAAAATGTTTACGGTTATAATTATTCTGCAGATGGAAATAATAGAACTGCCGTAAGACCGCCGGTTAATACTTTTGTTTTTGTAGGCGTTTTTGTAAGTTTTGGTGTTGATAAAACAAATGATGCTATTAATAATAACTTGTAATGCTCTCGTCAGTTCGAGTGTTTTTCGTAACAAAGTGGAGAAAAATGTATCGAGAACTTTGTCTGTTTAATTGGTTCTCGATACAAAATTCTTTCAGAATTTCACTCGAACAGACGCAATTCTATATAATAACGATTTTTGAATTACGATTCGGTCATCAAAAATTACAGTTCAGAAAAATAAAATTTAAATAAAACTAAACTCATTCTATCTTTGAATCAGAAATTTAAAATAACAATTAAAAAATATCCAAATGAAAAAATTAATCTTAACAATCAGCCTTTCTTTAATAGGATTTACAACATTTGCTCAAACCGCTTTTGAAAAAGCAATGACTGAGAAAATTGCTAAAGTAGAAGACCACAAAACACCGGACGAATTCACGGCTTTGGCTAATGATTTTGATAGAATCGGAACCAAGGAAAACACACAATGGTTACCGTATTATTATGCTGCATTTGCAACGATTCAAAAAGGAAGAGTTTTGATGAGATCTGAAAAAACAACTGAGTTAGACCCAGTTGCAGCAGAAGCTGAAAAGTATATTGCTAAAGCAGAAGCTTTGAGTCCAAACAATGCAGAACTTTTTATCCTGAAAAAAATGACTAGCGGGCTCAGAATGATGGCAGACCCAATGTCCAGATATATGACAGAAGCTCCAATTGCGCAGCAGGCATTGACTAAAGCACAGGAATTAGATCCAAACAATCCAAGAATAACAGTTTTGCAAGCAGAAGATGCTTATTTCACTCCGGAACAATTTGGAGGAAGCAAAGTAAAAGGTACAGAATTGTTCAAAAAAGCAATTGAGCAGTTTGGTACTTACACATCAAAATCTTCTCTGGATCCAAAATGGGGAAAAGCCGAAGCTGAATATTTCTTAAGCCAGAAATAAAATAAAAACATTCATATTTATAAGATTCCTTCGTCTTTGGCGAGGGATCTTTTATTGGATTAAATAAGAAAATCAATTGTCATTTGTTTTAAATTAAATGTGGGGAAACCAAATAACTTTTATTTCCTTTAGAAACGCACTTTCAACAACTTCAGAAGCTTTATTTTTTTGTATTTTTGGAAACATTCAAAAATTAAAAATGAAAATAAAATCAATCTTTGCAACAGCAGCCGTTGTTTTTTATGTTGGTGCCCAAGCTCAAACTATGTCAAAATCAAATTATCCCAAAGCCGTAAAAGGAACTCAAGTCGATAACTATTTCGGAACTCAAGTGGCAGATGTTTATCGTGATCTGGAAAATGATTCTGAAGCGACTAAAAAATGGGTGGATGAAGAGGTTGCTTACAGCCAGAATTATCTTTCGAAAATCCCTTTCAGAGAGACAATTAAAGATCAATTAAGAAATATCTGGAACTATGAAAAAATCTCTGCTCCGTTCAAAGAAGGCGATTATACTTATTATTCCAAAAACAATGGTTTGCAGGCGCAATCTGTGATTTACAGAACTGGACTTAAAACAAAAAACATCGAGGTTTTTCTTGATCCGAATACATTTTCTGAGAAAGGAACCACATCTCTTTCCAATTTGTCATTCAACAAAAAAGGAAATCTTGCCGCTTATTCGATTTCGGAAGGTGGAAGCGATTGGAACAAGATCATCATCATCGATGCAATTACTAAGAAACAAATTGATGAAACGATTGTTGATGTGAAATTCAGTGGAATTGCTTGGAAAGGTGATGAAGGTTTCTATTATTCCAGTTATGACAAACCGAAAGAAGGAACAGTTTTGTCCGGAATGACAGATAAACACAAAGTTTATTTTCACAAATTAGGCACAAAACAATCTGAAGACCAATTGATTTTCGGAGGCGAAAAAACACCGAGAAGATATCTTTCTGCAAGCGTTTCCGAAGATCAAAGATTTTTGATTATTTCCGGAGCCAATGCAACCAATGGTAACGAATTGTTCATCAAAGATTTGAAAAACGGAGGCGATTTTGTTCAAATTAACAAAGGTTTTGACATTAATGCTGATATTGTAGATACGCAAGGTGATGACTTGTTTATTTTTACGGATAAAGATGCTCCAAATATGCGATTGGTAAAAGTGAGCATCAAAAATCCAAGTCCAGAAAACTGGAAAGATGTTATTCCACAAACCGAAAATGTGTTGAGTATTTCTGTAGGTGGCGGTTATTTTTTCGGAAAATATATGAAAGATGCGATTAGTCTTGTGAAGCAATTTGATAAAACAGGAGAGTTGATTAGAGAAATTGCATTGCCAGGAAAAGGAACGGTTTCAGGTTTTGGCGGTAAGGAAAAAGAGAAAGACATCTATTATTCTTTCACTAATTATATTACTCCGGGAACGATTTATAAATACAACGTGGACTCTGGAAAATCTGAAGTCTATCAGAAACCGAATGTGAAATTCAATCCAGAAGATTACGTTTCTGAGCAGGTTTTCTATACTTCAAAAGACGGAACTAAAGTTCCAATGATGATCAACTACAAAAAAGGAACAAAGCTGGATGGAAAAAATCCAACAATCCTTTACTCTTATGGTGGTTTCAACATCAGCCTTCAGCCAAGTTTCTCTGTTGTGAATGCCATTTGGATGGAAAATGGCGGGATCTACGCAGTTCCAAACATCCGTGGCGGTGGAGAATATGGAAAGAAATGGCACGATGCAGGAACTAAGCAACAAAAGAAGAATGTGTTTGATGACTTCATCGCTGCTGGCGAATACTTACAGTCGAAAGGTTATACATCGAAGGAATTTATGGCGCTTTCTGGCCGTTCCAATGGTGGCCTTTTGGTTGGTGCAACAATGACCATCAGACCAGATTTGGCAAAAGTAGCTTTCCCAGGTGTTGGCGTTTTGGATATGTTGAGATATAACAAATTCACGGCTGGTGCTGGTTGGTCTTACGATTATGGAACAGCAGAAGACAACAAAGAAATGTTTGAATATTTGAAGTCTTATTCTCCGGTTCACAACGTAAAATCAGGAACTTGCTATCCATCGACAATGATTATCACAAGTGACCACGATGATAGAGTAGTGCCGGCACATTCTTTCAAATTCGGAGCAGAGTTGCAGGAGAAACAAGCTTGTAACAATCCAATTTTGTTAAGAATCGAGAAAAATGCAGGTCACGGCGCAGGCCGTTCTACAGAACAGGTGATTGGCGAAAATGCTGATTTGTTGAGTTTTGCATTATTCGAAATGGGAATCAAATCCTTGAAAAAATAAATTCATATTAATATCAAAAAATCCCGAAATTAGTTTCGGGATTTTTTGTTTTTGGACAACAATTTGATACAAAACAATCACTCGTTTAAAATCTTTATAACTATGAAAAAAATCACTTTAATTTCTGGATTTGTAGTTGCTCTAGCATTAGTTTCCTGCAAAAAAAACGATACTAAAATGACTTCCGAATCTTATTCCACAGAAACAACAGTTACGGATGAGAATGGGAAAATCGATAGCGTTACAACCACTTCTATGGATAAAACTGTGGATGGCAAGAAAGTTCAAGAATATTCTGTTCCTTATAAAGCTGATGATGGAAGTAGAGCCAAAGCTACTTTTTTTGATAATGGGAAATCAAAAACCATTACTCTGGAAGCTAATAATAACAAGTTTGTTTTAGATTTCAAAAAGAAAACTGCAGAAGGAGAATTCTATGAAAGAAATACAATTACGGCAGAAACCAAGGGCGATTCGCTTCTGATTTCTCAGGATAATCAAGTGATACACTTAGTAAAAATCAAATAAAAAGGGAAGGGATTTAAAATTTTTAAATCCCTTTTTTACCTTCAAGAAGCATTTCTATCATTTTGATTTTCCGGCGTTCGCGGGTTTCTTCTTTTTTAGCTTCTTCTATCCAGCGGATATATTCTTTTTTGTGTGTGTAAGACATTTTATCGTAAAATTCTTTTGCTTTTTCGTTTTGATTAAGTAATTCCTGAACATCATCGGGAACAATAACAATCCGTTCTTCTTTGTCTTCCCAAAGTTTAACTTCAACAATATCTCCAAATGTCTTTCCCAAATCTTTTCTGATGGCTTGGGTTAATCCTAATCTGTGACAGCCGCCGCCCATATTTGCAAGACTGCTTCTGTATTCTACTTTATCATCAAGCAAAACTTTGACTTTAACTTGTCCTTTCTTCCCGAATAATTCAACGATATCAAATGGAAAATTGACAAAAGCAGCGTTGATGTCTTGGTGTTGTTGGATTTCTGCGGAAAAGGTGATTCGTTGACTCATAGTTTTAAATTAAAAAATCCCGAACTCAAATGTCGGGATTTTCAATATATAAAAAATATTATTTTCTTAAATCTTCGAAAGCAAAGTTCTGAAATTCACTTTCTCATCAATAATTCTTCTCAGTTCAGAAACCGGAACTCTTTCCTGCTCCATTGTATCTCTGTATCTTAAGGTTACAGTATTGTCATTCAAAGAATCGTGGTCAACTGTGATGCAGAAAGGCGTTCCGATTGCGTCTTGTCTTCTGTAACGTTTTCCAATCGCATCTTTTTCTTCGTAATAAACATTGAAATCAAATTTCAAATCATTGAAAATTTTCTCTGCAAATTCTGGTAAACCATCTTTTTTAACCAATGGAAGAATTGCTGCTTTTATTGGTGCTAAAGCTGGTGGTAAGCTCAAAACTGTTCTTTCTGAACCGTCTTCCAAAACTTCCTCCTTAAGACAAGTTGAGAAAATTGCTAAGAACAATCTATCCAAACCAACCGAAGTTTCTACAACATAAGGCACATAATTCTCATTTCTTTCCGGATCAAAATACTGGATTTTTCTACCAGAGAATTTTTCGTGAGCCGAAAGGTCAAAGTCTGTTCTACTGTGGATTCCTTCCAATTCTTTGAATCCGAATGGGAAATTAAACTCGATATCAGCAGCAGCATTCGCATAATGCGCTAATTTTTCGTGGTCGTGGAAACGGTAATTATCTTCACCTAAACCAAGTGCCAAATGCCAGTTAAGACGTGTTTTTTTCCAGTTTTCATAGAATTCCAACTCAGTTCCAGGTGGAACAAAATATTGCATTTCCATTTGTTCAAATTCTCTCATTCTGAAAATAAATTGTCTCGCAACAATCTCATTTCTAAATGCTTTACCAATCTGAGCAATCCCGAAAGGTAATTTATGACGAGAAGTTTTCTGAACATTCAGGTAATTCACAAAAATACCCTGAGCCGTTTCGGGTCTTAAGTAAAGGTCTGTTGCAGAATCTGCAGAAGCACCTAACTTAGTCCCAAACATCAGGTTAAATTGTCTCACTTCCGTCCAGTTTTTAGAACCAGTATCCGGATCAGCAATTTCCAATTCCTCAATCAAAGCTTTTACATCCGCAAGGTCTTCTTTTTCAAGAGATTTAGCTAACCTAGAAAGGATAGCCTCTCTTTTTGCTCTGTATTCCAAAACTCTTGGATTGGTCGCTACAAATTCAGCTTTATTGAAAGCGTCACCAAATCTCTTAGCCGCTTTTTCTATTTCTTTATTTTCCTTGTCTTCGATTTTGGCGCAGTAATCTTCCACCAAAACATCCGCACGAAAACGTTTTTTAGAATCTTTGTTGTCAATCAACGGGTCGTTAAACGCATCCACGTGTCCGGAAGCTTTCCAAATGGTTGGGTGCATAAAAATGGCAGAATCAATCCCAACGATATTTTCGTTCAGCTGAACCATTGCTTTCCACCAGTATTGTTTGATATTATTTTTCAGTTCTGCGCCGTTCTGTCCGTAATCGTAGATTGCCGAAAGTCCGTCATAGATTTCGCTGGAAGGAAAAATAAAACCATATTCTTTAGCGTGGGAAACCACTTTTTTGAAAACATCTTCTTGCTTTGCCATAATTTATGTTGAATTGAAGTGCAAAAATAAGGAAAATGTAGGAAGTTGTAAGATGGAAGTCAGAAGTTTTTAACAGATTCATTTTTAGGAGCCGGGAACCTGCTATCCGTTGCAATTCCTCGCGCCAAGCTTTCCCATCGCTTGCTGTGGGATTTCCACTACTATCAGGGCTAGTTACATTTGTCCGTTCCTTAAAATCCCTGTCTTACCTAATATCCGCTTCTACAGAAAATCTCTATTTTTGCAAAATGTTAGAAATTCTTTATCAAGACGACTACCTTATTGCCATCAACAAACCAAGCGGACTTTTGGTTCATAAGTCAAAATATGCCGGCCCAGCAGACGAATATGCGGTAGATAAACTGACGAATCAAATTGGAAAAAAGGTTCATCTTGTTCATCGTCTTGACCGAAAAACTTCTGGCGTTTTGTTATTCGCTTTCGATAAAGAAACACTTAAACTAGCAAGTGACCAGTTTATGAATCGCGAAGTTGAGAAGAAATATCTGGCGATTCTGCGCGGTTGGACAAAAGAGGAAGAAACAATCGATTACGACTTAACCAATGAAAATGAGATCGTTCAGAATGCAATTACATACTATAAACGATTGATGATTTCCGAAATTGATTTACCATTTCTAAAACATCCAACCTCTCGTTATTCTTTGGTAGAAGCAATTCCTGAAACAGGGAGATTTCATCAGCTGAGAAAACATTTCAAACATATTTTACATCCCATTTTAGGTTGCAGAAAACACGGCTGCAATAAACAGAATAAGTTGTGGCTGAATAGTTTTAATATTACTGCAATGCCTTTGCATTCTTATCAACTTAGTTTTAAACATCCCATTACCAATCAAAATATTTCCCTCAACGCAAGCTTGAATGTGAATCCTGGTTTTTTAGAAATAGGGAAAATTTTGAATTTTAATCTCGAAGAATTTATTTAGTTTATTGAGAAATCCTTACAAATTGAAAGAATTATCCTCACAAAAACGTAAATTTGTAAAACTTTTCTCCGATGTACAAAAGCTTAATTCGTCCGATTCTTTTCAAATTCGACCCCGAAGAAGTTCATCATTTTACATTTTCTGTTCTGAAGAATTTCGGATTTATAGCCAAATTAATTTTACCAAAACCAATTGAAGATAAACGTCTTGAACGTGAAGTTTTCGGATTGAAATTCCAAAATCCGGTTGGATTAGCAGCCGGTTTTGACAAAGATGCAAAATTGTTTAATGAGTTGTCCGACCTTGGATTCGGATTCATAGAAATCGGAACCTTGACACCAAAACCTCAGCCCGGAAACGATAAAAAAAGATTATTCCGACTGAAAGAAGATTCTGCAATTATCAACAGAATGGGTTTTAATAATGGTGGTGTTGATGAAGCAATTGAACGTCTGAAAAAAAACAAAAACGTTCTGATTGGTGGAAATATAGGAAAGAATAAAGTCACTCCAAACGAAGAAGCGGTAAACGATTACAAAATCTGCTTCGAGAAATTATTTCCTTACGTTGATTATTTCGTTGTGAATGTCAGCTCACCAAACACGCCAAATCTACGTGAACTTCAGGATAAAAAACCTTTGACAGAATTATTATCAACGCTTCAAAACCTCAATCTTGAAAAGCCAAAACAAAAACCAATTCTTCTGAAAATCGCTCCGGATTTAACAGATGAACAGCTTTTGGATATTATTGATATCATTAATGAAACAAAAATTGCTGGTGTAATAGCAACCAACACAACTTTATCAAGAGAAAATTTAACGTCACAAAATAAAACTGAAACTGGTGGATTATCAGGAAAACCTTTGACAAAACGTTCGACTGAAGTTATCAGATTTTTGTCCGAAAAAAGTGCAAAAGCATTCCCAATCATCGGCGTTGGGGGGATTCATACAGCGCAGGATGCTTTGGAAAAACTGGAAGCTGGCGCCAGTCTGGTTCAACTTTATACAGGATTCATCTATGAAGGTCCGGAATTGATTAATGAAATCAACAGAGCGATTTTGCAAGGAAAATAATTATCTCATTGTTTTTCAAAAAATGATGTAATAAAACAAAGCTGATGATTGTTTTAAATAATTAAGTAAACATTTAAAAACTAATTAGCAATGAAGAACATTTTATTGTTTTTAATCCTCATCTCAACGACTTTTTCCGCTCAACAAAATCTTAAGATTAATGGAAAAATCATTAATTCTGACAAAGAAAAAAATACTTATCCTATTGTAGTTTATCTTTTGGATAATGATAATCAAATACTTAAAACTACAATTGCTCAGGATTCGAAGTTTGAATTTGACCAATTGAAATCAGGCAATTATCATCTTCAGTTGTCATCTGATGAAACGATTCAGAATGAAAAACCATTTTATCTGGAAAAAAATCTGGAGCTTTCAATTGCTTTTGAACCGAAAAGTCAAAAGATTGATGAGGTGACAATCACGGCTAAGAAAAAGACTTTCAAGGTAGAAAATGGAAATATTACTTTGGATGTTGCCAATTCAACACTTAATAAATTACCGACTTCCTCAGAATTATTATCAAAATTACCTTTTGTAATGATGGATGCGAACGGCGAAGGTTTATCGTTTGTCGGAAAAGGGACACCTTTGCTTTATGTTGATAATCAGAGAGTGGATTTTGCGACATTATCTGCAATTTCGGTGGATGACATCAAATCGGTGGAAGTTATCAGAAATCCGTCTGTTAAATATGAATCGGAAGGGAAAGCGGTTATCAAAGTCAATCTTAAAAAGAGCAGAAAAGATGGTACGCAATTGAGTATTTCGGAAACGGCAACTTTTCAGAAACGCTTTAGTAATTATCTGTCAGCAAATTTCCAGCAAAAAAAAAATAAAACCGAGTGGAAACTGAATGCTTCTTATAACCAAATCAATCATTGGGAAAGTAACGGCTTTGATTATCAAGTTCCGAGTAAAAATATTAATTCTGATTACGTTATCAAATCAATCACAAAACGTCCGCAAACTATTTTTGGAGCGAGTTTGTATCAGGAGCTGAACGATGACGGCGATTATTTGACTTTGTCTGTTAATAGCAATTTCAGACCTGACAAAGGCGATAATAATACCAATACTTTTTATTCCGAAAATGGAAATTCTACTCTTGTTAAAACCCTGAATCAACAAGATAGAAAACGTGCGACCATCAATTCTATCTTTAATTATAAAAAGAAAATAACGGATTGGGATGCTGAGATTTTGACCGGATTTCAGTTCAAAAGAGAGAGTGATAATGTGGATTATAGTTTTTTCAATGATACCAATAATTCTGGTTATGAGTTCAATCAATTTCGTCATCAGTTTTATTCTGGAAATGTTTATTCAGGAAGAGTTGATATCGAGAAAAAGCTGAGTGACAATTACAGTTTAGAATTGGGTGGAAGCTATACAAAAGCAGAAACCAACACGAATAATAAAACGACTTATCAGAATAATCAAACTCCTGAATATTATCAATATAAATTTAAAGAATCTAATGTTGCAGGTTATACGAACCTCGCTATTAATGCAAATAAATGGAATATCAATGCAGGTTTGAGAGCGGAAACAACCAATGCGGAAGGTTTTGATGTTATTGAGAATGCCACTAAAATCAAAAGAGATTATCTCGATTGGTTTCCTAATGCAGAAATCAGTTTCAAGCAAAATGACAATTACGATTATACTCTGAATTTCAGAAAAAGTATTTCTCGTCCAAGTTATGGAAATCTGGCGTCAGGCGGTTTATACGGAAGTCCGTATGTTGAATATCAAGGTAATCCGGATTTGGTTCCAACCTACACCAACACGATTACATTTACCACAAATCTGAAAAAAATATCTTTGAACGCATCTGCTTACAACAGCAAAAATCCTTTGGGTTACACTTTGGTTTATGATGAAGAAAGAAATATTTCGAAGTTTCAACCTGTTAATTTCGATAAGGAAATGGGCGTTTCTTTAGGCATTGATTCTCTTTTTCAAGGAAAAAAATGGACTTCTCAAAACAGTCTTTCAGTCAATTATGATAAAGTAGAAGATTCTTTAGCTGTGCTTAAAAAATCTACACCTTATGTTTATTTTTCGACCAATAATACGGTCAATGTTTGGAAATATCTATCAATCCTGCTGGATGGTTCTTACATCACAAAACGTGTGGAAGGTTTGTATGAAAACAATGCGATGTGTCTCGTCAATCTTGGGATGACATCTTCTATTTCCGATTTTGATTTTACTGTTCGCTACAATGATGTTTTCAACCAAATGAATTATATCCAGAAAATGACTTATAACAGAATGAATTCAACTGGCACCTTTTTTGGAAATACGCCAACGATATCTTTTGCAGCAAAATATAACTTTGGAAAATTGAAAAAATCCAATTACAAGGAAAATGCTGTCAACGAAACGTCGAACAGGTTATAATCAATGAATTATGGAATTAATTACACTCAAGATTTTCAACACAGAAATCGAAGCCGAAATGCTCAAAGTCTTCCTGGAAACCAATAACATTGAAACTTTTGTTTTCGGAAATATTTTAGCCAATACTTACAATTTGTTCAACAATACAAGCGGTGGCGTTCAGCTGAAAGTCTCAGAAAATGACTTCGAAAAAGCGAATGAATTGATGACCGAATTTTATAATAAAGACAATCAGTAAAAGCAAAAACCTCATCAATTGATGAGGTTTTTTTAATAAATGTTTTAAATCTTTAAAACTTAAAATCCACACCAACATAGAAATTCTGTTTCATAATCGGCGCGTAAACCATTCCTCCATCAAAGTAATTTCCGAATGGATTAGCTGAGTCAAGAATCGCAACTTTCTGCTGATAACCGGTTAAGTTTTCTCCACCCAAATAAACTCTGATTTTCTCAGAAAAATTTCTTGAAATTTGAGCATTCAAAGTCGCATAACTTGGTGAATAATCGCCTAACTGAAATTCTGCGGGATTCGATTTTGTGTTTGGAAGTCTTTGTTTTCCAACTAAATTTAATGTTGTGTCAAAGCTCCAAAATCTGCCTTTTTCAGTTTTATTGGTTGAATAAGCTAGGTTTGCGAATCCACGATGTTTCGCCATAAAAGGTACTTTTTTCAGTCCGCTCAAATAATCCAAAGCCACATCATAATATTTGTAAGCTACTCTGAATTCCAGATTTTTCACAGGCTGAAAATCCCATTGCGTTTGGAAACTATTCGCAAACGATTTTCCTTCAAGATTATAGAACAAAATTTTCTGTGCAGATTCATCCAAATCTGTCACAACTTGATTTTGGAAATCTGTTCTGAAAAAATCGGCTAAAATGGTTGATTTTCTTCCAAACAATTTGAATTCCTGTTGCAAACTTACTCCATAATTCCAAGCGATTTCAGGCTTCAAACCGTAGATTTCACCACCATTATTGATGATTTGGATTTGACGATTCGATGCAAAATAAGACTGACTTTCTGCAAAGATATTCGCAGTTCGGAAACCTCTTCCAGCCGAAATTCTGAAAATCGTTTTTGGAGTTAAATCATATTTGAAATTCATTCTCGGCGTAAACTGTGTTCCTGCAAGATTGTGAAAATCAACACGAGCGCCTGTTACTAAAGTGAATTTTTCGCCTGTCAAAGTATATTCTGCAAACAATCCGGGAACGGTTTCGGTTCTTTTGTAATTGTCCAAAAGATAATCTTCATCGTATTTGTCATACAAAAAACTCACACCGACTTTATATTTGTTGTTTGTATTTCCGATGATACTTTCGAAAATCAAATTAGAATAATAAGACGTTTCTTTCCCAAAATAATTTCTCAATCCGAAAAAACTATCTTGCTGATGATAAGTCAATTGATTCATCCAACCCAAACTTTGATAGGGTTTGCCTTTGAAAACATAACCTGTTTTATTCCATAACTGAAATCTAGAAATATCAATTCCAACACCATAAAGCGATTGGTCTTTCTGCGGAATTCTTTTGTTAAATCCAATTTGTCCTGCTGTTCTTTCGTCTTTCAAATAATTAATTCCGAAATGCGAAGCAAAACCAGAGTTCTCCAAATCATTGTAATTCAACAAATAAGCTACATTCAGTTGACTGCCTTTTGGTCTGTCAAGAAAACCGTCATCGTTCATATCTGTATCGCCAAAAGTTCCGTTTCCGTGGAGCAAAACACTTTGGGTCCATTTGTCAGAAATTGGAGAAGTATGAGTTACATTCGCTTCAACACGTCCGTTGTTATCAGAAAACAAATTGATTTCTGTTTCCGATTTTTTATCGTCATCGTGTGTTTTCAAAAGTTCTGTATTAATTTGCCCCGTGATACTTTCGTAACCGTTAACGACCGTACTTCCACCTTTTGTTAGTTGGATTCCGCCAATCCATTTTCCGGGAATGAAATTCAATCCATAAGGTGAAGCCAATCCACGGATTTCCGGCAATTGTTCCTTGGTCAAAAGTGTATATTTTTGGTCCAATCCCAGCATTTTCAATTGCTTAGTTCCCGTAACCGCATTACTGAATGAAACATCCACAGTTGCGTTGGTTTCAAAACTTTCGGAAAGATTACAGCAAGCCGCTTTCAACAATTCTTTGGAACTGATATTGAAAACCAATCCCGCTTCTTTTTTGCTGATAGCTGTCGCTTCTTTTTCTCTAGTCAGTTTTACACCTTCAATCTGATTGGTTTTTTTATCAGAATCTGAGTGATGTTCAAGCGTGTCATTCGGTTTTTCAAAATCAGAACCTCTTGTATATAAACAACATGTAGGCAGATTTTTGTAAGCATCTTCCGGCGCTTTATATTTCTCGTTGTCGTGACCAACTTCAGCGATTTGTTTCAGGATGTCATCACATTTCACTTTCGATTCGTCAAGCGTCATTGTCAAAGTTTGATTATCTGCAGTCCAGTTGGCTGTTTGTGCGCCGGCTTTCATGGCTGCTTTTTCTATTCTGGCTTTGCACATATTGCAATTTCCTTTTACCAAAAACTGTTCTGTAATGGTTTGCGCGAATGAAAATATTGAACAAACGAGCAGGACAGAAAACATAAGTTTTCTACTTAAATAATTCATCGTCAAAAATTTTAAATTAATTACTTAAGCTTGCAGACTTGTTTTTTATCAGCATTTTTTGCTAATTTTTTGCTGTTGTCGGGACGGTCGTACTGGCAACAAGAATCCAATTCGTCATAGACTTTGTCCGATGCACGGAACATTTCGTTGTCGTGACCAACTTCTGCAACACTTTTCAAGATTGCTTTTTTGTCAGTTTTGGAAGCGTCATAACTCACAGTCAAGACTTTTTTGCTCATACTCCAGTCAGCTGATTTTACATTTTTATCAGCTTTAACAGCAGTTTCGATGCGTTCTTTGCACATTCCGCAGTTGCCTTCTACTTTAGCTTTGAAAGATTTGGTTTGAGCAGAAAAATTTGAAAATAGAAATATGGAAAGGAATAAAATTCCTGATTTTATGATTGTATTCATTTTGATTAATTTTAATTGTTTGATAATAATGTCTTTGTGAAATCGCAAACCGAATTGTCAGTCTGAGACTCTCGAAGACATTTAAATAAAAAAAATTAACCCAATTTAGGCGGTTGCCAGATATTGAAAGACCTTGCTAAAGGTGATTGAGAATAATAAGAAAATGGATTGTTGATTTCGAAAACCAACGTTTTCAGTTTGTTGTCGAAATTATTCAGAACGACAGAAAAAACAAATCCCGAACTGCAGGTTTTGCAAGTCGTGCAATTGTCTTTGCAGTCTTTTTCTTTTTTGGAATCGTGATGGCAAGAATCTGATTTTTTCTCATCCTTTTTGCAACAGTCAGAATTGTCTTTTTGAGCTTCACAACAAGAACTCTGAGCAACTTGAGCATTAAAATTCTGCTTTGGAAACACAAAAATTCCCAAACAGAAAATCATTAATATCAATTGAAACTTTCTCAGCATCGTTTTGCAAAATTAGGAAATAAAAATTACATACAATTTGTCATTCCGTAGGAATCTCAACGGCTAGATTCCTACGGAATGAAAAAATTATGATTTTACAGCAGTTTTTCTTCTTCTCAAAAAGAAAAATACCAAACCTCCAATCAAAACAATCGGCCAGATAGAAATCAGAAAAACACAAATCAGCTGAATCAAATAAAATCCTTCCACAAAAGCATTTTTTACATCATAGAAGAAATTGTATTTGTACTCGTTATCAATGTTTTTGGTGTTGATGATTGGGATTTTCGCAACACTCGTTTTCGGTTCTTGGATGAAAATATCAACTGTTGAGAACTTCAGATTATCAGCAAGAATCTCATCAGAATATTTCTGAATATTCGCGTCCGACATATTCTTGTCATCAAGATTAACTTTATCTTTTCCTGCTTTCAGTTGAGAAATATTGGCTTTTGTTTTCGCTTGTCTTTCAGATTCCATTTTTGCCAATCGGATTCCGGCAGAAACATCTTCCGCAGAAATAATTCTGGAATTAAGAAACACTTTTTTGTCATTAATGAAAGTCAAAAACTCACCCAATTTCTGAGTCGGAACTCTTACCTGCATCCTGTTATGATTCTGGAATTTTCTAATCAAAATCGCCGATTCATCCGACGTATTGTAAGTATTTTCCGACAAAGTCTGCGCTTCCATTTTGCTCTCGGTCACAAATCCACCGATGGTCTGCAACTGCTTCTCAATCGAGATTGTCGCGTCATAAACATCCTTCACTTCCATATCCACTTCCGCAGTTCTCACAAATTGTCGGTCTTTTACATTTTGAGTCGCAGCCATAGAAATACTGTCCGAAACGGACGTGCTGTCAACAACATAATCTGCAGATGCATAAGCAGATTCTACCATTTCGCTTTTCTTACAAGCAAACAAAGTCAAAGCAAGTAAACTGATTGATAAAAATTTAGTTTTCATAATAGATTATTTTAGAGATTAATATTTTTATTTGGGCAGCTATTTCCGCTCAAGTCGGGCTACGGGTTTCGGCATTCCAAATTCCGCTTAGACAATCAATCGAAACTGCCTATTCCAAAATTGATAATTAAGATGAAAGCTATTTTGCAAATCAATCCGAAACTATTTGTAAAGAGAGTTAATGTTTTAACTATCTGATTTTGAATTTTTTGTAAAACTAATTTTCAGAGAAAAAGATGCTGAATCAACATTTGTAAAATTGTTTTAGGAATATTCTTTGCATTCTACAAGAAAATAGAAACGTATGAATAGTACTGTCTCCAAAATAAAAGGAATTTTCAATCTCCTAAAACACATTGATATAGATCAAATCTCCAAAATTTCTCAAAAAGTCGACCTTCCAAAACTGATGGACCAATTCTCAAAATTGGACGAAAATCAAATCAAAGGTTTAACAAAAATGCTCGATTCTTCAGGCAAGAAAAAAGAATTGCCACCTATCAACGGCGACTTTTATGAACTGCATATGAAACTGACTGAAGAACAAAGAGCAATTCAGTTGAAAGTCCGAGAGTTTATGGAGAAAGAAGCAAAACCTTTGGTCAACAGATATTGGCTCACAGACGATTTCCCACATGAACTCATCCCAAAATTCAAAAAACTGAATCTCTGCGGTGTCACTTACGAAGGCTACGGTTGCCCGAATTTACCTTTCCTGATGGAAGGCGTCATCGCAATGGAAATTGCTAGAGTTGATGCGTCATTGGCAACATTTTTCGGTGTGCAATCCGGATTGTCAATGGGTTCCATTTATATGTGCGGTTCCGAGGAACAAAAACAAAAATACCTTCCAGCAATGCAACAATTCGATTTGATTGGTGCATTTGGATTGACTGAGCCGGAAGTTGGTTCGGGAGCAGCAGGAGGATTAACCACAACCTGCAAAAAAACAGAAGGCGGCTGGATTCTGAACGGACAAAAAAAATGGATTGGAAACGCCACTTTTGCGGATGTCATTATTATTTGGGCAAGAGATTTAGATGATAATCAGGTCAAAGGTTTTATTGTTGAAAAAGGAACAGAAGGTTTTTCGGTTGAAAAAATCAAAGGAAAGATGGCACTTAGAATTGTCCAAAACGGATTGATTACAATGAAAGATTGTTTCGTGGCAGATTCTCAGAAAATGGAACACGCCAACAGTTTCAAAGATACCGCAAAAGTGCTTCAAATGACAAGAGCCGGTGTTGCTTGGATGGCGACAGGATGTGCAAGAGGAGCTTATGAAAGCGCTTTGGATTATACCAGAAAACGTAAACAATTCGGGAAACCGATTGCTTCTTTCCAATTAGTTCAAGGGCATTTGGTAGAAATGTTATCTAATTTAACCGCAATGCAGACCTTAGTTTTCAGATTGTCAGAAATGCAGGATGCCGGTATTTTGAAAGACGAACACGCATCGCTAGCAAAAGTATTCTGCAGTTTAAGAACACGTGATGTTGTGGCTCAGGCAAGAGAAGTAATGGGAGGAAACGGAATTCTTTTGGAACACGATGTTGCCCGCTTCGTTGCCGATGCAGAAGCGATCTATTCTTATGAAGGAACCAAGGAAATCAACTCTTTGATTGTTGGTCGGTCGATTACGGGAATGAGTGCGTTTGTTTGATAACTTATGATAATGAAATTTATCAATGGATTTCGTAAATTTACAATAATGAAAAAAATATTTTTTCTAATATTAATGAGCTTATTTTAGCAACAATGTGCGCAGAAAAAAGTTGATTTAACCAAACCCCAACAACATACGAAAATGGAAGATAACACACACGCCAACAATCCTTATTACTCAAGAACAGACAAAACAAAATTGAACGTTTCTAACGAAGAATGGAAAAAAATTCTTCCGCCAGAAGTTTATGCCATTGCTAGAGAAGCTAATACAGAATATCCCTTCACAGGAAAATATAATGAATTTGATGAAGTTGGAGAATATTATTGCGCAGTTTGCGGAAACCATTTATTCCGTTCAAGTTCCAAATTTGCAAGCACTTGCGGATGGCCAAGTTTCTTTGAAGCAGACAAAGACGGTGTGATTTACAAGCGAGACTCATCTCACGGAATGGAACGGATCGAGGTTCTTTGTAAACGATGCGAATCTCATTTAGGACACGTTTTCAATGATGGACCGCCACCAACAGGAACTCGATATTGTATGAATTCGGTTAGTCTGGATTTTCAACGAGATAATAAATAAATCAATCCCGAATAATTCGGGATTTTTCTTTTTTATGACTTAATTTTGTATCACTAAATCTAATTTAAAATTGAAAACAATATTCATCACCGGAGCCACTTCCGGAATCGGAAAAGCGACTGCGATTTTATTAGCACAACAAAAAAACAGATTGATTCTTTGCGGAAGAAATCAAAACGTTTTGGATGAACTTAGAACCGAATTATCAAAAGAAACCGAGATTTTTAGTTTAAGTTTTGATGTTAGAAATTCTGATGAAGTTTTTTCTGCAATTAATTCACTTCCTGAAAATTGGAAAAACATCGATGTATTGATTAACAACGCCGGAAACGCTCACGGACTAGACCCAATTTCTGAGGGAAACATTGATGATTGGAACGCAATGATGGATGGAAACGTGAAAGGTTTACTGTATGTTTCTCAGCCGATTATCAAACTAATGAAAGAAAAAAGAAACGGACAAATTATTAATATCAGTTCCGTTGCAGCGAGACAGACCTATGCTAATGGAGTCGTTTATTGTGCTTCCAAAAAAGCTGTTGATGTGATTTCGGAAGGAATGAGAATTGAGTTGACAGAATTTGGAATTCGTGTGACGAATATCCAACCAGGAGCTGTGGAAACGGATTTTTCCAAAGTGAGATTCAAAGGTGATGATGAGAGAGCTGCGAATGTCTATGCTGGTTATGAGCCTTTGGTTGCGGAAGATATTGCGGATGCAATTGCTTACTGTATCAATGTTCCGGAAAGAGTTTCGGTTTCTGATATGACGATTTATCCGAAAGCTCAAGCCGAACCGAGAACGATATACAGGAAATAATGAAATCGACTTTAAGTTTTATATTTCTAGTTCTTTTTGTCTTCGGATTTTCTCAGACTTATTCCAAGAAAGAAAAAGCATTATTGATTCAGGTTTCAAAATTGGATTCTTTGATGGAGAATAATGATTCTAAGATTTTGGAATTGTTTTCTGATGACGTTTCTTTTGGACATTCCAACGGCTGGATTCAGAATAAAGATGATTTCAAAAAAGATTTCGAATCCGGAAAAGTAAAATATCAATCTGTAAAACATACGGATTTAAAGGATTTTAAAATCAAAGATAAATTCGCAAATGTCAGAAGAATCATTGCTGTCAAAGGACTTTACAAAAACGAAATATTCGAAATGAAATTGTCTGTCCTCGAATTCTGGATTCGACAAAAAGGAATCTGGAAGTTGTGGAGCCGGCAAAGTGTGGGTTTGAAATAATTCTTCCTTAATCCTTACATTTGCAGAATGAAAATCCTCCACATAGAAACCTCGTCCAAAAACTGTTCTGTTGCCATTTCTGATGGCGAAAATCTGCTTTGCCTTTGCGAAGAAGTTTCTGATAATTACAAACAATCCGAAAGTCTTCACAGCTTTGTAGAATGGGCTTTGGAAGGTGCAGAAATTTCTTTGAAAGATTTGGATGCAGTTTCTTTGGGAAAAGGTCCTGGATCTTACACAGGTCTTAGAATTGGAGCGGCTTCTGCCAAAGGTTTTTGTTATGGTTTGAAATTGCCTTTGATTGCTATTAATTCTTTGGATTCTATGGTTGAGGAATTTATCAATCAAGGTTTTGAATTAATCATTCCTTTGATTGATGCCAGAAGAATGGAGGTGTACACTGCTTTTTTCGACGGAAAATCCGGCGAAATGATTGCTGAAACTGAAGCTAAAATTCTTGATGAAACTTCTTTTTCAGAATTGATTGATAAGAAAGTTCTCTTCATTGGAGACGGTGCAAAAAAAGCGCAGGAAATTCTCAATCTTCCGAATGCAGAATTCAAATTTGATATTTATCCATCAGCAAAAGGTTTGATTAAAAAATCTGTTGAGAAATTCAATCAGAAAGATTTTGAAAATGTCGCTTATTTCGAACCTTTTTATCTGAAAGATTTTCAAGGAATCAAGAAAGCGGATCGCATAAAAAAATCCTGAGTTAATCAGGATTTTGTGTTTATTTTTTAGAAATTTTATAGAGTTTTCCGCTATCGGTAATTCCATAGAGATTGCCGTCCAATCCATTCAAAACATCTCGGAATCTTTCTTTTTGGTCCAATAATAATCGTTCTTCACCAACCACTTTATTGTCTTTGATGACAATTCTGTTGATATGTTCGCCACTTAAACATCCGATGAAAAGATTGTTTTTCCACTCCTCGATATTTCCGGTGTAGAATGTGACACCACTTGGAGAAACCACGGGATCCCAATAATATACGGGCTGTTCTGTTCCAGCTTTCTGCGTTGTTCCATTATTGATTTTTTCTCCAGAATATTCAATTCCATAAGTGACATCGCCCCAACCATAATTTTTTCCAGCTTGTATCAGGTTGATTTCGTCTCCGCCTCTTGGTCCCATTTCGATATCCCAAAGCTGCCCCTTTTCATCCAAAGCCAAACCTTGCGGACTACGGATTCCGTAGGCGAAAATCTCAGGTTTATAACCCTCTTTTCCTAGGAATGGATTTCCTGGCGCTGGTTTTCCGTCTTTGGTGATTTTAAGGATTTTGCCTAGATAATTATCCGTTTTCTGAGCATAAACTCTGGTTTGTTTGTCAGAGCGTTCTCCTGTGCTCACAAAAAGATTTCCATCGTTGTCAAAAACCAAACGACTTCCATAATGTTTATCGCCATCATAAGTTGGAGTTGCGCGGAAAATTACTTTAACGTCAGAAATTGTTTTAAAATCAGAAGATAATTTACCTTTTCCAACAGCGGTGTGATTTCCGCCCTCATAAGGTTCAGAAAAACTGAAATAGATTATGTTATTCGTTTTAAAATCTGGATCCAAGGCAACGTCTAACATTCCGCCTTGTCCTTTGGCATCTACTTTTGGAAAGCCATCGATTTTCGAGACTTGTTTTCCATCTGCAGAAACGACATTCATAAATCCAGTTTTTTCAGTAATTAAAAATCTTCCGTCAGGCAAATTGATAATTCCCCAAGGTTTACCAAGAGAAGTATTCAAAATTTCAACATTGTAAGGTGTTGTAGTTTTTACAGGTGTTATTCTGGTTTGTCCTGCAAATGCAGGTTTGTAATCGGTATTAGCTTTTTCCTCTTTTGCAGAGACTTTGCTGGGTTTTCCTTTGCCCTGGCACGAGAAAAATGTTACGACTAATGAAAGTAGAAATGGAAGTGTGGATTTTAACATAATATTTATTTTCTGTTTGGAATGGAAAAATAATGCCAGTAAAATCCTCAAATAAATAAGGAAAATTTATTTTTATTTTAAATAGTCTATGTTTTTAATAGGTTGAATTGTGTTATTTGTTATTTATTTTATAAAACACTGTTGTTTTTTGCATTTAATTAATATAAAAATTATATTTTTGATTGTAAATCCCTAAATAATATGAAAATCAAAAAAATAAGCGTTGTGTTCTTTTTGGGTGCAAGTTCACTTTATCTTGCTCAGACAAAAGACAGTATTTCAGAAGAAATGGCTGTTGATGAAGTTACTATTATTGGAACTCGGAATAAAAATAGAACAGTTACAAATACACCTGTTCCTGTTGATGTGATCGATCTGAAACAAGTCAGTCAATCTACAGGTCAGGTAGATGTTAATCAGCTTTTACAGTTTGCTGCGCCATCTTTTAATTCTAATAAACAGTCTGGCTCAGACGGGGCTGATGCTGTAGATCCAGCGACTTTGAGAGGTTTGGGTCCTGATCAGACTTTACTTTTGTTGAATGGAAAAAGATACCATCAATCTTCTTTGGTTAATCTTTTCGGAACCAGAGGAAGAGGTAATTCGGGATATGATATGAATACGATTCCTGTTGCGGCAATAAAAAGGGTAGAAATTTTAAGAGATGGAGCTTCTGCACAATATGGGTCAGATGCCATTGCAGGTGTCATTAATGTTGTTTTGAATGATAGGAATCATGGATTTGAAGGAAGTGCTTTTTACGGTGCTAATCTTTTCAAAAGTCCAGGAAATAATGATGTGGTTTCGGATAAAAAATTGGATGGAAATACGTTTGATTTCAGTGGAAATCTTGGAACCAAAATAGGAAATAACGGAGGCTTTGGAAATTTTACTTTTGAAATCATTAATAAAGATTATGCAATAAGGAATGCAAATCCGGATAAGTTTGATGCGCCGAGACAGCGTTTTGGAGATGCCAAATCCAATAATATCTTTTTCTTTGGTAATGTAGAAGTTCCTCTTTCTGATAATTTGAAATTCTATTCCCAGCCAGGTTTTTCTTATCGTAATACACATGCATACGCCTGGACAAGGTCTGCAGATGCTGACGGTAATATCCCGGAAATCTATCCAAATGGTTTCAATCCTGTTCAGAATACAAAAATATCCGATTTTACTTTTGATAATGGTCTGACGTTTAAACTTGGAAATTGGGATCTTGATTTTTATAATGCTTTTGGAAATAATAGATTTATATACCAAATTGATAATACAATCAATGCTACGTTGGGAGTTAATTCCCCAACAAGCTTTGATGCAGGCGGACATTCGCTTTTACAAAATACAACGGGAATAAGCGCTAGCAAATCTTTTGATTTTTTGGAAGGATTCAATCTTGCTATGGGAACAGAGTTCCGGTATGAAAAATTCAATATCATAAAAGGAGAAGAGGCTTCTTATGCAATGTATGATGTGAATGGAAATTTGGTAACGACTGAGACAAACCCTGATTTATTGGTTGTTAATCCATTGTCTGGAGATGTGAGACCTGGCGGATCTCAAGGTTTTCCAGGTTATTCTCAACAAGTTGGAAAAAGTAGAAATAATTTTGCCGCTTATATAGATACAGAGCTTGATATTACAAAAAGTTGGATGATAAGTGCAGCTGGAAGATTTGAAAATTATAATGATTTTGGAAGTACAATCAATGGAAAATTTGCAACAAGATATGCGATAACGCCGCAATTTGCATTCAGAGGATCAATATCTACAGGTTTCCGAGCGCCATCATTGGTTCAAAAATATTACAGTTTACAGTTTACTAATTTTCAAGGAGGTAGTCTTGTGACCGTTCAGTTAGCATCTAATGACAGTGCACTTGCAAAAGAAGTTGGGATCCCGGAGTTGAAACAAGAAACATCTACAAACGGAAGTGCCGGTTTTACATTCAATAGTGGAAAATTTACCGCAACTATAGATGGTTATTATATTAAAGTAAAAGACAGGATTGTGTTGACTGGAACATTTGATCAATCAGATGATGCCATTGGATCAATTTTAACAACCAATCATATTGATCAGTCACAGTTTTTTACTAATGCTGTAGATACCAAAACAAAAGGAGTTGATTTGATTCTCTCTTATAACACAGGTTTAGGATCTGGAAAATTGACAGCTACACTTGCTGGGAATTATAATGAAATGGAGATTACAGATGTTCATACCAGCGGTAAACTTGTAGGTAAAGAAGATGTTTATTTGAGTGCCAGAGAAAGGGCTTTTATTTTGGCTTCTGCTCCTAAAACAAAGATTAATCTAAATCTAAATTATAAAATCCAAAAATTCAATGCTAATCTACAATTGGTAAGATTTGATAAATTGACTTTAGTAGGTTATAATGGGCCGGATGATTATCAAACTTATACACCAAGAGTGACCACAGATTTTTCTCTAGGTTATGATTTCACAAAAAATTTCTCTTGGATTGTTGGAGGAAAAAATATTTTCAACAGATATCCTACATTACAATACGGAGCAGTTTCCGATGGTAATACAGAGTCCGGCGGAATCTTCGATCCTGTGCAGATGGGGTTTGCAGGTAGACAGATTTTCACAAGAGTTACCTATAAATTCTAAACATAACTAACTACTTCTATTAAAAGGATTCAAATTTTTGAATCCTTTTTTATTGGAAAAATTTGTTCATTCAAATTTTAATTCTACATTTGTAGAACAAAATATAGTATTGTAGAAATGAACGAACAAAAACTAACAGAAACTGAAATTATCTTAATGGAAATCCTTTGGAAAAAAGAAAAGGTTTTTATGAAAGATATTTTGGAAGAATATGCTGAACCAAAACCTGCGTCAACAACCATTGCAACGTTGTTGAAAAGAATGCAGAATAAAGATTTGGTAGGATACAAACTTTATGGAAACTCAAGAGAATATTTTCCAAAAGTAAAGAAAGAAGATTATTTCCAAGGCGAAATGTCTTCCATGATTGACCGTTTTTTTAATAACTCTGTAAGCCAGTTTGCATCGTTTTTCACATCGAATGCAAAATTGTCTCAGAAGCAATTGAAAGAACTACGAGACATTATTGACAAAGAAATAACAGACTAAATGTTAACCATTATTTTCAAAATAATCCTTTGTTCATCATTGCTGATAGGGATTTATTATTTGTTTTTGCAAAGAGAAAAAATGTTCCGTTTCAATAGATTTTATCTTTTGTTTGCCTTGGTTTTTTCTTACGTGATTCCGTTTGTGAAAATTAATTTACCCGCGATTTCAGAACAGAAGAATGAATTGATTTTTGACGAAATCCAAACTCAACAATTGATGCAGACAACAAATCAAGTTTCTGATTTTGATTGGATGAATTTGATTGTTCCGATTTATATTTTAATATCAATTGGTTTGATTATCAGAATTATAATTTCAATTAGAAAAATTATTAATCTGAAAGGAAAAGAGATTAATTATCAAAATCAGAAAGTGAAATTAGTTGAGAAAAATCTGCCTCCGTTCAGTTTTTGGAACAAAATCTATCTGAACAAAAGTTACTTCCAAAATCAACAAATAGATAACAGAATTTTCCAACACGAGAAAACACATATTGTTCAGAAACATTCTTTGGATATCATTTTTCTTGAGATTTTGAGAATCATTTCTTGGTTCAATCCGGCTTTATATTTTTACAAAAAAGCAATAACAGATAACCACGAATTTTTGGCGGATGAAAGTATTATTCAACAAAAAAATAATGTGAAAGATTATCAGACTTTGATTCTTTCCGAGATTCTCCAAACACAAAATTTAAACCTGACACACCAATTCAATTACAATAACACCAAAAAACGATTTATTATGATGACAATTAAAAAGTCAAAATTCGAAAAAACAAAAAAAATAGTCGCAGTTTCTGCCTTTGCAGGGTTGAGTCTTTTGTTTGTTCAAAAAGTTTATGCTCAGAACAACAAAGAAAAAAATGCTGTAGCTGTTCTTACAAAAGAAAAAGATTATACAGAATCTCAAAGAAAAATGATGGTAATGTATAAAGCAGAATTGAAAAAAAAGAGGGAACCAAGAGGATATGATTATGCTGAAAAAGTCATAATGGATACAATTCCTTCTAATAAAAAAGTGAAGGTGAGAAAACTTAAGGAAAACGAATTACCAATTCCACCTCCGCCACCGCCTGCCAGTAATATTACAGCAGCACAGTTTCCGGAAGGTCTAAATGGTTTGAGAAAAGGAATTGCTGAAGCTTTTGATTCATCAGCTTTAGAAGGAAAAGGAACTATTACATCCAATCTTTACATTACCATCGATGAGAATGGAAAAACAACTGATATAAAGGCAGAGGGAGAAAATAGAAAGTTTAATGATGAAGCTATAAAAGCGATAACTATAGCGACAGCTAATAAATTATGGAAACCTGCAACAGAAGAAGGAAAAGAAGCCGCAACTGTTTTCAAACTTCCAATCACGATGAATTTCCAATAGAATTTCTTTATCATTAACATCAAGCGTTTCGCATTCCGAAACGTTTTTTTATTTCGTATTTTTGTTAAATGGATTTCAAACTTCAATCAGAATATCAACCCACTGGAGACCAGCCTCAAGCGATTGAGAAATTGGTAGAAGGTATCAATATTGGCGAAAAATATCAAACTCTTCTCGGAGTTACAGGTTCCGGAAAAACCTTTACCGTTGCCAATGTTGTTGCTAATGTTCAGCGACCAACTATTGTTATGGCGCATAACAAGACTTTGGCGGCTCAGCTTTTTATGGAATTCAAAGAGTTTTTTCCTGATAATGCGGTTGAATATTTTGTAAGTTATTACGACTATTATCAGCCAGAAGCTTTCATTGCATCAACCAATACTTATATCGAAAAAGATTTGAGTATCAACGAAGAAGTTGAAAAGCTAAGACTTTCTGCGATTGCAAGTTTACTTTCCGGACGACGAGATGTTTTGATTGTGGCTTCGGTTTCGTGTATTTATGGTGTAGGAAATCCAAGTGAATTTAATAAGTCACTCATTACAATCGAAAAAAACGAAAAATTATCCCGAACAAGATTACTTCATCAGCTAGTTAGTGCATTGTATTCTAGAGCGCTTAACGATTTTCAACGAGGAACTTTTCGTGTAAAAGGTGATGTGATTGACATTTATCCAGCGTATGCCGATACAGCGATTCGGATTCAGTTTTTTGGAGATGATGTAGAGAAAATTCAAAGTTTTGACCCAGTTTCCGGAAATGTAATTTCGAATTTTGATTTGATTAATATTTATCCGGCCAACCTTTTTGTAACAACACCTGAAACGATGCAAAGTGCGATTCGCCAGATCCAGGATGATTTAGTAAAACAGGTTGATTTTTTCCAGGAAATTGAAAAACCATTGGAAGCCAAACGTTTGGAAGAGCGTACCGAACTCGATTTAGAAATGATTCGTGAATTGGGCTATTGTTCAGGGATTGAGAATTATTCTCGTTATATGGACGGACGTTTGCCCGGATCAAGACCTTTCTGTCTACTCGATTATTTTCCGAAAGATTATCTGATGGTGATAGACGAAAGTCATGTTACCATTCCTCAGGTTCACGCGATGTATGGAGGTGACCGAAGTAGAAAAGAAGTTTTGGTAGAACACGGATTCCGTTTGCCTGCTGCGATGGATAATCGACCATTGAAGTTCAATGAGTTTGAGGATATGCAGAATCAGGTGATTTATGTTTCGGCAACGCCTGCAGATTATGAATTGGAAAAATCCGGCGGAACTTATATTGAGCAAATTATTCGTCCAACAGGACTTCTGGATCCAGTTATCGAAGTTCGTCCAACAATGAATCAGATTGATGATTTAATTGAAGAAATCCACAAAAGAGTAGAGCTGGACGAAAGAGTTCTTGTGACGACTTTAACCAAAAAAATGGCGGAAGAACTGACCAAATATTTTACAAAAGTTGGAATCCGAACAAGATATATTCATTCTGATGTGGAGACTTTGGAAAGGATTCAGATTATGCAGGATTTGCGTCTAGGATTGTTCGATGTTTTGGTTGGTGTCAATCTTTTGCGAGAAGGATTGGATTTACCAGAAGTTTCCTTAGTTGCGATTCTGGATGCTGATAAGGAAGGAATGTTGCGTTCCAGAAGGTCGATGATTCAAACGGTTGGTAGAGCTGCGAGAAACCTGAATGGACGAGCCATAATGTACGCTGATAAGATGACGAAATCTATGCAGGCTACGATAGATGAAACCAATTATCGTCGTGAAAAGCAGATGAAATATAACGCTGACAACGGCAAAGTTCCACAAGCTTTGAATAAAAAAATCAGTGAAAACCTTGTGGGAAGAAGCAAAGATTTCCCAGATGAAAAATATACTCAAAAACAAATATTACAGGAAGTTGCGGAAACCAAAGCCAGTTATGGAAGCGATGACATCGAGAAGATTGTAGAAGCTAAACAAAAAGAAATGGAAGCTGCAGCGAAAAATCTTGATTTTATAAAAGCTGCGAAATTAAGAGATGAGATTGCTGCTCTGAAAGCATAAATAAAAATGTTGGAATCAGTTTCCAACATTTTTTATTTAAAACCTGTAAGTCGTAGTCTTAGGTTTTTGATAATCCACTTTTCCACGGATTGGAATTAATAGATCCATCAAACCATTCAGTTTGATCTCATAAATTGTTGAGAGTTGCATTCCCAATTTTCCTTTTGGGAAACCTCCGTTTCTGATAAACCATTCTAGATAAGAAACAGGCAGTTCTGCTAGGATTGTATTTTGATACTTGCCGAAAGGCATCTTCACAGTACAAATTTCTACAAGGATTTCAGGGTTTATTTCTTCTTCCATTTAAATTATAATCTTAGTCACATCTATATCATCATCTTGATTAGGAAATTTCAAGGGCGGAGGTGTGTCTTCTTCCGAAAATTCATCCCTGTAAACTTGGATTAGCATAACAGTAATTGACATTAGAATTGGACCAAAAATAAGTCCCATAAACCCAAAAATGTTCATACCCATAATAATTCCAAAAACGGTGATTAAAGGATGGATGTCTTCTAATTTCTTCAATAATGTAAATCGCAGAAGATTATCGGTTAAACCGACTACCACAAGACCATAGATTAAAACCCCAACACCCGCACCTGTTTGTCCTTCAGCAATCATAAATATCCCTACAGGAAGATAAACAATCGCAGCGCCGACAACCGGCAACATAGATGCAAGAGCCGTTAAGGCAAATAAAAGCATCGGACTTGGAGCACCAAAAATATAATAACCAATCAAAGCGACAATACCTTGTCCAAGAGCAACCACAGGAATTCCAATCGCGTTTGCCATTACTAACTTTACAAATTTATCTCCCAGCATTTGCGTATTTGTTCTCTTGAAAGGCATTGCTTTGGCAACAATTCTTTCAAAAAGTCTGGCTTTTACAAACATAAAATACAAGATAAAATACATCGAAACAACTACTGTAAAAGTATTGAAAGTCGTGCTCAAAGCTTTTGTAGAAAATGTTCCTGCAAAATTGGTGACTTTAGTAATATTATCTTTGCTGAGGATATCAAATCCCACTTTCTGATAAACAAATTGATGAATCTTCTCCAGGAATATATTGAATTTCTGCATATAAACCTGCGCATTTCCCATTTTGGAAACCAATTGGTCAACTGTAAAATAAACGGGTAAAATCAGAATAACAAGAGAGCCTAACATCAGAACTGTTGATGCAAGCCAGGGTTTCCAGTTTTTTTCCTCAATCAAATAAAAATTGAATTTTCTACAAATAATGTAAAGCGTAACTGCTCCTAAAAAAGAAGGAATAAATAATGCCAGATTCCAGCAAATTAACCCAACTAAAACACATATAACAAGAATTAATGCAATCTGTTTAATAATAACAGAATCTATTGGTTTACCAGAATCTGACATAGTTTATTTTAAAATTTTTATGGTGTTAATTGTCTTGGTGCGCCACAAATAGCGCAATATGCAGAATACATAACTGCTATAAAGAAAAATCCAGTAAAAATAATGCCAACCCCACAAAGAAATACGCCACAAAACGAAATTAGAATGCCTAAAAAAGAAGCGCCCAAAAGAACACCGTAGTTTTCTTTAGTCAATTCGAAGGATTTGCTAAGAGTATCACCCACGCTTTTATTCTCAAAAAATACAATTGGAAGACCCAAAAAGAAAAATGGAGCGATAAAAATAGCAGGTAAAATACACATAACAAACAAAATAGAAATCGCAATATTGGCAATTACTAAAAACAAAATAATGTTACCAGTATTTTGTTTATATCCGATAAATAAGTCAGAGAATTCAATTTTTTGCTTATAATTAGCTTTATTCAAAACGTTTAAAATGCCTGTGTAAATAGGATAGAATAAAACTCCTACAAAGAATGAAAGTCCCATTGTCGCCCGAAATCCAGGAATGTGAGATATCGCAGAATAATCACCATTTCTTAAAGAATCATTAATTATTTCCTGAGCCTCCAAAGAATCATACCCAACAAGGCTTTGCAAAATAGATGATACGATAGATGATACGATTGCAACCCCAATCAAAGTTACAATAGAATAAAGAATAATTGTTTTATAATTCTCAAAAGCGTGAGAGATTATTGCACCGGTTTCTTTAATTGGCGAAACAGCTCTGGTGTCAAATTCACTGAAATTGTCCATAAAAGTTTATTTTGTAGTTGATTATCAAATCTACATAAAAAATTCTTGAATCGAATAAAATCAATAATAATTATTCCTGAAAATCAGCAATTAAGTATTTGTAAAGAACATAAATCATCGCATTCCAAAACGGAAATGTCAAAAATAGTCCAAAACCGAAAGCCAAAATTCCCGAATAGGAAAAAAGTATTGAGACAAAACTTGCTATCAAAATCAAAATAATATTCTTCTGAAAAGTCTGAATATTAATCTTGAATGCTTCAAAGAAATTACTATGTCTAAAGAAAATCAAAGCTGGGATAAGCAACATCATCGGAATCCAAATCAATGTAAAAACAGACAAGTAAGTATTGATAACACTCCAAAACAATGAATAAATGGCAAAAACGAAAAAGTAATGTCCTCGAAATCCTACAAAAAGGTCATTCATTTTCGGAGTTTCTCCCAAGTCTAATTTTCTGTAGATTTTAAAAAATCCAATATTCAATGGAAAAATAACAGCCTTAATAACCAAAACGACCATTGCAAAAGAGAGCGCATTTTGTGTCTGCATTAGCGCTTCATACTTTTTCAAAAATGCTTGAGTGTCTGTGTAAAATAAGTTTTGAAATTTCTGAACTTCTTCAAAAAGTCCATAATATCGGAACGCATACATCGCAGCGAACATAAAAATCGCAAAGTAAATTGCACTGAACAAAAACTGAAATGGCAGTGTTCTCATCCAATATTGGTAAGCCTCTGTTAATATTATTCCGATTTCTGGTTTTTGTGTCGTCATTTCTCAAACTTTTTTGCAAAAATAAAGGATTGGAATTGATAAACCACATTTTAAGTCTTTTATCTTTTCTCTACCATCTTTTTTATATTTTTGTTTTTATGTTTGAGAATCCCGAGTTTCAGAAAATGGACGAGTTGTCTGAGAGAAAAGAACCTTTTTTTTTCTTGATTAATTTCTTGATGGATGAAGTCAAAATTTTTACTGAAATTGAAATTCAAAATAATACTTTTTTGATTGATTTCCCGAATATTACAAACATCAATTATCAACACGAAGATATTACAAATTTTGAATGGAAATCATTTCCTGAAACCTTAGAAAAATATCAAAAAGGATTCGAAATAGTTCAGGAAAATCTAAGAAAAGGAAATTCTTATTTAACGAATTATACTACTAAAACTGAAATTGAAACCAGCTTAAGTTTAGAAGATATTTTCAAATTTTCAAAGGCAAAATATAAAGTTCTGTTTAAAGATGAATTCGTATTTTTCTCACCGGAAACTTTTGTAGAAATTGTTGATAACAAGATTTTTACACATCCGATGAAAGGAACAATCGATGCAGAAATCGAGGATGCAGAAAATATTCTTAAAAATGACCCGAAAGAAAAAGCGGAACACTACACGGTAGTGGATTTATTGAGAAACGATTTGAGTATGGTTGCGGATAACGTTCAGGTTAAAGAATTTCAAAGAATCGATTATATCAAAACCAAGCAGAAAAATCTCTTGGCGATGAGTTCCGAAATCGAGGGAGAAATCAAACCAGAATATCAAAATAAAATCGGGACAATTCTTCAAAAATTGTTGCCTGCAGGTTCTATTTTAGGTGCTCCAAAACCAAAAACTTTGGAAATCATTTTGAAAGCCGAACAATATGAGAGAGGGTTTTATACAGGAATTGCAGGTTATTTTGACGGTAAAAATCTGGATTCCTGCGTGATGATACGTTTTATTGAAAAAGAGAACGAAAGGCTGTTTTTCAAAAGCGGAGGTGGAATTACCCATCAAAGTGACCTTGTCAGCGAATACGAAGAAATGAAAAACAAAATCTATGTCCCGATTTATTGAAAGCATCAAAGTTGAAGATCAAAAAATTTTCCTGAAAGAACTTCATCAAAAAAGAATGAACGACACTTTTTCACACTTTGGAAAAGAGTGTAAAATTGATATTTATAGTTTATTTCTCAATCTAGAACACGATGAAGATGGACTTTACAAATTCCGAATCGAATATGATTTAGAGAATAATTTCAAGACGCTAATTATCCCTTATGCAATTTCAGAATTAGATGATTTTGAATTGGTTATTGATAATGAAATCGATTATATTTTTAAGTCTGCTGATAGAACTCAACTACAAAAATTGAAAGATAAAAGTTACGCCGACGAAGTCATTATTGTGAAAAATAATCATATTACAGACACTTCATATTCCAATCTTTTGTTCTTGAAAGATAAAATTTGGTTTACGCCGAAAAGCCATCTTCTGAATGGTGTAATGAGACAGAATCTTTTACAATCAAAAGAAATCAAAGAAATAGAAATCACTTTAGATAATATCAAAGAATTCTCACATTTTCAGCTTATCAATGCTTTGAATGACTTCGATGATATGTTCATTTATCCAATTGAAAAAATTATCAATTTGCCGAAAGAAGAATCGGATTTGGAGTTTTAAGTTTATCAAAGTTTTTTGGACTATCGCTGATTCTGCAAATAACGCTGATTTTAAACTAAAAAAATCTGCACAATTATCTTAATCTGCGAGAACAGATTGAATAAATTACTTTAACGCTTCAAAATACTGTTTCAAAATATCCGCATTATTACATTCCGAAGTCATTACTTCCAAGATTTTCGGTTTAGCATTTGGTTTGAAAAAGTTAGGTAAAATGCGGTCAAGAGAAATCTCGTCTTCAACTCGTGTATAATCGAATCCGAAATTCTTTGCTAACAATTCCGCGTTTCTGTGATGTTGGGTTGCAATGAACTCGTCCAAAGCGTTGGTTCCACTTGGTCCAGGAATGATTTTGAAAATGTTTCCCTCACCATTATTGAAAATCACAATTCTCGTGTAAGGTGGAATATACTGATTCCAAAGTCCGTTGATGTCATAGAAAAACGACAAATCGCCGGTAATCAAAATCGTGGGTTCATCTTCCATCATTGCAAATCCCATTGCGGTAGAAGTACAACCGTCGATTCCGCTGGTTCCACGGTTGCAATACACGTCATATTTTTGATATTCAAATAATTGTGCATATCGAATTGCCGAAGAATTGGAAAAATGTACTCGGTAATTTTCCGGAATTTGATTCGATAATTGATTGAAAAGATAGAAATCCGAAAAAGGTGCTTTGTTAAGATATTCTTCGTGCTTGGCGTCTTTTTTATCTTTTAGAACATCCCAAAGATTGAAATAAGCTCTTGGTTCCAGATTGATAGATTTCAATAATTTGGAAAAGAAAACTTCTGGTTTTGTTTCAATCTTCTGACTCAAAACATAATAAGTATCTGGCTGCCAATATTCATCGATATGCCAATGCTGTTTTGGTTTTGCTTTTCTCAGGAATTGTTTCACCCTTTTGGAAACCACATTTTGTCCGATTGTAATCAATAAATCTGGTGCATAAGTATGATAATCTTCCTCAGAAAAATCGGTGATATATCGGTCGATATGAGCGAAAAATTTATCGTGCTGAAGATTGGAATTCATTTCTGTTAAAACAACAACCGTGTGATTTTTAACCAATTGTGAGAGTTGAGCTTCCAATTCCGGATTGGGAGGCAATGTTCCAGCCAAAATCATAATTCTTTTGGAAGTATGCCAATCTGCAACAAGATTGGAAGGTAATTCGTAATTCTTTTTCTGAATAGTTTTCTCAACCGCAGGCATTACAGGCAATTCTTCCAACAAATTGTAAAGAGGTTCTGTCAAAGGAATATTGATGTGAACAGGACCGCTTTTTTCGATGCACAGCTCAACCGCTTTTTTGATGGTTTCGAAATTATATTCATCAGCGCCATCTTTTTCATCTTCCAACAATTCGAAATCGCCGTAAGAATGCTGCTGGAAAATATTTTTCTGACGAATGGTTTGTCCGTCGAATAAATCCACAAAATCCACCGGTCTGTCTGCTGTCAGAACCAAAAGCGGCACATTCTGATAAAATGCTTCCACAATAGCCGGATAATAATTGGTAGCTGCAGAACCACTTGTACAAGTAATCGCTACAGGTTTTTTAATCGATTTTGAAATTCCCAAACCTACAAATGCAGCCGCTCTTTCATCCACAATACTGTAACATTGGAACGCATCAATCTCAGAAAAATGAATTGCCAAAGGTGCGTTTCTGGAACCTGGAGAAATGATGATTTTATCGATGCCGTATTGTTCAAGAATATGTGCGAGAATTTGGATGCTGCGTTTTGCGGAATATTGCTTCATTTGGGAAAATTACTGAGAAATAAATCAGTTTGCAAATTTAATCAAAAGCAATTGAATTCTTTCTAAAACAATCGCAATTGTTGCGTTCTGCTTCCTGTAAAATGCTCAGTTGTCAAAACTGCTCTTTCCTGATTATTAAAAAATTTCTTCTTTCCGATTTCAAAGGTTTTATGAATCATTTCTGCAATGTTTCCTTCACCTTTATACCTTTCGTAAAATCGTTTCTCACCAAGATTTCCGCCTCGCATTGAGCGGATTAGATTCAGAACTTTATCTTTTCTGTCGGGGAAATGCGCTTCCAGCCATTGGACAAAAACAGGTTCAACAGTATCATTCAGCCTAACCAAAGTATAACCACAGCTTCTTGCGCCAGCTTCGGAAACAGATTTCATAATTGATAAACTTTCGTCACTTGTCAAAGCCGGAATTACTGGCGCAATCATCACATTCACAGGAATATTTATCTCGGATAAAACTTCAATCGCTTTCAATTTGTTTTTTGCGGTGGAAGTTCTTGGTTCCATTACTCTTCTCAAATCTTCATTCAAAGTTGGGATACTCATATTGACAAAAATCAGATTTTTCTCTGCCATTTTTTCAAGAATATCCAAGTCTCTCAGTATCAAAGCGTTTTTGGTAATGATAGAAACAGGATGTCTGTAATCCAAACAAACTTGTAGCAATTTTCTGGTGATTTCAAATTGTCTTTCAATGGGTTGATAACAATCGGTATTTCCAGAAAGCATTATCGGTTTTGGAACGTAAGATTTCTTCTGAAAAGTTTTTTCCAAGAGTTCCGGTGCATTTTTCTTAACCATCAATTTTCTTTCAAAATCGATTCCGGCGCTATAACCCCAAAATTCGTGAGTCGGTCTTGCAAAACAGTAAGAACAGCCGTGTTCGCAACCTTGATATGGATTCATCGAATAATCCATTGCCAGATCTGGACTTTTCACAACATTGATAATTGTCTTCGGAAAAACTTCGGTAACCTGAGTCTTGATTTTGTCCAATTCATAGTCTTCCGGTTCGAAAGTATATCTGTCGAAGCGGTTGATGACATTACGTTGTGCCCCTTGACCTTTTGGAATTAAATCTGACATAAATTGATGAAAACTAACGCAAAGGAACAAAGAAAAGTGATTAATAAATCTATTTTAAATCGCAAAGTTTTGCGTCTTACACAAGTTAATAACGAAATAAACTTTCCGCCTTTGCGATAAAATGATTGGAATTGTTGTTTCAAAATTATCACTTGGAAAATGAAAAATATCTTAAAATTCTGGAAAGTTTTCCACAAAAAAATCCGGCTCATAAAGAACCGGAAATTTTGTATAATTAAATAGTGTGTGTTTAAAGGAATGCGTCCAGTTCTATACCATCATTTGGAGAAGCATAATATTTTTTTGGCGAACCAAAAAGCAAATGATGGTCAGAATAATCACTGTTATAAATTTTGTTTTTTAAATATTTCCTTACTGCAATTGCACTCAGGACCGCGGCTGTACCAAATAATCCTGCAAATATTATTTCGATATTTCTCTTCATACCAATATTAATTTCCGTTCTCAAAAGCAAATAGCGTTCCCTTTTTGGTTTCTACAAAATGGCAATTTTTACAATTCGGTCGGTTTTTTCTACAGTTCGGTCAATATTAATTGCTTAACTTCTGATATTGAAATAATTTTGAACCAACAAATTAAAAAATGAATAAGAAACCATTAATAACAATCTCGTGGATCACACTTGGCTCAGCCATTTTTTTCTTCACTTTTTTTTCAGATGAAAAAACCTTGGAAAGCTTTGGTTATAACTTGCTTATTTCGGCGATTTATGCATTCGGATTAGGCTTGAGCAATGGTTATTTGAATGATTTTCTTAATAAAAAACTGTCTTGGGCAGACCAAACGAGGCTGAGAACAATTCTTGGAATCATCGCTACCATTATTGTCAATTTCGTAGTCGTTTATGCTTGTAATTATTTGAACTATGTTATCATCCAAAAAGTGGCAACTACAGAACAGTTTTTTTCTGGAAAGTATAATTTTACCAATTGGTTTATGGTCAATTTTGCATTGATGATTTCGGCATTCCTTCACGCCAAAGGTTTTATGGAGGAACTGAAAAAGAATACCAAGAAAGAAGTTGTAGAGCAAAAGTTAATAGCAAGATCTGCCAATGCTCAATTCGAATCTTTGAAGAATCAATTAGACCCACATTTTCTTTTTAATTCTCTGAATGTTTTAACAGCTTTGATTGATGAAAATCCAGAACAGGCACAGAAATTCACAACATCGATGTCAAAGATTTACCGTTACGTTTTGGAACAGAAAGACAAAGAAATGGTAAAAGTGGAGGATGAGATAGAATTTGCTAAAATCTATTGCAACCTTCTGAAAACCAGATTTGAAGACAGTGTAAATTTCACTTTTAATGTTAATAATGATGATTTACAAAAACTGGTAGTTCCACTTTCATTACAATTATTGTTAGAAAATTGCATCAAACATAATTTTGCAACATCCAACAAACCTTTGAATATCAGAATCTTTACAGAAGGAAGATTTCTTTGCATCGAGAACAATCTTCAAGTCCGGGAACAACTGACGGAAAGTGCCGGAATCGGTTTGGCAAATATCGTCCAACGTTATGCTTTGCTTACCAAAGAAAACGTTTTTATAGAAAAATCAGAACACAATTTTAAAGTAAAAATTCCAATATTAACAGAAAAAAAATCTCAAGAAATGACCACTTATACATCAGAAACCACAGAAAATCTAGCTTACGAGAAAGCCGTAAAAAGAGTAAAAGAATTGAAAGGATTCTACGGAAATTTGATTTCTTACTGCATCGTTATTCCTTTTTTGGTTATCATCAATCTATTGACTTCTCCTGAACAGAGATGGTTTTATTGGCCAATGTTAGGCTGGGGAATTGGATTGGCAGCTCACGGGATGAATGTTTTCGCAATAGGTAAAAACTGGGAAGAGAAGAAGATTCGTGAAATAATGAATAATCAGAAATAATTTTAAAAATCACGCACAATGGAAAATATAAATAAAGAAAATCCACGTTACGTAATGGCAGTGGAAAGAGTTCGGAAAATAAAAAAATTCTATTCGGGAATCTTAGTTTTTGCAATTGTGTTTGCAGTTGTTTATGGAATTAAATTCTTCAAAAATGGTTTTCCACAAAATCTTGGAGAGATGCAGGTTTCTTGGATTTTCATCATTTGGGGATTGATTCTGGCCGTCAAAGGAGCCAAATTATTTTTCTTCAATTCCGACTGGGAAAGTGATATGATTAACAAAGAAATAAAAAAACAAAACAATGGAAATTATTAATAAACAAGACGATATCAAATATCTTGAAGCTAAGAAAAGAGTAAAAAAACTCAAAGGTTTTTATTCACATTTAACGATTTATATTCTTGTCAATCTGTTTATTGTATTTATCAATATTCAGGATTTGAAACCTGGTGAAAGTTATTTTCAATATAAGAATTTCATCACTTTGTTTTTTTGGGGAATTGGTCTGGTAGCTCACGGAATGAGTGTTTTTATTCCGCAATTTGTTTTGGGAAGAAACTGGGAAGAGAGAAAAATTAGAGAATTAATGAATAAAGAAAAATAATATTTTCCATAATTTCGAATTAATAAAAAGCTAACTAAAAATGATAAGAACGATAATCATCGAAGACGAAAAACCAGCAGTCAGAAGGCTTGAAAAATTATTAGGCTTATTTTCTGATTTAGAGTTAGTTGCGAGTCTTCATTCTGTGGAAGAAGCAGTGGATTGGTTTCAGGAAAATGAACATCCACAACTGATTTTTTCGGATATTGTTTTAGGCGACGGATTATCGTTTGATATTTTTGATAAAGTCTCAACCAAAGCTTTTATCATTTATACGACGGCTTTTGATCAATATACTTTGAAGGCTTTCAAGCTTAATAGCATTGATTATCTTCTGAAACCGATTGAAGAAGAAGATTTGGCTAAAGCCATTGAAAAATTCAAATCGTTTTTACCAGAAGAAGGGTTGGTTAATTCGCAGGAAATCAGACAAATCATTCGGAAAGAGAAATCGACACTTTCTAGAATTTTAGTCAAAATCGGGTATAATTTGAAAGTCGTTTCGATTAATGAAATAAGTTGTTTCTACAGCGAAAACAAAATCGTTTACCTCCAAACCAAAGAACGAAATTTCCCAACAGATTTCACATTAGACGAATTGGAAAATGTTTTGGACGACACGAAATTTTTCCGCGTAAATAGACAATTCATCATCAGTTCAGATTACATCAAAAACATCCACACATCTCCGAATTACAAAGTCGATTTGGACTTCCAACCCAATGAAGAAATCTCGGTAAGCAGAGAAAGAGTGAAGGATTTTAAAGATTGGCTGGCTGGAAATTAAAACAAAACTCCCAAAATAATTCGGGAGCTTGTGAAAAATATGATTGATTGTGTTTATCTTCTTGGACCATTCATTGCAACATCTCTGTCTTTTTTCCAGTCTTTGTGCTGATAAGCCATATAATTCTCATATTGTTGCTTGTTCAATATTTTTCTGATTCTGGCGTCATATTCTCTCTGGCTCAGTCTTTCTCTTGAAAGGTTATCAATTTTCTTTTGCTGAGCTGGAGTTAAACGGATTCCCGCAAAATCTTTTTGATATTGATGAGTTTCAACTTTTACGTTTCTCATTCCGTTTTCTCTTTTTTGTGCACTAGCAGCGAATGCGATAAATAAACTTGCTGCTAAAACTAACTTTTTCATAATTTCTAAAATTTTAATGTTAATATTAATTAGCGTTCTTGTTTATTTAGATTCAATATTGATGCCTGAAAGCGCCATTTCTAGGGACTTATAGAAGAATGAGTGTTATTTACCGACGAAGAAATCAAATGTATAGATGAACGCTTTTATTTGAGAAATTCGAATAAAAAAACCATTCAAAATTTTGAATGGTTTTATATTTAAACACGTTTTTAATCTAGCTGATAACCCCACTTCCAATCAATTCATCATCGATATACCAAGCAGCAAATTGTCCTTCAGCAATTGCCGATTGTGGGTTTTCAAATTCCATAAAAAAGCCTTCTTCGAATTGATAAATCGTTGCTTTTTCCAAAGTTTGTCGATAGCGGATTCTTGCCATAACATCCATAGATTCTCCGTTTTTCAATTTCAAATCCTCACGAACCCAATGAACTTCAGAATTATCAATTTTCAAAGCTTTTCTGAAAAGACCAGGGAAATTTCTTCCTTCACCAACAAAAATAATATTGTTTTCCATTTCTCTGGAGATGATAAAACAACTCTCTTTATGTCCACCGATTCCTAAACCTTTACTTTGTCCGATGGTAAAAAATTGCGCACCTTGATGCTTGCCAATCACTTTTCCATCTTCTTTTTTATAATTGATTTTCGCCGATATATATTCCAATTCTTCCTGTTTTGAATTGAAGCTGGGTTGAGGTTTATGATATTCAGCAAAATCATTAAAGATTTCTACAATTTCACCTTCTTTCGGAACCAACTGTTGCTGAAGAAATGTCGGTAAACTCACTTTCCCAATGAAACAAAGGCCTTGCGAATCTTTCTTATCTGCCGTTACCAACCCTTGTTCTTTTGCAATTTCACGAACTTCAGGTTTTGTTAATTCTCCAATTGGAAATAAGGCTTTTGATAACTGATCTTGACTCAACTGACAAAGGAAATAACTTTGGTCTTTGTTGTTATCTTTTCCAGCCAAAAGATGAAAAACTTCTTTCCCTTTTTCATCAACTGTCGAATGAACTCGCGCATAATGGCCAGTCGCAACTTTATCAGCACCAAGCGATAAAGCCGTTTTCATAAACACATCGAATTTTACTTCGCGGTTACAAAGTACATCTGGATTTGGTGTTCTTCCTTTCTGATACTCATCGAACATATAATCTACAATTCTTTCTTTGTAGAGTTCACTCATATCAATCACCTGAAACGGAATTCCTAATTTTTGTGCGACGAGAAGCGCATCATTACTGTCTTCTATCCAAGGACACTCGTCCTCCAAAGTTACCGACGCATCATTCCAGTTGCGCATAAAAAGTCCGATAACCTCGTGACCTTGCTGTTGCAAAAGATAAGCGGTCACGCTAGAATCTACGCCTCCGGAAAGGCCAACTACTATTTTCATTTAATTTCAATTTTACGAAACTCTTGACGGGAGTTCTTAGTTTGATGCTGCAAAAATACGATTAAAATATTCGCCAAAAAACCATAATTTTAGACATTGAGAAAATCGATATTGTGAAATAAGTTATAATTAATTTTTACTTGGGCAACTATTCCGCCTTCCACTCCCGCTATTTTTTTTGCCATCGCTTTTCCAGTCGCAAAAAATGAGCTTCGTTCAAGTCGGGTTGCAAGAGATTCGGTTTTCCAAATTCAATTGATAACATTAAAACTCAAATATTATGAAAAAAAATTTCACTTTATTCTTGATGCTGATTAGCTTTTGGTCATTCCCTCAAATTGCAATGAGTTCTGGAACTCAAAATAATCGTTGGACTTTTGGAGGTGGTTTAGGTGTAGGATTTGGGAGTAATTCTTATTTCAATTTTCAGGTTTCACCGAGAGTTGGTTATAAAATCACAGACCAATTAGAAGGTGGAATTATCGGAAACGTCTCTTGGCAAACTTCGGATTATTACAAATCAACAATGTTTGGTGTTGGTCCTTTCGCGAATTATTATTTTGTTCGATCGTTTTTCGTTGGTGCTAATCTTCAGCAATATTTCATTAACTCAACGGAGAAATATAATAATTATAAATTCCGTACAGATGAAACTGCTCTTTATCTTGGTGGTGGTTACATACAGAGTTTAGGAAATAATGCTTTTGCACAATTTGGTGTTATGTACAATGTGCTTTGGAAAGAGAATAAAAGTATTTTCAGCAGCGGATTCGTGCCTAGTGTCGGTTTTGTAGTGGGATTATAAAAAAATAAAACGCTCCCTTATTTTCATTATTCTGTGTTTAATCTGGAATAAGAGCATCTGCAGTAGTAAATGAAGTCTTCTTTCGTAATGCCAACTAAGTTTTTTAATTGGTAGTCTATGGATTATGGATTCAGCATTAATGATAGCATAAAAAAATGACCACCTAAAATGTTCAGGTGGTCAACTTATTTTAATTTATTCTTTGATACTTTCTTTTGTGCCTTTCGCTTTCTGCGTCTCGCCTTCCAGTCCGTCTTTAGCTTCATTGACTTTCAGAATCACGGTTTCTCCTTCACTGAATTGCTTATTCACAAGCATTTCTGCTAAAAGGTCTTCGATGTATTTTTGGATAGCACGTTTAAGTGGTCTTGCTCCAAAATCTTTGTCCCAACCTTTTTCTGAGATGAAATCTTTGGCTTCCTCAGTCAATTCAACTTTATAGCCTAATTTTTCAAGTCTGCTGTAAAGTTTTCCAAGCTCGAGGTCGATGATTTTCTTGATATCTTTTTGCTCAAGAGAGTTGAAGATAACAATGTCATCAATTCTGTTAAGGAATTCTGGTGCGAATGCTTTTTTCAAAGCACTTTCGATAGTTGACCTAGCTCTTGCATCAGAATTGGTTTTCTTCGCATTAGTCCCGAATCCAACGCCATCACCGAAATCTTTGATATCTCTTGTTCCAATATTTGAAGTCAGAATGATAATTGTATTTCTGAAATCAATTTTTCTTCCAAGTGAATCGGTTACAAAACCTTCGTCCAGGATTTGCAATAAGATATTGAAAACATCTGGATGTGCTTTTTCAATCTCGTCTAAAAGTACAACTGCGTAAGGTTTTCTTCTAACAGCTTCTGTTAATTGTCCGCCTTCTTCATAACCAACGTATCCTGGAGGCGCTCCAACTAATCTGGAAACCGCAAATTTCTCCATATACTCACTCATATCGATTCTTACCAAAGCTTCATCGGAATCAAATAATTCACGAGCCATTACTTTGGCCAATTCGGTTTTACCAACCCCTGTTGTTCCGAGGAAAATGAACGTTCCGATAGGTCTGTTCGGGTCTTTCAATCCAGCTCTGTTTCTTTGGATAGCTTTCACTACTTTTTTCACAGCGTCTTCTTGACCGATAACTTTTCCGTTCAGCTTATCATCCATCTGAGCCAGTTTATCCAACTCATTTTTACCAACTTTTGTTACTGGAACGCCGCTCATCATAGAAACAACTTCCGCAACGTTTTCTTCAGAAACTTCTTCTTTTTTCTCTTTTACATCTTTATCCCATTGTTCTTGAGCGAGATTCAATTCGATTTGAAGTCTTTCTTCTTCGTCTTTCAGCTTTCTTGCCTCAAGATAATCCTGAGCTTTCACTGCTTTTTGTTTCAATTCCTTCACTTCTTCGATACGAGATTCGTGGTCGATGATTTCGGTAGGAACTTTCATATTTTTGATGTAAACTCTAGACCCAGCCTCGTCCATCGCATCAATCGCTTTATCCGGCAGGAATCGGTCTGTGATATATCTTGATGTGAGATTAACGCATGCCGCAATAGCCTCGTCTGTATAAACAACGTTATGATGATCTTCGTATTTGTCTTTAATCTGATTCAGGATTTGAATCGTTTCTTCAATAGAAGTCGGTTCAACCATTACTTTTTGGAAACGACGTTCCAAAGCTCCATCTTTCTCGATGTACTGTCGATATTCGTCCAAAGTTGTAGCCCCAATGCATTGGATCTCTCCTCGTGCCAAGGCAGGTTTAAACATATTAGAAGCGTCTAAACTTCCTGTAGAACTTCCAGCACCTACAATTGTATGTAACTCATCAATGAAAAGAATGACATCTCTGTTTTTTTCCAATTCCGTCATTATCGCTTTCATTCGCTCTTCAAATTGTCCACGATATTTGGTTCCTGCAACCAAACTTGCAAGGTCAAGTGTAATCACTCTTTTACCATAAAGAACTCTGGAAACTTTCTTCTGCTGGATCCTCAAAGCTAAACCTTCTGCAATCGCAGATTTACCAACTCCAGGTTCACCAATCAAAAGTGGATTGTTTTTCTTTCTTCTTGATAGAATCTGAGAAACTCTTTCAATTTCTTTTTCACGACCGATAACTGGATCTAATTTTCCGTCTCTTGCAAGCGCTGTCAAATCACGACCAAAGTTGTCCAAAGTAGGAGTCTTGCTTTTCTGCGCACCAAGATTCCCAGAAGGTTTCTTCATTTGGTTGTAAGGCTCATCCTTCTCATCGTCATCATCGTAAGCGCTGTTTTGTGGCAATTGGTCGGTATTTTTCAACATCGTTCTATATGCTTTTTGAACGGCATCATAATCGATATCGTAAGCCTGAAGAATACTGGATGTTGGATCTTCCTGTTTATACAAGATTCCTAACAAAAGATGTACAGTATTGATATCTGCAGATTGATATTGACGACATTCTAATTCTGACCTTTTCACAGCTTGGTCGGCCATTTTTGTAAAAGAAATACTTCCCATATTTGCAGTGAAAGGGTTACTGTTCACAGCACTTAGGGTTTCTATTTTTCGTTTTATCTGAGTGAGATCTGCGCTAAGACTCTCAAGAATCTCTTTCGCAGAATTTTCAGTTTTGATAATTCCTAAAAGGAAATGTTCAGTATTCAGAAACTCACTCTGCAAACGCCTTGCTTCATTTTTGCTTTGCTTGAACACGCGGTTCAAACCGTCTGAAAATTTATAATCCATAATTAAAATTATACACTAAGTTATGTTTTTTATAATCAATCCTACAATAAATAATTGTAAAATTTAAATATTTGGTTGCAAATAGATTGCCATTAGAAAAAAATGGACTTTATGACCTGATTTTTTTATCATTGTAAAATTGATTAGGTTTGTGATAATTAAAATTTAATCAATGGAAAACTGGTCAGAATATGTTGGATATTTGGCTTCTGCTTTTATAGTTGGAGGCTTTCTGTTAAAGAATATTACTGCCATCAGAACGATTAATTTGTTAGGATGTATATGCTTTGTGATTTATGGTATTTTTAGCGGAATGCTTTGGCCTGTGATTATTCCCAATGGCATTCTTGCCTTTGTCCAAATTTATTATATCTTAAAAAAAGACTAGTATGAAAGTCATTGTAAGTGTTTTTAATAACCTTTACACAGACCAGCGTGTAGAAAAAGTCTGTAAAACACTTTATGATAATGGTTACCAACCTGTTTTAATTGGCAATAACTGGATGGGTACACCCGAAATGCAAAGACCTTATCCTTTTTTCAGGATTAATTTGAAGTCCAAAAAGTTGAGGTTTGCCTATATAGAATTTCAGCAAAAACTCTATAAAGAAATCAAAAAACATGCTGACAATAAGACCATTTTATTAGCCAATGATTTGGAAACGATAATGCCAAATTATCTGCTTTCTAAAAAATTAGGAATTCCAATAATTTTTGACAGCCACGAGATTTTCACAGAAATGCCATCACTCCAAGGTCGTTGGATAAAAAATGTGTGGAAAAAAATCGAAAGCACTTTTGTTCCAAAGATTAAAAAAATGATAGCAGCAAGTGACTCTTATGCTAATTGGTTTGCAAAAGAATATAAAATTAATAAACCAGTTGTTGTTAATAATCTTCCGAGGAAAATTGAATTTAAAGGGACAGCTGAAAATTCAACAAAAGTTATTCTTTATCAAGGCTGGTTGAATTACTCTAGAGGGATAGATAAAGCCATTCTTGCAATGCAATCGATTGAAAATGCGGAACTTTGGATTGCAGGCGGAGGACCAATGGAAAATGAATTTAAACAAATTGCTATTCAGGCTAATGTTTTGGATAAAGTCCAATTTCTTGGGAAATTATCACCAGATGACCTTCGGAAATTGACACCAAAAGCAGATGTTGGTATCAGTATTGAAGAAAATAATGGACTGAGTTATTACTATTCTTTACCCAACAAAATCTCAGATTATATCCAATCCCGAGTGCCTGTTGTTGTATCCGATTTTCCGGAAATGAAGAATATCGTGAATACTTTTGGTGTTGGAGAAATTATCGAAAATCATTCTCCTGAACATCTTGCAGAAAAATTAAAAATTGTTCTGGAAAAAGGAAAAGCTGCATATCTTCACAATCTAAATGTAGCTGCGGACGAACTTTGCTGGGAAAATGAGGAAGGTAAAATCCTCAGAATATTCTCAGATTGCAAAAAAGAATTAGAGCGCAGCCATTAACCTTTTTGTTTATTCCGTCATCTAAAGATTGTACGATTTTTGATGATTAATCTTTCTAAAATAATGAATATGAGAACTTTTATATTAATGATAAGTTTTGCGCTGATGACAATTGGTTGCGGAAGTCAAATATATCTTGATCCTGTAACATTGAATTCTGCTATAGAAAATAAAGAATTTGATTTCAATGCAACGAAGGCATTTCCAACGAATTATGATGTGTTGAATGTGATGAACTCGATGCCAGGATCACCAGGAACCCGAATTCTGAACCTTGATCCAGGTTATGGTTTTAATCTAAAAAAAGATTTGTTCAGTGTTTATCTACCTTATTTTGGAAGAGCTTTTACTGCGACTCCTGGAGATGCAAACAATGGCGGAATAAAATTCGAATCCAAAGAATTTACGGTAAAACAATCTGCTACTAAAAAAGGAAATACATTGTTGATTATCACACCAAGAGATACGAAGGAAAACTATATTTTTAATCTTGAGATTTTCAAAAACGGAAGCGGATTCTTATCCGTAAGGTCTAATAATAGACAACCAATCAGCTTTGACGGAACTATTTCAGCAACGAAATAATTAATTCTCAAATAATTTTTTAACAAAATCATTGGCTTCAGAACTTGGATTAGACAACAGTTCTGCAGCATTTTTTTTATGTTCCTGGAATGAGTTTTCCAAAAGATGGTCATTTTTAGCTTTCTCAAGAATATATTCTCGTACCCAAAATTCAAATCGTTTTTGAGCTTGATTTTTTCTGGTTTCGAGGAAAGTTCCATTCTTAATTTTCAACGAAATATAATCCTCGATTTTATTAAAAATGTCGTCCAATCCAGATTTTTCCAAAGCTGAGCCAAGAATCACAGGAATTTTCCAATTTTTTTCTTTCGGAGTGATGAATTGCAATGCTCTTGTCAATTCGGTTTTTGTCATTTTAGCTTTAGAAAGATTCTCGGAATTGACTTTATTAATGAAAATTAAATCTGCCATTTCCATTATTCCACGCTTGATTCCTTGCAATTCGTCACCAGTTCCGATGACTTTTAGAAAAAGAAAAACGTCCGTGATATCATTGACTAAAGTTTCACTTTGCCCAACACCAACGGTTTCTATCAAAATATAATCAAAACCAGCGGCTTCACAAATCAAAAGACTTTCGAAAGTTGTATTCGCAATGCCACCAAGAAATCCAGAACTTGGACTTGGGCGAATAAACGCATTTGGGTCTTTTGCCAATTCTTCCATCCGTGTTTTATCGCCAAGAATACTTCCTTTGTTGATTGAGGAACTTGGGTCGATTGCCAAAACAGCGACTTTTTTTCCTTGTTCAATAGCGTATTTTCCAAAGCTTTCAATAAATGTCGATTTTCCGGCGCCAGGAACTCCGGTAATTCCAATCCGAACAGATTTTCCCGTGAAAGGTAGAATTTCTTTTAATAATTGATCCGCAATTTCTCGATGTTCAGGCTTTTTGCTTTCGATAAGTGTAATGGCTTTTCCCAAAATCCTTTTGTCAGAAGATTTGATTCCGGAGATGTAATCTTGTAAACTGATTGTTCTGCTCATTGGGAATTTGGAATTGTTACAAATTAGGCTTTAGGTAATTTTCGGAGTCTTATATTTTCTATTTTTGATAAGAATAAAATCCAAAAATATGAAAAAAACGATATATGCCTTGTGTTTTGTAGGCGCAATTATCTACTCGTGTACAACAAAGACCGTTGCAACTTCCACAGCTTCTATCAACACTAGCGAAGAGTATGTAACTAAAGGTAAAACCGTATTTGATGAAAATTGCGGCAAATGCCACGGTCTTCCGGAAGCTTCTGACCACACCGCAGAACAGTGGAGCAAAATCATCGCAAGAATGGCCCCAAAAGCAAAACTGAATGCGGATCAAACTAATTGGGTTTTGGCTTACGTCACGGTTAATGCTAAGAAATAATATTGACAATTAAAACAAAAGGAAATCATTAATTGGTTTCCTTTTTCTTGTATTAATTTTCTAATATTTTAGGCTAAAAATTTCTCTAAAATCTCCACAGCACATTTTGGCAAATTGGTTCCAGGACCGAAAATAAAATCGGCGCCATTAGCATACAAGAATTTATAGTCCTGTTGTGGAATAACACCGCCAACGACAATTGTTATGTCGTCTGCGCCCAATTTTTTCAGTTCTTCAACAACTTGTGGAACGAGTGTTTTGTGACCCGCAGCCAAACTGGAAACCCCTAAAATATGAATGTCATTCTCTACAGCTTGTTTCGCCACCTCTTCCGGAGTTTGGAACAATGGCGCAACATCAACATCGAATCCCATATCGGCGAAAGCAGTCGCAACAACTTTTGCACCACGGTCGTGACCGTCTTGTCCCATTTTCGCCACCATAATTCTTGGTCGCCTTCCTTCCGCATCTTCAAATTTCTGACTTAGGGAAACTGCTTTTTCGAAATATTCGTTTTTTCCTGCATTCATAGCGTAAACTCCTGATATGGTTCTGATATTGGCTTTGTAACGTCCGAAACTTTCTTCCATCGCATCGCTCATTTCTCCCAAAGTTACTCTTCTTCTTGCTGCTTCTATGCAAAGTTCAAGAAGATTTCCGTTGCCGGTTTTGGCGGTTTCTCGGATTTTATTTAAAATTTCTTCGACAGATTCTGCATTACGATTTGATTTAATCGAGTCTAATCTTTCGATTTGTTTTCTACGGACTTCTGTATTGTCGATGTCGAGAATGTCGATGTCGGTTTGTTTTAGATTGGATTTGAAGGAATTAACACCGATGATGAACTCTTCTCCACTATCGATTTTTGCTTGTTTTCTTGCCGCGGCTTCCTCGATTCTCATTTTCGGGATTCCGGCTTCGATAGCTTTTGTCATACCTCCTTCTTTTTCTACTTCATCGATGTATTTCATCGCTTCGTCAATCATTTGTTGAGTTAATGATTCGACTAAGTGACTTCCGCCCATTGGATCGACCACATCACAAATTCCGCTTTCTTGTTGAAGAATGATTTGGGTATTTCTGGCAATTTTTGCAGAATAATCTGTTGGCAAAGCAATCGCTTCATCCAAAGCATTGGTGTGCAAAGACTGAGTTCCACCTAATGCAGAAGACAACGCTTCAATAGCAGTTCTTGTAATATTATTGAAAGGTTCTTGTTCCGTCAGACTCCAGCCGGAAGTCTGCGAGTGTGTTCTGAGAGTTAATGATTTTTGATTCTTAGGATTGAATTGTGTCAAAAGATTTGCCCAAATATAACGTGCAGCACGCATTTTTGCGATTTCCATAAAGTGATTCATTCCGATGGCCCAGAAAAAGGATAATCTCGGAGCGAAATCATCGATGTTCATTCCAGCTTTTATTCCAGTTCTTACATATTCTAAACCGTCAGCAAGTGTATAAGCCATTTCCAAAACCGGCGTTGCGCCAGCTTCCTGCATATGATAACCGGAAATTGAAATCGAGTTGAATTTCGGGATATTTTTAGAGGTATATTCGAAAATGTCTGCAATGATTTTCATTGAAGGGGTTGGCGGATAGATGTAAGTATTCCGAACCATAAATTCTTTCAGAATATCATTCTGAATAGTTCCTGACAGTTTATCCTGAGAAACACCTTGCTCTTCTGCAGCGACAATATAGAAAGATAAAATCGGTAAAACTGCGCCATTCATCGTCATCGAAACTGAGATTTCGTCCAAAGGAATCTGATCGAAAAGGATTTTCATATCCTCAACAGAATCAATCGCAACGCCTGCTTTTCCAACATCGCCAACGACTCTTGCGTGGTCAGAATCGTAACCTCGGTGTGTTGCCAAATCGAAAGCTACGGAAAGTCCTTTTTGTCCGGCTTGAAGGTTTCGTCTGTAAAATGCATTTGATTCTTCTGCTGTTGAAAATCCTGCATATTGACGGATGGTCCAAGGTTTCTGAACGTACATCGTGGAATAAGGGCCTCGAAGAAAAGGTGCAATTCCTGCAGAACCTTTCAAAATGCTTTTGTTTTTGACGTCTTCTGCTGTGTATTTCGATTTCAGTTCCAAACCGTCTTTTTCAAAAATGTAATTTTCTGAATTTGAATCGAAGTCAATGTTTTGAAAATCAGGGTTTTGGTTTTTTATTTTGTGGCGCATTTTTCCTTTTATCTTGTGAAAGTAAATGTAATAAATTTTGAAAATGTGGTGAACCACAAAAGGCACAAAAGTTTTCGTCTAATGGTTTTAAACGCAAAGTTCGCAAAGATTTTTTGTCATACTAAATGTTTTTAAGGCTCGCAAAGGCGTAAAACTCATCAAAGAATTAAAATGAAATATTTTTTACACAAAGGCACTGAAATTTTAAAGTTGAATTGTTTCTTAAGACACAAAGATTTGACTTCGTCAAATTTTATTATAGTTTTTCTTGTGAAAACTTTTGTGGTTTCTGTCAAGCGACAATTTGTCATTAATTTTTGGATGGTCTTTTTTTTGAGATTTGACTTTCAGAAATTTAAAACAAAAAATAATATAAATATGGCAACAGGAAGTATTAATGTATCGGTGGAGAATATTTTTCCGCTGATTAAAAAGTTTCTTTACAGCGACCACGAGATTTTTCTGCGTGAGTTGATTTCTAACGCGACGGATGCGACAACGAAGCTGAAACACCTGACAACAATTGGCGAGGCGAAAGTTGAATACGGTAATCCGATGATTGAAGTGAAGATTGATAAAGACGCGAAAACGCTGACTATCAAAGACCAAGGAATCGGGATGACGGGTGAGGAAGTTGAAAAATATATCAATCAAGTGGCTTTTTCTGGCGCTGAAGAATTCCTAGAAAAATATAAGGATTCTGCGAAAGATGCTGGAATCATCGGACATTTTGGTCTTGGATTTTATTCGGCGTTTATGGTGGCGGAGAAAGTGGAAATCTTGACTAAATCTTACATAGAAGATGCAAAAGCAGTTCGTTGGATTTGCGACGGAAGTCCAGAATATACACTTGAGGAAACGGAAAAATCTGACAGAGGAACGGAAATAGTGCTACATATTGCGGAAGATTCTACGGAGTTTTTGGAGGAATCTAAAATTCGTGAACTTTTGACAAAATATAATAAGTTCAATCAAATTCCGATTAAATTCGGGACGAAAACTGAGACTTTGCCTTTACCGGAAGGTTCTGCCGAAGATGCGAAAGCTGAAACAGTTGAGGTTGATAATATCATCAATAATACCAATCCAGCTTGGACAAAATCACCATCTGAATTGAAAGATGAAGATTACAACAATTTCTACAGAGAATTGTATCCGATGCAGTTTGAAGATCCATTGTTTCACATCCACTTAAATGTGGATTATCCATTCAACTTGACTGGAATTTTGTTCTTTCCGAAATTAGGAAATAACCTGAATATTGAGAAAGATAAAATCCAGTTGTATCAAAATCAAGTATTTGTAACGGATGAGGTTAAAGGAATTGTTCCGGATTTCTTGATGTTGCTAAGAGGTGTGATTGATTCGCCGGATATTCCGTTGAACGTTTCTCGTTCTTATCTTCAGGCTGATGGTGCAGTGAAGAAAATCTCTTCTTACATCACGAAAAAAGTGGCGGACAAAATGGTTTCTTTGATTAATGAAAATCGAGAAGATTACAATAAAAAATGGAATGACATCAAAATCGTTATTGAATACGGAATGATTTCGGAAGATAAATTCTATGAAAAATCTGACAAGTTTGCACTGTATCCAACCACTGATAACAACTATTATCTTTGGAATGAACTGATTGATAAAATCAAACCAACTCAGACTGATAAAGATGGAAAAACAGTTATTCTATATGCTAATAATGCTGATGAACAACACAGCTATATCGCGTCTGCGAAAGAAAAAGGTTATGAAGTTCTATTGTTGGATTCTCCGATTGTTCCGCATCTAATCCAGAAATTGGAAGCATCTAAAGAAAACGTTTCTTTTGCGAGAGTTGATGCTGACCACATTAATAATCTCATCAAAAAAGATGAGCCAGTTATTGCTAAACTAAATGATTCGGATAAAGAAACTCTAAAAAAGGAAATCGAAGAATCAATCAATGACACGAAGTTCACTGTTCAATTAGAAGATTTGGATTCTACAGATGCGCCATTTACTTTGACTCAGCCAGAATTTTTCAGAAGAATGAAAGATATGCAGGCCACTGGCGGTGGCGGAATGTTCGCAATGGGCGGTTTCCCAGAGATGTATAATTTGGTGGTGAATTCTAATTCTGATTTCGCAGGAGAATTACTGAAAAAAGATAATGCTGAAGAGAAAAAAGCGATGATTAATCAAGCTTTGGATTTGGCAAAATTATCTCAGAATCTTTTGAAAGGAAAAGAGCTGACAGATTTTATCAAGCGTAGTTTTGAGAGTTTGAAATAAACTTAGATATTAATGAAAAAGAAAAAGGAACTCAATTTTGAGTTCCTTTTTTGTTATTTAATTTTCGAAAGTACATCTACCGTTTCTTCCAGATAGAAATCTCTTTCAAGATTTTTTCTCCAGTTTTCTGTTTTTTTAGCAAATGCTTCGTCTTTTTTGATTCTTTCCGCTTCGTCTGTGTGAAGGGTAAATTTCAAACCGTTATTGAATTTATCCAAACCTTTGAACTTGTCGATTTGAGCTTTACGCGTTTTCATCAGTTCATTGAATTTGGTTTGATTCAAAGTGATTGTTTCTTCTTTGTCAAGCGCTTCTTTCCATTCTGCAGATTCCTGTAACATTTTGTAGTTGTTGTTATTAAGTAATTGCTTATCTAATTCTGCTTGTAATTGAGGAACATTAAGTCCAGTCAATTTTTTATAAGACGTAGTTTCGATTTTGTCCCAAGGCAAAGCGAATTGGTCAAAACGTTCTCCAACTTCTGCGTAAGAAAAGAAATCTTTCATTTTAAGGTCAGCTTCTACACCTTTTCTCTGAGTTGATTCTCCAGAAACTCTATAGAATTTTTGGATCGTCAGTTTTAAAGCTCCAAAATCGTCATTCGTGTTCAGGAATCTATTCAATTCCACAAAAGTCTGAACCGTTCCTTTTCCGAAAGAACTTGGCGAACCAATCACAGCCGCTCTTCCATAATCTTGAAACGCTCCCGCAAGGATTTCTGAAGCGGAAGCCGATAATTCGTTTTGCATCACTACCAATGGACCAGTCCAGATTGGGTCATTCGATTTATTACTTAGAACTTGGATTTTTCCTCGGCTGTCTTTTACTTGGACATAAGGACCAGCATTCATAAATAATCCCATAATGTCGCCAACTTCGGTCAAAGAACCTCCACCATTGCTTCTAAGGTCAAGGATGATTCCTTCTACATTTTCTTTCTTAAGTTTGATTAATTCTGCTTTGATATCGTCAGAAGCATTTCTACCTTTTGGATCTTCAAAATCGACGTTGAAACTTGGAAGGTAAATGAATCCGTATTTCTTACCATTTTTAGAATTAACAACAATACTTCTTGCAAAAGTGTCTTCTATAGCCACTTCCTCACGAATCATTGTTACCTCTTTGATGGTCTTGTCTTTTTTCTCAACGGTCAAAGTTACGGGTGTTCCTTTTTCCCCACGAATCAATCTAACAGCCTCGTCAGACAACATTCCGACAACGTTCACAGGTTCTTCGTTTGGTTTGGATTTTACTTTTAGGATTTTGTCGCCCGCAGTTAATTGTTTTGATTTCCAAGCTGGTGCACCAATTGTCAATTCACCAAGATATAAATAACCTTTCTTTTCCTGAATCAAAGCCCCTATGCCAATCACTTTTCCAACGAATTGCATATCAAATTCCTCTTTGTTTTTCGGAGAGAAATAATTGGTATGTGGGTCAAAAACTTCGGTATAAGCATTCATATAAACTGTGAACCAGTCCATTTTCTTTCTCTTTTTGAATCTTCTGAATGAGTCCGTAATCAAGTCTTTTACTTCTGAAGTGGCTTTGACACGCTTCTGTTCCGCTGTTGTTGGCGCATATTTTATTGTATCCGGAAGTTTGTTGTTCACGACAGAGTCTTTCTTCTTTTTCTGAGCCTCTTCCTTGCTGTTCAGCGTTTCAATTTCCTGAAGGATATTGTACTTGATGTACTTTTTCCATTCTTCACGCTGCTGTTTCGCGTCAAGAGGGTTAACTCTTTTCTTTGGCTCAAGTATTAATTCATCATTTTCATCCAAATTAATTGGTTTGGAAAGTATATCCTGAGTCATTTTATCAATCTCATCTACACGCTGATAAAGTCTGTCGATAGTCAATTTGTAGAAAACAAGATTTCCTTGGTTAAGGTAATCATCCAGCTTTGTGTAATGCTTTTTGAACTCATCCATATCAGACTGCAGAAAGTATCTTTTAGAAGCATCTACGCTTTCAAAATACTTATCATAAACATCTTGAGAATAAGCATCATTGATTGGTTTGGGACTATAATGAAGATAAGAAAGAGTGTTTTTTACGCTTACCATAATGGTTTGCATTTTTTCATCATCATTTTGAGGAGAGTTGAAACAGAACATCAGCGTCATTAATGGCGCAAACATCAGTAGTTTCTTGAACTTGATTTTTTTGAACATATATTTTTAAATCTGTACTTGGATTAGTATTTTTTTCGTTTTGAATGTTACGAAGATATTCAAAAACGAAACCAAATTTAACACCTTATTTTAATTAAAGTATTATAAATTGGTTATTTTTGAAAGAATTATGAAAATATCGCAAAAAGCGAAAAAAAATAAAGAAAAATTTATGAGTAAACCATTGATACTGGTAACCAATGACGACGGAATTACTGCGCCGGGCATCAGAAAATTAATTAGCATAGTCAACGAAATAGGAGATGTAATTGTTGTAGCTCCTAATTCTCCTCAAAGTGGAAAAGGCCACGCTATCACCATCAACTCAACTCTTAGCTTTGAAGAACTGAATCTTGATGGACCTCAGAAAGATTTCTCTTGCTCTGGAACGCCTGTGGACTGTGTTAAAATGGCTTTAGATAAAATTCTTCCAAGAAAACCAGATTTGGTTGTTTCGGGAATCAATCACGGTGCAAATTCTTCCATTAATGTTATCTATTCCGGAACAATGTCTGCGGCTGTGGAAGCTGGAGTAGAAGGGTTGCAAGCAATTGGTTTTTCTCTGTCCGATTTGAAATGGGAAGCAGATTTTGACCAAGCTGAAGTTTTTATCAAAGATATTATTCTGAAAACTCTGAGAAATCCAATGCCTAAAGGAGTTGTTTTGAATGTTAATATTCCGAAATTAAACAAAGAAAAAATCAAAGGCGTCAAAGTCTGCAAACAAGCTAACGCCAAATGGGAAGAAAGTTTTGACGAAAGAACCAATCCACACGGAAGAAAATATTACTGGTTGACGGGTTATTTCAATAATATGGATGAGTCCGAAGATGCAGACGAAACGGCTTTGGCTAATGGCTATATTAGTATTGTACCTGTGAAATTTGATTTGACAGCTTATGAATATATGAACGAACTTAATTCTATCTATAAGTAAAAAATGAATGGAGTTTATCAAACAATTACTTCTGTCTAAAAATATTCCCCTTAACGACCAGGATTGGGATCAGTTTGCAAAAAAAAATATTAGGAAAGAATATAAAAAGAAAGACCTTATCTTAAAAGCTGGAGAAGTAGAAAATTATCTGTCTTTTGTAGAAAAGGGAGCAGCAAGACTTTTCTTCGAAAAAGAAAATAAGGAATTGACGATCAGATTTGTTTTTAATTATCAATATCTAACAGCTTACGACTCTTTTACACAACGCACACCTTCCCGATGTAATGTGGAAGCGCTTACGGATATGGTTGTTTGGCAGGTGCATTATGATGATTTACAGGAGTTTTACAAGATTCATACAGTCGGGAATCTAATTGGGAGATTAACAATTGAAGCACTCTATGTAGAAAAACTTAACAGAGAATTTTCTTTTCTAAGTGAAACTGCAGAAGAACGATACCTTTCACTTTTGAAAGAACAACCAGATCTTTTCCAAAAAATTCCGTTGAAGCATATTGCTTCGTATATGGGCATTACGCCACAGGCACTTAGCAGAATCAGAAAACGTATTTGTTAACCATGGTTCATTTTATTGGAACTATATAAACTATACTTTTGCCTAAAATCAATTCTGATTAAAAAATCCGAATGAGGGAAGAAAGGCGTTTAGAGAAATCTGAATGCTTTTTTTAGCAATGATAGCAGGGTAGAAACTAAAAACAACCGCTAATTTAATTTAGCGGTTTCTGTTTTTATATTAATTAAAAGCATTGTCATAAGTCATTGATGAAAAATCGATTTTCAGAATAGCTTTAGAATCTACAGGATTTCCGTTACATTTGGCAGGAATCCAAGTTTTATTCATTTTAGTCGCTACGTCTTTCAAGTCTCTAAGGAAAGGTTCACTATTGGCAACTTTTGGTCCTGCTTCTACTTTAGAAAGAATACCATCTTTCGTAACATCCAGTTTTACAAAGAACAATCCGTTGATAGAGTAAGAGTTCCAATTGACATTTTGCTGAAGTTTTTCTTTTAACTCTTTGATGTAAGCATCTGTTCCGCCTGGATATCTCAAGCTTTTGAACTGAGAAGGATTACACGATTCGTCTTTTATTTGATAAATGCCTCGCACGCTGTAAGTCACAGAACTTGTAGAAACATCTGCCATTGGAATATCGATATTCAAAGATTCTTCTACATCGCCATTTTGAGCAAAAGCCAAAGAGGAGATTAACAAGCCTAATGAAAATAGGATTGATTTCATAGTATTTTGATTTGTTTAAATTAGATTGAAATTTTATTCCAAAATGATTCTGATTAGCAATAGATTACAAAACTTCAATCTGGTTTTTTAATAAATCTTCAAACTCGTCTCTTTTTCTGATAAGGTGAGCTTTTCCGTCAAGAAACATCACTTCTGCCGGTTTCAGTCTGGAATTGAAATTAGAACTCATTTCAAAACCATAAGCTCCGGCATTTCTGAAAACAATAATATCGCCTTCTCTCACTTCATTGATTTTTCTGTCCCAAGCAAAAGTATCTGTCTCACAAATGTTTCCAACCACAGTATAGATTCTTTCTGGACCTTTTGGATTCGAAAGATTCTCGATAATATGATAAGAATCGTAGAACATCGGACGAATCAAATGATTAAAACCTGAATTAACACCAACAAAAACAGTCGCAGTTGTTTGCTTTATAACATTCGATTTTACAAGGAAATGTCCGCTTTTACTTACCAAGAATTTCCCTGGTTCAAACCAAAGCTGGAATTTTTTTCCTGTAGATTCTTCGTGTTTTTTAATCGCAGCGTTAACTTTTTTCCCAAGAGATTTCACATCCGTTTCGATGTCGCCGTCTTGATAAGGAACTTTGAAACCGCTTCCCATATCCAGATATTTTAGATTTGGAAAATGTTCAGCCAATTCGAACATAATTTCCAAACCTTGAAGGAAAACATCAGGGTCTTTGATTTCGCTTCCCGTATGCATATGAAGTCCTTCCACATTGATGTTGGTAGATTTCATAACACGCTCGATGTGACGAAGCTGATGAATAGAAATCCCGAATTTAGAATCAATATGTCCAGTTGAGATTTTGTAATTTCCTCCAGCAAAAATATGTGGATTGATTCTCACAAAAATCGGATAAGAACCTCCGAATTTATTTCCAAATTGTTCCAAAATCGAAATATTATCAATGTTGATATGAACATTCAGAGACATTGCTTCCTCGATTTCTGCTAGGTCAACGCAATTAGGTGTGAAAAGGATTCTGTCGTTTGAAAAACCGGCTTTCAAGCCCAATTTCACTTCGTTGATAGAAACGCAATCAAGAGAAGCGCCTAACTTTTCGACATATTTCAGGATGTTGATATTGGTTAAAGCTTTGGCTGCGTAGAAAAATCTTGTGTTCTTCGAGAAAGAAGAAGTCAGTTTTTCATATTGTTCGCGTATCGAATTAACGTCATAAACATAAACGGGTGTCCCGAATTCTTTTGCTATAGCCAGCAAGTCCTGATTTGTCATAAGGTAGATTTTTAAAAATAAAAAGGCAGATTCTTATAAAAAGAGTCTGCCGCAATAGATATCTTATGCACGCAACTCTTTATACATTCCAAACCTTAGAGAACCTTACAGCTCCCTTTTTTCCGATTTTGCTTTGTTTAAAATATTGCATTGCTTTGTTTAAAATTTTTCGCAAAATTAGAGTTTATCTGTAAATCCTGCAATGTTTTAGGTTGATTTTTATTTTTCAGGAAGCGCAGAAACCTCAAACTCATTCCTCAAAAGTGCCAACTGCAAATCATTTAGCAAATCTTGCGTAAATCTTGGTACAGGCAACATCAGTTTTTTAATTTTATCCAAAGACTGAATCTGATGATACAATTCATAAAAACCAAAACCAATTAATTTACCTTTTTCCAAAACCAAAAACGATTTTTCTCCCAAAGTTCGTCCGGATGAAGACCAGATCTCATTTCTTCCCTTGATATTAATTTTCTGAGTAAATTCTACCAAATCTTTCAATTCTTCTCGGGATTTGATGTAATTAATCGCCTTCAAACCTTGCGTAAAACTCTTGAATCTCAGTAAAGGTTTATCTTCCTGAAGTTTAATTTTCTCAAGAATATATTTGTTCTTTCTGTAAAACAGTCCGAAAGTCAATTGTTGCCTTTTGTGGAAGCCTTTGTTTTGCATCATTAGTTTGGCAATCAAATCAGTTCCAGTCAGTTCGTAGGAGATTTTTTCTGTCTCTTCCTGTATTTTTTTATACTTCGCTTTATCAGAATCGAAAATTTTCTTGGCAGATTTATATAAGTCTTCTACAACATCGGAACTGATGATTTTTCCATCCGAGTTTTGGAAATAGAGAATTCCTCTTTCGTTTGGCAAATCTTCCGTCAAAATCTGAACTTTACTGATGTAATTTTTCTCCAGATTTTCCTCTTGTTGTGATTGAATTATTTCGTTGTTTTTATCCTTGATAATCAATAATTTAAACAAGTCCAAAGTCGCTCTCGCGTCGCCACTTGCACGATGCGCTTCACTCAAAGGAATTCCGATTGACTTACAAAGTTTACTTAATGAATAACTTTTCTCATCCGGAATCAGATTTTTAGCCAAAGGAATGGTGTCTAAAGTTTTGATTGTGAAGTCGTAACCGAGACGTTTAAACGATTGGCGAAGCATCCTGTAATCGAAATCGATATTATGACCAACTAGTACAGAATCTTTGGTTATTTCAACAACGCGTTTGGCGATTTCGTGAAATTTCGGAGCTGTAATTACCATTTTTGAGGTAATTCCAGTCAACTTTTGCACAAAGGCAGAAATCTCACTTTCGGGATTCACGAGAGAGATAAATTGGTCAGTAATCTCGTGACCGTCATAACGATAGATAGCAATCTCAATAATGCTTTCTTTCCTAAATGGTGCGCCGTTACTTTCTATATCTATTATTGAGTACATCTACATTTTTCGTTCTACAAAGTTAATTTTAATTATTGTAATCCAACGGTTCATTTTAGCATACGATTATTAATCAATTCTACTTTTTCTATAGAACCTGTTGGAGAAATAGATATGTTTTTCCCTCCTTTTTCGACGAAAAAATAATAGACGCTGTTAGAATCAATCATATAAACTTCGACAGATTTTCCAGAATCGTAAGTTATTTTATGATTAAAAGTCATCTTATTATTTTCAATTCTGTCTCTTGCGGTAATGCCAAATCCAATTCCTCCGCCCAAGAAAAAACAGGCAATCATCATCAAAAGTGAATTTAAGAATTGATTTTTAATATGATTTTTGAAATCGTGGTCTGTCGCATTTTCATTCTTAGTCCAAAAATTCTTGTAAATCATAGAACTGCGAACCCAATTTTTATGACTGTTGCTCACTTGAAATCTATTATATAGAAACAGTGCATAATTGATGCCTACAACAGCAATTAATAGAATTGGATAACGAGTCAAATCCGCAATAGGACTCATCAAAACATCCGTAATTGAAGAAAATTTGATAAAATTAATTCCCAGCATATAGAAGAAAACGCCATCTTTCAAAATCCCCAAAATAATCAGGTAAAAATATCCCAATGGAAGGAGTGTCTGTAGTCTGGTAATCAATTTGTAATCCATAGTTACCTTCTCTTTTTCATACTAAACATTCCCAAAATAAACTTGGCGCCTTCTCTTGCTAAAGTATTCAGGAAAGTTTTTCCGGCTCGGCTTTCGATAACTTGCTCAAACATTCCTTGCTCTGGTTTTGGTTGTGCGGTTCTTCCTCTGGTTGGTGTTGGAATGGCAGTTTGTGTATGTTCTTCGATTCTTTTGGTCAGAATTTCGTAAGCACTTTCTTTATCGAGGTCTTGTTCGTATTTTTTGACAAGGTCAGAATTTCTTGTCAGTTCATCAATTTCTGATGCAGTTAAAATATCCATTCTACTTTCCGGCGAAATCAAATACGTTTGAACCAAAGGTGTTGGAATTCCTTTCTCATCCAATGCGGTTACAAAAGCTTCTCCAATTCCTAGATTTTGAATGAGTTCGTTAGCTTTGTAAAACTCTGTCGTTGGATAATTTTCTACCGCTTTGTCAATTTCTTTTCTGTCTTTTGCGGTGAAACCTCTCAAAGCGTGCTGAATTTTCAATCCTAATTGGCTCAAAATATTCTCAGGAACATCTCCAGGAATTTGAGTAATAAAATAAATTCCGATTCCTTTGGAACGAATCAGTTTTACCATCGTTTCGATTTGAGAAAGCAAGGTTTTCGAAGCTTCGTTAAAAAGTAAATGCGCTTCATCAATAAATAAAACTAACTTCGGTTTTCCACTGTCGCCTTCTTCTGGAAAAGTCATATAAATCTCGGCAAACAACGATAAAATAAAGGTCGAGAAAAGATTAGGTTTATTTTGAATGTCATCAACTCTGAAAATATTCACAACACCCTTTCCATCTCTGGTTTTTAGCAAATCATCCACTTCAAAACTTGGTTCTCCAAAGAAAGTTGTTGCGCCTTGCTGTTCCATTGCTACAATTGAACGTAAAATAGCACCCAAAGATGCGGGAGCAATCGAGCCGTAATTATCAGCCAATTCTTTTTTACCAATCGGATTATCTGTCACATATTGCAACACTTTTTTCAAATCCTGCAAGTCAACCAAAGGCAAAGCTTTGTCATCACAATATTTGAAAACGATTGACATAATGCTTTGCTGTGTGTCATTCAATTCAAGGATTTTACTCAGTAAAATTGGGCCGAATTCTAAAACTGTTGCACGAAGTTTAACGCCTTTTGCACCGGAAATTGTCATCAATTCTACAGGAAAACTCTGTGGCGAATATGGTAATTGCGTTTTAGAATATCGGTCTTTGATGTTGTCGTTTTCCGTTCCTGCTTCAGCAATTCCGGATAAATCACCTTTGATGTCCATTACCAAAGTCGGGATTCCGGCGTGAGACAACTGCTCTACAAAAACCTGAAGTGTTTTGGTTTTTCCGGTTCCAGTAGCGCCGGCAATCAATCCGTGTCTGTTGACTGTTTTCAGAGGAATTGAAACATTGACTTCTGTTATAACTTCGCCGTCCAGCATACCTTTTCCGAGGATGATGTGTTCGCCTTTAGGATTGTATTTTGCGCTCAGGTCGGTTATGAATTTTTCTTTATTTGACATCGATTGTTTTTTTTCAATCCTTAAATTTAAAAATAATTTTCAGAAACAATTTAAAACTTTAGGGAATTATAAAGTTATCACAAGATTTTAGCTGATATCAATTATCTTTGTCATCTAAAGTTTTTTGTATGCGCGCTTACAACACAAAAAATTTCCTCAAAATACTCATCAGTCTTCATAAAAGTGACACGCTGAGTATCCTTTTTCCAACGATGCTGCTCGTGGGAGCTTATTCTTACGGCATCTATTATTTGGAAGTAGAATATCTACATTTGACGTCCAAATCTTCGGTGATTAATATTGGAATGATTCATTCTTTGCTGGGATTTGTTTTGTCTTTGCTATTGGTTTTTAGGACCAATACTGCTTATGACCGTTGGTGGGAAGGGCGAAAGCTTTGGGGAAAACTGGTCAATGACAGCCGGAATTTTATGATTAAAATAAGTAGTATCTTGGATGATAGAGATGTTAAAACCAAAAGTCAGATTGCACGTTATCTTAAATTTTTTCCTCATTTGCTGGCAACGCATCTTTCCAAAGAATCGACGAGATTGCTTTTGGATGAGGATTTTACAGACCTTAAAAAAGAACTGAAACATCACGGACCTGCAGAATTGGTTTTTTTACTGACTAAGAAACTTTATCAACTCAAAAAAGAAAATAAAATTTCTGATACGGAAATGTTGTTTCTTGATACGCAATTGTCAGGATTTTTGGATGTTTGCGGAGGTTGTGAAAGAATTAAAAATACGCCAATTCCTTATTCTTATTCATCATTCATCAAAAAGTTTATCGTTTTCTATGTTTTGGCTTTGCCAATTGCCAATGTTGTGAATCTTGGATTTTTTATGATTCCGATTACGATGTTTGTATATTATGTTCTGATGAGTTTGGAGCTTATTGCGGAAGAAATAGAAGACCCTTTCAATAACGATGAGAATGATATCCCAATGGAATCTATCGCACAAAATATCGAGAGAAATATCGATTTAATTTTAAATAAAGCCTGATTTTGACAAAGAAACTGAAACTAGAAGAGCTAGGAAGAATAGATGTAGAAACCTTCAAAAAAACAGCAAAGATTCCTTTGGTTGTGATTTTGGATAGCGTGAGAAGTATGCACAATGTTGGTGCTATTTTCAGAACTGGCGACGCTTTTCTGATAGAAAAAATGGTGCTTTGCGGAATCACGCCTCAACCGCCTCATCGCGAAATTCATAAAGCAGCGCTTGGCGCAACCGAAAGCGTGGATTGGATTTATGAGCAAGATATCAATGTTGCAATAGACAATCTTAGAAAAGAAAACTTCGAAATTATCGGGATTGAACAGACTTCATCAAGCCAATTGATAACGGATTTTGAAATTAATTCTGACAAAAAATATGCTTTGATTCTCGGAAATGAAGTTGATGGAATTAGTGATGAAGCTTTACCGAATATTGATACTTTTCTAGAAATCCCACAACTCGGAACAAAACATTCTCTGAACGTAAGTGTCTGTGGTGGCGTTGTAATATGGGAATTTGCGAAGAACCTTGGAATTAAAAAATAAAAAAACTGCAAACACAAAAAAGTGCTGCAGTTTGAAATAAATCTAATAAAAAGTAAAAATGAAAGGCGACAAAGATATATTTTTATTGATATATAAAGCAATAGTTGTTGTAAAAAAATATAAAAATTTTTAAAATCTTTTGTGGATAAGTAATTTTTGTAAATTAGCATAATGTTTATCAAAGATTACATTTCCAAAGACTATCCCGCTTTCGGCGTCAGAGATTCTATAGAAGAGGCTTCTGAGGTTGCTAAGGAATTTGGATATTCGCACGTTTTCATTGTAAGCAAAGGCATTTTTCTCGGTGGATTGAGTCAACCATTTTTGGAAGATAGTCCGGAAGGCAATCTGGATTCGCTTAACATCCATTACGAGCGTTTTGCGATTATGGAAGACAGCAGCTTGTTGGACAGCATAAAGCTTTTCCATACCTTCAATGCGAATGTAGTTGCTGTGATTTCCAAAGAAGAAAAATATTTGGGTTACATCTCTTGTGACGATATTTTCAATGAGTTTTCCAAATACCCTTTGTTTTCCGAAAACGGAGCGATTTTGACAATTCAAACAACGGGATTACATTATTCTATGACAGAGATTTCTCAGATTGTAGAAAGTAATAATGGGAAAATCTATGGAACTTTTATCAGTGCAATAAAAGAAGACACCATAGAAATTACGCTCAAAATCAGTAATGAAAATCTAAGTTCAATAGATGAAACCTTTGAAAGATATGGCTATAATGTTATCAATAAACATTATGATGACGAGAAAGAAGAACTGTTGAAAGACCGTTTTGGATTTTTCCAGAAATTTTTAGAAATATAATTGATGAAGGCAGCTATCTATTCTCAAAAAAAAGACCTCGATACATTTTTGTATCTCAACCGATTCATTTCCGAATTGGCGCTGCGAGAAGTAGCGGTTGTTCTTCACGCAGAAATGGCGGAGAATCTGAATTTTTCTAAAGAATTTGATACATTTTCCGGAAAAGAAGAACTTAAAAGTAAAAATGTGACTATCGTTTTCAGTTTCGGAGGTGATGGAACGATTCTGAATGCTTTGACCTTTATTCAAGACCTTGAGATTCCGATTATTGGCGTCAATACAGGGCGACTAGGATTTTTGGCGAATTTCCGAAAAGACCAAATCTTTGATGAGTTAGATTCGATTATTCTTGACAAAAATTATAATATCAGCGAACGTTCCGTCATAAAAATTACAACAGACGATAATTCTCAGATTGATTTTCCTTTTGCCTTAAATGATGTCAGCCTTTCCAGAAAAGAAACAACATCGATGATTACGGTGGAATCTTATATTAATGATGAATTCCTGAATGTTTTCTGGGGCGATGGGTTGATTGTGTCAACACCTACAGGTTCAACAGCTTATTCTTTAAGTTGTGGAGGACCGATTATTTCTCCATCCAATGATAATTTTGCAATTTCACCAATTGCACCTCATAATTTGAATGTTCGTCCGCTCATCGTAAAAGACGATTCCAAGATAAAATTGACAGTAAAAAGCCGTGTTCCGCAATATACTTTGGCTTTGGATTCGAGACTTTATCATATGGATGTGGGTAGCGAAGTTATAATTGAGAAAGCTGAATTTTCCTTATTTCTCATCAAACCAAAAAATTTCAGTTTCTACGAAACTATTCGTCAAAAACTGCTTTGGGGAAATGATAAACGGAATTAAAAACAAAAAATATTATCTACAACATAGGATTTGTAAAAATGAAATTTGAATTGTTAATAATTTCGTAAGTTTACAGTCTAAAAAATCTTAAAAAATATAATAAAAATGAGCAGAAAATTTCCGGCAGGAGTTGCCACTGGTTCTTTAGTAACAGAGATATTTGATTATGCCAAAGAGAAGCAATTTGCACTTCCGGCAGCTAATGTGATTGGTTCTAGTAATATCAACGCGACGTTAGAAACTGCTGCAAAACTTAATGCTCCAGTAATTATCCAGTTTTCAAACGGAGGTTCTATCTTCAACGCTGGAAAAGGATTGAGTAACGACGGACAAAAAGCTGCAGTTCTAGGAGCTGTTGCTGGTGCAAAACATATCCACACTTTGGCAGAAGCTTACGGAGCGACTGTTATCCTTCACACTGACCATTGTGCTAAGAAATTGTTACCTTGGGTTGACGGACTTTTGGATGCAAGTGAAGAATTTTACAAGCAAAACGGAAAGTCTCTTTACTCTTCTCATATGTTAGATTTCTCAGAAGAACCAATTGAAGAAAACCTAGAAGTTTCTGCAAAATACTTCGAGAGAATGAACAAAATGGGAATGACTCTTGAAATCGAATTGGGAGTAACTGGAGGTGAAGAAGATGGTGTTGACAACTCTGATGTAGACAGCTCAAAGCTTTACACGCAGCCAGAAGAAGTAGCATACGCTTACGAAATCCTTAAAAAAGTGTCTGACAATTTCACAATCGCAGCGGCTTTCGGAAACGTACACGGTGTTTACAAGCCAGGAAACGTAAAATTGACTCCAAAAATTCTTGACAATTCTCAGAAATTTGTTCAGGAGAAATTCGGAACTGCTGAGAAGCCAATCAACTTCGTTTTCCACGGAGGTTCTGGTTCTACAGTAGAAGAAATCCGTGAAGCGATTGGTTACGGTGTTGTAAAAATGAACATCGATACAGATTTACAGTTCGGTTACACAGAAGGAATCAGAGATTATATGATAGAACAGATTGAATATCTGAGACATCAAATCGGAAATCCAACTGGCGCAGATGCTCCAAACAAGAAATTCTACGACCCGAGAATCTGGGTAAGAAAAGGAGAGGAAACGTTTATCAAGAGATTGACTCAGGCTTTCGAAGACCTGAACAATATCAATACACTTTAATTAAATTGTAAATTTTAGATTATAAATTTTAAATGTTAATGATGCTTAATTTTTATAATCTAAAATCTAAAATCTAAAATTATATCAATGGCATTTGATTGGTTTAAAAGAAAAACCCAAAACATTACCACTTCTACAGAGGACAAAAAAGATGTTCCAAAAGGACTTTGGCACAAAACGCCTACTGGGAAAATTATAGAAGCTGAAGAACTTAAAGCTAATAATTTTGTGTCTCCGGAAGATGGTTTCCACGTAAGAATCGGAAGTAGAGAATATTTCGATATGCTTTTTGACGACCACAAATTCAAGGAATTGGATGCGGATGTGGAAAGTGTGGATATTCTTAAATTCAAGGATACAAAATCTTACACAGACCGTCTGAAAGAAGTGAAATCAAAAACTAAACTGACAGACTCTATCAGAAATGCAACCGGAAAAGTAAACGGTGTAGAAATGGTGGTTTCTTGTATGGATTTTGCTTTTATTGGAGGTTCTTTGGGCTCAGTAATGGGAGAAAAAATCAGAAGAGCCATCGATTATTGTATCAAACATAATTTGCCTTATATGATTATCTGCCAATCGGGTGGAGCGAGAATGCAGGAAGCGGCTTATTCATTAATGCAATTGGCGAAAGTTCAAGCTAAGTTGGTTCAGCTTTCTGATGCGGGATTGCCTTATATTGCTTATTTGACAGATCCAACTTTTGGTGGAATCACAGCTTCTTTTGCAATGACTGCTGATGTGATTATTGCAGAACCAAGCGCTTTGATTGGATTTGCAGGACCTAGAGTTATCCGTGAGACAATAGGTAAAGATTTGCCAGAAGGTTTCCAGACTTCAGAATTCTTGCAGGAAAAAGGTTTTGTTGATTTTATCGTGAAAAGGACAGAAATCAAAGAGTCGATTTCAAGAATCGTAAAATTATTGGTACACGAGTATCATTAATTAAACTTAAATACAAAATTCACTCTCTCAAATTTGGGAGAGTTTTTTATTGATGAGATTTATAGGTATATTTTTCAGAACGCTCAAATCATTAACCTTTGGAAAACTGTTTAAAGTTTTTTCTATTGGATTGATGCATCCTTTGTTCGCCATTTTATACACTTACGCAAGCTTCAGAACCTTTGCTAAAGCAAAAGAGTTATATCCTGAAACCAACTCTAATAATGGCAAAGGAAATGCTTTCCGACATTCATATTGGTGTTGTTTGATTATGATGTATTTCTGCAAAGTATCTTCGCCAGAAAAATCATTGAAATGGTGTGAAAAACTTACCAATATGCACGAAGATCTTTTTCCCAACAAACCTTTGGAAACTAAAATGGATTTGCATAATAACAGAGTCGGAATGGATTATTTTATGAGTTTGATTCCGGGCGTTCATCGTCAGTTTTTTGAAAGCAGTTTTTTCATCGAGGAATTGCAGAAGAGGACGGAAAATGCGGTTCTTATAAAGTCTGTGGATGAGGAAGTTGATGAAAATCAATTGATATATCTGGAATAAAAAATTGACAAACCAAAAGATTTGTCAATCAAAATTAGATATAGAATAGAAGTTTTACCACGCTTTCACAGCGCCTCCTTTGAAGGTTTGTTTCGCTGCAGTTTCTACTTCCGGAGATTGGTATGCTTGTACAAATTTTTTCACTTTTTCTTCATTCTTATTATCTTCTCTGGAAACAATTAGATTAGCGTAAGGCGAGTCTTTATCTTCAGAAAACAAGCCTTCTTTTTCAGGGTCAAGACCAGCCTGAGCAGCAAAATTATTATTGATAATGGCCAAAACCACTTTTTTATCTTCTAAAACTCTTGGGATTTGTGGTGCTTCTAATTCTAAGATTTTCAGATTTTTCGGATTTGCGATGATATCAGTTACTTTTGGCAACAATCCAACGCCGTCTTTCAATTTCAGAATACCTTGTTTTTGTAATAATAATAAAGAACGTCCGCCATTGGTTGGGTCATTAGGAATCACAATAGTTTGACCAGTCTGCAATTCGGAAAGTGATTTTATTTTTTTAGAATAAGCCACAATCGGGAATACAAAAGTTTTTCCCACAACTGCCAATTTATAACCGCGCTGTCTGGATTGTTCTTCCAAATAAGGCAAATGCTGAAAAGCGTTCACGTCCACGTCACCTTGACTCAAGGCTTCATTGGGAACAACATAATCATTGAAACTAACCAATTCTACATCCAAACCATATTTTTCCTTTGCTACTTTTTTCGCAGCTTCGGCAAGATTTTGTTCTGGTCCGGTTGCGATTCCGACTCTTAAAACGTTCGGATTCGATTCTTTTTTGTTGCAGGCTGATAAAGTGATAATAGCCAATGCTAAAGCAAATATTTTGTGTTTCATACTTGTAAGTATTTTAAATGATATAAAGTTGTATTTTATATTTTTAAGACGTTTGATTTTAGTCTATCAAATGACAACTAAAAATAATCAACCATAAGAATTTTATCTATGATTGAATTTTTTTGAGAGAAAGTCTCCGGAAATCTGGATAATGAAAACCAGTACAATTAATAAAATCAAAACTGAATTCATTACCGCAAAATTATATCCGATATAGCCGTACTGATAACCAACTTGTCCTAATCCACCCGCGCCAACTGCACCGCCCATTGCAGAATATCCGACAAGTGTAATTAATGTAATACTTACGTTGTTGATTAGTGAAGGTAAAGCTTCTGGTAAAAGGACTTTTCGGATGATTTGAAGCGGTTTTGCGCCCATTGCTCTCGCTGCTTCTATCAATCCTGACGGTATTTCCAACAGGCTGTTTTCTACCAATCTCGCAATGAATGGAGCAGAACCCACACTCAGCGGAACCAATGCTGCAGAAACGCCAATCGATGTTCCAACAATAGTTCTTGTGAAAGGTATCATCCAAACAATGAGAATGATAAACGGAATCGAACGGAAAATATTGACTATAATTGATACGATTTGGTGTGATATCTTATTTTCCAATAATTGGTCTTTTCTTGTGAGGAAAAGGAAAATTCCCGTCGGTAATCCTAAAACAAATCCGAAAAATCCTGAAACCAAAGTCATTACAATTGTCTCAATCGTCCCTTGAAATAACAAATTGATGATACTATCCGACATAACCTAAAATTTCTGTGTTTGTATATTCATTTTCCAAATAAGATAATGCTTCATTGATATTTTTTCCTTGTAATTCCAAAATCAAAACACCAAAATTCAAATGACCAACATATTCCAATTGAGCACTGATAATCTTAGCTTTAACCTGAAATTTTTCAAAAAGATTAAGAATTACAAAACTCTGCTCATCATTGCCTCCAACCAAAATTTTAACCAAAGGATAATCATTTTCGCTGGCGATTTTACGGATAGAATTTTGATAAATCAAGGGCAATTCTACATTCAGAGAAGCCTGGATAAAACCTTTCGTTATTTCCTTTTCCGGATGAATGAAAATCTGTTCCACTTTTCCTTGTTCTACTAATTCTCCATTATCAATCACAGCTACTTTATCGCAAATACTTTTAATCACTTCCATCTCGTGCGTGATGAGAAGAATCGTAAGATTCAGTTTTTGATTAATAGATTTCAGAAGTTGTAAAATCGATTTCGTGGTTGCTGGGTCTAGAGCGCTTGTGGCTTCATCACACAACAAAACTTTTGGGTCATTCGCCAAAGCTCTCGCAATCGCAACTCTCTGTTTTTGTCCGCCAGAAAGATTTGCAGGATAATCTTTTGCTTTTTCTTTCAGCCCAACCAATTCCAAAAGCGAATCCACTTTTTCCTTTATTACCGACTTCGATTTTCCTTCTAATTCTAATGGAAAAGCAATATTGTCAAAAACAGTTCTTGATGATAACAAATTAAAATGCTGGAAAATCATTGCAATCTTTCTTCTTTCCAAAGTCAGTTGGGATTCAGATAATTTTGTCAATTCTACATTATCGACAATCACTTTTCCTTCATTTGGTTTTTCCAGAAGGTTCACGCAACGGATAAGTGTACTTTTCCCCGCACCAGAAGTTCCAATCACGCCAAAAATTTCTCCTTTTTCTACAGTCAGAGAAACATTGGACAAGGCTTGGATGGTTTTATTTTTAGTTGTAAAACGTTTGGTAACGTTCTGTAGTTCAATCATTTTTATTCATTTATTAAAAAATAAAAAACCTTTCAAATGAGTTATGAAAGGTTTTCAAAATAAACACACTATTTCTTCTTCATATAAATCTTATGCAACAAACAAATTTCAACATTGTCATAGTGTTTTAAAAAAAGCCTTTGCAAAACTATAAAATTCAATTCATACTAAACAAGTATAATTTGTATTAAATGACAAATGTCAGTTTTCCAGATGTTGATTTGGGCAGCTTTATCCGTGCTCCGTTCCCGCTATTTTTTTGCCAAGCATTTGCCAAACAAAAAAATGAGCTCCACTCAGCTCGGGCTGCATATTCGCTGTTCCAATCTAACTTCTAATTTCTAAAATCTAACTTCTTCAATTTATTCGCTTTTTTCATACATTTACTAAAAATTAATTTTCCGAATGGTTTTAAGCAGGATTTGGTCAGCCTTCATCATCATTGCAATTGCGGTTGCATCAGTTAAATATTTCAGTTCAGAAAATTACAGTCAGATTTTCAACGATATGGTTGTTGGGAAAGGTGGCGACACGATACAGATCTCGCAGAAACCATTGGCTCAGATTTCTCCGGATATTCAGAAAGTGTTATTAACAAATCCAAATTTCGAAGACAGTCATATCCATTACAAAATGGATTCTCTTCAAAATGTCAAAACTTACCGAGTTGCAGAAACTGATGGCGTAATTGGAACCAGCGAAACAGCTGTTAATATCTGTTTAAAACTCATCGGGATTATGGCTTTGTTTATGGGCTTTATGAGCATCGCCGAAAAAGCGGGCGGAATTAATTTTCTAAGCCGATTAATTCAACCATTTTTCTCAAAATTATTTCCGGAGATTCCAAAAAATCATCCATCGTTTGGACATATGATGCTGAATTTCAGTGCCAATCTTCTCGGTCTTGATAATGCTGCAACACCTTTCGGACTCAAAGCAATGGAAAGTCTCCAAACTTTGAATCCTGATAAAGATAAAGCGAGCAACGCCCAAATTATGTTTCTATGTCTGCACGCCAGCGGATTGACATTAATTCCGGTTTCAATCATCGCAATTCGTTCTTCAATGGGTTCGGAAACACCGACAGATATTTTCCTGCCTTGTATGATTGCGACTTTTTGTGCGACTCTCGCAGCGATGACAATCGTTTCAATCAGACAAAGAATCAATCTTTTTCAGCCAATAGTTTTGGCTTACGTTGGTGGAATTTCAGCAATTATTGCATTACTAGTAATTTATCTGGTTCAGTTGAATAAAGAAGAATTAGACTCTTTCAGCAAAGTAATGAGCAACGGAATTATTCTGCTGATTTTCTTAGCAATTGTCCTTGGCGCAGTTTACAAAAAAATCAACATCTTCGATGCGTTTATTGATGGTGCAAAAGAAGGATTTACGGTTTGCGTGAAGATTATTCCATATTTAGTTGGAATGTTAATCGCTATTTCATTATTGAGAACAAGTGGCGTTTTTGATGTCATTATCGATGGAATGAAATGGATTGCCAGCGCATCACATCTCGATACTAGGTTTGTAGATGGTTTACCGACAGCTTTGATAAAACCACTTTCAGGTTCTGGAGCCCGCGGAATGATGGTTGACACAATGAAAACTTTTGGAGCAGACAGTTTTGCAGGGAAATTATCCGCCATTTTACAAGGGAGTTCTGATACGACATTCTATGTTATTGCCGTTTATTTCGGTGCCGTAGGAATTAAAAATACAAGGTATACAGTTGGTTCTATGTTGTTGGCAGATTTGGTAGGGGTTGTTGTATCGGTAATTTTGGCTTATTTGTTTTTTGGTTAATAATTTGCCAAACTAAATTCGAACAATTAAAACCTACAAAATGATTCAAGATAAAGATTTTACACTTCGATTAATTCGGCAATTAACACAAGCTTTAGAAAAATTATTGCTTGGTAAACCGGAGGAAAGTCTGATGCAAAAAGAATTGGATTTTGATTCTTTGATGAAAGATATTTTTAAAATTGATTTCAAAGAATTAGCTTCGAAATCAGAAGAAGAAATTATAGAAATAGTAAAACTTCGGGAACCTAAAGACCACGCAGATTATTATGAGATGCTGGGCAATGTTTTTATGTTTCATTATCGATTAGAAGGAACAAAAGATTTTGCAGACAAAGCCAAAACATTCTACGAATTATATCTGCAAACCAGCGGAATTTTTGCTTTGCCAATCATCAATAGAATCAATGAACCGAAAGCCGTTTTAAATTAAATTTCAAAATGTTAAATGTAGTTTTAGTAGAACCAGAAATTCCTAATAATACAGGAAATATTGGTCGTTTATGCGTAGGGACAGAAAGTAAGTTGCACTTGATTCATCCGTTCGGATTTGTCATTAATGATGCTAATTTGAAGCGTTCTGGCTTAGATTATTGGGTTCATCTGAATGTTACAGAATATCAAAACGTGGAGGAATGGATGAATGTAATTCCAGATAAATCCCGAGTTTTCCTAATGAGTTCGCACGCAACCAATTCTATATATGAAAATGAATTCCAAGATGGAGATTGGCTCGTTTTTGGAAAAGAAAGTCGTGGACTAAGTCAAGAGGTTTTGGATTTATTCGAAAATCATTTGACCATTCCAATGTCAAAGTTGATACGAAGCTTCAATATTGCTAATTCTGTGGCGTTTGTTGTTGGAGAAGCGAAAAGACAGATTGCTTTGAAATAATAATCGAATATTAAAATATTATTATAACCATATCAATAATTTGACATCAGTGTTAAAATAATTTAATTTTGACCACATTAGTAGGATTAAAATAAAAAAATAATTCTTTTATTTGTATTTTTGCGCGTTATCGAAAGAGCATTATGATTTTTAAGACAAAAAAGGACACGAAATATAGTTATGTAGAAGCGGGTGAAGGTCATCCAATGGTGCTTCTGCACGGACTAATGGGTGGATTGAGCAACTTCGATAAGATGATTAAATTCTTTTCGGATAAAGGTTACCAGGTCTTTGTGCCACAGTTGCCTATCTACGATTTACCAATTCTGAATACCAATTTGGCTTCAATTTCTAAGTTTGTTGCTAAGTTCATTACAGACGTTATTGGGAAACCAGTAACAATTGTTGGTAATTCTATGGGCGGACATATCGGATTGATTTTAACAACCTCTCGTCCAGAATTAGTGAAAAATCTTGTCTTAACAGGAAGTTCTGGTTTGTACGAAAGAACTTTTGGAGACAGTTTCCCGAGAAAAAGTGATAAAGATTATATCAAGAAAAAAACTCAAGATGTTTTCTACGACCCTATTGTAGCGACAGATGAGTTGGTAGATGAAGTTTTTGCGGTGGTGAATGACAGAATGAAAGGCATCAAAACCGTGATGTTGGCAAGGAGTGCTATCAAACATAATATGCTTAACGACCTTCCGAAAATCACTTGTCCGACTTGTATCATCTGGGGAAAACAAGATAATGTAACTCCGCCGGAAGTGGCAGAAGATATGCACAAATTCATCCCCAATTCCGAATTGCATTGGATCGACAAATGTGGGCACGCTGCGATGATGGAAAAGCCGGATGAGTTCAATGAGATTCTTTATACTTGGTTGCAGAAAGTGATGTAAACCAATTAATTAATAAAAACTTTTCAGACCATTAAGAATTTGAATTATTTTAAATAAATTGGATTCTTAATGGTTTTTAAATTATAAAAATATGGTAATCAAAACCGCAGAATTTGTAAAAAGCAGTCAGAAATGGCAGGATTGTCCAGAACCGACAATGCCAGAATATGCTTTCATCGGACGTTCCAATGTTGGAAAATCTTCTCTCATCAATGCGATGATGAATCATAAAGACCTTGCAAAAACTTCCCAAACACCAGGAAAAACCCAATTAATCAATAATTTTTTGGTTAATGAAACTTGGTCGCTTACCGATCTTCCAGGTTACGGTTATGCGCGAGTTTCTAAAAGCCAAAGAAAGGATTTTGAGAAATTGATTACCAATTATATCCTCAACAGAAAAAATCTTGTCAATCTTTTTGTTTTGGTTGATGCCCGTCATACACCACAGAAAATCGATATGGAATTTATGCAATGGCTTGGCGAAAGCAGTGTTCCTTTTTCCATCGTTTTTACAAAAGCGGATAAACTGAAATCTGGTGCAGCAGACAGAAATGTAGAAATCTATAAAAATGAACTGTTGCAAACTTGGGAAGAACTTCCTGATATTTATGTGACATCTGCGGAAAAGAAAACCGGTACCGATGAGATTTTGAAGTATATCGAACAGACCAATGCTTTTTTGGCTAAAAATAAAATCAGATTCGATGACTAGTGTAGTTTGGAAAATCAAGACGTTTTCTGAGCTAGATACGACAGAACTTTACGAAATCATCAAAGCCAGAATCAATGTTTTTGTAGTAGAGCAAAATTGTCCTTACCCAGATTTGGACAATTATGACCAAAAAGCGATTCATCTTTGGGCAGAAAAAGAAGGCAAAGTTTTGGCTTACTGCAGAATTTTTGACAAAGGAATCAAATATGCGGAAACGTCCATTGGAAGAGTAATTACTACAGAAAAAGGAAGAGGAACAGGTTTAGGAAAACAACTGATTGCTTACGCTGTTGATGTTATTGAGAATAGATTCCGAACTACTGAAGTGCGGATTTCTGCTCAGGATTATTTATTGAAGTTTTATTCTGGATTTGGTTTTAAAGAAACTGAGAAGAAATATTTGGAAGATAATCTTCCTCATACAGAAATGTTTAGAGCATAATAAAAGAGCCTGAAGTTGCACTTTAGACTCTTTCTGAAAAATGAAAGTATTCTTGATTTGTGTTTTTACGGTTATTAATCTGTTGCAAAATTAATTACATAAAATCACATTTCTTTACGGGAAAACCGTAAAATTCAATAAAAATTACTTTTTTCTTAAATTATTCCAATATTCTTGCTGGAAGCAATTAATTCTTCGGTATTTTTCACGGCTAATGACAGCTTCATCATATTAATTCTTTTTTCTACGCTACTCAAACTGTTGGGATAGATATTCTGCTCTTGTAGTTTTTTGGGAATATTTTTTTGTAAAATTCCGTCCGATAATAATTTCAATAAAATAATATCATAATTACTGAATTCTATTGTGTTAGCACTTTTTGTAGGAAGTTTTAAATCATGAGAAAAGTAAGTGTTTCCGTTGTAAACTGCTTCTATTGCTTTTTTTAATTCTTTAGAATCAGATCTTGCTTTTTTTACATAAGCATTAATGCCAAACTCTTTGAATAGCAAATCAATAACACCAATCCTGTGTTCTCCAGAAAAAACAATCACTTTCAGTTCTGGGTATAAATCCCGACAACATTTTATCAACTCCCGACCATCTTTTATCATTTGTTTTTTATGGTCCTCTTCAAAAGAAAGATCGGTAATCAGAACTTCATAAGGAGATCCTATAGCCAATGTTTTTTTCAATTGTTCAAGAGCATCATCGCAATAATAAACGTGATCTACATTAGGAATTTGTAAATCTTCCAATACTTTTTGGACAGAGAAATTGCTACTTTCGTGATCTTCTGCAATTAATATTTTACTGAACATAAAAACAATGTTTTATTGATAATTTTAAACCTCCTGAATGATTTTTTTCTATAATCAAGTCTGAATTTATTTCTTTCAAGCGAGATTTTATATTGTTGAATCCGTTCTTTTCAACGAAATTTTTCGGTAATCCAACCCCATTATCAGAATAAACAATTTCATAATTATGATTCTCTTGACTGAATCTTAAAATAATCTGTGTCGCAGAACTGTGCTTTTTCATATTAACGAGTAATTCTCGAATAATCTGATAGATCTCTTCTTTGAATTTTGAACTTAAATTATCCCAAAAATCGGAGTCGTTTCCAATGATAATAATTTTTGTTTCATCATTGTCAAAAGAGCTTACCAATCCAAAAATTTTATCCTGAAAATCTTGCTGAGTGTTATCATCATAAGACAAATCTCGGGATTTTTCGTACATCAATTCCAACTTATCCAAGAGTTTTTCTTTTGGCAAATCTTTTTGATTTTCGATCGTTGTCATAACTTCATAAATCCCATTCGCTACAACATCGTGAACTCTTTTTGATAAATCTAATCTCTGTTCTTGTAGCTTATTATTGGATTCTAATAGTAATCTTTCTCGTCTTTTTTTGATCCAAAAATATGAGATAACTACAATGATGATGAAAACTGAAATCAGAACACTGATGATTATTTTTTGAATCTGAACCTGATAGTCGTGAGAAGCGTGTTCTTTTTGAAGAATTAGATTTTCGGTTTTAGCCTTTTCACTATCAAAACGGATCAGTGCAAATTGGTTTTTGGCTTTGTTCTGCGCATTAACCAAACTATCTTGTGTTTTGGAATATTGTTCAAAATAGTGCTGTGCCTCAGTTCCGTCTGATGATTTTATTAAGGTTTTTAAAGCTTCTAACTCATCTGCAGGATATTGTAATTTTTTAGCAAGTGTCCGCATTTTTTTTGCATAAAACTTGGCGGAGTCTGGTTTTTTATTGAGATAATAAGCCGCTAGATAAGCGTAAGCTGCATCTTTGTCCCAATCATCGTCCCAATTCTTGCTTAGCTTTTCTGCTTGTAAATAATTATTAACAGGATTGTAATTATTATTTTGAAACCATTTGGATCTGGAATAATTGAGTAAAAGTCGTGGATAAAACTCACTTTTTGAACCAATACTGTCAATGAGTTTTTTGTAAATAGAAATCGCTTTGGCAAAATCTTTTTCATTATGATGCGCAATTGCCAAATTATTGAATAACATCAATTTATCAATAGGATCTTTTGTAAAAAGTAAAGCTTTGTTATAGAAGCGCCTTGCATTATTATAATTTTTTAGATTGTCGGAAGCAACCCCCAAATTGTTATAATTGCAAAATAGAGAATAATAATGTGCAGTGTCTTTTTCTTTAAGAAATTTTAAGGCTATCAAACTGCTTTCAATACTTCCAAAATTATCACCAGTGTTTTCTTGGATAATGGCCATATTAACAAAACTTTTTGCCATTCCAAAACTATCTTTTCTCTTTTGGAAAAGATCTTTGCCTTTGTTCAAATAATAGAAAGCGCTGTCTGTCTGATTTTTATCCATCAAAACAAAAGCCCTTTCATAAAAAGGATTCAGCTCTTTTTTTTTGGTTGTGTCTTTGTGTTGTTCAGTTTTTTCTGTGCAGGAAAACAGAAGCAATAACAAAAAACAAAAAATCGACTTTTGCAAACATCATAATTTATTCGAAATTTAAGAAAAAACCGATTATCCTCCAATAAAATAGTATTAAATGATTGGAATGATTAATTTTGTGCAACATTCAATTTTATTAATGTCAATCAACACTTTAGAGCAATATCTTCCCGATAATACTTTTCCTTTTCTGAAAAAGTGGTTCTCGGATTATTACATCCATATCAAGATTACGAAGAATAGAAACAGCAAATTAGGAGATTACAGCAAATTGCCAGACCAATCACATCAGATAACAGTTAATTCTACTTTAGATAAACAATTGTTCTTTTTTGTATTAACCCACGAGTTGGCGCATCTTATTGCTTTTGAGAAGTTTAATTTCAGAATCAGCGCACATGGGAAAGAATGGAAGGATACTTTTCGGGATATGCTTGTGGAAAGCATTGATATTTATACAGAAGACCTAAAACCTATTATTGCAAAGTTTTCTAAAAACCCCAAAGCCAACTTTATGGCAAGTCCAGAATTAGTTCGTTATTTTCATATCGAAAATCCTGAAGATAATTTTGTTTTTGTTGAGGATTTGTTAATTAATGAAGAATTTCACTACAAAGGAGACGGTTACAGGTTATTAGAAAAAAAGAAAAAGTTATATCTTTGCGTTAACTTGAAAAACTCAAAAAAATATCTCTTTCGTGCTTTAGCGAAAGTAGAAAAATTAACATTAAATGAAGAATAATAATTATTGCGTTATAATGGCGGGAGGTATTGGAAGCCGTTTTTGGCCGATGAGTACCCAGAAATTTCCAAAGCAATTTCAAGATATATTAGGGACGGGAAGAACAATGATTCAGCAGACTTTTGACAGAATCAGTCAGTTAATTCCAGCAGAGAATATTTATGTTATTACCAATCAGGAGTATACAGAATTAACCCAGCAGCAATTACCAGATGTTTCGGTAAATAATATCGTTGGTGAACCAGCGATGAAAAATACTTCTGCGTGTAATCTTTATATGGCAAAAAAAATACATGATGTTAATAATGAGGCTAATATCATTGTAATGCCTGCAGATCATTTGATTTTGAAAGAAAAAACTTTTCTTGATAAAGTTGAGTTGGCTTTTGAGTTGGCTTCTAAAAATGACTACTTAATTACATTAGGAATTACGCCAACAAGACCTGATACGGGTTATGGTTACATCCAATTCATTCCGGAGAAAGATGAAGTTATTTCTAAGGTTAAAACGTTTACAGAAAAACCAAATTTGGAAATAGCTAAAAGTTTTATCGAGTCTGGAGATTTCCTTTGGAACGCAGGAATTTTTGTGTGGCGTGTAAAAAGCATTTTGTCTGCCTTCACAAAATATTTGCCCGAAATGTCCAACCAATTCAATGGTTGCGAATACAATACAGCAGCAGAAAAAGAATACATTGATGTGATTTATCCAATCGTTAGCAAAATTTCTATAGACAACGGGATTTTGGAAAAAGCTGATAATGTTTATGTAATTCCGGCAAATATTGGCTGGAGCGATCTAGGAACTTGGACGTCGGTTTACACCAATGCAGATAAAAATGATGATAATAACGCCATCAACTCCAAAAATGTGTTGACTTACAACTCCAAAGGAAACGTTATCAGAATCAAAAATCAGAACAAAGCTGCAATAATCGATGGTTTGAAAAATTATATTATTGTAGATACAGAAAAAGCCTTACTAATCTGTCCAAGAGAAAACGATCAGCTTATCAAAGATTATGTTCTAGATTTGAAGAATCTTAAAAAAGGCGATAGATTTATGTGATTTTAAAAAAAAATCAATAAGAATTTAGCAACTCTTTGTATTTATCAAAGAGTTTTTTTATTTTTAAGACAAATAAAAAACAAATGCTTGTTAAAGTTTATGGAGCCGCCATACACGGCGTTTCTGCTCAGATTATTACGATAGAAGTTAATGTAGATCAAGGCGTTGGCTATCATTTAGTCGGCTTGCCGGATAATGCTATCAAAGAAAGCAGTTACAGGATTTCTGCAGCTTTGAAGAATTCTGGGTTCAAAATTCCGGGCAAGAAAATTACAATTAATATGGCGCCAGCAGATCTTAGGAAAGAAGGTTCTGCTTATGATATGAGTATTGCTTTGGGGATTCTCGCAGCGTCGGATTTGATCAAAGCAGACAATTTAGGAGAATACATTATTATGGGAGAATTGTCCCTTGATGGCGGACTTCAGCCGATAAAAGGTGTTTTACCAATTGCCATCAAAGCCAGAGAAGATGGTTACAAAGGCATTATTCTTCCAAAACAAAATGCAAGAGAAGCAGCAATTGTAAACAATCTGGATGTTTACGGGGTGGAGAATATCAAACAAGTTATTGAGTTTTTTAATGATGAAGTCCCTTTAGAGAAGTTTGAGATTGATACAAGGAAAGAATTTCAGGATAAAATAGATCATTTTCCATTTGACTTTGATGAAGTTAAAGGACAGGAAGCGGCCAAACGCGCCATGGAAGTTGCAGCAGCCGGCGGTCATAATATCATTCTGATTGGTTCTCCTGGAAGTGGAAAAACGATGATTGCAAAGAGACTACCGAGCATTCTTCCACCTTTAAACTTGAAAGAAGCTTTGGAAACTACAAAAATCCATTCGGTAGCTGGAAAAATTGGAGCAGAAACTTCGTTGATGACAATAAGACCTTTTCGCTCACCGCATCATACCATTTCGGATGTAGCACTTGTTGGCGGAGGAAGCTATCCTCAACCAGGTGAGATTTCTTTAGCTCATAATGGCGTTTTATTTTTGGATGAAATGCCTGAATTTAAACGTGCAGTTCTCGAAGTAATGAGACAGCCTTTGGAAGATAGAGTAGTTACAATTTCTCGAGCTAAATTTACCATCGAATATCCAGCAAGTTTTATGCTTGTAGCGAGTATGAACCCTAGTCCCAGCGGGTATTTTCCAGATGATCCTAATAATACTTCTTCGCCATTGGAAATGCAACGGTATATGAACAAATTATCGGGACCTCTTTTAGACAGGATTGATATCCATATAGAAGTTTCAAAGGTTGAATACGAACAATTAGCTGAAAAAAGAAAAGGTGAAAGCAGTCTGAAGATCCGTGAAAGAGTGATTGGAGCAAGAAATAAGCAAACTGAGAGATATAAAGATCTCGACATCAATTATAATGCGCAGATGGGTCCAAAAGAGATAGAAAAACATTGCGAACTGGATGATTATTCACAATTATTACTTAAAACAGCAATGCTAAAGCTCAATCTTTCTGCAAGAGCTTATGACAGGATTTTGAAGGTTGCCAGAACAATTGCCGATTTGGAAAACTCAGAAAATATCCAAGGCGATCATATTTCGGAAGCGATACAGTACAGAAGTTTGGATCGTGATTTTTGGAACGCCTAAAACATTGCGCCTTCAATCGGATTCTCAAAGAAAGTATCGATTTCTAAGTTTCCAGATTTAGAAGCAGCAACAGCTAATTGGTCACAGATTTCATTTTCAGGATGACCGGCGTGACCTTTGATCCAATGAAATTTGGGTTGATGAAGCTGATAGAGTTTGTAGAAAGCTTTCCAAAGGTCAGGGTTTTTCACGTTTTTCCAGCCTCGTTTTATCCATCCGAAAATCCATTTTTGATTAATGGCATCAGCAACATATTTGCTATCCGTATAGATATGCACATCATTGTCAGACGTTCTCAGATTTCCCAAGGCAACAATCACCGCCATCAGTTCCATTCGGTTGTTGGTGGTTTTTCGAAAGCCTTTAGAATAGGTTTTCTGATATTTTTTTTCGGGTACACGCATCAGTATTCCGTAACCGCCAGGTCCGGGATTTCCACTGCACGCACCGTCTGTAAAGATTTCGACTTTTAAACTCAAACCAAAAAATTAGAAAGGCATATCATCATCGTCATCATTCATCGCTGAGCCGGAAACTTGATTGTTACTGGGCAATCCAAATGCTGAATGCGGGTCACTTGTAATGGTAATTCTATCAAACCCAGAAGGTTCATCTTTCTGTCCGAAGTTAGAAGGCGTGTATTCGTAATTAGTTCCAAGGTCGGCAAACTTACCGATATTCTTATGGAAGGCTAAGCGAACATCTGCCGTTGCACCATTTCTATGTTTAGCGATGATAATCTCTGCTTGATTTTCTGTACTGGTTTCGGCACCATCCTCATCATTATCCCAAACCGCGATTTTGTAATATTCTGGTCGGAAGATGAAAGATACGATATCGGCATCCTGCTCAATTGCTCCGGATTCCCTAAGGTCAGAAAGCATTGGTCTTTTTCCTGGACGTGTTTCCACACTTCTGGAAAGCTGAGATAGTGCAATTACAGGAACGTTCAATTCTTTTGCGATGGCTTTTAGGGAACGAGAAATCATCGAAATCTCTTGCTCACGGTTTCCTCCACCTTTTCCGGAGCTAGCGGTCATCAGTTGGAGATAATCGACCATAATCATCTTCACGCCGTGTTGCATGACCAGTCTTCGGCACTTTGCTCGGAAATCGAATATCGAAAGTGAAGGTGTTTCATCAATATAAAGTGGCGCATTTTCTAATGCAGAAACGTTGGTGAAGAGCCTTTGCCACTCATCATCAGACATTTGACCTTTTCTTAATTTCTCAGAAGAAATTCCGGTTTCAGAAGAAATCATCCTTGTAATCAACTGAACCGATGCCATCTCCAGAGAGAAAAGTGCCATTGGGATATTGTGGTCCACGCAAATATTTCTTGCCATCGATAGGATAAAAGCTGTTTTTCCCATCGCCGGTCTTGCCGCAATAATGATGAGGTCAGAGTTTTGCCAACCTCCGGTTTCTTTATCAAGGGCTGTAAATCCAGAAGGAACACCAGATAAACCTTCTTTATCTTTTAACGATTTGATTTTGTCAATCGCTTCTTTTACTAATGAATTGGCAGTGTCGAATCCTTTTTTGATGGTTCCGTTCGTGATTTCAAAAAAAGATTGTTCAGCTTTGTCCAACAATTCGAAAACATCGGTTGATTCTTTGTAAGAACTCTCGATAACATTTGCAGAAACATTAATCAATGAACGAAGAATGAACTTCTCCAAAATCACACGCACGTGATATTCTATATGGGCAGAAGAACTTACACCCATTGTCAAATCTATGATATAATGGTCGCCCCCGGCAAGATTCAGTTTTTCATTCTTTTTCAAATCCTGAATCACCGTCATCAAATCGATAGGAGAGTTGCTCTCATACAATTTTAAAATTGATGCGAAAATCGTCTGATGCCTTGGGTCGTAAAAAACATCAGGCGTTAATAAATCGATGGAATGGTCAAGCCCTTTTCTGTCTATTAGAAAAGTTCCGATTACAATCCTTTCAAAATCCAAAGCATTGGGCGGCATTTTGCCATCTGAAATAGAGAGTTCCTTTGCAAAATTACCGTGAATCAAACTCGATAATGTATCTTTCTGTGCCATTGTACAAAGATAGAATTTTTATGACTTTCAATAATTTTAGTTATGAGAAAACAACTAACATTTATCGGGACATAATGTTAGTAAATCAAAATTATTTGTAACATTTCACTGTAATATCGAACTTAATAGATATAAACATTAGCAAATTCTAAATTTCATTAAATTTAACAAAAAAAGAAATCTCTATGCTGCAACGATTTATAAGATTAGAATTCAAAAGTTTTTTCAGATCCAGTTCTTTGGCGACTAATATTGTTGTTAAGATTTTCCAGCTTTTGGGAATGTTGTATTTTCTGGCGATGTTTGTGTTTATAGCTTTCGGAGCGTACTATTTTCCGAAAAAAGAATTGCATATCGACCCATTGCCATTCATCAGCAAGTTTATGATTTATTGGCTGATAGCAGATTTGTTCCTGAGATATTTTTTCCAGCAAATGCCAACACAGAATATCAAACCTTTCCTGACGATGAACATAAAGAAAACTACGCTCGTCAATTATATGATTAGCAAGACGTTTCTGTCATTTTTCAGTTGGGGTGGACTTTTTATTTATCTGCCGTTATTAGGAATTTTGCTTTATAACGGTTATTCAGTTTTGGGCAGTTTCTCTTGGATTTTGGCAGTAATTATTCTGAGCTTTAGCATTAACTTGATTAATATTCTTCTCAATGGTAAAGATTTAGCCGTTTGGGTTATTGGTGGACTTTTGGTTCTTGCAGGCGGATTGGATTACTACAATATTATTGCGCTTTCATCAGCTTCTGAACAATTTTTTATGATGTTTTATAACCATTGGTATTCGGTTGCAATACCTATTGTGATATTTGGTCTTCTTTATGGTTTCTGTAGAAAATTCATTTACGATAATTTCTATCTTGACAAAGGTCTTGAAATGAAACAGGAAGTTGGCAAAACAGAAAACATCCAATTTCTGAATAAATATGGAGTTCTTGGAACTTTTATCAACAACGATATCCGAATGATAAAACGAAGCAAGGCTGCAAAATCTATCGCTTTGGGAAGTTTTCTATTCTTGTTTTATGGATTGCTTTTGTTCAGTTCTCCCGCTTACAAAACCGCATATATGCAACTATTTATGGGGCTTTTCGTAACTGGTGGATTTCTGTTTTTGTTCGGGCAAAGAGTTCCTTCTTTTGATAGTTCCTATTATCCGCTGATGATGACGCTGAACGTTCCTTACAAAGAATATCTGAATGCCAAATGGTGGATGATTGTGAGTGCTGTGGCCGTGAGTATGATTTTGGCAGTTGGTTATGCATTCGTGAGTTGGGATTTGTATTTCACGTTTTTGGCGGCTGGACTTTACAATGTCGGTGTCAATTCTCAGGTCGTTTTGTTGTCCGGCGCATTTAACAAAAACCCGATTGACCTCAATGCGAGAGGAAAAACATTGGGAAAGAAAAATAACTTCAGTTTCAAAAATATCCTACTTCTTTTGCCACAAATGGTTTTGCCAATGGCAGTTTTCGGAGTTTCAAAATATTTTTTCGGAACAACTGCAGCTGTAGCAAGTTTAGGCGTTTTGGGATTGATTGGCTTTTTCCTAAGAGAAAAATTCTTCGATTTTATTGTCAAGTTGTACAAAAAAGAAAAATACTCAACCATCAAAGCATTCAAAGGAAATTAATATAATTTGGGCCGCTATTTCCATCTTCCGCTCCCAAACCTAACGAAGTGGTTCGACGAAGTCAATCTTTTTATTTTTTTTGCAAAAAACAAAAAGGATTTCCGCTCAAGCCGGGCTGCGTGCAATTCTCTGTTAATTAAATCTAACATCTAAAATCTCACTTCTAACATCTATAAAAATGATAACAATAAATAACCTTTCCAAAGTTTACGAAACCAAAAAAGTCTTATCCATAGAAAACCTCGATTTCCAAAAAGGTCAAACCATTGGTTTGGTTGGGAACAACGGTGCAGGAAAAACCACATTATTCAGTTTGATTCTGGATTTGATAGAACCAAGTTCAGGATTTGTTTCCATTGACGGAGAGAAAGTCAACGAGTCTGAAAATTGGAAAAATAAAGTCGGTGCGTTTATCGATGAAACTTTTCTGATTGGCTATTTGACTCCGGAAGAATATTTTTATTTCTTAGGAGAACTCAGAGGACAAAGCAAAGCTAATGTAGACGAATTCCTGAAAAACTTCAACGATTTTTTCAACGGAGAAATACTGAATGCCAAAAAATACATCCGCGACCTTTCCAAAGGAAATATGAAAAAAGTCGGAATTATCGGAGCGCTAATCGGAACGCCTGCGATTATTATTTTGGATGAACCTTTTGCGAATCTTGACCCTTCAACACAAATTAAATTGAAAAACCTCATCAGAGATTGGTCACAAAACTCAGATTCTACATTCCTAATTTCCAGCCACGATTTGGCTCACACGACAGAAGTTTGCGAAAGAATTGTAGTCATCAACAAAGGCGAATTGGTAAGAGATATCCAAACTTCACCGGAAACGCTGAGAGATTTGGAGCAATATTTTGCAGACCAAGTTTCGGTTGGTTGAATTTAATATCTCGCTGATGTTGCAGATAATGCTTATTTAAAATTTCATCTGCTCAATTTGCGAAATCTGCGAGAATTTTCTCAGAAAATAAAGCCTCAGAATTTCTGAGGCTTTTTTATTAATGTGAAGAAACGGCTTTCAGTCCAACGATGGAAGCAATTAAAGTGAAAATAAAAAATAATCGCCAGAATGTTGCCGGTTCTTTGAAGATAAAAATTCCAACCAGAACAGTTCCCACCGCTCCGATTCCCGTCCAGACTGCGTAAGCTGTTCCCAACGGAAGTGTTTGTGTTGCTTTGATTAACAGAAGCATACTTGCAATTAATGATATTCCAAATCCTGCGTACCAAAGGTAAGATTCGGTTCCTGATGTTTCTTTGGCTTTTCCTAAACAAGATGTGAATCCAACTTCAAAAAGACCGCCAAGAATTAAAAAAATCCAGTTCATTTATTTATCAATTTTAATAATGCAAATTTCCGAATTGGATGCTAAGGATTTTTTTACAAATGTTAAAAAAATAATCAAATTTCACTTCGGATTCTGCTCAGACTAACTTGAGTAATTCCTAAATAAGAAGCGATGTAACCCAATTGAACTCGCTGAATAATCTCGGGTTGTTTTGTCAAAAGCTCTTCATAACGTTGACTAGCTGTTCTGAACTGTCTGGAAATGAATAGTTCTTCCGTTTTTACCAATTCTTTCTCTGCTAGTTTCCTTCCCCAATTCGCGATATTGATATCTGTTTCAAATAGTTTTCGCAAATCATTTATTTTCAATTGGTACAAAACACAATCTTCCAAAAGCTGAATGTTTTCATAATTCTGATGATTATCAACATAACTTTTCATCGGCAAAACCACGTCGCCTTCTTTCCCAAACCAAAATGTCAAATTCTGACTTTCCTGAGGAACAAAAGCTCTTACAATTCCTTTTTTAATAAAATAAATCGTTTTCTCAACTTTTCCGGATTTTATGATAATGCTGTCTTTCGGTAACTCAATTTCTGAAATCAAATTCTTTAAAACGGATTTAGAGTTTTCTGGAAGTTTGAAAATTTGGTCCAGAATTGTATCAATATTCATAAGCGAAATTTAATAAAAATAAAAACTCCGAGCATTACCTCGGAGTCTGTCTATTATCGTTTGTCTAAAAGTCTATCATCTATTTAAGACTTCCAACCATATCCTCTGGTTTCACCCACTCGTCAAACTGTTCAGCAGTCAATAATCCAAGATTAACCGCTTCTTCTTTCAAAGTAGTTCCATTTTTGTGAGCTGTTTTAGCAATTTTCGCTGCGTTTTCGTAACCGATGTGCGTGTTAAGCGCAGTTACCAACATCAATGATTTGTCAACCAATTCTTTGATTCTCGGTTTGTTTGGCTCAATTCCAACGGCGCAATGGTCGTTGAAAGAAATCATCGCATCAGCCAACAATTGAGCAGATTGCAAGAAGTTCGCCGCCATTACAGGTTTGAAAACATTCAGTTCATAATTTCCCTGCGTTCCTGCAAAAGAAATAGTCGTATCATTTCCAAGAACCTGAGCGCAAACCATAGTCAAAGCTTCGTTTTGTGTAGGATTTACTTTTCCGGGCATAATAGAAGAACCAGGTTCGTTCTCTGGAATGTGAATTTCGCCAATTCCAGAACGTGGACCAGAAGCTAGTAATCTAACATCTTGAGCAATTTTATAAAGAGAAACCGCCAATTGTTTCAACGCACCGTGAGTTTCCACAATTCCGTCGTGCGCTGCCAAAGCCTCGAATTTATTTGGAGCCGTTACAAAAGGAAGACCTGTGAAGTCTGCAATATATTTAGCAACCGCAACATCATAGCCTTTTGGAGTGTTAAGTCCAGTTCCAACCGCAGTTCCACCAAGAGCCAACTCTTTCAAATGGTCAAGCGTATTATTAATTGCTTTCTTAGCATAATCCAATTGAGCAACATAACCGGAAAATTCTTGTCCAAGTGTCAAAGGCGTCGCATCCATAAGGTGCGTTCTGCCGATTTTTACAATATTCTGGAATTTTTTCGCTTTTTCATCCAATGTATTTCTCAATTTTTCCAAAGCTGGAAGCGTGTCTTTTACAACCTTAGTATAAGCTGCAATATGCATCGCTGTTGGATAAGTATCGTTGGAAGACTGAGATTTGTTGACGTCGTCATTGGGATGAACTTCCGTTTTTTCGCCTAATTGTCCTCCACCGTTTACGTGAGATTTATTGGCAACAACCTCGTTAACGTTCATATTAGATTGTGTTCCCGAACCGGTTTGCCAAATCACTAATGGAAATTGGTCATACAATTCTCCTGCAAGAATTTCGTCGCAAACTTTTCCGATTGCATCTCTTTTTTCATTAGAAAGAACGCCCAATTCCGCATTGGTATAAGCTGCCGCTTTTTTTAGGTAAGCAAATGCATCGATGATTTCGCGAGGCATACTTCCTTCCGGACCGATTTTGAAATTATTTCTAGAGCGCTCTGTTTGCGCACCCCAAAATTTATCAGCAGGCACTTGCACTTCGCCCATCGTGTCTTTTTCTATTCTGTAATTCATTATAATTTTTATTTAGATAATAATTGTATAAAGTTATTTAAAACCATTACAAATAACGAGCAAAACAAATGATTATCATCAGATTTTAGCAAATATTTTTCTGGTCGGAGTAAATTTACGCGGTTTTAAAATAAAATAATGGATTTCATATATCAGGATCCGTATCCGATTCTAAAAGATGATACGGTTTACAAAAAATTGACTTCGGACTTCGTAAAAGTTGAAAAATTAGGAGACAGAGAAATTTTAACCATCGATCCGAAAGGACTCGAACTTTTGGCGGAAGAAGCAATGGCAGACGTTTCTTTTATGCTCCGTTCTTCACATTTGGAAAGTCTTAGAAGAATTATTGATGATCCTGAAGCGACTGATAACGACAGATTTGTGGCTTATAACTTATTGCAAAATGCAGCGGTTGCAGTAGAAGGCGCTTTACCGTCTTGTCAAGATACAGGAACAGCAATTGTGATGGGTAAAAAAGGAGAAAATGTTTACACTGGTGTTGATGATGCTGAATATCTAAGCAAAGGGATTTTTAATACTTATCAAAAAAGAAACTTAAGATATTCTCAGGTGGTTCCTTTGACGATGTTTGATGAGAAAAACTCGGGTTCAAATCTTCCGGCGCAGATTGATATTTATGCTAAAAAAGGAGATTACTACGAATTCCTATTCCTAACAAAAGGAGGAGGTTCTGCCAACAAAACATTCCTTTATCAAAAAACAAAATCTTTACTGAATGAAAAATCTCTTGAAGAATTTATCAAAGAGAAAATTTCAGATTTGGGAACAGCTGCCTGTCCTCCTTATCACTTGGCTTTGGTGATTGGTGGAACTTCTGCAGAGGCTAACTTAGCAGCCGTTAAAAAAGCATCAGCGAAATATTATGATAATCTTCCGACCGAAGGAAATGAAGCTGGACAGGCTTTCAGAGATTTGGAATGGGAAGCAAAAGTTCAGAAAATCTGCCAGGAAAGTGCAATTGGAGCACAGTTTGGCGGAAAATATTTAACACACGACGTCAGAGTAATCAGATTACCGCGTCACGCCGCTTCTTGTCCGGTTGGAATGGGCGTTTCCTGTTCAGCAGACCGAAATATCAAAGGAAAAATTACGAAAGAAGGTATTTTTCTGGAGCAATTAGAACAAGATCCAAAAAGATTTTTGCCTGCAACGCCACCTCATTTGGAAGAAGCGGTTGAGATTGATCTGAATAAACCAATGCCAGAAATTCTAGCCGAGCTTTCCAAATATCCCATCAAAACAAGATTGAAGTTGACCGGAACTTTGATTGTTGCAAGAGATATTGCTCACGCAAAGATTAAAGAATTATTGGATGCTGGACAGCCAATGCCTGAATATTTTAAAAACCACCCCATTTATTACGCAGGACCGGCTAAAACTCCGGAAGGAATGGCTTCAGGAAGTTTCGGGCCAACAACGGCAGGAAGAATGGATGTATATGTAGATGAGTTCCAAAGTCACGGCGGAAGTATGATTATGCTTGCGAAAGGTAACAGAACAGCAGATGTGACCAATGCCTGCCACAAATATGGAGGTTTTTATTTAGGCTCTATCGGAGGTCCCGCTGCAATTTTAGCAAAGGATAATATTCTTTCTGTTGAGGTGGTAGATTTCCCAGAATTAGGAATGGAAGCAGTAAGAAAAATCGAAGTGAAAGATTTCCCTGCGTTCATTATTACAGATGATAAAGGCAATGATTTCTTCGCAAATCTTGCGCATTAGTTAATTTAAATTTAAAATAAATAGTAAAAATCAGCTTTTATCTTTTGTCTTAAAAAGAAAAAGTCCTATTTTTGCTCAAAATATATAGCATTATGATGTTATCAGCTTTTTGGCCGTTTTACCAATTTCTTTGGACCGTTTATTTCTTCACAATGATGTTGTGCGGATTCTGGTGTATTTTGATGTTTTTCGGATTTATCGTACCACTTTGGTTAACTGAAGGTGTTGCGGAATATTTTGGGAAAATCAACAAAAACTTTGACCCGGAAAAAGTACGATACAAAAAATTGTATGAACAAGAAGGTGTGGAAGTTATCTACCAAAGACCTGCAGGAGAAAAACCAGTTTCTCACGGTCATCACCACTAATTTGGCAATTTTCTTTTCGTGAGAGATTGCACTCAAAGCGAAACAATATATAAAAAAGTCCATCCTTTAAGGAATGGACTTTTCTGTTTTTAACCACAAAGACAAAAAAAGATTCATAAGGAGAATAATTAAATTACTAATAATAGATAGAGTCTTTGGTGAATATAATTTGGAAACTTCCATCATCCATCATCCCGCTTCCATCTTAAAAGTTAAATCCGTATCTTTGCAAACTAAAATTTACCTATGTCTAAGTCATTAATTCCGAAACTGGAAGCGATAAAACAACGATATAACGAGGTTGCAGACCTTATCATCCAGCCGGATGTTATTTCTGACCAAAAAAAATACTCTACACTCAACAAAGAATACAGCGATTTGGGAAAAATCGTGAAAGTTTTTGATGAATATAAAAATGCCTTGGATACAATTGCTGAATCTGACGAAATCATTGCTGACGGTTCTGATAAAGAATTCGTGGAAATGGCCAAGGAAGAAAAATATGAAGCTATGGAAAAACTTCCTGCTTTTGAGGAAGAATTGAAATACCTTCTAATTCCGAAAGACCCCGCTGATGATAAAAACATCATTCTGGAAATGCGTTCTGGAACTGGAGGAGACGAAGCTGCTATTTTTGTGGAGGATATGTACAGAATGTACACGATGTATTTCAAAACAAGAGGTTGGAAGCACGAAGTTACCGATTCCAGTGAAGCGTCTAAAGGTTATAAAGAACTCATAATGAAAGTTCAAGGGGAAAGCGTTTACGGAATTATGAAATTCGAGTCTGGAGTTCATCGTGTTCAGCGTGTTCCTGAAACCGAATCTCAAGGTCGTGTACATACTTCTGCAATCACGATTGCCGTTTTACCGGAAGCTGAAGAAGTGGACGTTGAAATCAATCCTGCTGATATAGAAATGCAGACTTCTCGTTCAGGAGGTGCTGGTGGACAAAACGTAAACAAAGTTGAGACTAAAGTTCAGTTAACACACAAACCTTCTGGATTGGTTGTAGTTTGCCAGCAAGCCCGTTCTCAGTTGGCTAACAGAGAGTTAGCTATGGAAATGCTGCGTGCAAAATTGTACGACATCAAACTTCAGGAAGTGGTTGGTGATATTGCGGCACAAAGAAAAACAATGGTTTCCACAGGTGACCGTTCTGCAAAAATCAAAACTTATAATTATCCTCAGGGAAGGGTTACAGACCACAGAATCAACAAATCTATGTATAATCTGGATGCTTATATGAACGGCGATATACAGGAAATGATGGATGCTGTGATAATGGCAGAAAATGCAGAAAAGCTAAAAGGAGAAGAAGAAGGAATTGCATAATTTCTCTTTAACTATAAAAATTAAAGACTGCAGTTTTGCAGTCTTTTTTATTTTGTTTTATCGACTCCTCTTAATCCATTAAATTGGATTCCGTATTTCCAGTTGCAATAAGCGAAGAACTGATATAATCTGTATTCGAAGTCAAAGCCATAATTTTCTTTTTGGTCATAATTTATGGCGACTTCATAAAAATTCGGATTGATTCCTGAATAGAACCTACTGTTCCATTCGATAACAAGAATTTGATTTCGAGATTTTAAACTACTTTCCGTGAACATTGATTTTGGTTGAGCTTTTGTTGTTACAAAGGTTTCATATTCGGTATCGAAAACGGTGATTTCCCATTCATCCGCAGAATCTGTCTTTTTCTGGGTTGATAAAGAATGATTTTGATTTTCAGGCGATGGTTTTGAGGTTGTGGAACAAGACCAGATAAATCCTGAAATAATTAATATGGCGATGAGGTTTTTCATTTTTTAATGATTTCTTTAAAGTTATAACATATTTTATAACCAGATGAATGGCTTGCAGCCCAACTTGAGCGGAAATCCTTTTTGTTATTGCGATGGTACAAAAGTACAACAGATTGCTTCACTTCGTTCGCAATGGCAAAAAGATTGACTACGTCGAACCGCTTCGTTAGGTTTGGGAGCGGAAGGCGGATAAAGCTGCCCAAATAATTCAACTATCATAAACAAAAAACCGTTTCAAATTTTGAAACGGTTGATATATGATAGAATTTTTCTTAAGGTGTTGGATCTTTTTGCAAAATCACAAATGCTGGGAAGTGGTCGGAATAACCACCTGTGAATTGATCTCCAGCCCAGGATCTAAAAGGATAACCTTTGTAATTTCCTTCCTTGGTTACAAGATATGCGGGAGCAAATATTTCGGTTTTAAATATTGTATAATCTTTTCTAATCTCATTACTAGGAGCATAAAGATTTGAAGAAACAATAATCTGATCAAACAAGTTTGGAGCATCTTGATAAGCTAACGATGCAATTCCTTTCTTATATAAAGGATACATAAGGTTAAGGTAATGATTCTCTTCTGTTAAATTTTTAGGGTTACCCACAGCTTTTAGATAGTTTTTAAGACTAGGACTTATAGGATCGTCATTAAAATCTCCCATTGCAAACAATTTTGTAGAAGGATCCAAAGCTTTCACACTATCCATTTCTTTTCTAAGAACAGTGGCTGCAAGATTTCTTTTTGGTAAAGAAACAGCTTCTCCTCCTCTTCTAGATGGCCAGTGATTTAAGAAAAAGGCTACCTTTTCGTTATCTAAAAAACCAGTAACAACAAGAATGTCTCTTGTATATTCTCTATTTCCACTTTCACCAAAAATTTTCACTTCTTTAGTCCAAGATTTGCTAGGAGTAAACCTTCTTTTCTGATAAATAAATGCAGGATCTATACCTCTATAATCATATCCATTATAATGAATGACACCATAATCATACTTAGCTAAAGCTGGTTCTTTTACAAGGTCTTCAACCACTTGTCTATTTTCAATTTCTAATAGACCTACAACCACAGGAGCTGTATTGGTGTAAGATTTTCCCATTTCGGAAATTACTTTTGCGGCATTTTCCAGTTTTTGTTTATATACTTTATATGTATAGTTCTTACTGCTTTTTGGAGTGAACTCTTCTGAACCACCTTGGATTCTTACCACTTTTTTTCCCACAAGTGACTCATCATTCCAAGGACCTTTGTAATCTTTTTCTGTAACTTCCAGATATTTTATAGAATCCAAAGGTACGCTTCTGTGAAATGCAGGGTTGCTTCTATCTTTTGTTCCATCTATATAATCTGCGGAACGAACGGTATCCCAAAGGTTTTCAACGTTTAAGAATCCAACTGTCGCCGCACGAACTTGTCTTTTTTGTTGTGCAGATAATAAGGAAATACTTAAGATAGCTATCAAGCTTAAAATATTTTTCATATATAAAAAAATGTAAGGCTACAAAAGTAATTTTTTTTGAATAGTTGCAAAATAAAAATTTGATGTTTTTGAAAATTCATAATTATGTTTTAAATAATTGATGATTTGTTAAAATAAAAAAAATGTTAAAAAGTTATAATTATCAAAAATTTATATACATTTGCCTTCCGTGTTTAACGGACTGTATATTAGAAAAAAGAGCAAACAAAACCTAATTGATTTATGATTAAAAAATTATCATTAATCTCCTTGTTTACAGTGCTTCCAGCGTCATTTTATTTTGCACAGACTACGGTTTTTGCATACCTGAAAGATGCTGATGGAAAACCAGTAGAAAAAGCAAGAGTAGATCTAAAAGGAGAAGGTAATGATGTTACGGCAGACAAAATTGGTTATTTCCAATTTGTAGATTTGAAGACCGGGCATTATCAAATTGTGGTATCAAAGTCAAATTTCGAGACAAAAACTTTGGAATTTGATATTACTACTGAAAAAAGAAAAGACTTGGGGGTTATTACCCTTTATTCTACATTGACAGGAGCAGATCAAGGTCTTGCAATCCTTGATACTGGTGATGATGAAAATAGCGGACAATCTTCTACAGTTGGTCTTTTACAGTCTTCTCAGGATGTTTTCAATAGAATTGCAAGTTTTGACTTGGGAGCTTATTGGTTCAGACCTAGAGGTGTAGATGGTAGAACTTCAGAAAACATGTTGAATGGAGTTTCTATGGTAAAATCTGATAATGGTAATGTGGATTTCTCAAACTGGGGAGGTCTGAATGAGATTGTAAGATATCCAGAAATCGCTGCTAACCATTCTCCTTCAGAATATGCATTTGGTGGAGCAACTGGTGTTATTTACAAAAATACCAGAGCTAGCGAGTACAGAAAAGGTTTCCAAGCAGTTTATTCTATTACAAACAGAAATTACAGACAAAGAGTTTCTTTAAGATATTCTTCTGGAATGTCTAAGAGTGGCTGGGCTTTCACTTTGATGGGAGCTAAAAGATGGGCTGAAGAAGGCATCCAAGAAGGAACTTTCTATGATGCTTATGGAACTTATCTAGGTGTTGAGAAAAAATTCAGCGATAGTCACACAATGACTTTCAATGCTTTTGCTTCTCCATACAGAAGATCTACCGCAAGTCCAAGTACTCAAGAAGTTTATGACTACAGAGGTGTGCATTATAATTCTTATTGGGGATGGCAAGATGGAGAAAAAAGAAGTGAAAGAGTAAGAAAAGGTTTCCAACCAGTTTTCCAATTACAGGATTTTTGGAAAATTAATAAGAAATCAAACTTATGGACATCATTATCTTATCAATTTGGAAAAGATAAAGGATCTAGGCTAGATTGGCAAAGTGTACCAAACCCTTCTCCTACATATTACAGAAATCTACCAAGTTATTTCGGATCATTGAATGAAGATGCTTTCACATGGGATCCAAATTCTGGAACTTATCTAGCGGCAGGAGATGCTTATCAGGCATCTCGTACTGCTTGGCAAAATGGAGACCCAAATGTAACTCAAATCAATTGGAACAGATTATATGCTGCCAATATGGGACAGTCTCCTGTAACACAATATGGAGTAACAGGTAACAGAGCATTGTATTATCTAGTAAATGATGTAAGTGATGATAAAATCTGGAATGCTGCAACGCATTATACTTACAACTTTACGGATAAGACAAAATTTATGTTGAATGTCTCTTATCAGAACTATAGATCAGAGCTTTACAGAGAAGTTAATGATTTGTTAGGAGCTGATTTTGTATTCAACAAAGATCCGTTTGCGGCAACTAATAACCCTGGAACATCAGCTTTATATAATGAAGGAGAAACAGATGTTGCTAAAAAAGTTGGTGACAGATTACTTTATAACTATATCTTCAGAAGACAAGAGGTAAAAGTTAATCCAGGACTTAAGTTTTCAGAAGGCAAATTTGATGTTTTTGTTTCTGCACTTGCAGGCTATTCAACATCTAGCAGAGAAGGATTATTCAAGCACTATCTTTATGCTGATTCATTTGGAAAAAGCAAAGATTATGACTTCTGGAATTTTGGTTTGAAAGGACAGATTATCTATAAAATAAACGGGAGAAACTTCTTGGTTTATAATGGTTCATTCTTTTCCCAAGCACCATATTTAGAAGATTTATTCATCAACCCAAGACTTAATTCTTCTGTTGCACCAAATATTAAAAATACAGTTATCAATGCTAATGACTTGAGTTATGTGATTAATTCTCCATTGTTCAAAATAAGAGCATCAGTATTTTTAATTGATACTCAAAATGAAACAAGTGTACAGAGATTCTTTGCAGACGGTATCCAAATTGATAATTCTGCAAGTGGAGGAACTACAGATACTAATACAGGTGGACAATACATTCAGAGTGCTTTTGTAACACAGGTAATGTCTAATGTAGAGAAGAGAAATATGGGCGCAGAACTTGGCGTTGATTTCAAAGTATTACCTACATTATCCCTACAAGGTGTAGCTAGTTATGGTGAGTATACTTACCGTAACAATCCAGATGTTTATTTTGCTTCTGATGCAATTGGAGTTTTCGGAAACGGACAATCTTTTGTGCAGTTTGGTAAATCTGACCTTAAGAATTATAAACAAGGAGGAACACCACAAATGGCTTTCTCTGCTGGTTTTAGATATAATTCTCCAAAATATTGGTGGTTTGGTGCTAACTGGAATTATTTAGACAACAATTATTTAGATCCATCGGCACTATTAAGATCTCAAAGTTTTGTACAAAATAGTAACTCAGGAACACCTTATGCGAGTGCTACTCCAGATGAACTCAGAAGATTACTGGCGCCAAACAAATTACCTGCTGCTTATTTTATCAATGCAAACGTAGGTAAGTCTTGGATGTTTGGTAAATATTATTTGTTAATCTCTGCATCTGTAAATAATATCTTTGATAATACTAAGTATATTACTGGAGGTTTTGAGCAGACAAGAAACGTTAAATTTGATGGCTTCCAAGAAGATTTTAACAGAAGCCAAACATTATTCGCTCCTAAATATTGGTATACACAAGGGCGTTCTTATTTCGTTAATTTACAAGTTAGATTTTAAAAATTATAATAATGAAAACATATACAACAATCAAAACTTTGGTCTTTTCTGCAATCGTTGCGATGACCTATACTTCTTGTGTTAAAGATGATGACTGGAACGCTCCAGAGATTCTTTGCAATAACAGATTTGATGAACCTACAACCACAATGGCTGCTTTTGCTGCTTTAGCACCTACATCAGGTACTTACAAAATTCCGGCAGATGGAGCTCCTATAATTTTTGATGCTTATATTGTATCATCGGACGAAAATGGTAACTTTTATAAAACAATTTCTTTTCAAGATAAAGCAGAAAATCCAACTGTAGGATTGTCATTAGAAGTTGATAAAGCTTCTAATTATGCAGATTTTCCAGTAGGAGCGCATATCCGTATCAAGGCTAACGGTCTTGTTTTAGGATGGGATAGAGGTACTAGAAAAATTGGTTCTATTGACCCAACTTATGCTATTGGAAGAATCCCAAGTATCCTTTTGACAAGATATCTTGCAGGTGTTTGTAACGGAAATAATAGAATGGATATTGCTACTTTGGTACCAACAAAACTACCATCACTTAAGGATGCTAGTGCAGAAAAGTATTTGAATACTCTAGTATCTGTAGATAATGTTCAGTTTGCTAAAGAGTTAGTGTTACCTCAGCCAACAACTTTTATCAATTATATTGCAGGTGTTGGTCAAGATACTGATAGAGCTATAATAGACAAAACAGGTGAAACATCACTTATTAGAAACTCTGGATTTTCCACTTTTGGATCAAAATTATTACCTAAAGAATCAGGAGAATTAACCTTTGTTGTAAGTAGATATAATTCTGGATTCCAAATGTTGATCAGAAGTTTAAATGATATTAATTTTACTAAAGAGAGATTCGCAACGGGTATCGTAGGAGGAAGTGATATTAAATTCTTAGGATCTTTTACGGAAAATTTTGAAAGTTATCCTGCTAATGCTGCAGCGCCATATTTTAATAATTTCCCTAAGTATATAAACTATGCTGAACTTGGTAGTAGATATTGGGAAATTAGATCTTTTAATAGTAATAAGTATATTCAGCTATCAGCAAATGCGGCTCCAGCTCCAGGAATTATTCATACATACTTTATTGTCCCAGTTGATTTTACAGCGGCTAATTCATTTGCATTTAAAGTTAATGTTGGTTTCTATAACGGAGATGCTTTGAAAGTATATACTACTACAAATTACACAGCTGGTTCTGATATTTCAACAGCAACGTTGACTGATATCACTTCTAACTTCACTGTGCCTAAAACACCAGCTTCTGGATATGGAACATTAGCTCCTGCAGGAACTTATAATATCCCTGCGAGTGTTACTGGAAATGGATTTATTGTGTTCAAATATGAGGGTGTAAACCCAGGTGTAACGACTACAGTTCAAATTGACGATATTGTTGTAAACTAATAATCAGATTACATCCATTAAAAATAAAAAATCCCGCATTAGCGGGATTTTTTATTTTAGAATATTCCAGAATTCTGCGTCTTCATCTTCCTCCAAAGTTTCCGACCAAAAAACAAGACTGCAATAATCAATACAATTGCCAGTATAAAAGCAATAACGGGAAGAAAAATAGAAAGAACAGACATCAATCCAGCTCCGGCAGTTTCTGTGGTTGCGACAACATTATTGCCTATTCCTGCAGTTGTAGCTGTAGAAGCGGCTCGTGTTCCGGCAAATCCAGAAGCAATTGTAGCAGCAGTTCCTCCTCCGGCAATCAATGCCAAAGCCCACTGGGGAAATGTTCCCAACTCCATAAACTGACTTGCGAAAAGTATAGATCCTGCAATAGTTGCCAACGGAATAGAAAGCGTATCCAAAAAATTATCAACAACAGGAATATAATAAGCCAAAATCTCAATAACTGTTGCAACGCCAGTTGTGATAAGAGTTGGTAATCCAGAAAGCCATTCGAAATTATCACTCATCGGAATCCATCCAAGATAAGATGAAAGGCTAACCGCAAATAGAGGTAGAAAGACTCGAAAACCAGAAGCGGCAGCTAATCCAATTCCGATAAAAGTGCTCAGAAGGTAAGGTAAAATATGTTCCATTTGTAATTTCTTTGAGAATAAAATTACAAATTAAATAGAAATGTTTATCCAGTTCTTTTCTTACAAAGATTAAGAAACTGTTTTTCAACTACTGAAAAACTTTCGGGCAATTCCTTAGATGCCCAAAAAAGCATTGCGATAGATTGGTCTCCAAAAGCATTGATATAAGCAGATTTGTTTAGTCGATAAGATTCTCTTAACAAGCGCTTTATGCGGTTTCTGTCAACAGCTCTTTTGAAAAATTTCTTTGAAACAGAAACACCTATTTTATGATTATCAATCGTAAGTTTATCCGAAGATTTTAGATGAATAATTCTGATGTTATCTACAGAAAGCCACTTCCCTTTAGCAAAAAGCAAATCTATCTCGTATTTTTTTTTCAGTTTTTCGTGAGAAGGGTAGCTGTTTGTATCCAAAATTTATTGTCTTCCAGTTAAATGATTGATAACTTCTGCAGCAGCATATAAGCCAAAAAGTGCAGGAATGAAACTGATTGTTCCATAGAAAGATCTCTTAAAATTACTTCCATCAGTCATTTTCAAGCTGTTTTCATCTTGTACTTCTGTTGAGAAAACGCAACGGAAACCTTTGTTGATTTTCTCTTTTTTCAAACGTTTTCTTACTTGTCTTGCCAATAGACAATCTCTTGTTTTATGCAGATCGCGAACCATTACTTTGCTTGGGTCAGTCTTTCCACCAGCTCCCATAGATGAAACTAATTTGACTTTGTTTCTGCGGCAAGTTATCATTAATGCTATTTTCGGGGTCAAAGAATCGATGCAGTCCAAAACGTAATCGAATTTTTCTGACTTGATTAATTCTTCCATTCTTTCCGGCTCCAAAAACTCATTGATTTTTGTAAGCTCAAGATTGGGATTGATATCCATTAATCGGTCTCCAACCAACTCTACTTTATGTTGTCCAACTGTAGAATGAAGCGCTGGTAATTGTCGGTTAATATTGGTTATGTCAACAACATCGCCATCAGCAATAATCATTTTTCCGATTCCTGCTCTTGCCAAAAATTCTGCTGCAAAAGAACCAACACCGCCTAACCCAACAACTAAAACCTTAGCGTTTTGCAGTTTTTCAATGCCTTCATCTTTTATCAGTAATTCGGTGCGTTCTAACCAAAATTTATCCATAATTAACAACATTTTCAAGATTCTCCCACATTTGGTTTTTCAGGTTTTCCAAAGAAATGGATTTGATTTCTGAAACTTTTTCATATAATTCTGCAATGTCAAAATCTGCATCATCAGTTTCCAAAAACATCTTTTGGATGGGAAAATCTTTAATCAATTTTTGCAAAGATAAGTTTTCTAAACCTGCTTTTCCAAAACTGAGATAAAACCCCGCTTCCAAAAGCTCTTTTCCAATATTTTCTTTTTTATTGAAACCGTGAATTACCAATGGAACTTTAGTTTTTTTATAATGTAAAATCTGCGAAAACCTACGAACGCAATGGATGATAATTGGCTTCTTGATTTCTTCTGCCCAAGAAATATGATTTTGAAAGATTTCGTTTTGAAGATTTTCATCGATGTTAATTAATCCGTCTAAACCACATTCGCCGATAGCAAGGCAGTTTTTTGATAAAGAAATTTCTTTGATTTTTTCGAAATCGGATTTCCAGTTTTCTGAAATATCTTTTGGATGCAAACCAACCGAAAAATTACCTTGTGGAATCTCTTCGTTGAGATTCAAGTTATAAATCCCGGTTTTATTTTGTTTGTGATGATGAAAATCCAAAAAATCCATAGTCAAAGATATGAAATTAATGAATTTTTTTGAACGATGAATTGCTCGCAGCCCGGCCTGAGTGGAGCTCGTTTTGCAAATTGGACTTGGGAAAAGCATTGGCAATTTGCTAAACAGCGGGAACGGAGGACGGATAAAGCTGCCTAAATTATTATGCGAATCATAAAAAGTTAAATTTTGTTAAATTCTGTAATCGATAACTATTGTTTTTGATGAAAATTAGTTTAATTTTACATTAAATCTTTCATAAAGAATGAGGAAAAAATTTACTGATAAACAAACAAAAATTCTGGATGTTGCGGAGGAACTGATTGCTAAAAAAGGTTTTGACGGAACGTCTGTGCGGGATATTTGTACCAAAGCGGGAATCAATGTTGCGATGATTTCTTATTATTTTGGTTCCAAGGAAAAGATGATGTCTTATCTTTATCAGTACCGTGTGCAAAGGACAAAGGAGAGTTTTTCTGAGTTTGCACAGACTATAAAAGAAGGAAAACCGGAGATGCAGATGAAAGAAATCGTGAATTATGTGATTTCTTTGTTATTCAAATACAGTTATTTTCACGGTTTTGTGACTCAGGAGATGCGTACTCTGGATAATGTGAAAGATGATCTTTTGGAGTTTTACCAAACTTGTGTCAGCAGATTGGAAGAGATTATCAAAAGGGGAATTGTATCCGGCGTTTTTCACAATGCACCAAAGTCTGAAGATATTTTGACAATGATTATTGGCTCGACGTTATTTGTGATTAGAAATAAAAATTTTTACGAAATCTATGTTCCTGCTAACAATGAAGCACAATATATTAAAGAAGCTGAACAGAAACTGAAAAACAGTACACTATTAAGCGTTTTTGCTTTGTTGGACTACGACGCAGATTAATTTTTCTCTGCGAATTTTAAAGCTTCGTTGACATAAAATTCCACTTCTTTCGGTCTGTTTTTGGAATCTTTTTCAGGAGCTTCTTCGTTGCCTAGTCTTACGACAATCATATCATATTCTGGAATCATAATAACGTATTGACCATAGAGTCCGTGCATATAATAATGATGAATTTTGGAATCATTATTAATCCAAATTCCCATTCCGTAAACACCATTAGAATGTTCAGACGGATTTATCATTTTATTCACAAAGCTTTCATTAATCAATGGGATATTTTCAAATTTTCCTCGATTAAGAAGCAAGGAGCCCAGTTTAGCAAAATCTCGCGCATTAGATTGTATGCAGCAAAACGATTTTTCAATTCCAAGATCGTCTGTTGACCATTCTGCATTTTGTTCCATACCAAGAGGTTTCCAAAGTTTGCTGGAAGCGTAAGAAGCCAAGGGTATCCCGACAGATCTCCCAACAGCAAAACCTAAAAGCTGTGTTGCTCCACTCTGATATTCGAATTTTTCGCCAGGCATCGTTATTAGTTTTTTATTAAAGACAACATCTGCCAATGAAAATCCATAATATGCAGCAGCATTTGGAAGAAAAGGATTTTTATAGTCTTCTTTCCAGTCCAAACCGGCTTCCATAGATGCGAGATTTTCTAATGTCAGATTATTTCCAAATTCTTTTTTGGAAAAATCTGGGTAGAAATCGGAAAATTTTTGATTCGAATTTATGATTCTACCATCGTCAATTGCCTTTCCCAAAAGTAAAACTGTGACTGTTTTTGCCATCGAAAAAGAATTGCTAGCGGTAGTTTTGTTATATGAGTCCCAATATTTTTCCTGTAGAATTTTCCCGTTTTTAATAACTAAAAAAGAAACAGATTTAGTTTTTTCTAAGTGATCTTGTAATTCTTTTGATAAAGATTTTCGATTGTAATTGATGTCTGTTTTCCAGGGTTTGGCAATGCCTTTAGAAATGGTATTGGAAGGGAAATATTTTCCATCATTAATTGTAGAACTACTTTCTCCTCTTAGGTAAGTCAATTTTATTCCACGAAAAAGATAATTATAATCAGTAATATAAATAAGGAGAATTGCGCCGGCAATTATGAGTAAAACTATATTGATTACTTTTCTAAACATCAGAAAACTTTGTGTAAAAGTATCTAATTTAATCAAATATTAATAATTTTGTTTGGAATGATTTTCGATTTTCTTGATTTATGAATGATGAACTGAAAAAACAACAGCTCAAACGTTACAAAACTCTTGCAACAGGATTATTTATTCTGATGGCTGTTACTTTCATAATGATGACGGTTCTTCAAAAACAAAATCATTCTCATTGGATTGGTTATATCCGGGCTTTTTCGGAAGCGGCAATGGTTGGTGCTTTGGCAGACTGGTTTGCGGTTACTGCTTTGTTTAATTATCCTTTGGGACTAAAAATCCCACATACTAATTTGATAGAAAATTCTAAAGAAAAGATTGGTGATAATCTCGGAAGTTTTGTGGTTGATAACTTTCTTTCTCCTCAGAATATTCGACCTTACATTCAAAAACTAAAAGTTTCGGTTTATGTTGGGGATTGGCTTTCTAAAGATAAAAATCAAAATATTTTGATTAATGAACTGTCATCAATTCTTAAGGATATTCTGAATAAGTTAGATGATGAATCTGTCGTGAAATTTATTTCAAATAAAGCGGAGGAAATGACAGAGTCCATCAAATTAAATTCAGTTATCGGAAACGGAATCGAATATCTCCTTAATAAAAATGACCATCAGAAAATCATTACGAATCTAAGTTCTCAAATCAAAAATTATATTCTGGAAAATCAAGAATTGGTTTCTGAAAAGGTCGGAAAAGAGAGTTTCTTTTTGATTCCAAAATCTGTTGATAATAAAATTGCAGAAAAAATAACGAAAGGTTTAAGTGATTATTTTTTGGAGGTTCAAGAGGATCTTAATCATCCATTACGAGCAGAAATCACAAATAAAATTCTGGATTTTTCCCAAGAACTGAAGGATGAACCAAAATGGGAAACAGAATTTGATTCTATAAAATCTGATTTTCTTCATAGTGACAAACTAAAACAATATTCATCTGACATTTGGCAATCTGTGAAATCTTCTTTAATTAAAGAATTATCAGAAGAAGATTCTAAATTAAAATCTTATGTTAAAAAAAACATCGACGAATTTGTTTCTAATCTTCAAAATGATGAACATTTCCAAAACCGAATTGATAATTGGGTTAGATTAACAGCATATAAATACATTCTGAAAAATACGCAGAATTTTGGGGAATTGATTAGTACAACTGTCGGAAATTGGGAGGGCAATGAACTCAGTAGAAAATTAGAATTGGAAGTCGGAAAAGATTTACAATTCATAAGAATCAACGGAACTTTGGTTGGTGGATTGGTTGGTTTGCTGATTTACACGATTGCGAATTTTATATAAAAAAAGCCTCCAAATAGGAGGCTTTCAATTTTTATTTCTTCTCAAGAATTTTCTCGATGATTTTATGCGTAATCATATAAGTTGGTTTAACTCCGGTCAGTCCAAGTCCACCGGAAGATAATGTACTTCCTGTTTCTAATGGATTATCAGAAGCGTAATAAGCATACATTACAAACAAATCTGGAGAAATATGATGACGGATTTTGCTCGCTACCTGAATCGCTTTTTGATAATGAGCACCTTCCATTTCCAGTCCGATAGCTTTCCAAGAAGTTGTCATAAAGTAAGATAAAATATCTTTATTCTGCAATGATGTTCCTAAAACGGTAACCATTGGACCTTCATAAGATTTAACCTCGTCATCAACAAAATCAGTTGCTTTTAAAGCATTGTCAAAAACATAATTATCGGCTGTTCCTTCAAAAATATGAGACGTTGGAATCATAATATCGCCTTTTCCTCCGGTTAAGATTCCGGCTTTTCCCATTATTGAAACCGATTTAACTTTCATCATATAAACTTCGCCGTTCACTTCATAAGGTCTTAGTAATTCGTCCATTACTTCGAAAGCTTGTTCTCCGAAAGCATAATCGAAAACCAAAATTACATCGTCTCCTTTATACTTTTGATCAGCAAAAACAGTATTTTTAAGTTCGGTTTTAGCAAGGTCGATGATTTGAACGTCGATATTACTTCCGCTGTTATCATCGATGTAAATCATTCCTTCTTTCAAGGCGTGGTCAAGAACTTTTTCCTGAAGGTCTTTCTTGTTACTGATGTCAGCGAATAATTTGTAATCAACTTCTTTGGTTCCTTTTTTATTAAGAGCGTCATTAGCGAAAACCATATTTTTCACCGAGTGCATATTCGCGCTGATGATGTGAAGTGGTCGCATATGAAGGTCATTTTCAACAAGAACTTTTTTGATTTTGTTGGCCCATCTTTCTCCAAAAAGATGATGTCCAACTCTCTCTTGAAGAATTGCTGAGAAATGGATTTCTCTTTCTCTCACTTCTTTCCAATCCTCGAAACTTATTTGTCCCATCCAGTAGATGATTTTGAACAAACGATCCGGGTTTTTATCGTCACCGAAGTTGTTATAAGCATTTAGAGTTTCATCAAAAGTTCTTCCTAGGAAAGAAGAAAGATGAATCAATGCAACTTCTTTTTCTTTTCTACTGTATTTTTTTTCTCCTTTTGCAACTTCTTCGATGATTTTCCAAGTGCGTCTAGGTCTTCCTCCATCAGTTAAATCAAAACCGATATTTCTGATTTTGTCAGCTTCAAGATAAAGGAAAGTTAAGTGAGTCAAAATATCATAAATCTCAGAACGACCCAAAAGAACCTCGATGTTCATCTGATGTTCATCGATTCTGTAGCAGTTTCTACGTCTTTTCTTTGGAACGATTGGTTCAAAACTTCCTTTGTCAAAACCTTCATCTGAGGTTAAGTGAATAAAAGAACATTCCTCAATACCTTCCGGAAGACGGTCAAGAACATAAAGCAAACCATCCAGCTCTATCTTATTAGGAATGCTCATACTTCCGTAGATTTCCGGATTGATAACCATTAAGAGTTTTCTTAATGACTCACCGGAAACTCCTGAAGGTTTGAAAAATCCTCTGTAGAATAAGTGTCTCATTGAGACATATAATCTTTCGATAGCTTCTGTGGTTTCTCTTGCTCTTGAATTTGCCATATATTAAAATTTTTGTAAAAGTCTGCAAAGTTATGAAATTCATTTTAAATCATAATGTTTTATTTAATTAATTGGATTTCAGTGACTTGTTGTCTTTTGTTGAGTCTTGGGTTATTGATTGGTATTAGTTTTTAAAGTTAAACTTTCCTTTTAATATTCTAAAATAAAAGGGAAAATAAATTTTTCTTCATATTTTGATAATATTTATTAAATATGAAATTTGGTTAGATGAATTCTATAGTGCACTAAAATTTGGGGTTATTTTAATTAATGATTTGGAATTAAATATAAATAGCGTTAATTTTTAAGGGGTCATATTATTTTGAATTGTATTTTTTGTAAATTTGCCCTGTTTAAAATAACACATTTTTATGTCAACATTAAGATTTAAAGCCTTAGCCGAGCTTCCTTTCAGAAATTACAGAAAAGATAATTTCGTAGAAGTTCCTGCAAAACTATCCGAATTGTTTTGTCAAAACGTATTCTCTGAAGAAACAATGAGAGAATATTTAACAAAAGAAGCTTTCAATTCCATTTTGGATGCGATTAAAAAAGGAACAAAAATCCAGAGACATATTGCAGATCAGGTGGCGGTGGCTATGAAAGATTGGGCTTTGTCAAAAGGTGTGACGCATTACACACACTGGTTTCAGCCGTTGACAGGCGCAACTGCAGAAAAACACGATTCTTTCTTCACGCCAATAGAAGGAGGTAGAGCGATTGAGAGATTCAGTGGTGGAATGTTGATTCAGCAAGAGCCGGATGCTTCTTCTTTCCCAAATGGCGGAATCAGAAATACTTTTGAAGCAAGAGGTTATACAGCTTGGGATCCGACTTCTCCAGCTTTTATTATGGGAACAACACTTTGTATTCCTTCAATTTTCATTTCTTATACAGGAGAAGCATTAGATAATAAAACACCTTTATTAAGAGCGTTGAATGCGGTTGACGAAGCGGCTACAGATGTAATGAAGTCTTATTTCGATAAGAATGTAACTAAGGTTTCTCCAACATTAGGATGGGAGCAAGAATATTTTTTGGTAGATACGGCTTTGTATCAATCTCGTCCGGATTTGGTTATGACTGGAAAAACTTTGTTAGGACATTCTCCGGCAAAAGGACAGCAGTTGGATGATCACTATTTCGGTTCGATTCCTACAAGAGTGATGAACTATATGAAGGAATTGGAAATCGAATGTATGAAGTTGGGAATTCCTGTAACAACTCGTCACAATGAGGTTGCGCCTAACCAATTCGAGTTGGCTCCAATGTTTGAAGAAGCAAACGTTGCGGTTGACCACAATTCATTATTAATGGATATTATGGCGAGAATTGCTCATAAGCATCACTTCCATATTTTATTTCACGAAAAACCATTTGCCGGAGTTAACGGAAGTGGAAAACATAACAACTGGTCTCTTGGAACTGACACGGGTGAAAACCTTTTGAGCCCTGGAAAAAATCCAAAGAAAAACCTACAATTCTTGACTTTCTTTGTTAATACTTTGAAAGCAGTTCACGATTATGCTGATTTGTTAAGATCATCAATTGCATCTGCAAGCAACGACCACAGATTGGGAGCTAACGAAGCGCCACCAGCAATTATTTCTGCGTTCATCGGAAGTCAATTGTTCGGAGTTTTGGAAGAATTAGAAAAAGTAACGGACGGAAAACTATCTCCTGAAGAAAAAACAGAATTGAAACTAAATGTTGTTGGGAAAATTCCTGAAATTCTTTTAGATAATACTGATAGAAACAGAACTTCTCCGTTCGCTTTCACCGGAAACAAATTCGAAATCAGAGCGGTTGGTTCTTCTGCAAATTGTGCTGAAGTAATGACTGTAATGAACGTAATTGCTGCAAAACAATTAAGAACTTTCAAGGTTGAAGTAGATGCTTTAATTGAAAAAGGGCTTAAGAAAGACGAAGCTATTTTCAATATCCTTAGAGAATATATCAAGCAGTCCAAGAATATTATGTTCGAAGGTGATGGATATTCTGACGATTGGGCGAAAGAAGCTAAGAAAAGAGGTCTTAATAACTTGAAGACAACTCCAGAAGCGCTTAAAAAAGAATTAGACCAAAAATTCGTTGAGCTTTATGAAGAACTAGGAATCTATTCCCACAGAGAGTTTGAAGCTAGAAATGAAATTAAGTTGGAAAAATATTCTACTGTAATTGATATCGAAGCTAGAGTTTTAGCTGACATCGCAAGAAACCATATCATTCCTGCAGCGCTTAATTATCAAAACAGATTGATTGAGAACGTGAAAGGTTTGAAAGAAATCTTTGGAGATAAAGAATTCAAAACTTTGGCAAAAGAACAATTGGATTTGATTACTAATATCTCTGGAAATGTTTCTCAAATCAAAGTGGGTGTTGATTCATTATTAACTGCTAAAGAAAAGGCTAAAAATACAGCAGGAAGTCAGAAACAAGCTGAAGAATATTGCAACAAAGTAATCCCGTTATTTGAGAACATTAGAGAGGCTTCTGATGCTTTGGAAATGATGGTTGATGATGAACTTTGGCCAATGACAAAATATAGAGAATTGTTATTTACAAGATAGACAATTTCTAAAAAGTTAAAGAATCTTAATAAAAAATAAAACCGCAAAGTCTAAATAAAGGCTTTGCGGTTTGTTTTTTTTTAACATTCTTAAAAAGACTGTTAAAATGTGTTAAACTCAAGAGCTGTCAATTTGATTAGACAGACCCTTTAAACGGTAATGGCTATTTTTGCTATGCAATCACAAAATACCAACCTAAAGTTTAACACAAATAATTAAATATATATGAAGAAAAGAGTTCTAGTTTATATCTTATTTGTGACCACGTTTTTCACACTTCAGTCTTGTGTTTCTAACTATGTGGTTTCTAACAATCAAACATACAAAACTGATGCCAAATTTGCATCTTTGGATGTAAACGTAAAACCCGTAACTAACAAATCAAACAACAAAGGACAACAAGTATTAGCATCTATTGCCAATACAAACGATGTTATCAAAAGGTCAGCGATAGAAAATGCAATCAGACACAGCAAGACGATTGACAATATCTTATCCGAAGCTGAAAGTTATCTCGGAACACCATACAGGTACGGAGGAACTTCCAGAAGCGGAATAGATTGTTCAGCTTTTGTATTGTCAGTTTTTGGCGCAGCAGCTGGGGTGGACCTTCCAAGAGTAGCAGCTCAACAATCCAATGAAGGCGATTCTGTAGAAAAAGCAGAACTTCAGAAAGGAGATTTGGTATTTTTCTCACACAAAGGCAGCAGAATTTCACACGTAGGAATCGTGGAAGATGTAACACCAGAAGGCGAAGTGAAGTTCATCCACGCCGCAACATCCAAAGGTGTGATGGTTTCTTCACTAGACGATAACTACTGGGGCCCAAAATTCAGATTCGCTAAGCGAGTTGTAAAAGAAAACGCATTAAGTGTATTAAATAATTAGAGAGACTGAAAATATTCAGAAAAAACCTCAGACGCAATTCTGAGGTTTTTTTATTTATAGGCCATTGCGAACGAAGTAATCTTAAAAAATGCTTAGGAGCTATTTCCCGCTTTCCGTTGCAATCTTTTTTGCAGACAGTTTCCACATCAATAGACCCTAAGTCCTTGCAAAAAAGGATTTCCACTGCAATCGGGGCTAGGGATTTTGTCATCCAAACAACATTTGTCAATTAAAACAGTTTTGTCATTCCTTAGGAATCTCGACAGCTAATGACAATATTGCATTGACAAGATAATTAATCATTAATCAATTCCTCAATCTTAGCTTGCATTTCTTTACTCTTCAACTTTAGAATGATAAAATATAATTCCGGAAACTGCAGAGCGATCTCATTCCAGTTTTGATTCAAGTCATAAATATTCTCAATTCCTTGAAGTAAGCTTGCCAAAAAATGTTTTTTTCTTTGTATCAAACCTCGGAATCCATAAGCACCTAAAACCTGCAGAAAACGCATCATTTTCATCCATTCAAAAGATTGTTTCAAAGCTTCTTTGTCAGAATCCTTTTCCCAGAAAGATAAATAGTACTCGAGCATTTCTTCTTTAAAGTCATGGGGTAAATTAGCTTTAGCCTGATAGAGAAAAGAAATCACATCATAAGTCACAGGCCCTTCCATCGCCGATTGATAATCGATAAAGAAAACCTCATCATTTTCATCCACCAAAATATTTCTGGATTGAAAATCCCGAATCATCAAGGTTTTAGGTTCCAATTTTTGTATTATCTCAGAAATAGTTTTGAATTCCTTCAACAAAGTCGATTTGTGATAATCAATTTCAAGAATATCAATTAAGAAATTCTTGAAGTAATAAAGATCGTGTGTAATCGGTAAATCGTCATAAATTTCGTACTCAAAACTCTGTTTGAAATCTACTTTTCCCAAAGTTTTGGTCTGTAGTTCAAACAACTTCTCCAGACTTTTTTTGACCAGACTTTTTACTCGGGCAGAAGTTCCTTCCTCAGCAATAACTTCCGAAAGAGTTTTGTTTCCCAAAAATTCCTGAACATATAAATCTCTATCAAAATTAATTTTAAAAATCTTCGGCGTATTAAGATTTAGGCTTTGAAACAACTCAGAAAAATAAAAAAAAGCTTCATTCTCCCGAATATTCTCATTATAAGTAATTACATATTTCTTTTCTTCAAAACTCCCGATATAATTGATTCTGGATGAACCACTTTGTGGAAGTGTAATAAAAGAATCTGGGTTTTTACCCAAAAATTCTTTGAAAAAATCCTGATGTTCCTGCATAGAACAAAGTTAATTAATAATAGATTTTGATTCGCTAAAAATTGTAATTTTACGCATTAAAATCACAGTCTGAGAATTTTATAAAAAGAAAGTGTGATTTTGATCGACCTTAAAAATAAACACCCACAGATGAAAGATTTTTTACCAGTTCTGAAAATTCTGCTAAGATTCGTTGTTATCTATATCGTTCTGGTATTGCTCTATCAATTTTATCTTAACTCTTATGAAAACGAAGTGGTAGATCCTTTTACTAGATGGGTAGCAAAACAAGTTGCTTCTCTGCAAAATGTTTTAGGTTTTCCAACTGTTTTGGTGGATAGTATGAAACTGCATAGTGTGTTGTTTCAAACATCTGGGAAGTTCACAACAAGAATGGTGGAAGGTTGTAATGTTTTCTCGGTCGCAATTCTTTTCTCCGCTTTTATTTTTGCATTTTACAAAGGGACTAAAACATTTCTGTTTTCTATTGGAGGAATCATTTTACTTCATATTCTTAATGTTTCCAGAATCGTTTTACTTAATATCATTTTCTTAAAATATCCTCAATACGAGAGAATTGGCCACAATTATCTTTTTCCGGCGATCATCTATGGCGGTGTGGTTATTCTTTGGTTAATCTGGATTCAGTTTTTTGCTTTGAAAAAAGACGATAAATCTTAGTTATTATTTCAGAATTTTAATTTTTTTTCACTTTAATTGTTGATTATTAGCAATTAAGCAAATTTATTTTGTAATTTTGTCGTCTAACACACGAGAAACAATGAAAAAAAAATTTATTACCCAATCTGGGATTTTCTATACCACTTTACAGAATCAAACTGATTCTAATATTCAATACTTCGTTTTATAGAATTATTTACTCTCGTCAGTAAATAACGGCTTTGTGTTTTTCAAACTTTTGGATTGAGAATTTCATAATGCTATTCATCTATCAAAGAATTTAAATTTTTGTAAAAATGATTGTACAAACTTCACTTTTGCAATCCATAAAATTGCCGAAGATCCTTAGTTGGGTTTTGGTTTTAACAGGCGTTTTAGGATTAATCGGAATACGCGGATTAGAAGATAAATTGTTCTATGATCCTTTTTTGCGTTTCTTCAAAACAGCTAATCCAAATGAGATTTTTCCAGAATTCGTGTGGGGAAAACTATTTTTCAGCTATCTTTTCAGATTCGGCTTGAACACTTTTTTTTCTTTGATAATCATTCATTCTATCTTCCAAAATAAACATTGGACAAAGCAAGCATTGGTATTAATACTTCTTGTTTTTGCCATTACTTTTCCGATCTACTTGTATTGTATCAATGATGAGTTCCGATTCGGATATCTTTTTTCTTTTTATGTGAGAAGATTTGTCATTCAGCCATTAACGCTGATTCTCATTATTCCGATTTTTTATTACAGAAAAAAGATGATTCTGAATTAGTTTTCCTGCGTGTGTTTATCTGGCTGCGAAATATTCTCACCGTTCCATTCTATCTTTTTTGTAAATGCTTGCTGGCGAACGGGGCAGTTTTCAACCTGACAAATAGCGCAAGAAGTTGGTTTGCAATCATCCATATGAAAATTGAATTCCACTGTTCTATCCGTATTTTTTGCAATTAATTTTATAACGCTTTCCATCTCATCGTGAGCTGTTCTTAACTCGAAATACCAGGGCAAAGTGATGTGTGCATCTATATGAAGTCGGCTTCCAAATTGCTGAATCTTCATATTATGTACATCAATCCATTCCGGTTTCCTGTTTTCGTTAAGGAAATTAGCCAATCTTTCCAGCATCTCCGGATCGGCTTCATCCATTATTCCGCTCAAAGATTTTCTAATGATTTTGTATCCAATAACCATGATATAGAATCCGAAAAATAATGCTACAACAGAATCAATCCAAACAATTTTTGTAAAATAAACCAAGACCAAACTGACCACAACACCCAAAGTTGTAATAGTATCGGACTGAAGATGTTTCCCAGAAGAAATCAATACAATGGAATTCTCTCTTTTTCCTTTCTGAACCGAGATATAACCAATGATATAATTAACAATCGCAGTTGCTGCAATAATCCAAATTCCTAAATCCAATTTACTAAGAACTTTTCCAGAAATCAAACTGTTGGTTCCTTCATAGATGATCATTACTCCGGCAATGCTGATTAAAGAACCTTCAATGGCAGATGTTACAAATTCGACTTTTCCGTGCCCATAAGGATGATTTTCATCTTTTGGTTTTGCGGCAAGGTATAAAGCGGAGAGTCCCAAAAATGCACTGATGACATTCACGATGCTTTCCATTGCATCGGAGAAAACAGCATCAGAATTAGTCAATTTCCAGGCAACTAATTTTCCAATGAAAAGAATAATACCGACAGCGGCGATCCACTTCTGAAAAGCAATATTGGAATTTGTTTTTTTATTTATTGTTTTCATTACTAAAAAAAGAATCTTCGAAATTTCGAAGATTCTTTAGATTTTGTTAGTTTATACTAAGTTGTTTGCTACTAAGTATTCCGCAATCTGAACGGCGTTGGTAGCAGCACCCTTTCGGAGATTGTCTGCCACAATCCAGAGATTAAGCGTTTTTGGCTGTGAGAGATCTCGTCTGATTCTTCCTACAAAAACGTCGTCTTTTCCTTCAGAATATAAAGGCATTGGATATTCGTTATTTTTAACATTGTCCTGAAGAACAACGCCTGGAGTTTCAGAAAGAATTTTTCTTACTTCATCAAGATCAAATTCATTTTCGAATTCGATATTAACACTTTCAGAATGTCCACCTTGTACCGGAACTCTTACTGCAGTTGCAGTCAAATTGAAAGTATCGTCGCCTAGGATTTTCTTAGGCTCTTTCATCAATTTAATTTCCTCTTTGGTGTAATCGTCATCCGCAAAAACATCGCAATGTGGCAATGCATTTTTGAAGATTTGGTAAGGATAAACTTTCTCAGGATTTTCGCCAGCTATTTCAGCATTCAATTGATCTACGGCCGCTTTACCAGTTCCTGTAACGGATTGATACGTAGAAACTACAACTCTTTTGATATCATATTTTAGGTTCAGTGGATGAAGAACCATTACCAGCTGGATTGTAGAACAGTTTGGATTAGCAATGATTTTGTCTTCTTTTGTCAAAACATTTGCATTGATCTCAGGAACAACCAATTTCTTAGTCGGATCCATTCTCCAAGCCGATGAGTTATCGATCACTACTGTTCCAACTTCGGCAAACTTAGGTGCAAATTCCAAAGAAGTTCCACCGCCAGCTGAAAAAATAGCGATCTCGGGTTTGGCTGCAATAGCGTCGTTCATGCTAACGATAGTGAATTCCTTGTCCTTAAACTTAATCTTCTTACCAACAGATCTCTCTGATGCTACAGGAATTAATTCGGTGATTGGAAGATTTCTCTCCTCCAAAACTTTCAGCATAACTTGTCCAACCATTCCGGTTGCGCCTACTACAGCTACTTTCATTGTTTTAAATTAATTAAAATTGTTAATAATATTTATCCGAAAACTCTTGCCCAAGGAAATGCAAACACGAATAATGCGATTGCTACTAATCCTAATGACATCAATCGGATTGTTAAGGTGTCAGTGGTTTTGAATTTTTTGTTGACGATAGTCATTAGCACTGCTGCGATCAACATTGAGAATGGGTGTTCCACATAAGTGAATCTCAGGTCAGCATTTTTCATTACTGCGCCCATATCCAAACCTTTTGTAATTTTGGTAATCAACATAATGATTCCAAGCAAAAACTGAACGTGAAAAAAGATCATTGTAAACAATGTTACTTTGCGTAAAGCCTTTGAAATGTTGCCGCTGTAACCAAACATTGTTACGAGCAGAAGAATTAAAAATGCAGCAACCAACGCCAGTTCCAGATAAGCGAAACCTTTGTGTGCGTGCAAAAGAATGTTGTAAACTTCCATATTCAGATTTTAGAATGACAAAGATAAAAAAATCCCGACAGATTGCCGGGATTTGAAGTATAATTAATATTAATTGAAATTAGAAAATATATCTAACTCCAAACTGTCCTTGCCATCTAGAAGCAAGATCAGAAATATTGAATGCTTGGTTATCCTTAGGAGCTCTGAAAGTATAACCACCACCACCAGAAGTAGTGTAAGTAATTAACTGATAAGCATTGTTAGATACGAAGTAGCTTTTCCCCCAATCTTTGTTAAGAAGATTTCCTACGTTGAAGATATCAAATGTCAATTGGAATCTGTGAACTCTGTCTTTGATAGTAATTCCCAAATCTTGAGTAATTCTCAAATCGAATTTGTGTTCCCAAGGTGTTCTAGCGCCATTTCTCTCAGCATATTGTCCTCTTCTAGTTCTTAAGTACGGATCTTGCTCAATGAAAGCATCCAATGCAGCCCATTGTTGTGCAGCTGTAGCGGGATTAGATCCTGTCAATGCAACCAATTTAATTTCGCTTGCGTTTCTTGGTACATAAAGTAGGTCGTTAGAGAAAGCTCCGTCACCATTCACATCACCATTATATAAGTAAGTGAAAGGGGAACCAGATGTTCCTGCGTAGAACAAACTGAATCCAGTTGAGAAAGCTTTGTTTCTACCGTATTCTATTTTATAACCAGCACTTCCAATAGTTCTGTGTCTGATATCAAAGTTTGAGTTTGCAAGAGGAGGATTATTTGGACTTGTAACTATTTGTGTAAACTCCCAGTTAGATAATGCAGTACTACTGTTACCATCATTAACGGAAGCAGATTGTCCATTAGTATAAGCAGCCATCAAATCTAATCCAAAACCGAATGATTTTTGTAATTGAGTTGTTAAGCTGTAAGTATAACCTCTACTTGAGTTACTCATTAGAATAACATTTGTAAAGTCGGTAGAGTTTACTCTCTGTCCCGCATAGTTAGGTCTTACATCTGCACCACCTGATAAAGCTGGATTGATGTTTCCATTACTTCCAGAGATATTGATATCAGAATATACGATGTTATTCATTGTTTTTGAAACCATACCTTCCAAAGTAGCATTGATTCCTCCAGGTAATTTGAAATCTCCTGCTAAATTGAATCTCAATACTTGAGGGATTTTGAAGTCATCACTTACTAAGTTAACCTCAGTGCGCTTAGATCCTGAACCCATGTTTTGTTGATTTTCGATATTTGGGTCGAATCCATTGCCACCGTTGATAGCCGTAGTTTTTGCATCAACAGTACCGAATAACATTCCGCTGTTTGTAAATTGGTTAGATAACCAAACGAAAGGTACTCTTCCGGTGAATACACCAGCACCACCACGTAGTACTAGAGATCTGTCGCCGTTTACATTATAATTAAATCCAGCTCTTGGTGCCCACAATAATTGACCGCTAGGTGTATTGTCAGTTCTGTATCCAGGGAAAGATGCTTCGATTTTTGGATTTCTCAAAGGCTTATCTCCAATGATTGGAACATCTAATCTGATACCATAAGTTAATCTAAAATTTTTGAAAACCTCAGATTCTCCTTGAGCATAGAAACCTAATTGAGCCGCACTGAACTTAGCTTCAGGTCTTGATTCGCCAGGAATAAGAGAATAAGTGGCTCTAACTCTCGCAGGTACATTGTTCAAATAATCTGCTACACTGTTGAAATCCCACCTACCATTTAGGTTGTTAATAAATAAGTTTCTGAAACTAAAGAATTCGTTATGAGTTCCTAAAGTAAATGTGTTTTTTCCAATATTCCATTTGAAGTTATCAGTAACTTCGAAAATAGTTTGATCTAATTCATTAGCAAATGAACTTCTTTGTGAGCCAAATTCTGCAGATGCTCCAGAAACTCCTCCAATATTCAAGATAGTAATTTGTGGGAAAGGACTTCCTGCTGTATCACGACTATCCTTGATAGATGAATATCCTAAGATTAAATTATTGGAGAAACTACTGTTAAAGTTACTTCTTAATTCAGCAACCAAACTACTTTGTTTGTTCGTGAATTTGTATGCATTATTTCCAAATCTGAAAAAGTTAGCACTTCTTGATAAGTTATCATCAAAGGCATCAATGTAGTTATAACGAAGAGTAAATTGGTGTTTGTCGTTGATGTTCCAGTCAATCTTACCAAGGAACTTATTGTTTTGAGTCTGGATATCCTGAGGACCGTAGCTACCGACATCATATCCATATTTTGAAAGGGTATAATCAGCAATTTGCTGAGCAATTTCATTGGTCATAGTGCTTCCGGCTTCACCTGCATTGAAAGCTAAAGGAGAAGTTCTTCTTCCAGATTCTGCATTGAAAAAGAAGAATAATTTATCTTTAATCAATGGACCTCCAACTCTTAAACCGTATTGGCTATCACTGAATTTTGAAGATTTTTCGCCAGTAATAACACTTTTACCAATTGTTTTTTCATTTCTTCCGAAGAAATATAATGAACCTTCAAATTTATTAGTTCCAGATCTTGTAACTGCATTGACTCCAGCGCCTGTAAAGTTTCCTTGTGTTACGTCAAAAGGTGCAAGAGCTACCTGAAGTTCTTGAATAGCGTCCAATGAGATTGGTTGAGTACCAGCTTGTCCCCCAGGTGTACCAGAACCAGAAAGTCCAAAAACATCATTGTTTACAGCGCCATCAATGGTAATGTTGTTGTATCTGTTATTAGCTCCTCCGAAAGAGTTTCCGTTAGCTTGTGGCGTAAGTCTAGTAAAGTCTTGAAGAGATCTACTTAGAGTAGGCATGCTCTCTAGTTGTTTTCGTCCGACAACAGTTGTTGCTCCATTCTTCTTAGAATTTCTTCCTACCGCTACAATTTTCACTGCTTCAATAGAAGTTTCGCTTTCTTGAGTCAATGTTGCGTCGACAGCAAAAGGCTCTCCTAATTGTAGATATACATCATTGTATATCACTGGTCTCAAATTAGCATAGGTAATTTCAATTGTATAAGGACCTCCAACACGAAGATTCGGTAGATTGAAATAACCAGAGCTGTTAGACACTCCAGAATATACAGTTCCCGAAGGTTGGTGAACCGCTTTGATAGTTGCCCCAGCAGTTTTTTTGCCTGCAGATTGAGTAACAATTCCGTTTACACTACTGGTTGTTACCTGTGCAGATGCTGTGAAAAAACCGGCAAGTAAAATTGCAACAATTAAAGTCTTTTTCATTTCTTTAAGATTTATGTCGCAAAAGTCTTAAAAAAAATGATAACTCCTGTTAAGAAAGTGTTAAATTTTTAAAGCCTTGAGGCTCAGGTCGATATTGCTCGAAGAGTGGGTTATTGCGCCCGCTGAGATAAATTTAACGCCAGTTTTTGCCACCGAATTTAGCACCTCGCGCGTAATTCCACCGCTTGCTTCTGTCTCAGCTTTTCCATTAACTAGATTTACAGCTTTAGCCATCATTTCCACATCCATATTATCAAACATAATTCTGTCAGCACCAGATTTTACAGCTTCTTCAACTTCTTCAAGATTACGTGTTTCAACCTCAATTTTAAGTTTCAGCTTGTTTTTTTTGACATAATCTTTTGCCATTTTCACGGCATTGGTAATGCTTCCGTTATAATCGATATGATTGTCTTTCAGCATTATCATATCATAAAGTCCGTATCTGTGATTGGTGCCGCCACCTATGGCTACCGCCCATTTTTCACAAACTCGGAAATTAGGAGTTGTTTTTCTAGTGTCCAGAAGTTTTGTCTTAGTTCCGACTAAGCGAGAGTCCCAATCGTGAGTCATCGTAGCAATGCCACTCATTCTTTGCATACAGTTCAGAACCAAACGTTCAGTGGAAAGAATCGACCTCGCTTTGCCTGAAACGATAAAAGCTATATCGCCTTTTTTAGCAGGCTGACCATCTTTGATAAAAACTTCAACATTGAGATTTTTATCAAAATATTTGAAAATAATTTCTGCTAATTCAACACCAGCTAAAATGCAGTTTTCTTTGACCAAAAGCTGTGCTTTCTGCTCCAAATCTTTTGGGATGGTTGATAATGTAGAATGGTCACCGTCTTGGATGTCCTCTTCCAAAGCCGTTCGGATGAATTCTTTTAAAACTTTATCGGATGCGTATGCTGGTCTTTTCATTGCTTTTTAATTTTCTTTTATCAATAATGGTTTAGTTGCCAAATCTTTATTATAAAATGCGCCTTTGTTCTCTTTCATTTCCAGAGAATGTTTAATAATCAGATAAGAGACATTCACAAGATTTCTCAGTTCAGATAGCTGAGGCGAAAGTATGGAATAATTATAAAGTTCTGTTACGGCTTCATAAATTTCGCGTTGTTTTTTCTTCGCCAATTCCAATCTCGCATTACTTCTTACGATGGCGACCAAGTCGCTCATCATTTCCTGAAGTTGTTTTCTGAGATAAGTTACAAGAACCATTTCATCCATCATTTTCATTCCTTCTTCATTCCATTCCGGGACAGCTTTCAAGTCGTCGAAATTAAAATCATTTTCTTTCAACAGTTCAACCGTTTTCATCGCCGCATTGTGACCAAAGACCAAACCTTCCAATAAAGAATTCGAAGCTAAACGATTCGCGCCGTGAAGACCGGAATTCGTACATTCTCCAACGGCAAAAAGATTTTTAATAGAAGATTGTCCGTATTTATCAGTGTCGATTCCGCCCATTAAATAATGACAAGCCGGAACAACCGGAATCAATTCTTTGAAAGGGTCAATTCCTTCATCCAGACATTTTTGATAGATGTTTGGGAAGTGATTGATGAATTTTTCTCTGTCCATTTCACGACAATCCAAACCAACATAATCATCTCCGCTTATTTTCAATTCATTATCGATTCCTCTTGCAACAATGTCACGAGACGCTAATTCTTCGCGTTCATCATATTTCTGCATAAATGGCTTTCCATTTTTGGTACGAAGTTTTGCCCCGTCTCCACGAACAGCTTCGGAAATCAAAAACAACATTCCGTCTCTTTTAGAATACATCGCCGTCGGATGAAACTGATAATATTGCATATTCGAAACTTTCCCTTGAGCTCTGTGAACAAAAGCGATTCCGTCTCCTGTTGCAATAATTGGGTTGGTTGTGTTTTTATAAACGTGACCAGCGCCGCCGGTCGCAACCAAAGTTATCTTAGAAGTGATTTTTTTGATTTTCTTATTTTGCGCATCAAGAACATAAGCACCGTAACCGTGGATGTTTCCTTTGTCCAATTCTTTACCCGGAACATGATGCTGAGTTATCAAATCAATGACATAATGATGAGGCAACATCTCGATATTTGGTGAGTTCCGAACGGTTTCCAAAAGAGCTCTTTCAATTTCGAAACCTGTGATGTCTTTGTGGTGTACGATTCGGTTTTCCGTATGTCCACCTTCTCTACCTAATGAATATTTTCCTTTTTCTTGGTCAAATTTTGCGCCCCATTCCACAATTTCATTAAAACGATGAGGTGCTTCTTCCACCACCATTTTTACAATTTCTGGGTCATTGATGTAATCTCCGGCTCGTAAAGTGTCGTCAATATGTTTTTGAAAATTATCTTTGGAAAAATCCGTTACGACTGCCAATCCGCCTTGTGCATATTTGGTATTGCTTTCGTCCTCGTTGGATTTGGTGACGATTGTTATTTTAGTTTCAGGTAATTGTTCGGCAATTTTGATGGCATAAGATAAGCCCGAGATTCCGGAACCGATTACAAGAACGTCTGTTTTTATCATTTTAATTTTGAAATTGTAGGATTATTAAAGATATTAAATCTTTGGATGACTGTCAGGATTGGATTTGGCAAAACGAATGCCGTAAACCTTGACTACTTTTTCCTCTTCATTAATAATATAATGAATCATAACGGGGAAGTTTTTGACTTGCCTCAGACGAAACTCATCAAATCTTATTTGGAAATAGGGGATTTCTTTAAGTTGGTTTAATGTATTATTGAAATTAGTAAGAAATCTTGCCTTAAGTTCTTTAGAAATTGCTCCATAATAATCACTTGCATCTCTAAGGTCAGATTTCGCACTTTTTAGAATTGAAACTTTGAACATTATAAAAAGTTATCTTTAATAGCGTCCCAATCTTCAAAATCTGCTTCTTTAGCTTCTGCAACACGCTTTCTCATCAATGCTTTCTCATCTTCAGAAATTTCAAAATCAAGTTCTTCTTCTTTCGGAAAAATGATAACCTCAGCATATTCTGCATCGAAGTTTTCTGGAAGTTCGATGTTTAACTTATGGTTTTTGACCTCAACGATTTGTCTGATAGCATTCATTTTATTTGAATTAATAATTAAAATTACAGAAATTTGATGAACTTATCCGCAGGTTTTCTGACTTTTTTGAAATTCTGAAAAATATCATCCTCCGCGCGATAACCTAAAGCCAAAACAACAGCCACTTTCTCATTCTCTTTATCGATTTTCAAAACGTCTTCTATGATTTCAGATTTGAAACCTTCCATTGGACAAGTGTCGATTTCTTCTTCTGCAGATGCCATTATTAATGAGCCTAAAACAATATAACTCTGTTTCTCGGACCAACTTTCCAGTTCTTTCTGAGTATAATTTTCTAAGAAAAGATTGATATTATTTCTAAAAGCTGACAATTGTTCCAAAGTCACACCGCGTTCATTAATAATATGACTGAAGTAATTATCAACATATTCCTTATTAATATGAGTTTTTGTGACCAAAGCAATCAAGTGCGAACAAGTCGATATTTGTGACGGATTATAAAAAGCCGGAATCAATTTCTGAATCGTCTCATCATTTTCCACAACCAAGAGATGATAAGGTTGTAGTCCTAATGAGCTGACAGACAGTCGTCCTGCTTCCAGGATGTTGTTCAATTTTTCAGAAGAAATCTTTCTTCCGTCAAATTTTTTCACAGAATATCGCCAGTTAAGTGCTTCTAAATAATTCATAATAACAAATATAGGTAATTTGAAATTTTAGTTAGAATCATTTTAAATAATGAAACAATTCTAACCGAATTTTTTAAATCATTCATTGCAAAGGCTTTATAATAAAGGTTTTCGCAATAATTAATTTTAATAGATTTTAAATCAAATCATTAGCCAACAAAGCTGTGAAAACAAAAAGTTATAAACATTAAGTATAAAAGTGGGCAAAAGTGGTAAAATGTGGTAGATTTTTATATAAATTTGCTCCAAATGAAAAACTTCATTGGAACATACGAGTGCAAAATAGATGACAAAGGACGCATCAAACTGCCTGCTTCGCTTACGAAGCAGATGGAACACTTTGCGGATGAGCCATTTGTGATCAAGCGTTCGGTGTTTCAAAAGTGTCTTGAGGTCTATCCGATGAAGCCCTGGGAAAAACTGATGACAAAAATAAACGGTCTCAACCGATTTATCAAACAAAATGCAGATTTCATCAGGATGTTTACGGCTGGAGTCAAAACTGTGGAGATGGACAATGTTGGTCGTCTGCAAATCAGTAAAGATTTGACACAATATGCCAATCTGACCAAAGATATCGTCATCACAAGCGCAGGGGAACTCGTCGAGATTTGGGATAAAGAAGCTTATGAGCAAGTCATTTCTGTCAGTGAAGCAGACTTCGCCAATCTTGCAGAAAACGTGATGGGAAATCTTGATTCAGACGAATCAAATTAATAATTAAGAAAGAATAATTAAAAGGTTTTATAAACCGAATAATTAAATCATTTATCAATCATCATTCATCAATTATAAAAACAATGTATCACAATCCTGTCTTATTAAAACAAAGTGTAGATGCTCTGGTTACCAATCCAGACGGGATTTATGTGGACTGTACTTTTGGTGGAGGCGGTCACTCTAGAGAGATTTTAAGCAGGCTTTCCGATAAAGGGAAGTTGTTTTCTTTTGACCAAGATTTGGATGCGCTGAAAAATACGATTGATGACCCGAGATTTACTTTGGTCAATCAGAATTTCAGGTTTTTGGAAAACTCGATGTTGGCTTATGGAATTTCTCAAGTTGATGGTATTTTAGCGGATTTGGGCGTTTCTTCTCATCAGTTTGATGAAGCGGAACGTGGATTTTCTACGAGAAGCAATGCACCTCTTGATATGAGAATGAATGTGATGCAAGGTCTTGATGCAAAGAAAATCATCAACGATTATGAAGAGGAAGAATTGGCGGATATTTTTTACCACTATGGAGAACTGAGAGAAGCTAGAAAATTGGCGAGAGAAATTGTCCATCATAGAAAATCAAAAAAGATTGAAACGACTGAGGACTTAAAAAATCTGTTCAGTTATATTCCTGCATTTAAACAAAATAAATTCTTTGCTCAGGTTTTTCAAGCCGTAAGAATTGAAGTCAATCAGGAATTGGAAGTTCTGAAAGAAATGCTCGTTCAGTCCTACAAGATTTTAAAAGTTGAAGGAAGGTTGGTTGTGATTTCTTATCATTCTTTGGAAGACAGATTGGTGAAACGTTTCCTGAAAAACGGAATGTTCGAAGGTGAACCTCAGCGTGATATTTACGGAAATTATGCAAAAGCTTTTGAATTATTGAAAACAAAAGCAATCATTCCGGATGATAAAGAAATAGAAGAAAACTCAAGAGCGAGAAGTGCAAAAATGAGAATTGGAATAAAATTATAGTTGATGGTTTTTAGTTGATAGTTGTTTGAAGATGTTTTAAATCTATCAACTGTCAACCGAAAACAAACAACCAAAAATGGCAAAGCAGACAACCTATAATAAGCAGAAAAAGAAACTCACTTTTATGGATATCATAAAAGGGAATTTTCTTAACCGTGATGAGGTAAAAGCACATTACAAATATTTTCTGTTCATTTTCGGATTGTTGATGGTGATGATTTATAGTAATCACTTGGTGAATCAGAAGATTGAGCACGTTAATAAACTTAAAGAAGAAAAAGAAGAGTACAAATCTAGAAATGCTTTTGCACAAAGCCGATTGATAAAAATTAGAATGGAATCCGAACTGGGAAAAGAAATGGTTCAGGATTCTTTGGTGAGTTTGGAAAGCCACCCGATGAAATTATTGATAAAAGTAGACAGTATAGATGATAAAGCAGCCCAATAACAATTACGAAAAAAAGCGTTCCAATGCGTTGAAGTGGGGCTACCTTTTTGTGTTGGGAGCTTTCATTTTGTTTATCATTTTTCTTGCCAGAATTTTGATCCTGCAGAATACTAATGTTCAGGAGTTTGAGGATAACTATATCAGTAAAAATTACCGAGAAGCAACTTTAAAAGCAGCTCGGGGTAATCTTTTTGCATCGGACGGATCTATACTGGCTACAACGGTGATGCGCTACGATATCTATCTGGATTTCAAATCTATGAGAGATACTATCTATTCCAATAACGTTGGAGCTCTTACAGATTCTCTTAGCAAGATGTTTGATAAACCGCGTAGCTACTTTAGGGCGAAATTAGATGCTCAGAATCAGAAGAATAACCAGTATTATTTGCTGGTGAAAGGTCTCGATTTTGATCAATATGACAGAATACGCAATTTTCCGATTTTCGCAAAAGGAAAAAATAAAGGCGGTTTCATTGTAGAAAGAAATTTTCGGAGAGAATTAGCAACAACTCAAATCGGAGCTGGAACAATCGGGGCGGACAACGGCGAATCAAAATCCGGCTTAGAAGGCGCATTCAGTAAGTTTTTAACAGGGATTGATGGGAAAAGATTGGAGCAAAAAATCACTTCTACACAATGGAAGCCAATCGATTATTGGAAAGTTCAAGAGCCAGTTGACGGACAAGATGTTTATACTACTCTTGATTTAAGGATTCAGGATATTGCCCATTCGGCATTGGAAAATCAATTAATCAAATTCGATGCAGATCACGGTTCGGTGGTCGTAATGGAAACAGGAAGCGGGAAGATCCGCGCTATGGTAAACCTTAGAAGAACAGAACCGGGAATTTATGTTGACGCTTACAATTATACTGTAAAAGACGCTCAGGAACCAGGTTCCACATTCAAAACAGTGTCACTTCTGGCTGCAATGGATGATGGCTTCATCGATGAAAATACGAAAGTCAACATTGGAAACGGAATCTGGAACTATGCAGGACAAAGAATTACAGACGGTCACGGTGGTGGAACTTATGATGTGAGCGATGTTTTGGCAAAATCAAGTAACGTTGGTGCTGCGAAATTAATTACAACACATTACGCGGATAAACCTCAGGTTTTCATAGACCATTTGAAACGATGGAAAATGTTCGATAAGATGCAAATCGAATTGCCGGGAATTGCAAAGCCATCCATCCAAACGCCGGAGAGCAAGCGTTGGAACAAAGCCACATTGGCTTCTTTGGCTTATGGTTACTCGTCAAGATTTCCGCTGTTGCAGCTGGTTACTTTTTATAATGGTATCGCTAATAAAGGTAAGATGGTAAAACCTCTTTTCATTGACAAAATAATGAAAGATGGTAAAGTTCTTTATGAAGCGAAACCTGAGATTATGGTTAAGAAAATGGCTTCTGATAAAGCGATTACGATGATGACACACGCTTTGACAAAAGCAGTTGAAAAAGGAACGGCAAAAAGTATCTATACTCCGAATCTTAAAATTGCAGGAAAAACCGGAACAGCAAGATTTGAATATTGGAAAGCAGGACCAATGAAATACCAGGCATCATTTGCGGGTTTTTATCCAGCTGACAATCCTAAATATACGTGTATCGTAGTTATTAATCAGCCAGATACATCAAAGGGTTTTTATGGAGGAACAGTTTCTGCGCCAGTTTTCAAAGAAATTGCAGGAAAAACTTTCTTGAAAACACCTTTGAATGTTGAGAAAGACCTTTTGGTGGAACATAAAGTTAATCTTAACAAAATGACTGCACCAAATGTAAAGTTAAATGTCAGAAAAGATTCGATGCCGAATTTGGTGGGAATGATTGGAAAGAATGTGATTCCTCAGCTTGAAAATCTAGGTTATAGAGTAGATTACAAAGGTGTTGGAAAAATCACAGGACAATTTCCGGCGGAAGGTGCAAACATTGGAAAAAACCAGAGAATTTATCTGAATCTTCAAAACTAAAAATTAAAGCGAAAGCTTAGATATATGATTTTAAAAGACTTATTACAAAGAATCCATATTCTGGAAACTATCGGAACTCTTGAAAGAGAAGTTTCGGAATTGGTTTTTGACAGCAGAAAAGTTGTTGAAAATTCTTTGTATGTTGCATTGAAAGGAACGATTTCAGACGGACATTCTTACATCAATCAAAGCATCGAAAAAGGTGCAAAAACGATAGTTTGTGAAGAATTGCCTTCAGAAATTAATGAGGAAGTAACTTATTTGAAAGTTGAAAATTCTTCCAAAACTTTAGGACATTTGGCTTCTAATTTTTACGGAAATCCTTCTGAGAAATTAAACTTAATTGGTGTTACCGGAACCAATGGAAAAACTTCTGTAACAACTTTATTATTTGATATTTTCAAAAATTTGGGTTATCAATCTGCTTTGATTTCTACTGTTGAGTACAGAATCGGAGACGAAATTATTCCTTCCACACACACAACACCGGATGTGATTCGTCTAAATCAAATGTTGGCAAAAGCGGTTGAAATCGGATGCGAATATGCTTTTATGGAAGTAAGTTCTCACGGAATTTCCCAAGACAGAATCGAAGGTTTACATTTCAAAATCGCCGGTTTTACGAATATCACGCACGACCATTTGGATTATCACAAAACTTTCCAAAATTATATCTACGCTAAGAAGAGATTCTTCGACGAGTTGGAAGATTCTGCAGTTGCGATTACGAATGCCGATGACAAAAACGGTCTAGTGATGTTGCAGAATACCAAAGCGAAAAAGAAAACTTTTGCTTTGAAAACGATGGCAGATTTCCACGGAAAAGTTGTGGAAATAGATTTCAACGGAATGTTGCTGAATTTCAATAACAAAGAATTCTGGACAACATTGACAGGAAAATTCAATGCTTATAATTTGTTGTTGGCTTACGGAATTGCCTTGGAATTAGGAATGGACGAAACGGAAGTTCTTCAGGCGATTTCAACATTGAAAAGAGTGAATGGAAGATTCGAAACGATAAAATCCGACAGCGGAATTTTCTTCGTGGTCGATTATTCTCACACGCCAGATGCATTGGAAAACGTGTTGGACAGCATCAACGAAATCAGAACCAAAAACGAAAGATTGATTTGTGTTTTCGGTTGCGGAGGCGACAGAGACAAAACCAAACGTCCTGAAATGGGAGACATTGCAACCAAAAAATCGACTTTGGCAATCATCACATCGGACAATCCAAGAACTGAAGAGCCAACGCAGATTATCAAAGAAATAGAAGCGGGTGTTCAACCGCAGAATTTTAGTAAATACACTTCGATTCCTGACAGAAGAGAAGCCATAAAAATGGCAATTAAATTTGCCGAACCAAAAGATATTGTGTTGGTGGCGGGAAAAGGTCACGAAACATATCAGGAAGTAAATGGTGTGAAACATCATTTTGATGACAAGGAAACGATTAGGGAATTATTACAATTAATGGGAAAATAGAACATCATGCTATATTATCTATATGAATATTTAACTGCTCATGGGATTCACGTTCCGGGAATGAATTTGTTCAAGTACATTTCGTTCCGGGCAGCGATGGCCGTTTTGTTTTCGCTGATAATTGCCTTGGCATACGGTAAAAAAATCATCAATTACCTAAGAAAAAAACAGATGGGAGAATTGGTAAGAGATCTTGGTCTGGAAGGGCAGAAACAAAAAGAAGGAACACCAACAATGGGCGGTTTGATTATAATTTTGGCAACCATCATTCCGGTTTTATTATTTACAAGAATTACCAATGTGTACATCGTTCTTTTGATTATCTCAGTTTTATGGATGGGAGCGATTGGATTTTTGGACGATTATCTAAAAAAAGTTAAGAAAAATAAAGACGGTTTAAGTGGAAAATTTAAAGTAATTGGACAGGTTGGTTTAGGCCTAATTGTCGGAGTTACAATGTATTTCCATCCTGATGTTGAGGTTAAGAGAAAATATGCCGATGCAACGGTTATCAATAGAAATAATGTAGAACAGAACTTTATGCCGGACGAGAAAATTCCGGTTTCTACAGTTCCTTTTACAAAGAATAATGAGTTCGATTATAGTGGAATTTTGTTCTGGATGGATGATGCAAAAGCGCACGAATGGGCTTGGATTGTCTTTATTCCAATCGTGATTTTCATTGTAACAGCAGTTTCCAACGGAGCCAATATTACTGATGGGATTGATGGATTAGCCGCAGGAACCAGTGCCGTAATCTTACTGACGTTGGCATTCTTTGCATACGTCTCTGGAAACATCATCTTTGCAGATTATTTGAATATTATGTTCCTCCCACATATGGGAGAAACCACCATTTTTGCGCTTGCTTTGGTGGGAGCTGTGATTGGTTTTTTTTGGTACAATACTTATCCAGCACAGATTTTTATGGGTGATACAGGAAGTCTGATGTTAGGTGGCGTAATCGCGGTTTTAGCTATTATTCTTAGAAAAGAATTATTGATTCCTGTTCTTTGCGGTGTGTTTCTAATAGAAAATCTTTCCGTGATTTTGCAGGTGATGGTTTTCAAATACAGAAAGAAAAAACATGGGCTGGAATATGCTCAAAACAATAGATTATTCAAGATGTCTCCACTACATCATCATTATCAGAAAGAAGGTTTTCACGAGAGTAAAATCGTGAATCGAATGATAATCATAGGTGTTATGCTGGCAATTATTTGTCTAATCACTTTGAAAACTAGATAGAGAACTGTAAAATGTGAAAAGTATAATATATAATGTATTTTTTACAGAATAATTAAAATTAATAATGAGTTGATGTACAATTTATAAGTCATTTTACTTTGTACAAAATACATTTTACAAAATAGTTATGAGAGTAGTAATACTTGGAGGAGGCGAAAGCGGCGTTGGAGCTGCGTATCTGGCAAAAGCTAAAGGCTTTGAAGTCTTTCTTTCGGACATGGGAAAAATCCGTGAGAATTATAAAAAAGAATTAGATAAGCTTGGGATAGACTACGAAGATGGAACTCATACAGAAGAAAAAATCCTGAATGCCGATTGGGTCATCAAAAGTCCTGGAATTCCGAAAAAGGCGGAAATGGTGCAGAAGATTCAGGAGAAAGGAATCAGATTGTCTTCTGAGATTGAATTTGCATCAGAATTTACAGATGCGAAAATTATTGCGATTACAGGAAGTAATGGAAAAACCACGACAACGTCTTTGATTTATTACATTTTGAAGGAAGATGGTTTTAATGTAGGATTGGGCGGAAACATCGGAAAAAGCTTTGCAAAACAGGTGGCTGAGGAGAATTTTGATTATTATGTATTGGAAGTGAGTAGTTTCCAATTGGATGATATTCAGAATTTTAGACCCTACATTTCATTATTATTGAATTTGTCAAAAGATCATCTGGACCAGTACAATTACAATTATGAAGAATATGCTTTGGCTAAATTCAGAATTGCTGAAAATCAGGATGCTAATAATTTTTTCATCTACAATAAAGATGATGAAATGAGCAAATCGATTCTTGAAAAATTGGATTTGAAAGTAACTAAAGTTCCATTTTCGCTAGAGGAAAAATTAGAAAAAGGTGCGTTCTCGATTGATGAGAATTTTGTAGTCAATATCAATGAAGGATTCACGATGAAGATTGACGAATTATCATTGGTTGGAAAACATAATGTGGCGAACAGCTTAGCGGCGAGTATTGCCGGAAAGTTGTTGGAAATCAGTAATGAAAGTATCAGACATTCGTTAATGACATTCCAAGCTGTAGAACATAGGTTGGAACCTGTAGCAGAAATCAAAGGTGTGAAGTTCATCAACGACAGTAAGGCAACCAATGTGAACGCAACTTACTTCGCTCTAGAAAGTATGAAGCAACCGGTAATCTGGATTGTTGGCGGAAAAGATAAAGGAAACGATTACTCCGAAATCGAAGAATTAGTTAGGAAAAAAGTAAAAGCAATTGTCTGCTTGGGAATTGATAACTCTAAAATTATTGACTTCTTTAAAGATAAAAAAACACAGATTTATGACACTTCGAGTATGCAGAAAGCAGTAGAAGTTTCTAAATCGCTTGCAGAAAAAGGAGACGTGGTTTTATTGTCGCCTTGCTGCGCAAGTTTTGATTTGTTCAATGGTTATGAAGACCGTGGAAATCAATTCAAAAAAGAAGTTTTAGAAGAATTGACAATTAAGAATTAGAATTGTACAAAGTAATAAGTAGAAAGTACACTGTACATCATACTTTTTACATCATACAAATAATATAAATGGAAAACCAAACTACAGAAAACAAATTCGAACTGCTGAAAGGAGATAAAGTCCTTTGGTCGGTTATCATTTTGATTTCCTTCCTTTCCGTATTTCCGGTTTATTCCGCAAGTTCGAATCTGGAATATATCGTGAACAACGGAACTACAACAGGTCACGTTTTCAAACATATCGTTTTCGTATTCATTGGTTTGGGAATTATGCGTTTCGTAGGAACAGTAAAGTACGAGCACATCGGAAAACTGAGTTCCATTTTGCTTTTGTTCACGATTGGATTGTTGTTAATTACGATGTTCACAGGACAAAAGATTGAAGGTGCAAGTGCTTCGCGTTGGTTAAAAATTCCGGGAACACCGATATCGTTTCAGCCTTCGTCATTCGCTTATTTGATGCTGATTATCTATCTGTGCAGATATTTAACCAAAAAAATCAAAAGAGAAAGATTACCGCTAGAGAATGTGATTTACATCTTCGGACCCATTCTCATTGTGTTTGGATTGGTAGCGAAAGATAACGGTTCTACCGCTTTAATGATTATGATGGTGTCTATTATCATCTTGATTATTGGACAGTTAGCTTGGCAATATGTCGCGGGATTTATATCGCTTTCAGTGGTTTTCATTGTAATGTTTTTAGTCATTGCTCTGAATACGAATTTAATCGGTGGAAACCGTGTTCACACGTGGATGAGCCGTATTGAAACATTTACGAGTTCCAAAAAAACAGCTGATGTTGAGGACGAAAGTATCAAGGCCAAAAACTATCAGGTGATGCAGGCAAAAGCCGCGATTGTACACGGCGGATTTAACGGAATTGGACCTGGAAAAAGTGCTTTGAAACAGACATTACCACAATCGGTTTCGGATTTTATTTTCGCAATTATTGTGGAGGAGTACGGCTGGATTGGAGCGTTTGTTCTAATTAGCCTTTATATGATAATGATTATCAGGATTGTGATGATTGCCAGTAAAATGCCCGCATTTTTTGGGTCATTGCTGGTTCTAGCGATTGGACTGATGATTTTTGTCCAATTATCAGTAAATATTGCAGTTGCAGTAAATCTGATTCCGGTAACAGGTCAGCCTTTACCATTGATAAGTTATGGAGGAACATCGATGTTGGTAACCTATATTCAATTAGGAATTATCCTGAACGTAAGTTCCAGAATTCAGGTTTTTGATGAAGAAGGTTTGGGCAAAAAACAAAGTATTGAAGAAATAAATGATATTGCGTAAATGAGCAAAAAACTTAAAATATTAATGAGTGGCGGAGGAACTGGTGGACATATCTTTCCGGCTGTTGCGATTGCTCAGGAAATCCAAAAAAGATTTCCCGATGCAGAGTTTTTGTTCATTGGTGCGAACGGAAAAATGGAGATGGAAAAGGTTCCTCAATCCGGATTCAAAATAGAAGGATTGAATATCGCTGGATTTGACAGAGGTAATCTTCTGAAAAATATCGGGTTGCCGTTCAAAATCATTTCCAGCTTGATAAAAGCTAAGAAAATCATCAAAAATTTCAAACCGGATTTTGCGGTTGGAACTGGTGGTTTCGCAAGCGGGCCAGCTTTGTATATTGCTGCAAAAATGGAAATTCCAACTTTTATTCAGGAACAGAACTCTTTGCCAGGAAAGACCAATGTTTTCAATGCTAAAAAAGCGAAAGCAGTTTTCACGGCTTATCCGGATATGGAGAAATTTTTCCACGGCACGAAAACTTACTTTTTAGGAAATCCGATTCGTCAGAATATCATAACAGATTTGATTGATAAGGATTTAGCTAAAGAAAAATTAGGTTTAGATAAAAATAAATTAACGATTCTTTCAGTTGGCGGTTCTCTTGGTTCCAGAACTTTGAACAACGGCTGGAAAGATAATTTTGATAAACTTAAAGAAAAAGATTATCAATTAATCTGGCAGACAGGAAAAACAGATTTTAAAAGTATAGTTGATAGTTATCAGTTGTTAGTTGATGGGAATTCCGACAACAATCCACAATCAACCGACAACCAAATTCTCATAAGAGAATTTATCAGCGATATGGCTTTGGCGTATTCAGCGGCGGATGTAATTGTTTCCCGAGCTGGCGCGATTGCGATTTCAGAATTGGCTGTTGCGAAAAAACCAGTTTTACTGATTCCGTTTCCATTTGCGGCGGAAGACCATCAGACCAAAAATGCATTGACTCTGGTTGAGAAAAATGCGGCGAGAATGGTAAAAGATTCTGAGATGAAGGATAAATTCTGGAATACACTTTCAGAAATCTGTGAGAACGAAAATCTTAGAAATGAAATTTCAGCCAATCTAGAGTTCTTTGCAAAGCCAAAAGCAGCGGAAGGTATTGTAGATGAGATTTTTAAAGTGATTAAATAAATAACACAAAGAAATGATTAAAAAACTATTTTGGTTAATGTCTCTAATGCTTTTCTGTAGTTGTGCTTCTGATTTTTATAAACCTACTCCAGAAAAATTTGCAACACAAGAAAGGATTAGTAAAATAAAAGGATTTGCAGAACAATTTTTTAATAAATGTAACAATAAAGATTATTCTGAAATTCAAGGATACAATATAGATATAAATACAAAAAAAGATTTAGCACCTGAAAATTTGAAGAAATTGTGTGAAAAATTATTGGAAAAGACAGGTAAAATTACAGTTGGAAAGTTTAACAATTCAATCACGCCTAATCGCCCTTCGGATTTTATGGATTTAATGGTTTTCGATGCAAAATGTGAAAATAATGACTCGATAAAATATGCTGTTGTCTCTCTTTATAGAGATAAAGATTTTATATATAAAATTAATTTGTCAAAAACACCGAAACCTGTAATTAGAGTCAATTTTCGTAAATAACTATTAATAAATGAGCATCTTAAACAAATATCAAAACTTTTATTTCATCGGAATCGGTGGGATTGGGATGAGTGCGCTGGCGAGATATTTTCACGCCAACGGCAAAAATGTTTTGGGTTATGATAAAACGCCAACAAAACTGACGGCTCAGCTTGGTGTTGAAGGTATTGATATTACATTTGAAGATGTGATTGATGAGACAATTGTAGCGCTGGATAAAGAATCGACTTTGGTTATTTATACACCTGCAATTAAGAAACTCGGAATTTTGGATCACTTCGCTAGTGAAAGTTTTGAAATTTTGAAACGTGCAAAAGTTTTAGGATTGATTACTGAAAATACAGATTGTATCGCCGTTGCAGGAACGCACGGAAAAACGACAACTTCTACATTAATAGCCCATTTGTGCAAAGAAGCTAATCTTCCGTCCTCGGCATTTTTAGGCGGAATTTCTGAGAATTTCAAATCTAATTTTGATTATAACGGCAATCAATTTTCTGTGGTTGAAGCGGATGAATATGACAGAAGTTTCCTAAACCTTTCTCCAGATTGGGCAGTTGTAACATCAATTGATGCAGATCATTTGGATATTTACGGAGATAGACTTCATATTGAAGAAGGATTCCGTCAGTTTGCAGCTTTGGTTCCAAATGACAATAAGTTGTTTGTTAGAAAAGGAATTGCAATCGGAAGAGAACACAAGACTTATGCAGTGAATGAAGAAGCGGATTATTATTCTGATAACCTGAGAATGGATCACGATAAAATCTATTTCGATTTTCATACACCAACGCAGAAAATTGAAGATTTTGTTTGGGAAATTCCGGGAATTCATAATGTTGAAAATGCAACGGTTGCTTTGGCGATTCTGAGCAATTTAGGTGTCGATTTCGATACCTTGAAAAAGGCGATTGCCAGTTTCAAAGGCATCAAGAGAAGATATACGAAACATATTTTCGATAACGGAAAAATCTATATCGACGATTATGCGCATCATCCAACAGAACTGAATGCAGTCATTGGTTCGATTAAAACTTTCTATCCGACCAAGAAATTGTTGGTGGTTTTCCAACCTCATCTTTTCAGCAGAACAAGAGATTTTGCAGAAGATTTTGCTAGAAGTCTGGAAAATGGAGATGATTTGTTGTTACTCGATATTTATCCTGCGAGAGAGCTTCAGGAAAATTTTGAAGGGATTACCTCAACTTGGTTATCTGAGAAAATTGAAACAGAAAACAAAGAAGTCTGCACGTTGCAGAAAACTTTTGAAAAGATAAAAGAAAAAGACTTTGATATTTTATTGACAGCCGGAGCGGGAAATATTGATACACTTTATGACCCGATTATGGAATGGCTTCCGAATGTTTGATTTTAAACGCAAGGTTCGCAAGGAGATTTTTATAAAATTGAAAAATTTTCGGAACGCTAAGGCATTTCACTCAGCAAATGAAAATTGAAAATAAATGAATGAAAACGAAATTTCAAGTATTGTGTTTGATGCAGGAATGAAAATTCATCGCAAACTTGGAGTTGGTCTTTACGAAAATGTCTATGAAGAGTGTCTGGCTTATGAACTGAAGGAAAGAAGATTGATTGTTGAAAGGCAAAAAGATATTAAGGTTGAATATGAAAATTTGATTATTGAAAAAGCATTTAGAGTCGATTTATTAATCGAAAACAAATTAATTATAGAAATAAAAGCAGTTCCAGAAATTAATGATTATCATTTTTTCCAGCTTTTAAATTATTTAAGATTAACAGAAATGAAGCTGGGAATGATTTTAAATTTTCATTCAATGTTATTCAAAAATGGAGTAAAAAGAGTAGTAAATAAATTATAAAATAGCTGAGCAAAGCGCCCTTGTGAACGAAAATAATCAGCATTAATGTAAAAAAGACTTAGCGCTCGTTGCGTTAAAAATAAAGAAGAATGAAAAACAAGTGGAGAATATTGAAGATATTGGTGACAGTCGTCCTTTTTGGATTTCTGCTCAGTTTCTCATTGAAACGTTTCAATAACGCTAAGATGGAGAATGTATCTATCAATATGAACCAGACCAAAACGCCGGTTTATTTTGTGGATGAGAAGGATATCAAAGATTTGGTAAAACAATATAATCCAACGAAAAAGATTGGCGATGTTAAGATTCCGGAATTGGAGAAGAGGATTAATGAGATTCCGTTTGTTGATAGTGCTAATGTTTATATGAATCTGAACGGAAACTTGAATGTCGATATCAAACAACGTATTCCTGTTTTCAGATTAAATAAAAACGGAAAGGATTTTTACGTAGACGAAAAAGGCGTAGAATTCCCGATTTCGAGTAACTTTTCTTATCCGTGTATGTTGGTAATGGGCGATGTTGATGCTTCGGAATATCAGGAACTCGGAAAGTTGATTGAGAAAATTGATAAAGATGATTTCAGTAAAAAATATTTCATCGGAATTAAAAAAGAAAAAGACAATTATAATCTTCTGACAAGCGATGGGAATTACAAAGTTGAGATTGGAGATTTAGAAAATATTGATTTCAAGGTTAAAGGATTTAAAACTTTTGTAGAGAAATATCTGGTTTATCAGAATCCGAATAAGTACAAAAAGATTTCGGTTAAATACAATAATCAAATTGTAACCACACTAAATCCTTATTTCAAAGAAAACGACAGTATTCTGAGAAACGCACCAAAAATTGAGTTAAAGCTTGAAAATGGAAGTCAGAAGCCAGAAATGAAAAAAACAGAAACTAAAAAAACGGAATCCAAACCGGAACCGAAAAAAGAAATAAAAAAAGCTGAACCTAAAAAATCAGAAGTCAAAAAAGAATCTTCAAAACCTAAAAAAGTAGAGAAGAAATCTGAACCGAAAAAATCTACGGAAAAGAAAAAGGAAACCTCTTCCAAATCGTCTTCTGATAAAAAGAAAAAAGCAAAAGTAGTAGTAGAATAAATTAGAAATAAATAGATAAAGTCTTAGCTGAGTGAAACGCCTTTGCGAACTTAAAAGCATAATAATGGTAAAATAAAACTTTGCGGACTTTGCGTTAAAAATTAAAAAAAATCAAATCGAGCATATAATGGAAAATCAAGAGTATTCAGTAGGTCTGGACATTGGGACAACTAAGATTGTCGCCATTGTCGGCAGACGTAACGCTCACGGGAAAATCGAAATCCTGGGCGTTGGGAAGGCTAAAAGTCTTGGTGTTCACAAAGGAATTGTGAACAACATTTCCCAAACCATCAATTCCATCAAAACTGCAGTGGCGGAAGCGCAATCCAGCGCAGGTGTTCCTATCCACAAGGTAACTGTAGGAATTGCAGGAAAACATATCCGTTCTCTCCAACATTCGGATTATATAATGAGAGAGCATCCGGATAGATACATCACAGAAGATGATATCGAGAAACTAAAAGACCAGGTAAAGAAATTGGTAATGTTGCCTGGCGAAGAAATTATCCACGTTTTGCCTCAGGAATACAAAGTAGATTCTGAAGGCGAAATCCAGGAGCCAATCGGGATGCACGGCAAAAGATTAGAAGCTAATTTCCACGTTGTTGTGGGACAAATGGGTTCTATCAGAAACATTGCAAGATGCGTTCGTGAAGCTGGTTTGGAGATGGAAGCTTTGACATTAGAACCTTTGGCATCGTCTGAAGCGGTTCTTACAAAAGAAGAAAAAGAAGCTGGTGTTGCGATTGTTGATATCGGTGGTGGAACTACGGATATCGCGATTTTTAAAGACAACATCATTCGTCATACTTGCGTGATTCCTTACGGAGGTGGAATTATCACTGATGATATCAAGGAAGGATGTTCAATCATCGAGAAACACGCAGAACAACTGAAAGTGAAATTCGGTTCGTCTGTTCCGGAATTGGAAAAAGACAGTACTTACGTAACGATTCCAGGATTACACGGTCGTCCAGACAAAGAAATTTCGCTTAAAGTTTTAGCGCAGATTATCAATGCAAGAGTTGAAGAAATTCTTGAAATGGTCAATACTGAATTAAAGGCTTACGGCGCTTTCGAACAAAAGAAAAAACTGATTGCAGGAATCGTTTTGACTGGTGGTGGTTCCAACTTGAGAAACCTTCGTCAGTTAGCGAATTACACAACAGGTTTTGACAGCAGAATTGGTTTTGCTAACGAGTATGTGGCGAACGATAAAAATCAGTATCTTAAAGGACCGGAATTTGCAACATCAATCGGTTTATTGATGGAAAGTCTTAAAATCAGAGATAAAAAAATCGTTCCAACTGAAGAAGAAATTATCGAAGAAAAGAAAGAAGAGGGAAGTCACAAGTTGGAAGTTGCCAACCCAAAAACCGAAGGGGAAAATATTCCATCTTCCATCATCGAGCCTCCAGCGGAAATTGCAAAACCACAAGAACAAGCCAGACGAAACAAACTAACGTTCGGACAATCTCTAATGGATAAAGTGAAAAAATTCTTCGAGGAAGTAGAAGAGTAATTAATAATTGTAAAATTGCCAAATCGTGGAATCGTAAAACCAGCAAAAGCCAATTTTGCAAATCAACAATTTAACGATTTAACAAAATTTAAAAATAACATACTATGGACAATATAAATAATACACAAGGATTTTCATTTGACCTTCCAAAAGGGAATTCTGCCATCATCAAAGTAATTGGTGTTGGGGGCGGTGGAAACAACGCTTTGAAACATATGTACGAGAAGGGGATTTACGGCGTAGATTTCGTGATTTGTAATACAGATGCCCAGACTTTGGATAACAATCCGGTTTCTAATAAAGTTCAGTTAGGAGTAACGATGACGGAAGGTCTAGGTGCAGGAGCAGACCCAGAAGTTGGAGAAAAAGCGGCGATTGAAAGTATCGACGATATCAAAGCAGCAATGGGACAAAATACCAAGATGGTTTTCATCACTGCCGGAATGGGCGGTGGAACTGGAACCGGTGCGGCGCCCGTGATTGCAAAAGTGGCAAAGGAAATGGGAATTCTGACAGTGGGAATCGTAACCGTACCTTTTAGTTTTGAAGGAAAAAGAAGATTGGACCAAGCTAATTTAGGTTTGGAAAAATTGAGAAATAATGTTGATTCTTTGATTGTAATTAATAATGATAAATTGAGACAACAATTCGGAAATCTAGGTTTCAAACAAGGATTTTCCAAAGCCGATGAAGTTTTGACGAATGCGGCAAAAGGAATGGCAGAAGTTATTACAGGTTATTTCGATGTGAATATTGACTTCCGTGATGCTAAATCTGTTTTGGCTAATTCCGGAACAGCATTGATGTCAACTGGTGTTGCAACTGGTGAGAAAAAAGCGGAAGAAGCTGTTAAAAAAGCATTGGATTCTCCTTTATTGAATGACAACAAAATCACTGGTGCGAAAAACGTTCTACTGTTGATTAGAAGTGGTGTTTCCGAAGTGACGATGGACGAAATCGGTGTGATTATGGATTATATCCAGAAAGAAGCTGGAAATACGGCAGACATCATTTTCGGAGTTGGAACAGACGAAGAATTAGGAGATGCAGTTAGCGTTTTGGTAATTGCAACTGGTTTTTCAAACGATAACAAAAAACATTCTGGTGTAACTGAGACTATCAAGTATTCTTTGGAAGACAGACCAAGTTCTTCATCTCACAGAGAATCGCCATTCAAAAGCAGAGCTCAGCAAGAGACAAAACAAGAAGTACAATCGGGAAAGAATTTTTTTCGTTTAGAAGATGATGACGATTTTGGAACTTCTAACTTTCCAACTAATTCCGTTGCAGAAAGTCTTGTAGAAGAAGTTGAAACTGAAACTCAAATCATCGAAAACGAGGGAATCCAAGATTTCTCAAACGATTATAATTCGAACAGCGGAAAGCAAGAATATAACCTTTTTACTTTTGAAGAAGATGCTTATGAAGAAGTAGATTTGGAAGCACAATCTTTTTCTTTCGAAGTAGAGGACAAGCCAAAAGCGTCTTTCAAAGAAGAAGAAATTGAGAAGCATGTTGAAGTGACTTTCACAATCAACGAACCAAGTATTGAAGAAGAATTTCCTGTGATTGAAAAGCAAGTTATTTCTGAAATCAAAGATTCGGTAATCGAAGAAACGCCAATCAGAGAAGAGATCGTTAACGAAATCATCGAGGAAAAAATTGAAGAACCAACAAGATTTTCTTTCGCTGTAGAAACTAAGGAAGAAATTGTAGAAGAGAAAAAGTCTGAGCCAGTTCAGGAAACTGAAAGCGGATTCACTTTCTTCAACAAAACTCCGGATTCTTCAAAAGCAATGGAAAGAAGAAACAAGTTGAGAGAATTCAATTCCCGTTACCAGCAATTGGATAATGAGAATGTTTTCGAAACAGTTCCGGCTTTCAAAAGAAAGAATATCAATATCGATGGTTCTAATGCATCTGACCAAAATATCAACACTTATTTGTCTGATAATAATGGGAATATGCAGTTGAGAGAAAATCGTTTCCTTAACAAAGATGTAGATTAAGATTATGAGTTTAGAAACTATAATAAGCGACGCGATAAAAACCGCAATGCGCGAGAAAGACAGAGTTGCTCTAGATTCTCTTCGTGCTGTGAAAGCTCAAATTATCTTGTTGCAAACCGAAGCCAGGGGTGCTGAAGTTTCAGCAGAACAAGAGATTGCGATTTTGCAAAGAATGATAAAGCAGAGAAAAGATTCCTATGACCAATTTACGGCTCAGGGAAGAACGGACCTTGCTGAAGTGGAAGAAGCGCAATCAAGAATAATTGAGAAGTTTCTTCCGAAACAATTGTCTGCAGAAGAATTGGAATCAGAAATCAAGAAAATCATTTCTGAAACGGGAGCAGAATCTCTAAAAGATTTAGGAAAAGTAATGGGCGTTGCTTCCAAAGCATTAGCCGGAAAATCAGACGGAAAAAGTATTTCCGAAATGGTTAAGAAATTACTTTCTTAATTTATATATGATAGTTGATAAACGATAATTGATATCATTCATCATTTATATTTTATCAATTATAAAAACTGGATATACTTAATTTGCATATCGATTTGATTAAGCCCAATGTCTTCGGATTTTGGGTTTTTTATTGGCAAACTGCGAAAAAACAAACTGAAAAACTAATCGTCATAAGTTATGTATCGGTCAAAATGGCGCAATAGATATTTGGTATAATTTTAATAGAATCATTAATGTAATAATCAAAATAATAATTGATTAAATTTGCAGTTCAGAAATTAACCTAAAATATATTTTAATATGTATCCAGCAGATTTAGTATTGCCAATGAAGGCAGAACTTACAGATAAAGGGTTTGCAGACCTTACCACACCAGCACAAGTTGATGAAGCGCTTAAACAAAGCGGAACAACACTATTAGTTATCAACTCTGTTTGTGGATGTGCGGCAGGAGCTGCAAGACCGGGCGTTGTTTATTCTTTGACAGGCGAAAAGAAACCAGACCATTTGGTGACAGCTTTCGCAGGTTTTGATACAGAGGCTGTAGCAGAAGCAAGAAGGCTATTAGCTCCATTCCCTCCAAGCTCACCGTGTGTAGCACTTTTCAAAGACGGAGAGTTGGTGCATATGTTAGAAAGACACCACATCGAAGGTAATCCTGCAGGCGCGATCGCAGCGAATCTTCAGGCTGCTTTTGAAGAATATTGTTAAGAAATAAAAAGACCAAAATAGAAATATTTTGGTCTTTTTTTATAATAAAGTGAAAATCAATTTTCAGATTTTTCATTATTTTTTAAATTTGCAAAAAAGTAAAAATGTCAGATCAAGCAAGTTATTTGTTTTCTACAAGAACCAGCCACGAGTTGGCAGAAAAAATTGCTCAGTGCTATGGGCAGCCATTAGGAGTTATCAATTTTCAACATTTTAGCGATGGAGAATTTGAACCAGTTTTGGAACAATCTGTAAGAGGAGCGCGTGTTTTCCTCATTGCTTCTACCTTTCCTCCCGCCGATAATCTTTTGGAATTGTTATTAATGATTGATGCGGCGAAAAGAGCATCAGCCAAAAATATTACAGTTGTAATTCCTTACTACGGTTTAGCAAGACAAGATAGAAAAGACAAGCCTAGAGCACCAATCGGAGCTAAATTAGTGGCTAATCTTTTGACTGCTGCAGGAGCTACCAGAATTATGACAATGGATCTTCACGCAGATCAAATCCAAGGTTTCTTCGAGATTCCTGTGGATCATCTTTATGCCTCTACAATTTTTGTAGACTATATCAGATCTCTTGATTTAGAAAATCTAACGATTGCTTCTCCGGATATGGGAGGTGCGAAAAGAGCAAAGAATTATGCAGGTCATTTGGGAGCAGATGTTGTAATTGCTTACAAGGAAAGAAAAAAAGCCAACGTGGTAGAAGAGATGTTCCTAATCGGAGATGTTACAGACAAAAATGTGATTCTGATTGATGATATGATTGATACAGCTGGAACACTTTGTAAAGCTGCAGATATCTTGATAGAAAAAGGAGCAAAATCTGTTAGAGCAATGGCAACGCACGGTGTACTTTCCGGAAAAGCTTATGAGAATATCGAGAATTCTAAATTATTAGAAGTTATTGTAACAGATTCTATCCCAGTGAAAGAAGGTCAATCCTCCAAAATAAAAGTATTGTCTTGTGCTCAATTGTTCTCTGATGTAATGAAAATGGTACACGAGCACAAATCTATAAGTGAGAAGTTTATTATTTAAAAAAAATTAATATCTTTGCACCCTTAAAATAATTTTATACAAAATGAAATCTATTACAATTCAAGGTACAAAAAGAGAAAGCGTGGGCAAAAAGTCTACTAAAGCTTTACGTGATGCTGAATTAGTTCCTTGTGTTGTTTACGGAGGCGGCGAGCCATTGAACTTCTCTGCAGAAGAGAAAGCGTTCAAAGGTTTGGTTTATACTCCTGAAGCACACACGGTATCTATTGAGGTTGACGGACAGGTAATCCCTGCAGTTCTTCAAGATATTCAGTTCCACCCGCTTACAGACAAAATTATTCACGCAGACTTCTACAGATTATCTGATGACAAACCAGTAATTATGGAAGTTCCTGTAAGAATCACAGGACGTTCTAAAGGTGTTGTTGCCGGAGGTGTTCTTAGACAAACTTTCAGAAAACTAAAAGTAAAAGCTATCCCAGCTAATTTGCCAGACGAGATCGTTGTGGATATTACTGCTCTTAAGATTGGAAACAAATTCTATGTAGAAAGTCTTAAAAATGACAAATATTCTTTCATGCATCCAGACAACGCTGTAGTAGTTGCTGTTAAGATGTCTAGAAATGCTAGCAAAAATGCGGCTGCAGGACAAGATGATGACGAAGAAGAAGTAGTAGCAGATGCAGCTCCAGAAGCTTCTGCAGAGTAATAATTAGATTTAATTATTAAAATATAAAAGCCAAAGCCGTAGAATTTTTTTACGGCTTTTTTGTTTTCTTCAAACAAAATATTTTCCATTCTCAAAATTTATTATATTTGTGAAGGATGGCAACGAAAGCACTTTTTAATTCAGTAGTCAATTGGTTTATTCTTCAACGGATGGATCAGATTGAACATTTTATAAAGTATCCGGTGGAGACACAGGAAGGTCTTTTGTTTTCCCAGCTTTTCCATGCAGAAGAGACAGAATATGGGCAGAAGTATGGCTTCAGTACCATTGCCAACTATAAAGATTTTCAGAAAAAAGTCCCAATTGTTTGTTATGAGGATTTCGAACCATATATAGAAAGGGCAAGGCAAGGACACAAAGATGTTTTCTGGCCAGGAGTGATAAAGCAGTTTGCCAAATCTTCCGGTACAACCAATGCCAAAAGCAAATACATCCCGATTACAACAGAGAGCCTTGAGGATTGCCATTATAAGGCTGGGAAAGATATGGTGGCGCTTTATGTGAACAATCATCCGGAAAGTGAGCTCTTCCAACACAAAAATCTTAGATTGGGAGGAAGTGCAGAAATCTATCAGGATTTCAATACGAAATTTGGAGATCTGTCTGCGATTCTAATTGAAAATCTTCCTTTCTGGGTAGAAATTATCAACACTCCAAGTAAGAAGATTTCATTGATGTCCGAATGGGAAAGTAAGATGAAAGCTATCATTGGCGAAGTGAAGAATGAAGATGTTGGAAGTTTGACGGGGGTTCCAAGTTGGATGATGGTGCTTCTACAAAGAACATTGCAGGAAACAGGTAAAAATAACATCGGAGAACTTTGGCCTAATTTGGAGGTATTCTTCCACGGTGGAATTAGCTTTAAGCCTTATAAAAATCAATACAAAGATATTATCGGTAAAGATATCCGATATTATGAGATTTATAATGCTTCAGAAGGATTTTTTGGGATACAAGATCAAGCTGGAAGCGATGAGATGCTACTGATGTTGGATTACGGAATCTTCTACGAGTTCATCCCAATGGACGAATATTATTCTGGAAGTAGAAACGCCATCCCAATTTCTGAAGTGGAAATCAATAAAAACTACGCAGTTGTCATCACTACAAATGGTGGGCTTTGGCGTTATCTGATTGGCGATACTGTCAAATTCACATCCATCAAACCTTATCGAATCAAAGTTTCTGGTAGGACCAAACATTATATCAACGCTTTTGGAGAGGAATTGATGATTGATAATGTGGAAACGGCTCTCAAAATAGCTTGTGAGAACCTAAATGCAAGTATTTCTGATTACACAGGAGCACCGGTTTTTATGACTAATAATAGCAAAGGCTGCCACGAATGGATCTTCGAATTTACCAAACAACCAAGCTGTATTGATGAATTTACAGAAGTCTTTGACAAAACACTCAAAACTTTGAATTCCGATTACGAAGCGAAACGTTACAATGATATTACGCTGAGAAAGCCAATCATTCATTCTGCAAAACCCAATCTGTTTTATGAATGGATGGCAAGTCGCGGAAAATTAGGCGGACAAAACAAAGTTCCAAGATTGAGTAACGATAGAGAATATATCGATCCTTTATTGGAGCTGAATCAACAATAAATTATCCAATTAATTCTTTAGCCTGAGAAATAGCTGCTTCGGTAATTTTGGAACCAGAAATCAGCTGTGCAATTTCATTCAATTTTTCATCTTCTGAAAGCTTGACAATCGTAGTCTTTGTAACCGTATTTTCATCAAATTTCACCACTTTGTAATTCTGATTTCCTTTTGCAGCAACTTGCGCAAGATGCGTGATAACGATGAGTTGCAAGTCTTGTGACATTTCCTTCATCAGTTTCCCCATTTCTTCAGCAATTCTTCCGGAAACTCCAGTGTCGATTTCGTCAAGTATTAAAGTTGGAAGCGCATTGTTTTCTGCCATTATTTTTTTGATGGCAAGCATTACTCTTGAACGTTCTCCACCGGAAACTGCACCTTGAATAGGCTTTAATGGAAAACCTGAATTCGCCTGAAACAAAATCTGAATATTATTTTTCCCGTGAAGATTGTAAGTGGCAGAATCAGATAAATCAATCTTTAAAATGGCTTTTTCCAAACCTAATTGAGCGAAGATTTCTTTGGCTTTATGTTCTAAACTGCCAGAAAATTTAATTCGGTTTTCAGAGAGTTTTTTGCTCAGAGAAGCTAATTGAATATCGATATGTTTAAGTTGATTTTCTTTTTCTTCAATTTTAATTTCAATTGTTTCTAGCGAACTTTGACTAGAAGACAATTCATCTTTAATCTCTAATAATCCTTCAACAGTATGAACTTGATGTTTCAAAAATAATGCATTGATTTTATTAACAGATGTCAGCAATTGCTGAAGCAAAGCCGGATTAATTTCAAGATTTTCGGCCTTGGATTCTACTTCGGAATTGATATCTTTTAGTTCCAGATAGGAAGCTTCCAAACGTTGGCTGATTTCTTCATATTCAGAAGATAATTCAGACAATTTCTGCATCTTATTTTTAACATCAAACAAACTGGTTAAAATCCCAAAATCTTCCTGATTTAACTTGGAAAGACCTTGAGAAAGTTGTTCACTGATTTGTTCCGCATTTTCCTGAGTATTGAGTTGCTTTTGCAAGTCCTCAAAATCAATATTTTCGAGTTGAGCTTCTTCTAATTCAGCCAACAAAAAGTTCTTATAATCAGATTCTTTATTATTCTCAGCCAGTGCAGATTTCAGTTGTTCAATTTCTCGTTTTATATTTTGATAACTGAAATATTGACTTTGATAATCAGTTAACAGCGTATTATTTTTTGCCAATCCATCCAGAATTCCGAATTGGAATTGCTCGGTAAAAAGATTGGAAGTTTCAAATTGAGAATGGATGTCAATCAGTTTCGATGACAATTCTTTCAGAATATCCAGGGTTACAGGAACATCATTGATGAAAGCACGCGATTTTCCATTTGGCAGAATCTCTCTTCTGATGATGGATTGCTCTTCATAATCCAAATCATTTTCTTCAAAAAAATCTTTGAAGTTTTCAGTGATTCGGAACTCGGTTTCTACAATACTTTTAGCATCAGATTTAGCAAAAGATTTCACATCAGCTCTTTCGCCCATAATCAGTCGAAGGGCGCCGAGAATAATAGATTTTCCAGCTCCAGTTTCTCCGGTGATGACTTGTAATCCGTTTTTTAAATCGATGTCTAACTGATCGATTAAAGCAAAGTTTTGAATAAAAATTCTAGAAAGCATAATGAATTAACAATTAATAATTAGCTATTAAAAATTATTATTTCCACTTATCCCATTTGGTATCAATGTCTTTCGGAGAGAACGTGCTCATCATCGTTTTCAGTTCACTGATATTCACAGAAGTATTAGGTCCGTTGTTGAAAATATTGAAAATCTCTGTGCTTTTTGTTTCCAAGAAAACACTGAACGGGTAGTTCATCTGGAAATTATTCTCATAGAACTTCAATTGCATCAAAGATTCTGCAATGATTTTTTTTGCTGGATTTTGATCTTGTTTTGCCAAATTATCCAATCCCGATCTGTGATAGCTGTAATAAACCGTTCTAAGCGTAGATGTATTTTCGTTTTGAAGTCCGGAAATTAATGAGCCTCTGTTTCTTTGACTTTCTATTGCGTTCCATCCGTCATAGTTTTGATTTTGAGAGTTTTGCGCAATTTTGAAAGCCTTATCAAACCAAGGTTGCCCGCCTTTCAATTGAAAACTGTCGCCATCATAACCAAGAATTACATAAATATAAAAACTGATAACATCGATGAGGTTTTTCCCTGAAAATTGTCTTTCATTGAAGACAAGATTCTCATTTTCATTATACTCGAAAGTGAAATTAGTATCATTAATGTTCATCAAAGGTGTTTCATATTGAGAATTGAAAACAGGTCTGGTTGCCTGAACCACTATTGAACCTTTGAAGCTGTTGTTGGAAGGGCGTTCTGAAATAACAATTGCAAAGTTACACTTCACTTTTTCGAAGTTCTGAAGTTTTTTCCCTGTCCAGCTTGTATTATTGATGAAGTCACGCAATGACTTTTCCAAAGTTCTGAAAACCTGCGTATTACTCCCTGCGATTTGTTGGTTGTTGATTTGTACCGTTGCCAAAAGCTCTTGCGAATAAGCAGTTTGAGCGAAAAATAAAGCACAAATTATATAAAGTAGTTTTTTCATTCTCATAAATAGGTTTGTAAAAATAAGCAATCTTTGTCAAAGAAAATAATCTGAAACAAGGATAAAATAATAACGAAAAACTCTGGACTTTCTTACAATTTCTGTTCAATAAAATTCAGGATGTCTTTGGCAACATCTTCTTTGGTTTTTAAGGAAAAAGCTTGCTCTTCGGTGGGCGTGAAAAATTTGACTTTGTTTGTTGCATTGGCAAAACCTGCGCCTTCATCCCGAAGAGAATTAAGGACAATCAAATCCAGATTTTTCTTGACTAATTTTCCTTTTGCATTTTCTTCTTCATTCTGAGTTTCCAATGCAAAACCAACTAAAAATTGATTCTTTTTTTGTTCGCCCATTGTTCTGAGAATGTCTTTGTTTTTAACCAATTCTATCGTTAATTCGTTGTCGTTTTTCTTGATTTTTTCTGTCGCTTTAACTTTCGGCGTGTAATCTGCAACTGCGGCACTCATAATTGCCACGTCTGTATTTTCGTAATATTTGAAAACTTCATCAAACATTTCCTGAGCAGAGGTGACTTTGTGAAGCGTGATATTTTTATCAACCACTTTCTGAGAAGAAGGTCCGGAAATTAGAATGACTTCTGCGCCTCTTTTCGCAGCTTCTTTTGCCAGATCAAATCCCATTTTTCCGGAAGAATGATTGCCGATAAATCTCACAGGGTCAATGTTTTCGTAAGTGGGGCCAGCTGTAATCAAGAATCTTTTTCCAGTTAAGTTTTTCTCGGAGTCAGAAAATTGATTTTCGACAAATTTGAAAATGGTTTCAGGTTCTGCTAATCGCCCTTGTCCAACAAGTCCGCTCGCCAATTCTCCAAATTCTGCTGGAATAATTTGATGACCAAAACTTTCCACAGTTTGAAGATTTTTCGTTACCGTTGGATGCGCATACATGTCCAAATCCATAGCGGGCGCTACAACAGCAGGACATTTTGCAGACATATACACTGCCATCAGAAAATTGTCACAAAGTCCATTGGTGATTTTTGCTAAAGTATTAGCCGTGCAAGGTGCAATTAAAATCAAATCTGCCCAAAGTGCCAACTCAACGTGGTTGTTCCAAGTTTTGTTGTCATCATAAAAATCGTTGTAAACTTTATTTTTTGAGAGCGTAGAAAAAGTCAACGGTGAAACGAAATCTTCTGCAGACTTAGTCATAATAACTTTGACTTCTGCGCCAGCTTTTACAAAATCCCGAACGAGATAATTCATTTTGTAAGCAGCAATTCCGCCGGTAATTCCAAGAATCAGTTTTTTGCCTTGCAAGCTCATTTTTACTTTGATTTTTATTAACGAAAGTATTAATAATTTTATTAACAAAAAAACCGTCTCGCATAATTAATACGAGACGGTTTTGATATCTTTAATCTATTAGATTATTTCTTTTCTTCAGTTTTTCTGAAATAGATTTCATCATCCAACCATTCTTTCAAAGCGATAGAAGTTGGTTTTGGAAGTTTTTCGTAATGTTTAGAGATTTCGATTTGTTCTCTGTTTTCAAAAACTTCTTCCAAAGTAGAGTTGTGAACAGCAAACTCATCCAATTTTCCATGTAGTTCAGAACGGATCTCAGCATTGATTTGCTCTGCTCTTTTACCCATGATTACGATAGCCTCATAGATGCTACCTACTTTTTCTTCGATTTTATCTTTGTCGTAAGTAATTGTACTTACTTCAGCTTTTGTATCTTTAATACTCATTTGGACTGGAAATATTTTTGAGAATGCAAATATAGTAATTATCTTTTAAACTTAAAAGTAGCTTGAGGCTCAGACGAATTGATCTTCGCACTGTCTCTTCTCGTCTGCTCTGCAGCTTTCTGCATTTCTAGCTGGTTTTTCTCCTGTGCCAGATCTTTTTTCTCGTTTTCTTTAGCTTCAGCATCTTTTACCTTAGCTTCATATTCTGCTTTTCTTTTCTCTACTTCTACTTGAACTTTGGCGAATTTTACTTTTTCGTCTTCCAATTTTGCGTAAAGATCATCAGCTGTTTTAGAATATTCTGAGTTAGGAAACTCTGTGCTCACTCTTTTAGCAAAAGCAGCCGCCGTGTCTAATCTTTCTTTTTTCAAATCATAAATGGAGTTGATAGCTAATTCATATTTAGATTTTAAAGAAAGATCATAAATTTTTGATTTCAATTTTGTAGCTGGAAAATCTTCCAAAACATTCTCAAATGCTACAGTAGCCGCTTTGTATTCTCCCATTTTGAAATACTGCTTCGCATTTTCAAAAGCTTTGAATTCCAGTTTGTAAGCTAATTCATCAATCAATTGGTTGATATTTTTAGAACGCTCAGAATCCGGATAATCATTAATGAAACCTTGTAATTCTGTGATGGCAGATTCTGTATTACTTTGATCCAAATTATACTGCAAAGATCCTTCATAATAACAAAGAGCTGATAGATAAGCTGCTTCTTCTTTTCTAGAATCCTGAGGGAAACTAATAGCAAAATTTTTGAATTGATTAGCCGCTAATCTGTAATTTTTGTCATAATAATTGGCATACGCGGAGTTGAAAACCACGTTTGGAGCATCATCTGTTCCAGCCACAAGATTTGGCAATCTGTCATATAAAGCCAAGGCATCTGCCCACTTTTTCTTCGCAAATTTTTCGTTTGCAACTTTTAAGATAAAATCTTTGTCGGCACTCTTCATCGCCTGATCCATTTCAGTTTTGCAAGACAGCAAAAACATAGATAATACTACTAAACTGATATATTTCTTCATAATTCCGCACAGAATAATTCTGCTTACTTGATTCTAATTAATTTGCAAAAATAAAACTTTTTTCATCATTCTCTTTTTTTTATGAAACATTAACGTTTATAATACTTTGCTTATTTGATTCATAAAATTAATTTTATATAATATAGATTGTAGTAAACACTAATAATTTACTTTTGCAAAAAAAAATTAATTAAAATGAAAATCAAATATTTTCTTCTATTATTTCCAGTCTTATTTTTTTCTCAGAAAACAGTAACAATAAAGCTGAACGAATCTATCAGAGATAATACAAAGACTGTTAAATCTTTATCTGTTATTGACAACCGAGAAGATAAAGAAGTGGGCACAATTACTCATAAAAAAGAAACATACCGTTTTGAATTTCCAGATAATGATGCAAAGAAAAGTATAGATAATTGGTTTGTTTCTTCTAATAAAAATGCTGTTGGGACTATTGATATTGTCATCTTTTTAGAAAATCTTAAAATTTTCAGTGATGAGGAGCAAGGTGCTGCAGTTCCAAAAGTGGAAGTGATGATTAGTTCATTCATCTCAAAAGATGGAGGATTTTACTATTTAGATAGAATTAATAAAGTTGTTAACATCAGTCCAAATCTACCGAAATCTCCTTTTGGATTGTCTCTTACTGTTTCAAATCTATTGCACGAGTTTATTAAAAATTCTTACACAACCAAACCTTCAGATTTGAAAATTAATGAAAATGAGCTTCCACAATATGCTGACATAATTACTAAAGAATTACCTCTTTTTAAAAGTAATCAAATCAAGGATGGGGTTTATCCAGATTATAAATCTTTTTTTGACGGAAAACCGTTAGAAGGTTATGAGTTGATTAAAAATTCCAAAGGTGAAGTATTAAGAGCTAAGAAAGGTGATGAAAAAATTCCTGCACACAAAATGTTTGCTTATGTAGAAAATGGAAAGATGTATCATCATATATTTAGTGGGTTTTTAGAAATGTTTAAAGATGATAAAGGATTTTATGTTTTTACGAATTATGGTACACTTTTCCCAGTTCAAATGGATTCAACATACGGAATGTTTGGGCTTGTAGGTGGTATTGCGGGAGCTATAGATGCTAATGCAAAAAATAAGAAACTACAGAAAGAAGAAAAGTATAATATTTATATTGACCCACTTACAGGCGATTACATTTTTAAAAAGTAAATTTCATAAAAAATATTTTTAAGAGACTTTTCGGTCTCTTTTTTTATCTTTGCAAATTACAAGAATTATAAATGAAGAATATCAGGAATTTCTGCATCATTGCGCATATCGACCACGGTAAGAGTACATTGGCAGATCGTCTTTTAGAATATACAAACACTGTTAGTCAAAGGGAATTGCAATCGCAAACCTTAGACGATATGGATCTTGAGAAAGAACGTGGAATCACGATCAAATCTCACGCGATTCAAATGGATTACGAATATAAAGGAGAAAAATTTGTTCTTAATCTAATTGATACACCAGGACACGTTGACTTCTCTTACGAAGTTTCCCGTTCTATCGCTGCTTGCGAAGGAGCGCTTTTGATTGTTGATGCTGCTCAAAGTATTCAGGCGCAGACGATTAGTAATTTGTATTTGGCTTTGGAAAATGATTTAACAATTATTCCAATTCTGAATAAAATTGACCTTCCTTCTGCAAACCCAGAAGAAGTGACTGACGAGATTATGAATCTTATCGGTTGCGAATATGAAGATGTTTTGAGAGTGTCTGGTAAAACAGGCGAAGGTGTTCATCATTTATTGGAACAAATTGTTGAAAGAATTCCGGCGCCGGTTGGTGATCCAGATGCGCCGCTTCAAGCTTTGATTTTTGACTCTGTTTATAATCCGTTTAGAGGGATTGAAGCTTATTTCAAAGTTGTTAACGGAAGCATTACTAAAAACGAGAAAATCAAATTTTTCGCTACAGGTAAAGAATATGGTGCTGATGAAGTTGGTACTTTGAAATTGAAACAAGTTCCAAAGAAAACTGTGGAATGTGGCGATGTAGGTTATTTGGTTTCAGGTATCAAAGATGCTCGTGAAGTAAAAGTTGGAGATACAATCACATCTTTTAACAAGCCTGCAGCAGCGCCGATTGAAGGTTTTGAAGAAGTAAAACCAATGGTTTTTGCGGGGATTTATCCAATTGACTCTGAGGATTTTGAAGAATTAAGATTCTCTCTTGAAAAATTAAGACTGAATGACGCTTCTTTGGTTTTCGAACCGGAAAGTTCTGCAGCACTTGGTTTTGGTTTTCGATGCGGATTCTTAGGAATGTTGCATATGGAAATTGTTCAGGAACGTTTGGACAGAGAATTCAATATGAATGTGATTACGACAGTTCCAAACGTATCTTATTTTGGATATTCTAAAAAAGAACCAGAAGTTCCAATCTTAATCAACAACCCATCGGAAATGATGGATCCGTCCATAATGGATCGAGTGGAAGAGCCTTTTATCAAAGCTTCTATCATTACAAAATCAGATTTTGTGGGTTCCGTAATGACACTTTGTATCGAGAAACGTGGCGAAATTGTTAATCAAAGTTATTTAACTTCCGAAAGAGTTGAATTAATTTTCAATATGCCTTTGGCTGAGGTTGTTTTCGATTTCTATGACAGATTGAAGTCTATTTCTAAGGGTTATGCATCATTCGATTATCATCCAATTGGATTTAGAGCTTCGAAGTTAGTGAAAATGGATATTTTGATCAACGGCGATATGGTAGATGCCTTATCTTCTTTGATTCACGATTCTAATGCTTATCACATCGGTAAAAAAATGTGTGAAAAACTTCGTGAATTGATTCCTAGACAACAATTTGATATTGCGGTTCAAGCAGCTCTTGGAACAAAAGTTATTGCGAGAGAAACCATCAAAGCTTTGAGAAAAGACGTTACCGCAAAATGTTACGGTGGAGATATTTCCAGAAAACGTAAACTTTTGGAGAAACAAAAAGAAGGTAAGAAAAAGATGAAACAGATTGGTAGAGTTGAGGTTCCACAGTCAGCGTTTATGGCTGTTTTGAAGTTGAATGACTAATTATCTTTATTCATTTTAAAAATATAATCCACAGGAAATTCTGTGGATTTTTGTTTTATTAAATCTCGAGTTTTCTACATTTGTACTATGAAAAATCTCTCCACCCTATTCATCCTAATTTCGGTTTTCGGCTATTCTCAAATCCAAACACCTTACGAAAAAGGCAACGATAATCAAACTACGACTTTTGATGAAATGCGAAAGTTCTATCAGGAATTATCAAAACAATATCCGTCAATCAGTTACGAAACTAAAGGCGAAGATGACAACGGCGCGCCAATCGATGTTGTGATTTTTAATCCATCAGGAAAAAGTTTCGAAGAAGCGAGAAAAGGAAAGTCTGTTTTGTTTATCAATAATGGCATTCATCCAGGAGAACCAGACGGAATTGATGCAACAATGATGTTGATGAGAGACTTGGCAACCGGAAAAATCAAGGCGCCGAAGAACGTCATCTTCGCTGCGATTGCCAGTTATAATGTGAGCGGAATGCTGAACCGAGGAAGTTTCTCCAGAGCCAATCAAAATGGTCCGGAAGAATATGGTTTTCGTGGCAATGCTAGGAATTTTGATTTGAATAGAGATTTCATCAAGACAGATTCAAAAAATTCCAAAAGTTTCCAGCAGATTTTCGGGTGGCTGAAACCTGATGTTTTTATTGATAATCACGTTAGTAATGGCGCAGATTATCAATACACTTTCACTTATATTTCGACAAATAAGGAAAGATTGGGGAATGTTCTCGGCAATTATTTCAATGACGAAATGCAGAGAACGCTTCTGAAAAATATGGAGAAAAAAGGCGTGATTTCTGTTCCTTATGTCAATATTCACGGCGATGTTCCGGATGGTGGTTTTCCTGCTTTTGTGGATTCTCCGAGATATGCGACAGGCTACACAACGCTCTTCAATTCTATCGGGACGGTTGTGGAAACGCATATGCTGAAACCTTACAAAGACCGTGTGAAAGTCACTTACGATTATATGGTTGACAATCTTAATTATATCGATGAAAATTATAAAACCATTCAGCAAAAAAGAGCTGAAAATCTGAAACAATACAAAGTTGGAAACCGATATGCTTTGGCTTGGAAACTCGATTCTACAAAGTATGAGAACATCGATTTCAAAGGATTTGAAGCCAAATATAAGCCAAGCGATGTTTCCGGAAAAACGAGACTTTGGTACGACAGAAATTCTAAGTTTTCAAAACCTGTCAAATTCTACAATACTTATGTTCCGGCAAAAGAAATCACGATTCCAAAATATTACGTCATTCCACAATCCGAATGGAAAATCATCGATTTGCTGAAACTCAATCAAATCAAAATGATTCCAATCAAACAGGATTCGACGATTGTGGTGGAGCAATACAGAATAAAAGATTTTAAAACCGTTCAGAATCCTTACGAAGGTCATTATCTGCATTACGACACATTTGTGACCAAAGAATCGGGAAAAACCAAATTCAGAACTGGCGATTTTCTGGTTCCATTGGATCAAGACGGTGTGAAATTTCTGTTAGAAACTTTGGAGCCAGAAGCGGTTGATTCCTATTTCAACTGGAATTTCTTTGATGCGATTCTGGGTCAGAAAGAATATTATTCGGCTTATGTTTTCGAAGATACAGCGAGCCAACTTCTGAAAGATAACAAAGCTTTGAAAACCGCTTTCGAATTGGAAAAATCCATTAATCCAAAATTTGCAGAAGACGGACAAGCTCAGTTGGATTGGGTTTATAAGCATTCGGACTATTACGAGAAAACGCATCGTCTTTATCCGGTTTTTAGGATTGATTAAATTTGGGGCAGCTTAATCCGCCTTCCGCTCCCAATCTTTTTTGCAGAAAGTTTCTCATTAAATAGAATTTGAAGCCAAGCAAAAAAGGATTTCCGCTCAAGTCGGACTGCAGATTAAACATAAAACAACAATCAACATAAAAACACTTTTTTGTCATTCCGTAGGAATCTGAACATATTTATTGGAAATGTTTTTGGATTATAAAAAATAAATTCAATGTTTCTTTCTAAATTTCAATAACTCCCAATTATTTGCAGATAATATTGTTAAATAGTTAGTTTTATAATCCAATTTTGAAAAATGTAATTTGTGATTATCCACTAAAAGAATCATCAAAATCATATATGAGATAGAATCGTATAAAATTACCTGTTCAATATTTTTTTCAGTTTTCGAACTTATTATTCCTGTGAGATTATGAACAAGGGATTCCGATAAATCTAATTCGCCAAAATTCTTTAAAGGTATATGACTATTTAACATTAAATTGAAAAAGTTAGAATGTATATGCTTAGAAGCATCATCATAGTATTCATCTCTCATTTTTAAATATTCATCCCACAATTCCTTGTCAATATTATTGTTTGGAAGTTTTTTAATTTCTTGAATAATTTTATTAGATTTTTTCTTGATACTATCAAATTTTATAGTCTGATAATTTTTAGATGGATGATTTATATTGTTTTCCTTTTTGAAAAAATTGTAAAATTCCTCATCTCCAAGAATGCTGATGCAAAGTTCAGTTAATTCAATCGTATTTCTAAATAATACTTTACCTTGATAGTCTTTACCGTTTAAAAATAAATCTTTTAAGGAAATATAATTATTTGATATAACTGTGAAAATCATCCAAAAATGATTAATGACATTATATGAATATTCACTTGTAGAATAATCCTTTTCTGCTTTTTCAGAAATTTGAAAATATTCCCGTAACGATAAAATTAATTGAGTGTTTTTGTTAATTATGAAATCAAAATACTCAACTTCGAAGTCTAAATCTGTTCTCAATTCAGTATTTAATAATTTAACGGAATCTGTAAGTTCCTTGTAGTTGTTCGCGTCCATTTGAAACTGTTCATAAGAATACTTAAATGGATATCTTCCTGAAATAATTTCTTGTTGGATTTTTTCTTTAATAATATCTGATAATTTTTTCATAAACATTATTACTTCTTTCAAATCTACAAAATTTCCATTCACAGCTGACCTTATATGGTTTCACACTTGCCATTCAACAAAAACTTAGTATTTTTGGTAAAATTATTATCAACAAACCTTTTAGGTTGAATCATATTCCTATGAAAAAACTAAAAATATCTTTATTCTTTTCTCTTTTCTCTTTTCTCTTATCCGCTCAGCAAAATCCTTATTATCAGCAATATGCTAAATACAAAATGGATATTGATGTGGATGCCGCTAATTTCACTTATCAAGGAAAACAAACTTTGGATTATAGAAACAATTCACCAGATGAGTTGAAAGTCGCTTATTTTCATTTGTATTGGAACGCTTTCAAAGCAGGTTCTATGATGGACCAGCGTGTGCAGTCTCAAGGTGTGAACGCCGATGGAAGATTGGCAAAAAGAGTAGGGAATACAGTGGTTTCCAGATTGTCAGAGATTCCTAAAAATGAAGAAGGTGCACAGAATATCCGTTGGATAAAGCAGAACGGAAAAGATTTGAAATTCGAGATTCAGGGAACTGTGATGAAGGTTTTCTTGGTAGAAGCAATTAAACCAAATTCCTCCACCACTTTCACAATGGAATGGGACGCCAATATCCCAATGCAAATCCGAAGAGCTGGAAGAAACAACCGCGAAGGTGTCGATATGACAATGACACAATGGTATCCAAAAATCGCTGAATATGATTATGACGGTTGGGCTGCGTTTGATTATGTTGGAAGAGAGTTCCACGCACCATTTTCGGATTATGAAGTGAATATCAAAATCGATAAAGATTATATCATAGGTGCTGGAGGAAATCTGGAAAATCCAACGGAAGTAAAAGGTTATGACAGCAGTGCAACGATAAAAGAAGATATTTCTAATAAAGTGACTTGGAAATGGATAGCGAAAAACATTCTGGATTTCGCTTGGGCGGCTGACAGAGATTACTCAGTGGAAAGTTTCCCGATTTTGGATGGACCAAAAGTTTATTTGGTTTACCAAAAATCTGAAAAAACAAAATATTGGTCAGAAATGAAACCATACATCACAAAATATTACCAGTTGATGAATGCGACTTTCGGACGTTACAAATGGCCAAGTTACTCATTCATTCAAGGTGGCGATGGAGGAATGGAATACGGAATGTGTACGATGATTCTAGGCGAAGCAAATTCAGTAGAAGGTCTCAGCGGATTGATGTTCCACGAAGGTGCGCATTCTTGGTTTCAGCAGATGTTGGCAACCAACGAAAGTGTGAGACCTTGGATGGATGAAGGTTTCACGCAGTATGCAGAAGATTTTGTTTCTTACAGATTATTCCCGCCAAGAGAATCACAACCGAATCCATTTGTTGGTGCTTTGAAAGCGTATGCTAATTTCGCAAAATCGGGTAAAGAGGAACCTGCAGTTTGGTTAGGTGATCATCACGATAACGGAACAGCTTATACTTATGCAAGTTATATCAAAGGAGAAACGTTTTTAGTAGAGTTGGGTTACATCGTGGGTGAAGAAAATTTGAGTAAAATTATGCTGAAATATTACGACGAATGGGCGATGAAACATCCAACGGAAAGAGATTTTATCCACATTGCACAATTGGTTTCGGGGATGGATTTGAAATGGTTCCAGCATTATTGGATTAACACAACCAAAACAATTGATTACGGAATCAAGAATGTGAAATATGACCCTCAATCAACAACTATTACTTTGGTGAATAAAGGCGGTGTTCCGATGCCGATTGATTTCAGTATTTTGACAAAAGATAAAAAAGTTATCAATTATAATATTCCGTTGAATTTGACCAGAGTTTGGAAGACGAAGGACATTTACGGTAATATTCAGACTTTACCTTACTGGGCTTGGACTCAGCAGGAGTACAGCTTTACGATTCCATATACAAAATCTCAGTTATCAGCAATGGGAATAGATTTCAGCCAAAGATTAGCGGATGTTAATCCTCAGGATAATTATTTGGAAGTGAAATAAGGGTCAGAAGAAGGATGTCAGAAGTCAGAAGATTTCAATTCAAAAAATATTATAGTCTATAGGTAAAAAACTTCCGTCTTCCAGCATCGGACTTCGGACAAAAATCAAAAAATGAATTCCATTGTAATCAATATAGGAAATACCAATATCCGTTTCGGGTTGTTTGATGATGACAATTGCGACATCTCTTGGGTTATTAATACCAAACCCTATAAAACTACGGATGAACTTTTTGTTCAGATTCTGATGCTTTATCAGACTTATAAAATCGAGATTGATAAGATTGATAAAGTCATTATTGGTTCTGTAGTACCACAATTAACGAAAGTGGTAGCAAGTTCGATTAAGAAAATTCATCAGAAAATTCCGATAATTGTTGACAGAAATATACCATCCGGAGTGATTCCAAAGTCCAAACAGATGGGGACAGATATCTATGCAAATCTTGTTGCGGCGCATAATCTATATCCGAGAAATAAAAAAATCATTTTGGATTTTGGAACTGCGCTCACAGCAAGTTGTCTTACGGAGAATGGAGAAACTGTTGGCGTTATCATCGCGCCAGGAATTATAACTTCACTCAATAGTTTGATAAAAGGAACCGCCCAACTACCGGAAATCGAATTGGTAAAGCCGAAATCTGTTTTAGGTTTGGATACGATTACTTGTATGCAAAGCGGAATGGTTTACGGTTTCCTTGGTATGGTAGAAGGTTTTATAGACAGGATTAATGATGAGGTTAATGATAACTGTTTCGTTATCGCAACCGGCGGTGTAAGCCACGTTTATAAACCTTTGACTAATAAAATCAATATTGCGGATAAACTTCACACTTTGAAAGGTTTGTATTACCTGGGGAAAGACTTATAGTTATCTTTTGTTTTTAAAGAAGTCTTTTACGATTGCCGAACATTCGTTTTCCAAAACACCTGTCACAACTTCGGTTTTTGGATGAAGAGATAATCCTTTGTTGATAAAACCTCTTTGCTCATCTCTAGCGCCAATCACCACTTTCGAAATTTGTGACCAAGCCAAAGCTCCGGAACACATCACACAAGGCTCTAATGTCACATATAAAGTACAATTCTGTAAGTATTTCCCACCAAGAAAATTAGCCGCTGAGGTGATGGCCTGCATTTCTGCGTGAGCCGTAACATCGGTAAGTGTTTCTGTAAGGTTATGAGATCTAGCAATCACTCTATCATTTGAAACAATGATGCAACCAATTGGAACTTCATCTTTTTCCAAAGCGAATTGAGCTTCTTGGAAAGCCATCTTCATAAAATATTCGTCTGTGAACATAGTTTAGATAGGGAACTTTTCAGATTTCGTCATATCAGCGATGCTTGTATCCAAAATTGGAAGCATACTGTCACGAACATTGATTAAAAGTTTTCTGATGCCACAAGTAGCTTCATCTGTGCAGTCCGCACATTTTTCATAAAAATTGAGTGATGCGCAAGGTAACATTGCAACAGGTCCGTCTACAATTCTAATCACATCCAGAACTTTGATGTCAGCAGGATCTTTCATAAAAGTATAGCCACCTTCAGCACCTCTTTCGCTTTTGAGAATTTTGTTTTGCTTAAGTTCACGCAGGATTTGTTCCAAAAATTTGAGCGGAATACGTTCGTTCTCCGATATTTTTTTAGCGGAAAATAATGAAGCATTGTTCGTCCTGTTAAGGAAAAGCAAAGTTTTGATCGCGTATTTGACTCTTTTTGAAAGCATTTTGTAAAAATAATCAAATTTTTATATTTTGAAAATATTATTTGATACCAACAAAAAACCGTCTCGCTGGAATAACGAGACGGCATTGATATATTGAAGTTAATTTCTGATTAAGGAAAAGTAACACCGGAATAAGAATTCGGGCTGATCATAGGAAGATTGGATTTGTACTTCGTATTGATCGCTTTAAGGAATTCATTAGCAATAATAGCATAACCACGTCCGGTTAAATGCACTCCGTCAAGAGAGAAAGCTCCTCCAGTTACAAATTTTGCAGAATATCTTACGCCATCCCACTGGATTCCAGATGCAGAATTCAATTCGACCATTTTAGCATTGGCATCTACAAAAGCATAACCGTTATCGTCAGCTGCTTTTTTAATAATAACATTATAGTTGTTAATTGCAGTGTCAATAGCTGTAGCTTCTGTGCTTGTTAAAATATATTTGTCTTCAAACGGGTAAGCAACACCTCTTGCGCCTAAACTAGCTGGGATACCTGGAGGAAGAGTTGCAGCAGTACCAATTGATCCAGACGTAGTCAAAGGGATAAGGTCTGTTGATTTAGCCTGTCTGGCGCGACCATAGGTAGCACCAAGATAAGGTGCTAACGCCATCAATTGTGGGTTTCCAGATGCTAAAGCGGCTGTTGTTATAGCATTACCTAGGTTAGGAAGGCTTTCATCAAAAATCAATAAAGGATTGGTTGCAGTTTTTGATAATGGTTTAATTCTGTCACCAGCTCCCAAAGCAGTTAAAATTTGATTAAGTGGTCCATATAAACTACTATTTAGTTGGTCAATCGTAGCGTTTCCAACATTTACATCTCCCTTACCAAGCAACGTTGCTGTTAACGGATTATAAGGAACGGTTGTCAAAGAAGGAATTGTTGTTACATTTGGGATGTTTGCAATTACACCTTTCGCTCCGGAAGTCTTGATTTGAGACACCAAGAGATTATAATAGGTTCCGAATTGATCTGCAGGAGTTAATGTTTCAACAGTATCATCAGCACCAGCTAAAGCATAAAGAAGAGCATCATTATTGCCAATCCATAAACTGAAAAATGTTGGTTTCTGTGCTAAAAAGTCTTGGATAACAGAAGTTGTTGGGCTTGATGCAAATCTAACAAAATAAGGGTTAGCTGTTTTTGCAAGAATACCTTGAACGTTTCCATAACCAGGAGCTAACAGATGTGATACTTTTGCACCAGGAACTCCCATATTATTAAATGGGCCTGTTAACACAGTATTGGTAATAGTAGCTGCTTTGTTATCATTAGCAAAAGCTATTGTAGGTGTTCCTGCACTGAAGCCGGTAATTACTCTTTTGGTATCTGCTATCTGTACATTTCCTGTCGGCAGAGTCAGTAGTAGACCTCCATTGTTATCGGGCATCAATGGCTGCTTGAATTCTCCACCACCCGCTGATTGCATTTGTTTAGCAATCATACTTGGGTAAGACTCGTTCTGTCCGTCTGCATATAGAGCACCATCTCTGTAACCAGCAGTTAAAGAATTTCCTAAAGACACATACTTAGAGAAATTAGCTTCACCTGAAGTTACTACAACGTCCTCTGTACTGTTTTCAAAATCTGTCTGACAACTTGTCGCAAGTAAAAGCGTTGCAGCTACTGTTGATATATATAATTTTTTCATAATTAATTCAAATATTAGAATGCGTTATAAGATAATCCAAGACCAAAATAGAATACATCAGCCTTTGCCTGCCCCGAAAAATTCAGGTTGGGATTGTTAAATGTTCTGCTCTTTGGCATTGCATACGCTCCGGAAAGATCTACTCCAAGTTTGTTGAACTTAAATCCTACACCACCTGTTATAACATAATTGTCAAAAGAAGGTGTTTCAGGGATAAAATCTTTGTCTGCATAAGGTGACTGATCATAGTACCAACCCAATCTACCAAAAATCATATCGTTAAACGCATACTGTGTTCCGATACGCACACTGGATGTATTCTTAAAGTTTTTAGGTGATACGGAGACGGTTGGATCATTTGGCTGATTTCCTGCTGCAACTGTACTGAAGTCAAGTGTCAACTTGCTGTATCTTTCCCAACCGTGGTAATTATAGTCCGCAGAAATTAACCATTTAGGTGTAACTTTGTATGTAACACCAATCGTGTATTCGTCCACAAGAGGAAGTGTAGCCTTGAAATTGTCCGAACCACTATTAAAATTAGATAGCAGAGAAGATGGCACCGTAAAAGTTGCCTTACCTTCTTTTGCCTTCATATCCACTGGTGATCTGTATGCTACGCTGACATCCAAATTGTTATTTGGCTGGAAATAGAAACCAAAACCGAAACCATGTCCTGTAGCGCTGTCATCTAAAAGATTGAGCTGTCCGCCGTATTGAGTCAGAGCTTTTGTCCAGTCCACTTTTCCTTTGGCGTAGATGTAACTTGCTCCAAAAGATGCCCAAGGTGCCAGTTTAACTGAAATCATTGGTTGGAAGAAATAACTTTTCAGTTCCAGTTTCTGAACGATTTCTTTACCTTCCCAATCGCTTGGCCATTCGATAGTGCTTCCAAAAGGTGTAGAGAAACTAAAACCTAAAGAAAGATTGTCCAAAACCTTATATGCTATTGCGGCATAAATTGGCGTACCCAGCGGATTGTCTGTTTCGGTTTGCTGCAGCGTACTTGTGTTTTGATATGTTATCTGATTTGATACTCCAAAACCTCCTGCTACCACACTTAGTTTTGAAGGAATGAAAGAAATCCCTGCTGGGTTGAAGAATGCAACACTTGCATCCTCTGCGTGAGCACTAGTGTGAGCCATCGCCAGCTGTTTAACACCTTGTAGAGATACTCGGAAACCTCCAGCGTAGGTCATAACTCCGGCTGCTAATGCCATTGATATTAAAATTCGTTTCATATAATTATTATTAATGTTCCAAATTTATAATTATTTTAATAACAATCGAAAAAAAACATAAAAAATGTTAAACATTGCTATTCGTAGAATAATTGTTTAAGTTGAGTTTTGTTTTATGTTTCTGAATATTAGGAAATTATATTGTTTTTGTTGTTTTTTTTTAATTTAGTTTAACTTTAAACAATACAGTGCAAATCATAATAAATTACTAATATTGAATTTGATTAAATATTAACAATAAGCTATTTTTTTTGATTAATTGTTAATATTAATTCAGTATTAACTTAAATTTAATAAAAAAATATTTTTAAAAGATATTATCGTTAAGCTTAAATAAAAATTATATTAACTTTGCAATCAGACATAAAAAATAAAATATGAGTTGTGGATGTAAAACATCCGGCGATTCTTCCCATTCTTGCGGCACAAAGTCCGCTAATGGGTGTAGTAGTGTAGATACCTGCGGGAATAGTTATAAATTAAGTGTTTTTGACTGGCTTTCTGATATTGATCCTTCAAAATCTAAAAGTTCTGAATATGTGGAAGTTCGTTTTAAAAACGATCGTAAATTATATTATAAAAACGTCAACAACCTGCCCTTGCATATTGGTAGTATCATTGCTGTAGAATCTAGTCCGGGTCACGATATAGGTGTAGTAAGTCTTGCTGGAGAATTGGTTAAAATCCAAATGAAAAAGAAGAATGTTCCAGAAGAGCACGCCCTTAAAATTTATAGACTTGCCAATCAAAAAGATATTGAAACATGGCAAGATCTTAGAAAAAAAGAAAATAACATCAAGATTGATGCCCGTAAAATAGCTTACGGACTCAATCTTGAAATGAAAATTACAGATGTAGAGTACCAAGGAGACGGCTCCAAGGTCACTTTTTATTATACAGCGGACAACAGGATTGATTTCCGCCAGTTGATAAAAGAATATGCTTCCAATTTCCGCACGAAGATTGATATGAAGCAGATTGGATTCCGTCAAGAGTCTGCAAAAGTCGGTGGAATTGGTTCTTGTGGAAGAGAATTGTGCTGTTCATCTTGGCTGACCGATTTCCGTTCTGTTAATACCAATGCGGCAAGATATCAGCAACTGAGTATCAATCCTCAAAAATTAGCTGGACAATGTGGTAAACTGAAATGTTGTCTGAATTACGAACTGGATAGTTATCTGGATGTTCTTAGAGATTTTCCATCATCGAGCACAGTTCTGAATACCGAGAAAGGAAGAGCTTTTTGTATCAAAATCGATGTTTTCAAAAAGAAAATGTGGTTTGCCTATGTAGAGAATTCTATGGCTTGGTATGATTTGGATATTTATGAAGTGAAGAAGTTGATTGCCATTAATAAAAATGGTGAAAAAGCACCTGCTTTGGAAGATCTGAAAGTTGTTGAAAATCCTTTGGTAACTTCGGATTTGATTCAGGAAAATAGTGTTGATCGTTTTGAGAAGAAATTCAAAAAACCAAGAAGCGGTCAGAGCAACAGAGATAGAAACCCGAGACAAGTTGATAACAGACCTGCGAAATCACAGGATAATAGAAATCCTCGTCAGCAGGAAAACAGAAATCGTTCTAATGAACAAAAACCTGGAGAGAACAAATCTGCTACTCCAAAAATTAAAGCAGTTGATAATCAGCAAGTTTCAGAAAATAAAAATCCGAAGCAAAATCATAATAGAAATCGCCAGAAAGGACAAAAGCCGGTAGAAAACAAATCGGTGACTCCAAGTGTTCAGGCGACAGATAATAATCAAGCTCAGGAAAATAAAACGCACAAAAAACCGTTCAAAAAACCGAAAAAGAAAACACCTCCTAAAAATGAAGGGAATGCTTAGATCACTTTTTGCTTTTGTTCTATTGATCTCACTTTTTTCTTGCCAGAACGGAGATGATAAAGTGTTGGTAAATGATGTTGGTAACCAATGGGATAAAAAGAAAGTTCAACAGTTTGATTTTGATGTAACTGATGCTCAGAATCAGAAAAATATCACTTTTGTAGTTCGTAATAATAATGATTATCCTTACAGTAATCTTAGGTTGATTGCGACTGTTGAAAACAATAAAAAAGCAATTGCTACAGATACACTCAACTATGTTTTGGCAAAACCAAATGGAGAGTGGTTGGGAACGGGATTTGGAGATACAAAGGAAACATTATTTCAATATAAGCTTAATTACAAATTCCCTCAAAACGGTAATTATTCTGTGAAAGTTGTACAGGCAATGAGGAAAAATATCTTACCGGGAATAGAAGATTTAGGTATTAAAATTCAAAACTTAAAGCCATAATTTATTAATGGAAAATAAAAAAGCTGAAAATAAAACTTTCCCTCTGCCAGATAAGAGAAAAGCTAAATCGGAAATCCGAAAATGGATCAAGTTCATTTGGATAGGATTTTTAGCTGTTGTGCTGGGTATTTCTGGTTTATTCTTCGCCGTTTCTCAAGGTTTCGTCGGAGATATGCCAGATGTAAAAGAGTTGGAAAATCCTGATATTTATGTTGCTTCGGAAATTTATTCTTCCGATAACGTTTTGTTAGGGAAATTCGAGAAAGAAAAAACTAAGCCAGTAACTTATAAACAGTTGCCTCCATATTTGGTTTATGCTCTGCAAGCTAAAGAAGATGAGCGTTTTAAGGAACATTCTGGTATTGATTTGAAATCAATTATTAGAGCTGTAAGATTTGGTGGAGAAAGAGGTGGAGGTTCTACCATTACACAACAGTTAGCAAAATTATTGTTTACAGGAAATGCGTCTCAGAACAAAATAGAAAGAGCGTTCCAAAAACTGAAAGAATGGTGCGTTGCAGTAAGTCTTGAAAAACGTTATACGAAGGAAGAAATTGTTGCTTTATACTTCAACAAAATGGATTTCCTTTTCAATGCAAAAGGAATTGAAATGGCTTCCAGAGTTTATTTCAACAAATCTGTTAATCAGTTGACATTGCCAGAAGCTGCGACTTTTGTAGCAATGTTGGAAGCGCCGAGAAGAAATAACCCGTACAGAAACCCTGAAAGAGCAAAAACCAGAAGAGATGTTGTTTTGAAGCAAATGTTAGAAACTGGTTACATAGATCAATCTACTTATGATCAAGCTGTAGCAACACCGATCGTTGTGGATTTCCACGAAATCAAAACAGTGGAAGAAGGTTATTCTTCTTATTACAAATTCTACTTGAGAAAAGAGATTCAGCAATATTTAGAATCTTATGAAAAAGAAACAGGCAAAGAACTGAATCTTTATAAGAATGGATTGAAAATCTATGTGACTTTGGATTCCAGAATGCAAAGATATGCAGAAGAAGCCATCAAAGAACATTTGACTGATCTTCAAAGAAACTTTGATAATGAAATGAGACGTAACCCCAATCGTCCTTATTATAATCTTTCCAAAACTCAGATTAATGATCTGATGATGTCCGCAGTTAAAAGAACAGGACGTTACAAACAATTAAAAGCTGAAGGAATGTCGGAAGATTCGATTATGATGGATTTCCACGAGCCTACAAAAATGACCAGATTTACTTGGCAAGGAGAGGAAGAAGTAGAAATGTCACCTTGGGATTCTATCCGTTATCACAAACAGATTGCACAAGCCGGATTGATGTCTATGGAACCAGCAACTGGAGATATCAAAGCTTGGGTTGGGGGTATCAACTGGCAACATTTCCAGTATGACCACGTAAAGCAAGGTAAAAGACAGGTAGGATCTACTTTCAAACCATTTGTATATGCAACTGCAATTATGCATTTAGGAATGACTCCTTGCTCAACGATTTCCAATGCGCCCTATGCCAAAGGAAGTTGGTATGTGAAAGGTGGCGGAGGAAGTGTTACGATGAAAGAAGGTATTGCAAAATCTTTAAACCCAGTAGCAATTCGATTAGCTGAAATGTCTGGAACGGAAAATGTCATCCAATTAGCAAGAGATTTGGGAGTTACCAGCCCTATTGATAAGCATTTGCCAATGGCTTTAGGTACTTCTGATATTACGATTTATGAAATGTTAGGCGCGTTCAGTACTTTTGCCAATTTTGGAAACTACACAAAGCCAGAAATGATTTGGAGGATAGAAGATGCCAACGGAAGAGTAATAAAAGAGGTGAAACCAGTAGTGAAAGAAGTAATGAATGAGATGTATGCCTACACTATGATCGATTTGATGAAAGGTGTAACAGAATTTGGAACGGCTTCTGGAGAATTGAGAAGAAGAGGGATCCCTGCCAGTGTAGAAATAGCGGGTAAAACAGGTACAACACAGAAAAACTCAGATGGATGGTTTGTCGGAATTGTTCCTAAATTGGCAACCGATGTTTGGGTTGGCTGGGAAGACAGAGCAACACACTTCTGGAGCACAGGTGAAGGACAAGGCGCAAAAATGGGACTTCCGATTTGGGCTATTTATATGAAGAAAGTGTTCGCAGATAAAGCTTTGAATATTCTGCCGGAAGATAAATTTATCAAACCAACCAATTGGACTGGAAGTTGTTCAGATCTCAATAATCTAAGAAACGGGTATGGTGATGATGGTGGATTACAGACCATCGACGAACTAAAAAATCCTGTAAAAGAAGTTCCTGACAAACCAGTGAAAAAAGAAGATAATTCTAATGAGGCTTTGAACTCAGGAGAAGATATTGATTTTAACAAATAAATAAATCCCGCAGCATTGCGGGATTTTTGATACATGAATATAAAAAGTATTACCCAAAAATTCACTCAGAAATTTCCAGGAGATGTCTCTGGAAATCTAATGCAGAGACAAACACCTGATGTATTGTTTTCTTCTGTTGAGCCTGCCTGTTTTAATCAAACTGAATTAATTGATTTTAATGAAGAGTTGTCGACAGAAATTGGTTTGGGAAAATTAGAAAATAATGAAGACTTTTTAGCAGCGCAAAATCTTCCAGATAATATAAAATCATACGCAACGGCTTATGCCGGACATCAGTTTGGAAATTGGGCAGGACAATTGGGTGATGGAAGAGCAATCTATGCAGGCGAAATCATTAACGGAAATCATCAAACAGAAATCCAATGGAAAGGAGCAGGCGCAACACCATATTCCAGACACGCAGATGGAAGAGCGGTTTTGCGTTCCTCGATAAGGGAATATCTGATGAGTGAAGCGATGTTCCATCTTGGCGTTCCTACAACCAGAGCTTTGAGTCTTTCCAAAACTGGGGAAGATGTGATTCGGGATATCCAATATTCTGGAAATCCACAAAAAGAGCAAGGTGCAGTTGTTGTAAGAACGGCTGAATCTTTTCTTCGTTTTGGACATTTTGAATTATTGTCCGCAAGAAACCAAACTGATTTATTAAAACAATTAGCTGACTATACTATTGAAAATTTTTATTCGGAAATTAATACAGAGAATAATCCAAATAAATACATTGAATGGTTTCAAGCAATTTGCTACAGAACTTTGAAGATGATAATCGATTGGTACCGCGTTGGTTTTGTTCACGGTGTGATGAATACCGACAATATGTCGATTCTTGGCTTGACGATAGATTATGGGCCATTTTCTATGATGGATGGTTATGATCTGGAATTCACGCCAAACACCACGGATCTGCCGGGAAAACGATATGCTTTTGGAAAACAAGGACAAATTTCTCATTGGAATTTAGCAGCTTTAGCCAACGCCATTTTTCCTTTGATTAACGATTCTGAAATTATGGAAAAAATTCTGGACGATTACGCAAAACGATTCTGGACAGAACACGACAAAATGTTAGCCGATAAATTTGGTTTCGATGAGGTTTTGGCAGAAGATGAAAAATTCTTCACAGAATGGCAACAGCTGATGCAGGATTTGAATTTGGATTACACTTTATTTTTCCAAAGCCTTGAAAAATCAATTTCAGAAATTAAAACCGATGATTTTTCTAATTCTTTTTACAGAACCCTGAATGAAAATGAATTGAAAAGACTGTCAATTTTTATCGAAAAATATCAGGAAAGAAAGCTCAAAAATGAAATCTCAGAGACAGAATCTTTGGAACTAATGTCTAAAACAAATCCGAAATTCATTCTAAGAAATTATTTGTTATTCGAAGCTATTCAAGATGCGGAAAATGGCGATTACAAAATGTTTTTCAAACTGAAAGAAGCTTTACAAAATCCTTATGAAAACCGCTTTCCGGAGTTCAATCAAAGGAGACCATCGAAATATGATAATCAAACAGGTTGTAGTCAATTGTCTTGTAGTTCGTAAAATTGATTTCGAGATTTAAGTTTAAACATTATTTTTGCAGAAAATATTTGAGTTTGAAACTATTGAACAAAATTTTATCCTTTTTGAAAATCGTCTTTCCGTCAAATAAAACAGAATTACTGATTTTTCTTTTCTTCATCATTCTTTACGGAGCCAATGCCTGGTTTATTGCAGAGGATTTCCGAATCGTTTATGATGACAGAATCCCCTGGGATGGTTATTTCAGTTTTGATAACCGAGCGATAGTTCAGACTGGTGGCGGTTTTGAGAGACATCCTTTGTCCAATTATTTTTTCGATTGCATCAGGGATTTTGCATTATGGATTTCTGGAAATCGGTATGATTCGGTTTTTAGGTTGATTTTATCATTATTTTCAACCGTTGTAATTTCTCTTGCCAATGTTCAAATCTTCAAGTATCTGAATAATATTATCCAGCTTCCAATAAAAATCAGCTTATTAATTTTAGCATTTTACGGATTGTTTGTGACGAATATTTTGTTGAGTTTCACGCCGGAAACTTATACTTATACATTACTGTTTCTTTCGATTTTCTATTATTATTCTGCGAAGAAAATTCAGGAAGATAAGCCGATTTCGTTTGGAGCAACTATTTTTGGTTCTGTTTTTATCGGTGGATTAACGATTACGAATATTGTCAAAGTTTATATTCCGTTTCTGTTTGAAAAGAAAATCTTCTGGAACTGGAAAAAACTCGGGATGGCTGTCGCGAAAATTGCAACTTCGGTTGTTGTTTTTGTATTCCTTTTTATGTTGAGGCTGAATTTTAATTTCCAAAATTTCCTCAACAAAACCGAAGAGCAATATGATAAATTCTCTCAGCCAAAAGTGACGCCACTTTGGGATATGATTTACTCTTGGTTTTTTGGCGGGAATATTTTGTTTCCAAGTTTGGTTATCAGAGATTATCACAACAAAAAAGGTTTTGAATATAAGGCTTTGTTTATGGATGTTTACACATCAGTGATTCCTTATTTTTTTATCGGATTGATTTTATTATTAATGATTTGGAGTGTTTTCAAGAATTACAGAAACAAACTGATCTGGATTCTTGTAATGACATTCTTATTTGATATTTTAGTTCATTGCGTTTTGAAATTCGGGCTGCATACGTCCTATATTTACGGCGGACATTTCGTGTTTGTTTATCCACTTTTGATAGGTTGGTTATTTTATAGTTATCGGGACAAAAGCCTTACTTTAAGTTTATTTTACGGATTGCTTTTAATCATGACAATCTATCTTGGAATTAATAATTATTATCGATTGACAGAGTTTTACCAATTTTTGGAAACTTACTACAGATAAAAAACGCCTTCAGAATTCTGAAGGCGTTTTTGTTTTTGATTATAATAATTATTTTTTTATTTAGCTTCTACACAAAAGACAGCGTAGGGAATGACTCTTGCCGAAGGATACAACTTCGAGACGTTCCTCAAATCGTCTGAAGCACTTTGTTTAGAGAAGTAACTTCCGGCCAATATTTTATAGTTAGGTCTAAGGGAAGCATCGGTTTCTACTTTTAGATTTCTGAAGTTACCTCTGAATTCTGTAGCAATTTTTCTAGCTTCATCGTTACTCTTTACAATCACTACCTGAATTTTGAAACCCATAATTTTTGGATTCTTTCTGCAAATTTCAGCATTTGTAAGTTCTCTGCTAGCAACAAGAACTTTTGTTGGGGCTTTTACAGGAGCACTTGCATTACGGTCACATTTGTCCTCAATCTTTTCCAAAGCATCATTTACACGCTCGTCTAGAGAGAAAGAAAGTTCAGTTCCCGATAAAGTATCTTTTTTTACAACATATTGAGCATCAATTTGGTAAAAACAAAATAGTGCTGAAAAGATGAAAAGCTTAAACAGATGGTTCATTTAAAAATTATTTTTTACAAATTTAAAATAAATTGAATGAAACGCAAACTCTGTTATTTAGAACGTTTACAAATTAATTAGATTTGACAAAAACCATCCGATAAGGTCGTCTTAATTTTTGTTAAAGTGCTATTTTTGCGGAATTGAATGTAAACTCAATAAATTTTACTAACCCAAGATTATATAAATGATTAGTTGGAGAAAGCATTACAAAAAGGGTCTGATAGCAATTGGTCTATTGTTATCAACCGGCGCTTCCGTTTATGCACAAGGTGATCCTAAAAAAGGACAGGAGCTTTTCAAAGCAAACTGTACTGCTTGTCACGCATTGGACAAAAAAATTGTAGGACCTGCACTTGGCGGTGTTGTTGAAAAAGTTAAAAAAGACGGTCAGGATGTTGACTGGCTTCATAAGTGGATCAGCAATAATGAGAAGCTTAGAGCATCTGGTGATGCATACGCAAACAAAATCTATGAAGAAAATGGAAAAGTTGCGATGCAGGTATTCGAAGGGAAACTTTCTGATCAGGATATCGATGATATCTTAGAATATACCACCAATCCTCCAAAAGAAGAGCCAGTAGCAGAAGCTGATGGCGCAGCAACAGTAGATACTACTGCATCTATCGAAGCTGCAAAAGCTCAACAGTTGGATTCTAAAATTATGATTGCGGCTTTGATCGCTATCGCGGGATTATTATTCTGGTTGTTGCTTAAAATTCGTCAATTAGTAAAAATTCAACAATCTCCAGAATTATCAGAACTTAATTCTACAAGAGTTGTTTCTTTCTCTGCTTTATATGAGAAGTACAGTTATGTAGGAAAAGGCATCGTTGCTTTGTTGGCGTTATTCGCTGCTTACGGTGTTTGGAACTGGTTGATGTGGGTTGGTGTTTATAAAGGGTATGCTCCTGAACAACCAATTTACTTCTCTCACAAGATCCACGCTGGAGAAAATAAAATCGACTGTCAGCTTTGTCACTCAAGTGCCAAGTATGGTAAAGTTTCCGAGATACCTTCTCTTAACGTTTGTATGAACTGTCACAGATCTATTTCTGAGTATAAAGGTAAATACATCGAGCCAGGAAAAGACAGAGAATTCTACACAAGTCAAATCAAAACGCTTTATGCACACGTAGGTTGGGATGAGTCTAAACAAGCTTATACTGGTAAAACAGAACCGGTAGAGTGGACAAGAATTCACAATATGCCAGACTTCGTATATTTCAATCACTCTCAGCACGTTGTAGCTGGCGAGCAGGCAATTATCAATAGCTTCAACGCTAAACAAAAAGATGCTGCTAACAAGATTGATGTTGTTTGTAAAGCTTGTCACGGAAAAATAGATACAATGAACGTGGTTCAGATGGCTAACAACTTCACAATGGGTTGGTGTATCGATTGTCACAGAACTACAGAAGTAGATATGAACAACGGTTATAATAAAGAATACTTCAAAAATCTGCATGATAAGTTGAAAAAACAATATGGTGAAGGAAGCAAGATCACTGTAGATGCAATTGGAGGTCTTGAGTGTGGTAAATGTCATTATTAATAACAAAATTAGAAGTATAAATGGCTTCAAATAAAATACAATTCAGAAGTATTCACGAACTAAAAGATCCAACTTTGAATGGAAAGTTGGCTGCTAAAGAGTTCCAGAATGAAATTCCGGTTGAAGAATTCTTAGATGATTCTAATAAAGAAGGAACGTCTCGTAGAGATTTTCTTAAGTTGTTAGGATTCTCTACAGCTGCTGTAACTTTGGCGGCTTGTGAAGCTCCGGTTATCAAAACAATTCCTTATGTGGTTAAGCCACACGATATTATTCCGGGAATTCCTAATTTTTATGCGTCTTCATATTTTGATGGTTTTGATTTTTCTAGCGTTTTAGTTAAAACAAGAGAAGGTCGTCCAATCAGAATTGATCCTAATCCTGCTGCAGGTTCTCTTGGAACTACTAATGCAAGAGCTCAGGCAAGTGTTCTTTCTCTTTATGATAATGATAAAGTGAAAAAACCCGCTTTGAATGGAGATGAGCAAGAAGATTTCAATAAAGTTGATGATTTTATCCTAAAAGGTTTAGCAGAATCTCAGGCTGGTGGAAAAAAGATTGTAGTATTATCTCACTCTTTCCCAAGTCCAACTTTCAAAAAATTGTTTGGAGATTTCAAAGCTAAATATCCTTCTGCTGAATTAGTAACTTACGATGCAATTCCTTACGCCGCTGCATTAGACGCAGCTCAGGAAGTTTTCGGACAAAGAGCATTACCGGTTTACGACCTTAGCACGTCTCAGTTAGTTGTTTCTTTCAATGCAGATTTCTTAGGAGATTATAACGCTTCTAGCTTAGAAGTTTCTTATGCTGCAGCTAGAAAACCAGGTCCTGATATGTTGAGACACATCCAGGTTGAATCAAACCTTAGTTTGACTGGTGCTAACTCAGATTCAAGATATAGATTGAAGCCAAGTGGAGTTTTCAAAACTTTAGTAGAGGTTTATAACGGATTGAATGGAGGAACTTCTGATAAAGTAGCTTCTGAAATTGTTAAAGAACTTCAGGCAAAAGGAGACAAAGCAGTTGTTTTGGCAGATGGTTCAAAAGCAGCTTATGTTTTAGCTCATTTAATCAATCAAAAATTAGGATCTAAAGCTTTCACAGGTAAAGCTAATTTCCTTAAAGAATATGACAATGCAAGATTCAATGAATTTGTTTCTTGGTTGAATGGTGGACAAGTTGGTGTTCTTGTTACTAACAATATTAACCCAATCTATTCTCATGCAAAAGGAAAACTTTTAGAAGATGCTATCAAAAAAGTTCCTTATTCTGTTGCAATTACGGATAAGAAAAACGATATCTACAAAGCTTCTAAAGCCGTTATTCCTTACGCACACTGGTTAGAATCTTGGGGAGATATTACTCCTGAGACTGGTGCTTACTCTTTGATGCAACCAACTATCCAAAAGATTTACAAATCCAGACAGATTGAAGAATCTCTATTGGTTTGGGTTAATGGAAAAAATAGTCCAGCTAACAATTACTACGATTATCTTAAGGCTAATGCTTTAACACTTAACGCTGGTAAAACTTTCAATAAAACACTTTATAATGGTTTTACTGAAGGTGGACTTTCTACAGGATTAGCTTACACTGGTGGAAACGCAGCTCAAGCTGTTGCTGAATTATCAGCTTTCAAACCAGCTCAATTAGAATTACAGCTTTATACTAAACCTTCTATTGGTGACGGAACACAATCTAACAACCCTTGGTTGATGGAGCTTCCGGATCCAATCTCAAGACTGTCTTGGGATAATTATCTTACTATTTCGCCAAAAGATGCAGAAAGCCTAGGATTGGAAAACAGTCTTAATGCAAGAATGCAGTTGGATGGAGATACAGTTAACGTTACTGTTAATGGCTTTACTTTGAAAGACGTACCAGTGTTTATCCAACCAGGTCAGGCAGACGGTTCTCTTGGACTAGCTCTTGGTTATGGTAAGAAAGATTCTGGTAAAGTAGCAGAGACTGGAGTTAATGCTTATCCATTGTTCGATGGTTACAATACGGTTCTTACCAACGTTAAAATAGAGAAATCCGGAGACGGACACGAGTTTGCAGGAATGCAGCTTCAGAATACTTTGATGGGTCGTTATGAAATTGCTAAAGAAGTTACTTTGGAGGATTTCATCAACAAACCAGTAGATGAGTGGAACAAACCTTTGGCAATGCACACCATTGGAGGTGAACTTCCAATTGGAAAAGTTGATCTTTGGGATTCTTTTGATGATACAGATGGTCCTCACTTCAACTTATCAGTTGACCTTAACTCTTGTACTGGTTGTGGTGCTTGTGTTATCGCTTGTCAGGCTGAAAACAACGTTGCTGTAGTTGGGAAAGATGAAGTGAGAATGTCCAGAGATATGTACTGGTTAAGAATTGACCGTTACTATTCTACAGAACAAAAAGTTGAAGTTTACGAAGGTCTTAAAGAAGGAATGGCTGTGCCAGAACTTTACGGAAGTAGCCTTCTAGGAATTGAAGGAGCATTGGAAAATGCTGCTGAGAATCCGGATGTAATCTTCCAACCGGTAATGTGTCAGCACTGTAACCACGCTCCTTGTGAGACTGTTTGTCCGGTTGCTGCAACATCTCACGGTAAGCAAGGTCAAAACCAAATGGCTTACAACAGATGTATTGGTACTAGATATTGTGCAAACAATTGTCCTTATAAAGTAAGAAGATTCAACTGGTTCAATTATGCATTGAATGACAAGTTTGATTTCAATATGAATAATGACCTTGGAAGAATGGTTCTTAACCCAGATGTTGTTACAAGAACAAGAGGGGTAATGGAAAAATGTTCTATGTGTATCCAAATGACACAGAATGTTATCCTGGAAGCTAAGAAAGACGGCAGAAAAGTTCAGGATGGAGAATTCCAAACGGCTTGTGCCAATGCTTGTTCAACTGGTGCTTTGAAGTTTGGAGATATGAATGACGTCAACTCGGAAGTTCGCAGCTTGTTCAGCAGTAACAGAAAATATGTTTTGTTAGAAGAAATTGGTACAAAACCAAATGTATTCTACCATACAAAAATCAGAAACAGAAAAGAAAGTTTAAATAATAAATAGGTAAAAAATGTCAGGACATTACGAAGCTCCGATAAGGGAACCTTTAATTATTGGTCATAAGACTTATCACGATATTACAGAAGATATCGCAAGACCTATCGAAGAACGTGCAGGCAAATTATGGTGGGCATCTTTGTATGCTGCCTTGGTACTGTTCGTTTACGGATTTGGTTGTATTGCTTACACCATCGGAACCGGGATCGGTGCCTGGGGACTTAACAGAACCATCAACTGGGGTTGGGATATTACCAATTTTGTATGGTGGGTAGGTATCGGTCACGCCGGAACATTGATTTCTGCCGTACTATTATTATTTAGACAGAGATGGAGAATGTCTGTAAACCGTTCTGCAGAAGCGATGACCATTTTCGCAGTATGTCAGGCGGCTATCTTCCCGGTAATCCACATGGGTAGAGTTTGGGTTGGATATTGGGTTTTCCCTTTACCAAACCAGTTTGGTTCTCTTTGGGTTAACTTTAACTCGCCACTTCTTTGGGACGTATTTGCAATCTCGACTTATTTCTCTGTATCAGTAGTATTCTGGTTTATGGGACTGATTCCTGACTTTGCAATGATCAGAGACCGAGCAAAAACACCATTCAATAAAAAGATTTATACAATCCTGGCTTTCGGCTGGGGCGGAAAAGCAAAACACTGGCAAAGATTTGAAGAGTTATCTTTGGTTTTGGCAGGTCTGGCAACGCCGCTTGTATTCTCGGTACACACCACCGTATCCTTTGACTTTGCCACATCGGTAATCAAAGGTTGGCACTCCACTATCTATCCTCCATATTTCGTAGCAGGTGCGATTTTCTCAGGATTTGCAATGGTACAGACCCTTTTGTTGGTTGCAAGAAAAGTTTGTCACCTAGAAGATTATATCACCATGTATCACATCGAGATTATGAATATCGTAATCGTAGTAACAGGTGGTATGGTAACTGTAGCTTATGCAACAGAATATTTCATAGGCTGGTATTCAGGATCAAGATTTGAAGATTTTACATACCTTTCTCCTGGAGCAGCTGTTGGTCCTTATTGGTGGGCATTCTGGGCATTGATTATCTGTAACTTGGTTGTTCCTGCAGCATTCTGGTTCAAGAAAGTAAGAACTAATATTTTCTGGACTTTGATCATTGCATTGATTATAAACATCGGTATGTGGTTTGAACGTTTTGATATTATCGTTATCAACTTGTCCAGAGATTATTTACCATCATCATGGACGATGTTTAAACCAACTGTTATTGACGTTGGTGTATATCTTGGAACAATTGGATTCTTCTCTGTATTATTCCTTTTATATGCGAGAACATTCCCTGTAATTGCACAGGCCGAATTGAAGAGTATTTTGAAAATTTCCGGTGAAACTTATAAAGCAAAAGAAGGAGATGAGCACCACTAAGATTATATATGGACTTTACGGCGACGACGATGATTTGATGCACGGCGTTAAAGCCTTCAATGATAAAGGGATCAAGATAAACGAAGTTTATACACCATTCCCTGTACACGGATTGGACAAAGCACTTGGACTTAGAAAGACAAGAATCTCTGATGCTGCATTTATTTACGCTTGTTATGGTGTTACTATCGGGATCACATTGACCGCGTGGATCATGAATCACGACTGGCCACAGAATATTGGAGGTAAACCATCATTTGACTGGTTTCATAACATGGGAGCTTTTGTAGACCCGATGTTTGAATTGATGGTATTCTGTTCTGCTCACTTGATGTCATTGACTTTCTTGGTAAGAAACAAAATGTATCCAGGTGCAAAACCTCAGAATCCAGATCCAAGAACTACGGATGACAAATTTATGATGGAGTTTGTGTCTGATGATGTTGAAACAATTAAACAACTGTTAATTGATACAGGTGTTGAAGAAATAACTGTTAAAGATGCCTAAGATGAAGAATAGTATATTAAAAATGACAGCAATCTTTGGTTTAACAACTGTTTTACTGAATTCTTGCGGTCCAAAAGATAATCCACCTTTGGTATATTTTCCAGATATGTATTTTCCGGTAGCTTACGATCCATTGATGAAAGCTAAGGATGCATACTCTGATCACGAAAATGAAATTCCTGCTTTTGTTTCTCGTAACGGAGCTACAGGTCTTTCTCCAGTAGAAGGTTCTGTTTCTCAAAATAAAGATGGAATTGTATCTGAAGAGACTCTACCTAAAAATGTAGATGAATATAATGCTGGATATGATGCATCAAGATTGATTACAACTTCTCCTTTGGATCCTAAAAATCTTGAGAAAGATTTGGCAAGAGGAAAAGTATTGTTTGATCATACTTGTTCTGCTTGTCACGGGACTGGTGGTGATGGACAAGGACCGATTGTTCAAAGCGGTGCTTACTCTGGAGTTCCAAATTATGCTGATAGAGATATCACAATAGGATCTGTTCATTATGTTTTGACTAATGGTAGAAATGCAATGGGATCTTACGCAGGACAACTTAATGTGGGAGATAGATGGAGAGTAGCTTTATACGTTTATAATACTTTTAAAGCGCCAACTGCAGCACCGGTAGCAGCCGCTCCAGCTACAACAGAGAAAACTTCTACTGCTCCTGCAGCAGCTGAAGCTAAAACCAATGCTAAATAAAAAAAGAAGAAAATGTATAGTTTTTCACCTAAATTAAGATTATATTCAATTATACTCATTGTTGTAGGAGTTGTTTTATTCGGTATTGGTTATGCACTTAACCACGGATTGGATGATACTGCAATCTCTCATTGGATGGAGTCTGTTCATTCAAAAGGTCATGAGGCACCTACACATTCTAGTGAGTTAGTTGGTCCACAGGATCACAATGCTCATTTGGAGCACGCAAAGCATCAGATTCATAATCAGCCTTTGGCAGCAATTCACACTTTCGCAGTATTTGCTTTTGGAATTAGCTGTTGTGCATTGTTCTTTTACAGTATCCAACACGCAGCACACGCAGGTTGGTCTATTATTGTAACAAGAGTAATGGAAGCTATTGCTTCATTCATTCCTTACGGAGGAGCGTTATTAATAATCATAATGCTTTTGAATATCACACACCAAGGTCACCTTTTCCATTGGATGGATCCAAATTTAACAGACCCAAATTCACCTGAGTTTGATGTTATATTATTTGAAAAGAAAAGATTTCTTAATATTCCTTTCTATGCAATAAGAACAATAATCTATGTTGTTGGAGCATCTTTCTTCGTTTGGAAATTGAAAAGTGTTTCTAAACAAGTTGATGAGAACAAAGGAAACAGAAAAATCTACGCTAGTTTATATAGCTGGAGCGTTGGTTACATTGCTTTCTTCGGGTTTGCTTCAGCAGCTTGGGCTTGGGATTGGTTGATGTCTATTGATCCTCACTGGTATTCTACACTTTATATTTGGTATTCAATGGTTAGTTGTCTATCAACTTCTATAGCTGTAATGATTATCATTTGTGTTTACCTTAAGAAAAAAGGAGTTTATCCTCAATTCAACAATAACCACCTTCACGATCTTGGAAAATTCTTGTTTGCTACAAGTATGTTATGGTCTTACCTTTGGTTCTGTCAGTTTATGCTTTATTGGTATGCGAACGTTCCTGAAGAAGTTAACTATTTCTTTGGTAGATTCGAATATTATGCACCGACATTCTTACCAATGTTGATTATCAATTTCCTTGCTCCACTATTAGTTTTAGTAAGTAGTAGTATCAAGAGAAATTACAAAGTGGTTACATTTATGGCTTGTGTTGTAATTATTGGACACGCTGTAGATTACTTCAATATGGTAATGCCGGGAACAGTTGGTCCATACTGGAACAATGCTTCAAATGCATTATTGGTTTTAGGTTCATTTGTTTTTGTGATTGGATTGTTTACTTTCACAGTAATGACAGCTTTATCAAAACTAAAATTGATGCCTACTGGAAACCCTTTCTTCCACGAGTCAGAGATTTACGAATATCCTTTCTAATTAATTTTAGAATAGAAAATATAAAACCCAGCAGAAATGTTGGGTTTTTTTATTAATTTTAAAGAAACTAAAAACAAATGATTCAAAAGATTCCTATCGAAAATATCCTTTTTCTTGATATTGAAACCGTTCCTCAAATTGATACTTGGAACAATCTCGATTCTACCACCCAATATCTTTGGGATAAAAAAACCAAATCTCAAAGAAAAGATGAAATAGAAGCATCTGATTTTTACGAGCAACGAGCGGGAATTATGGCTGAATTCGGAATGATAATCTGCATCTCTGTTGGAATGATTGATAATAATACGGGAAAGCTAAAAATCAAAACCTTTTCCGGAGATGAAAGAGATTTATTAATTGCATTTTGTGAATTGTTCAATAGCCCTCGTCTTAATAATATTATTCTTTGTGCGCACAACGGAAAAGAATTTGATTTTCCTTACATCGCAAGACGACTTTTGATTAATGGAATTCAACCACCGATTCCGTTTCAGATGTTTGGAAAAAAGCCTTGGGAAATTCCGCATATCGATACAATGGAACTTTGGAAATTCGGAGATTGGAAAAGTTATGTTTCGTTGGAATTATTGGCTCATATCTTCGGAATTCCTACACCAAAAGACGATATCGATGGAAGTATGGTTGCCGATATATACTACAAAGACGGCGATATAGACAGAATCATTCATTATTGTGAAAAAGATGTCTTAACTTTGGCAAATGTTTTCAGGCGTATGCGTCAAGAAGATGTACTAAAAAGATTAGATTAAAAATGAAATATACAGACGACCAAATAGCTGATATTGGTGAAGAAATAATCAAGGAACTAAAAACAGTATTTGACCCCGAAATTCCGGTTGATATCTACGAATTAGGATTGGTTTATGATGTTCAGATTTCCGACGAAGGAGAAGTTTTAGTAATAATGACGTTAACGTCTCCAAATTGCCCAGTAGCAGAAACACTTCCAGTAGAAGTAGAAGACAAAGTAAGAGGTGTAGAAGGTGTAAAATCTGCAAAAATCGAACTCACATTTGAGCCGACTTGGACCAAAGAAATGATGAGTGAAGAAGCTAAGTTCGAACTTGGAATGTTATAAAAATAAAATCCTGCATTTAGCAGGATTTTTTATTTTAGTCTTTATATTCGAAAAGAAAAATTTTTTTGATATCATCATTAAGACTTAGATAAACCGGACTATTTCTCACCGCATTTTCTAAAAATTCTTGTTCTTCCAAAGTGTAAGAATGGGGAAATTTGAAAACGCAGAAAAGCTCTCCAATTCTTCTAGGTTCAAAATACATTGTCTTTTTCAAATCACAAGTCGCGCCAGTGATATCAATATGTCTGTCTTTTGCCAATATAACTAGGTGTGCAAAAACACTTTGCGCCAAAGCCGTTGCAAAAATATCTGTTGGAGAAAAATGTTCTCGTACGCTAAAATCATTGGTAGGAATATATGAAGTGAAAATATCTCCAGAGCTTTCGTGTATAGAATCTATCCTATTCTCACCTACATAAGTCGTTTTTGAAGTCATAACTGCTAGTTTTTAATTGTTTTTTCTGTAATAAATTTACGCTATTTTTTTGAAATCCCGAATTTCAAATATGAATAATTATTAAAATATGATAAAATTTATATTGGTGATTTCAAATTAAAAATGAAAAATATCTTTCGCCATATTATAGGCACTTTCAAAATGAAGAAGATTCTGATGAATATCGATTTTTTCAGATGACATAAATGTAAAAACCTTTTCAGTAGGCATATTTCCAACCAATTCATCCTTCGCCATTGGACAGCCGCCAATTCCCTTTATCGCGCTGTCAAATCTTCTGCAGCCTTCGTCATAAGCCGCTTTCAGTTTGATGTAAGAATCCTCATATCGATTATGAAAATGCGCTCCAAAATTAATGCTCGGATATTTAGCGGGAATTTTATTAAACAAGAGTGAAATTCTTTCCACATCGCCAACACCAGTTGTGTCAGATAAAAGAACATCTTTGATTCCAATTTCCTCAAAACGTTTTGCCCAAAAGTCCACATCCTCCCATTTCCAACTTTCACCGTAAGGATTTCCAAAAGCCATCGAGAAATAGAGGTTTAATTGTCTACCTTCAGATTTTGTAAGTTCTAAGATATTTACCACTTCTGTGAAAGCTTCTTCACGGCTTTTGTTCGTATTTCTATGCTGGAATGTTTCAGAAATTGAAAAAGGAAAACCTAGAATATCAACTTGCTCGTGGCTCAAAGCTTTTTCAGCACCACGAATATTGGCTACCACTACGGAAAGTTTTGTGTTGGAAAGTGATTTGTCAATTTCATCCACCACAATTCCGGAATCAGCCATTTGAGGCATCGTTTTCGGATTCACAAAGCTACCACAATCCAAGACATCAAAACGCACTTCCATCAATAGGTTGATGTAATCTATTTTCTGTTGCGTGGGAATCATTTCTCCCCAGCCTTGCATAGCGTCTCGCGGGCATTCGGTTAAGAACATTTGTATCGATTTTTATAATTATTTGGGCAGCTTTATCCGCTTTCCGTTCCCGCTTTTTTCTTTTTTATTAAAAAAGAAAAAGAGCTCCACTCAAGTCGGGCTGCTATGATTCGACGTTTCAATAATAGTCATCGGCGCTCGCTTCGCTCGCGCACAAAAACATTCAATACTTTGATAATTCACAACATATCAATCATCAGATATTATTTGTCGTTCACTGCATAAATATATAACTTTGCGGAGATATAGCAAATTATATGGAAAACATCCAATTAGACGGTATTTGGAGAGAAAAACTCCTTAACAGATTCATCACATACATCAAGATATTTTCAACCAGCGACGCAGAAAGTGAGACTACACCTTCTACAGAAAGGCAATGGGATATCGCCAATTATCTATACAAAGAATTGCAGGATTTAGGATTGGAAGATGTCAGTATTGATGAGAAAGGTTACGTTTTTGGATTCATTCCTTCTAATAAAGAAGAGAAAGTTCCACAAGTCGGATTCATTGCGCATTACGATTCGTCACCGGATTTCAATGGCGAAAACGTGAATCCTCAGATTTGGGAAAACTATGACGGCGAAGACTTGTTACTGAACAAAGAAACAGGATTCACTTTGTCATCAACCAAATTTGAATCTTTAAAGAAATATATTGGACAAACCATTATCACAACAGACGGAACAACATTGTTGAGCGCTGATGATAAAGCCGGCGTTGCAGAAATCGTAACCGCTGCAGAATTTCTATTAGCAAATCCGCAAATTAAACACGGAAGAATTTCTATAGGCTTCAATCCAGATGAAGAGATTGGAAGAGGCGCACATCATTTCGATGTAGAAAAATTTGGAGCAGAGTGGGCGTATACAATGGATGGTGGAGAAATTGGAGAATTGGAATATGAAAACTTCAATGCAGCAGGCGCAATTATAAAAATCCACGGATTGTCTGTACATCCAGGTTATTCTTTCGGGAAAATGCTGAATGCAGGTTTGGTAGCTTCAGAATTTATCAATTCACTTCCAGCCAATGAAACGCCGGCAACTACGAGAGGTTTTGAAGGATTTTTCCATTTGACAGATTTCGAAGGTGATGTGTCAGAAGCTAAACTTCAATACATCATCCGTGACCATGATGATCAAAAGTTTGAAGATAGAAAAAAACTGATTGCTGATAAAGTTGAAGAAATCAACAAGAAATATGGTGAGAAAACTGCTGAGATAGAAATCAAGCAGCAATATCTTAATATGAAAAAGCAATTCGAAGGCAAGATGCATATCGTAGATATTGCAGAACAAGCAATGAAAGATTCCGGAATCGAACCGAAAATCAAAGCGATTAGAGGCGGAACGGACGGCGCGCAATTATCTTATATGGGATTGCCTTGTCCAAATATTTTCGCAGGTGGACATAACTTCCACGGACCGTACGAGTTTGTACCTTTGGAAAGTATGTTGGCTGCTGTTAAAGTGATTGCTAATATTGCTCAATCGGTAAAATAATTTAATTTTAATTCAAATCAATTCTGAATGACAATCAAAGAAAAACAACAAGAATTAATAGAAGAATTCGCCTTTCTGGACGATTGGGAGCAGAAGTATGAATATATCATAGACCTCGGAAAAGAATTAAAAGGACTTCCTGAGGACAAAAAAACAGATGAAAATCTAATCCGAGGTTGCCAGTCCAAAGTTTGGATTGATGCAGAATTTACAGATGGAAAATTGTTTTTCAATGCAGATTCTGATGGCATTTTGCCAAAGGGAATTGTTTCACTTTTGGTAAGAATCTATAGTGGACATTCTACACAAGAGATTTTGGATTCTGATTTTGATTTTATCTCGGAAATCGGGTTGCAAGAATTTTTGTCGCCGTCCAGAGCAAATGGCTTGATGGCAATGACGAAACAAATCAAATTTTACGCAGTGGCGTTCCAACTAAAGAAGTAGGTGAAGAGAATTTTGGCATATCGTTTTTCTGCATTCGGAGATGTGGCGATGACAGTCCCTGTCTGCGTGGAGTTTCTGGAACAGAATCCCGATGTTGAAATTGTGTTCGTCAGCAGAGATAACTTCAAAGATCTTTTCGACAAGCATTCGAGATTGAAATTCCACGGAATAAATTTCGATGATTATAAAGGAGTTTTTGGAATCAGAAAACTGACAAAACAATTAATCAAGCATTTCAATCCTGATTATGTAGCTGATCTTCACGACGTGATTAGAACGAAAATGATAAATTCTATTTTCTTCAGACATGGCTACAAAATTTTTCAAATTGATAAAGGAAAAGAGGAAAAAGAGAGACTGACGGATATTTGGAATCTTGATAAATTTCCTTTGAAAAGAACGGTTGAACGTTATGCAGATGTTTTTAGGAAAATGGGATTTGATGTCGAATTATCCCATCAGTTAAGAAATCAATCTGATAATAAAAAAGATATTGGATTTGCACCTTTTGCCCAACACAAAGGTAAAATGATGCCTAAAGAAAAATCTTTTGAACTGGCGAGAATTCTTGCAAGAACTCACAAAGTTCATTTTTTTGGTGGTGGAAAAGAGGAAAACGAAATTCTCACCAATTGGGAAAAACAAATTCCTAATACTAAAAGTTTATCAGGTAAGCTGACGCTTAAGGAAGAATTGCAAAAAATATCAGAACTTGAACTGATGATTTCTATGGATTCCGCAAACATGCATTTAGCAAGTTTGATGGGAACCAGATGTATCTCCGTTTGGGGTTCAACGCATCATTATGCAGGTTTTTTAGGTTATGGACAAAGCGAGGATGACATTGTTCATGTTAAAGATTTATCTTGCAGACCGTGTTCTGTTTTTGGTGATAAAGAATGCTTTCGAGGGGATTATGCTTGTTTGGAAGAATTAGATATTCAGAAAATTATAGACAAAGTATGAAACTGAGTATTTGTATTCCTGTTTATAATTTTGACGTTAATGATTTGGTGAATGACCTTCAAAACCAGATTATTTCCAATAAGTTAGATGCTGAAATTATCTTAATCGATGATGCTTCTAATACTGAATTCATTAATAAAAATAAAAATTTAGAAGAGACTGTCAGTCAATTTGTTTTTCTCGATAAAAACATTGGACGTTCAAAAATCCGAAATCTATTTCTTAATTATTCTCATTCAGAATATTTACTTTTTCTGGATTGTGATGGAAAAATTATTAGTCATACTTTCCTTAAAAATTACATCGATTTTATTAATACTAAAAATCCAGATATAGTTTTTGGTGGCAGAAAAGTAAATGACGTAAAACCTTCGGCAGAATATGGACTTAGATGGAGGTTCGCAGTAGAAAGGGAAAATCTGCCTTTAAAACAACGTTTAAAATCGCCTTATCTTGATTTTCAGACTAATAACTTTATCGTTAGAAAATCAGTTTTAGAAAATAATCCCTTCAATGAAACAATTACGCAGTATGGTTACGAAGATTTGATTTTTGCGAAAGATCTTTTCAAAAATAAAGTTTTTATTGACCATATTGATAATCCGGTTTTCAATAATGACGTAGAGACCAATGAAGTTTTTCTTGCAAAAGCCGATCAATCTGCAAAAAGTCTCTCACAGCTTATTAAAAGCGATAAAGATGTCGAAAGAATCTCTAAAATAAAGCTCGCAAAAGCTTATTCTCGTTTGAAAAAAACTGGCGGTATTTTTCTATATAGGTTGATTTATAAATTATCGAAACCTTACCTACAAAAAAAGCTTTTAGGAGGAAATGCCTCACTAAAAGCTCTTGATTTTTATAAATTGGGTCAACTGATTAATTATATGACTAAGCCGTAAGAGCTTTTTCGTAGTTTAAGTGTAGTCTAATATCAGATATATTCAGCCATTTTGCCACCTGTAAAGCGAAATATCCAATCAGCATTCCGAAAGTGTTCAAGAAAACATCATCGATATCGGCTGTTCCTCTAGCTGTATAGTATTGCAAAAGTTCTATCACAGAAATTCCACATACAAACAAGCAGAACAGCAACGGCAAATTATTAAGTTTTCTAATTAATAAACCAAGTCCACCAAACGGGATAAACACCAATATGTTTCCTACGATATTAACCATAAACGTTTCTGAGAAAAAGTTATTGTATCGTAAAAAGTAAGAGATGCTCTGAAGCGGATTGAGTTGTAAGAATCCAAATTCTGGATGACGGCCACAGCCGTAAAACATCATATATAATAGAAAAATAGTGTAAAAGGGAATTAACACTGCATAATATCTTTTCATAGGTTTCCTTTTGAGGGGATTAGTAATTAAAAGAGTTTTATACCATAAAAGGGTTACAACAATTTTATTTGCTGTACTTATCAAAAATCTTTCCAAAAATTAAATATTAAACCATTGATTAACTTTTTATATGAAATTTAACATTATGTTAAATTGAAAGCAAAAAATTAACAAAATTTTAAAAGCTAAATATTTAAAATCAAAGTTGAAAAATGAAATAGTTTAGAAACAAAAAAATCTCAGATTTCTCTGAGATTTTCTTTTGAAGGGTGGGCCCTGAGGGATTCGAACCCCCGACCCTCTGGGTGTAAACCAGATGCTCTGAACCAACTGAGCTAAGAGCCCTTAATTTTTTTTGAAAAGGTTGTTTCCTTTTTGTGGGCCCTGAGGGATTCGAACCCCCGACCCTCTGGGTGTAAACCAGATGCTCTG
>NZ_DAIQCG010000001.1:631986-735455 GCF_036780765.1 Epilithonimonas sp.
AACCAACTGAGCTAAGAGCCCGCAACGTGTTACCGTTTTGAGTGGTGCAAATATACAACTTATAACTATATTCACAAATTTTTTTCTAAAAAATCTCCGACTACAAAGTTGCTTCCGCCAACAAAAATCATTTCGTATTCTTTACAATTCTGTTTTGCAGCAAGATAGCCAGCTTGGACGGAATCAAAAATTTTAAAATTAAGATTCGATTTTTTTAATAAATCTTCATAATCTTCCGGATGTCTTCCTCTGTCAACGCTTGGTTTTACAAAATAGAACTGAGCTTCGGAAGGTAACATTGGAATCACATTATCGATTTTTTTGTCATTCACAAATCCTAGAATGATATGTTTTTTTTGTGAATATTCATTGAGTTGTTTGAAAACTTCTTCCAAACCAGCTTGATTGTGGCCTGTATCACAAATTGTCAACGGTTCTTTTGAAAACTCAAACCAACGTCCGATGAAGTTTGTGTTTTGATGAACATTCAAAAGTCCAGATTTTAGATTTTCATTAGTAATATTAATTGCTTGATTCCTCAATTCATTAACCAAAGCCAAAACTACCAGGATATTTTTTTTCTGATAATTTCCTTTTAAATCTGAAACTAAATCAGTTTTAATACCAGTTGCGTCGATAAAATCAGCTTTAACTTCGAAGGCTTTTTGTTTAATGATTTCTTTTACAACAGGATTTTCATCTCCCGAAATTATCGCAATATTTTCTTTGATGATTCCAGCTTTTTCAAAAGCGATTTTTTCAATCGTATCGCCTAAAATATTCTGATGGTCGAGTTGAACATTTGTAATTGCTGAAACTAAAGGTTTGATGATATTGGTCGAATCCAATCGTCCGCCCAAACCAACTTCGATAATTGCAAAATCAACTTTTTGCTGATGAAAATATTCGAAAGCCATTATCGTCGTAAATTCAAAAAAAGAAGGACGAATATCTTCTGGTAAATGTTTCAGTTTTTGGATGAAATCGTAAACAAATTGTTTATCACAATTCTTTCCATTGATTTTGATTCTTTCCGTAAAATCAATCAAGTGTGGCGAATTGTAAAGTCCTACTTTATAACCAGTTTCCTGAAGAACCGAAGCCAACATATTGCTTGTAGAACCTTTTCCGTTGGTTCCTCCAATATGGATTGTTTTGATTTTATCCTGTGGATTTCCGAAAAAATCACATAATTTTTTGATGTTATCGAGTCCCGGCTTGTAGGCTTTTTCGCCATCAATTTGGTAATTCGGAGCCTGAACAAAAAGCCAATCTACAGCTTCCTGATATTCTTGTGAAGTCATATTTCAAAATGAAATACAAATTTAAAAATAAGGAGAATTAAAAAGAATAAAATCTAAAAATTAATCGTGTAAGTTCCCTGAGAAATATTCTGAGATTTTTTGGCTTTCACATATTGTTTTGTCCAAATCACGGCGGCTGTGATGTTACAACCATCTTTTATTCCGCTACTTCGTCCGGCATTGGTCACATTTCCAGCTTTGTCAATGGTAATGAACATCACCAACTGACCTTTGGTTTTGCAATTGTGCGAAGGTAATTTTCCTGCTTTTCCCATTGTTCCAGGAATAAAGCCTGTTAAAATTCTGTCTTTCCCGATTTTAGTGATTTTATCGTTCTTAGAATCAGAATCTGTCACTCTGAGCGGAGTCGAAGAGTCGTCTTTTTTAGCGAGTTTCTTATCTTCTTTCTCAGTTTTTGGTGTTTCCTTCTTTTCTTCTTTTACAGCAGGCGTTTCTTTTGCTAGAGAAACTGTATCTGGAGGTAAAACTTCCACATCTGGAACATAGATTTCAGGTTTTACAATAGAATCTGCTTTGGGTTCTTCTATTGGTTTTGCAGTTTCTACAATAACAGGTTTTGGTTGCTTGGATGCTTTGTAGTAAAGAGAATTGAACGAAAACAAAAGCACAAAAAATAACAATGCCACTACGTAAAACGCAATCGGCAATCCGGATAATTTTTTTGTTCTTCTTTGGAATTCCATCTTAAGAAGGTTTGTTGATGATGTCTAAAAACTCATTGGTGTGATACTGAATTTTCATCAACAGATAATCAACTTTTCCAACCAAAATATTATGAAAAATATACGACAAAAATCCAACGATAAGACCAACAGCAGAAGGTGCTAAAGCTTTATAGAAATTAGCAGCTAAAAGATTTTGAGCGACAACAGTATCGGTTTTTGACAAAGTTCCGAAAGTCGAAGCCAAAATCAAAACACCGCCAAGAAGTCCCAACATTGGAGCAGCACCAGAAAGTGTTGCCAAATAATTGATGTTTTTTTCAGCTTTATTAAGTTCTATTTGAGCGTGAGTTTCCATGGCGTTGGCGATTTCGCTCACAGGTCTTCCCAATCTGGAAAGTCCTTTCTCTACACTTCTGGATTCCGGCGAATTATCTCTTCTGCAAAAATCTACAGCAGATTGGATTCTACCGTCATTCAGAAGGTCGTTTACGTTTTTCAGAAGATAAGGGTCAACTTGATTTTCTCTGTTGAGTGCGTATAATTTCTGTCCAAAAAAAACAATGGCTGCAATTCCTGAAAATATAAGTATGATGATAAGAGAAACGCTTATTAAGCCTCCACCAAAAAGGAATTCCCAAATAGAAATATTTTGATTTGCCATAGTTTTGTCTGTTATTTTATAGTTTCAAATTTATGAATTAGTTGATGATTAATCCGAACAGATTATGAATGAATTTACGAAAAAATCATAATTAAAAGGAATTTTAAAAAGTAATCTTATAAGTTCCTTTGGACGAGACATTGGCCGTTTCTGCCTTCACATATTGTTTTACCCAACTTACTGCGGTACTTGCAACGCAAGGGTCAGACACTCCACTTAATCGTCTTGCGGAAGTGACTTTTCCGGATTTGTCAACGGTATATGAAATTGTAATACTTCCGCTTGCAGAGCAATTGTGATTCGGTTGTGTGCCACCTCTTCCCATTGTTCCTGGGATGAATCCGGTTAATTTCCTATCAATTCCGATTAAGCTATTTCCGTCACCATCTCCGCCAAGTGGGTCGCCATAATTTCCCGGTCCAGTTCCGTTTCCTTGTGAGCCGGATTTTGTTCCTCGTCCTTTCAGTAGATTTCCGATTGCGGCATTCCCTTTCCCATCTCCAGTTGAATTTTCTTTTTTGATGTCGCCTTTTGCATTGGTCTTTCCGGTTGTTGTTTTTGTAGAATGAGCAACGGCGGGAGATTTGGCTTTATCATTCACTTTTTTAGTTGCGACAGGTGGATTTTTGGTTCTGGTTGGGATAGGAACAGTATTTTCAGGAATGTCTTTTTCTACTTTTTCTTTTGAAGCTTTAGCAACTTCTGTCACGACTTCTTTTTCTTCTTTCTCTTCAACAATTGGCGCAGGACTTCCTTCTTCCTCTTTTGGCTCTTCGGTGCCTTTTCCATTTCGGTTATCGCCGTAATTTATACGCATTTCTGTCAATTCAACAGGAATGATATTTTCACTATTGACAGCAGTTGTCTTTTTCGTTTTAATAAAAGAAGCTGGAAGAAAAAATAAAATAGAGAACAGGAAAATGCCGACTACCAGAGCTTTGGTAAGCGTAAAATCATAATGTTTGCGGAAAGCGTAAGCGCCGTAAGCTTTATGTCTGTCTTCGAAAATAATATCATCCAGATCCTGATACATTGGCAATGGCTTGTTAGCGTTATAATATTGTTTTTATAACGATTCGTAAATATAAATATTATTTTCTGAAAGAATTAATCGTCAACTTCTATCTCATCTGGACGGAAGTGGCATTTTAATTTGAAGGGAATAGGGTTTTCAGAACCAGTATAGAAATCAGTGATTAGACCTCTCCAAGAAAGCTGAAGGTCATCCGTTTCATTTTTATCAAACTTCAATTCATTCTCGAACAAGAACGCCTCTTCATCATCAAAAAGGTCAACTTCTGTGAAAACTTCATCATCCGTATCTTCAATAATGAACGTTTGTCCTTCTAATTCAGATGTTGTAACAGGAAATTCTATAATGTCTAAAGATAATTGCGGGAAATTGTATTGTAAAGAATCATCGTCCACGTGGTCCAATGAGTCGTTTGTGATAATCTCAACTTCCAAAAAATTCTGTGAGTTGATGTAAACAGATTTGCAATAAGTGCTATCGATGAAATATTTAAGAGTTTCCTCTGGGTGATAAATCTTTAAGATTCCTTTCATTTTAAGGATAATAGATTATTATAAATTTTTAATTGTGCTGAACAAAGATAAAAAATTGAATGAATTTGAAAAATTTTTATTAATTATTTTTGATAATTATCATAAGAACTGCTGCGTCTGTTGATGTTTTGTTAATATAGGATGACCTTGCCCCGCAAATGAGAGGGTGGATTCCTGACTTTAAAATATTATATTTACACTACAAAATTTAAAAAATGAAATTTTTTTACAAAATATTGCTGCTCATAGGATTGTCTATCAATATAATATCCTGTAAAAAAGGAGATTCTCCGATGGTGAAGAATGAAGGATTCAATACTTCTGATTTGGATTCTATTGCGAGTAATTATTATGAAGAATATTTGAAATTATATCCTCTGGAAGCTACTTCACAAGGTGATGACAGATATAATGACCTTTTACCAAATAATCTGAGTCAAGATTTTATCAAAAAAGAAATCGCATTTTATAATTCGGTTCAGAATCAACTGAAATCGATTGACTATAATAGTTTGGATAATGACCAGAAAGTTGTTTTTGATGTTTTGGAATATACATTGATTGACAAACAAGAACGTTATGCTTATCATCCCGAATATATTCCTTTCACACAGTTTGATGGTTTGCCCTTGACTTTTCCGATGTTGGGAAGTGGAACAGGAATTCAGCCTTTCAAAACAGAAAAAGATTATGATAATTGGTTGAAAAGAGTTGATGAATTCCCAATTTGGATGGATTCTGCAATTGAGAATTTTAGATTAGGAATTAAAAATAATGTGGTTCTTCCAAAATCATTAGTCCTAAAAATGATTCCACAAATGAAAGCTGAAGAAATCACGACTTTCGAAATCGATAAAAATATTTTTTACGGTCCTATAAAAAACCTTCCGAAAGATTTCAAACCGGTGACTGCTAACAAATATGCCAAGCTTTACCAAGATGCTATCAAGAATAAGTTGATTCCTGCCTATCTGAAAATGGCTGATTTTTTAGAAAAAGAATATTTGCCAAAAGCTAGAACAACAGATGGTTATGATACATTGCCAAATGGTAGTAATGTTTATGCTTATTATGTCAAAAGCTGGACTACAACGGATAGAACACCGGATGAGATCCATAAAACCGGATTGGAAGAAGTAGCAAGAATCCGTAAAGAAATGGAAAAAGTAAAAGCTCAAGTTGGTTTCAAAGGTTCTCTGGAAGAATTTCTGAATTATGTAAAAACCGACCCAAAAGCGATGCCTTATAAAACTTCGGTAGAAGTATTGGCAGGGTTTCAGTCAATTTTGGATAAAATCACTCCGAAGTTGAAAACGATGTTCAACGTAACACCAAAAACACCTTTCGAAATTCGCCAAACAGAAAAATACCGTGAAGCCAGTGCCAGTGCAGAGTATATCCAAGGAAGTGCCGATGGAAAACGTCCAGGGATTTTTTATATGCCAATTCCTGACCCAACAAAATTCAACGTGACATCTGGAATGGAGTCTCTTTTCCTGCACGAAGCGATTCCCGGACATCATTATCAGATTTCTTTGCAACAGGAAAATACCAAATTACCCAAGTTTATGAGATTCGGTTGGATTGGTGCTTACGGTGAAGGTTGGGCGTTGTATTGCGAATCTTTAGGTTCAGAGTTTGGACTTTATACTGACCCTTATCAAAAAATGGGTTCTTTGAGTGATGAGATGTTGAGAGCAGTTCGTCTCGTTATTGATACAGGAATCCACACTGGGCAAATGTCTCGCGAAGAAGCGATTAAATATTTCTTAAGCAATGTCGCTTATGACGAAGCTGGTGCAACGGCAGAAGTGGAGCGTTATATGGCTTTGCCTGGACAAGCTTTGAGCTACAAAACGGGTGCGATGAAAATCCGTGAACTGAGAAATAAATATCAAAAAGAACAAGGAAAGAAATTCAATTTGGCATCTTTCCACGACGAGGTTTTGAGCCAAGGTTGTCTTCCATTAGAAGTTTTGGAACGTAAAATGGAGCTTTGGGCAAAGAAATAAAAAAATGAAGAAACATATAAAAAGAAGGCTGCGACACACAAGATATATTTTTTACCAAGAAACTTTGGTCGATTTCAAAGACCATTTTTGGTCATTTCTTGGCGCTTTTTTTGGGATTGGATTGATTGCTTTTTTGCAGTCACAACATTTGACCGAGATTGAAAATGTATTTCTGATTGGTTCATTCGGCGCATCAAGCGTTTTGATTTATGGCGCTGTAAATAGCCCTTTAGCACAACCCAGAAATCTGATTGGCGGACACGTTTTGTCAGCTTTAGTTGGTGTTACGGCATATAAATTCTTACCGGATATTCTTTGGTTAAACGCTTCTATTGCAGTGGCTTCTTCTATTGTTGTGATGCAAATTACGAAAACAATGCATCCACCAGGTGGTGCAACGGCTTTGATTGCTGTTCTTCCTGCTGGGAAAATTCAAGCTTTGGGTTATTGGTATGCGGTTTCGCCGGTTTTGAGTGGTGTTTTGATTTTGTTAGTTATGGCTTTGATTTTCAATAATATTCCGAAAGGAAGAAAATATCCGCATCACATCAGGCAAACCAAATATTTCCATATGAGGAGAATGCTGAAGAATAAAAATTAAGTTTTTTCTGGAAACAGAAGCTTCGGAATAAAATCTTTTTCTTTATTTCCTCTCGCTGGCGAATATTCTCTTCCGTAAAAAATAATCTGAAGATGAAGCTTATTCCAAACATTTTCATTCCAAAGATTTTTTGCATCTCTTTCGGTTTCTACAACGTTTTTTCCTGAGGTTAATTTCCATTGTGTCATCAATCTATGGATATGTGTATCAACCGGAAATGCAGGAAAACCAAATCCTTGGCTCATTACAACAGAAGCTGTTTTGTGACCAACACCAGCCAAACTTTCCAGTTCTTCGTAAGTCTGCGGCACTACAGAATTGAATTTTTCCACCAAGACTTCCGCCATTTTTTTCAAGTTTTTCGCTTTGGAATTGGCAAGTCCAATTTCTTTGATGAGTTCCTTGATTTCTTCCACGCTCAGCTTAGCCATTTTCTCAGGCGTATCAGCAACAGCAAAAAGTTTTGGTGTGATTTGGTTCACTTTTTTGTCCGTCGTCTGTGCAGAGAGTGCGACCGCAACCATCAGAGTATAAGCGTCTTTGTGATCCAGCGGAATCGGAACTTCGGGATATAATTTTTCTAATTCTTCCTGAACAATCTGTGCTCTTTGCTTTTTCGTCATTTTGATGCTAAATTTGTAACACAAAAATAGAAATTATGTTGACGGTTGGCGATTCTTTACCAGAATTTATCGGAATTAATCAAGAAGGAAAAAATATCGATTCAGAAAAACTGAAAGGGAAAAAATTGGTTGTTTTCTTTTATCCGAAGGCAAGCACACCTGGTTGTACTGCCGAAGCTTGTAATTTGAGAGATAATTATTCAGTTTTGAAGAAGAAAGGCTATCAATTACTTGGCGTAAGTGCAGATTCTGTAAAGCGTCAGAAAAACTTCAGTGATAAAAATGAGTTGCCATTTGATATCATAGCCGATGAGAATCACGATATCATTGGCAAATTCGGAGTTTGGCAGTTGAAGAAATTTATGGGGAGAGAGTTTATGGGAATTGTGAGAACGACTTTTGTTTTTGATGAAAACGGAATTTGTACTCAGGTGATTGATAAAGTTAAGACCAAAGACCACGCTGCGCAGATTTTGGAATAGAAATTAGCAAAACTTTCTCGCAGATTTTACAGATTTCGCAGATGAAAAACTTGCAATATCTGCCTAATCTGCGAGACTTTTTTTACTTTATCGGAATCCAAATCTCTTCCTCGGCAGAATCATCATTTGGGTTGTAATTGTCATTGAAAATCTCAAAATGAGGTCTGTTGTCAACCTCAAATTGATTTTCTGGTATGAAATTTTGGAAAATATATCTGAAAAGTTCCGGTCCATTTTCCGCTTTTCCTTTGTAATTGAAAACCAAATATTTTCCACTTTCTAATTCGAAGGTTTCAAAATCATTAGGAATATTATCGAAATCAGAAACTTCCGCCAAAGCATATTTTGTGAAAATTTGATTTGGTGTAAAATTCTCAGGATAGATTTGAAGCGAAAATAATTGATTGGAAATTCGGGTAGTAATTTCATTTCTTCTCATCATAAATTTCTTCCACACAATCGGCGTTTTATCATCCTGAAAAGAAGTTGTAATGCTGAATCCAATTAATTTCTTCGGTTCAATGATTTCGATGCGATGAGGCAGGTTGAATTCAATTTTCATAATATCTCAATTTCTCATTATCATCAGGGAAAATGACATATTTCTGGAACTTCAATCCTAGTCTTTCGATTAATTTTTGAGAAGGAATATTTTCATCAGAAGTCATCGCAGAAATTTTTGTCAAACCAAAATTTGTAGCGACCAATTCTTTGAGTTTCGAAGCTGATTCATAAGCAAATCCTTTTCCTTCAAAATCAGGAAAAAAAGAAAAACCAATATCAGGAACCTCGATTCCGTCCCGAAGAAATACACCAACAGCACCGATTTTTTTGTTGAGTTCTTTATGAATCACAACATAATTCCCATAGCCTAACTTTTCGATATGAGGAAGGAAACGATTGGTGATGTAATTTTCTGCCTCTTCTTTCGTACGAAGATTCCGGTCACCAATATGTTTGATGAATGATGGTAAATTATACAATTCCAGAAAGAAATCTGCATCGTCCAAGTCTGCGAGTTTCATTTTTAATCTTTCGGTTTCGAAGGTTTTCATTTACCAAAAATATAAAATTTAAGGTACGATAACAGTAAAAATATAAGCGAAGAGATTTACCAAAAGTACAACGCCGTAAAGAATGTTGGTTTTTCCTCGGTTTAAAGATAACATCACGGTGTAAAGTGACAATGCCAATAAAACCATTGATTTGATGTCGAGTCCGAGTAATAATGGCATTTCGTAAATAATAGAAACTACCGCAACACAGGGAACTGTCAATCCAATACTGGCGATTGCAGAACCTAAAGCTAGATTAAGACTCGTTTGAAATTGATTTCTTCTTGCTGCTTTTATCGCTGCCATTCCTTCTGGTAAGAGGACAACAGCTGCAATGATTACCCCGACTAATGCTTGTGGAGCTCCGAAATTATGAACCATGTTTTCGATTTGAGGGGATAATGCTTTTGCTAAAAATACCACAACGCCCAAACAGATAATCAAAAAAATCAAACTCATTGTACTTTCGAGGTTGGTTGGCGGCTCTGCGTGTGGTTCGTCATCGTTTTCCGGAAGAAAGTAATTTCTGTGTCTCACTGTTTGAACCATCAAAAATGTACTATAAATCACGAGAGACGCTAAGGAAAAGAATATGAGTTGCGTTTTACTAAATGTTGCTGAAAGTTCACTGGTTGTATAATTTGGTAAAATCAAAGTCATTACGACAATCGCAACGAGACTTATTAAAGCCATATTTCCAGAAGTTCTGGCGAAGAATTGTTCTTTGAATTTGATGCCACCAACTAAAAGACAAGCACCAAGAATTCCGTTTAAAATTAACATTACTGCGGCAAAAACCGTGTCTCTTGCGAGCGTGTGGGTTTCTTTTCCTCCGGCTATCATTAATGAAACAATTAATCCAACTTCCAGAACTGTAATGGCTATTGCAAGAATGATGGTTCCAAAAGGTTCACCTACTTTATGGGCAACAACTTCTGCGTGATGAACAGCGCCTAAAACAGATGTAATTAACAAAACACCACCTAACACAGCCAATAATGGACTGTCATCTGTAACGCCAAGCAGATAGTAAATTAATGATAATAATGGGAAAATGAAAGACCAATGAAGTAAGGATTTTAAACTCATAAAAAATGATTTCTCTAATTTACAAAAAAATACTGAAAATGGTTTCCAGAAATTTGAGCAACAAAAAAGCCACCAAATATTGGTGGCTTTCAATATATTAATGATAAATTATTTTACCAAAGTTAACTCGCTGATTAATCTAGTTGCACCAGCATATTTGTCGATTACCCAAAGTACATAACGAACGTCAACGTTGATTGTTCTCTGTAAGTTTGGTTCGAAAACAATATCGCCACTCAAAGCTTCGCTGTTTCCATCGAAAGCAAGACCGATAAGATTTCCGTATCCATCGATGATTGGAGAGCCAGAGTTACCTCCTGTGATATCATTATTAGACAAGAAGTTGATCGGCATAAAGCCAGCCTTGTCTGCATATTGACCATAATCTTTTTTCTTCGCTAGATCTAGCACTTTTTTAGGAAGGTCAAATTCTTCGTCGCCTTTTTTGTATTTGGCAACCATACCATTGATGTCGGTATAATAGTTTTCTTTGATTCCTTTATAATTTCTGTCTTCTCTTACAGGAAGTGTTTCGATTGTCCCGTAAGTTAATCTCATTGTAGAGTTAGCATCCGGATAGAATTTTTTCTCAGGCTGAGCTTTTCTAAGTCCGTCTAAGAAAAGTCTGCTGTTTTTAGCAAAGTTCTCATCAACTTTAGAATATTTTTCCAATCCTAATTTTTGGTCTTCAACAATTCCGTTGGCGAATTGTCTCAATTTATCAGCATCGATTTTCAATCTGTCAGGATTTTCTACAAAAGCCAAAGCCGATTTTTTGTTAGCAAAAACAGACTCGTAAGCCAAAGTTGAAAGATTGTTCACATCTGCAGCCAAAATCGTTGGAGAAGCAAATTCTTTAGCCACTCTTGTTTTGTAAAGAGAAGCAAGAGAGTTTAACATTTCGCCTTCAACGTTATCGTGGAAACCGTCGTAAGCTTTATCAACTGCATCAAGAACTTTAGTTTTCATAGCTGCTTTTCCAGCTTCGTCTTGGTCAGCGTAAGTTTTGAAAAGACTTCCTAATTGGTAAGCTGTTGCGATATAATGTGCATTTCTTTGTAGAATTCCACCGTAGTTTCTTTCTACATTTCTTCCAGAAACTTGATTATAATAAGATTTTATTTCTGGTAAAACGCCATAATAAGTTTGCTCATTTGGAGATTGAGCCGCCCATTGATTGTAAGTTTGCTCTGTTTTTTGTTTTTCAGCAACCGTGCCGTTTTTCTTAACAGCATCAATAGTTCCCTGTCTGTTTTTCCAGTAGTTGGCAACACTTGCATACTGAGAAGCATAATCTAATTGAGTCGCTTTGTCTTTGTCCATATACTTCTTCATCACGTCCATCGCCACTTTAGAAGCTTCTACCCAAGCCGGATAATCTTTGTCCACCATTTGCTCGATACCGAAAGAAGTCAAATAACGGTTCGTTCTTCCAGGGTATCCAAGAATCATTGTGAAATCTCCAGGCTTGTAACCTTTAAGAGAAACAGGTAAATGATGTTTTGGCTTCAAAGGAACGTTGGTTTCAGAATATTCTGCAGGATTACCGTTTGCATCTGCATAAGCACGGAAAACTGTGAAATCTGCAGTGTGTCTTGGCCATTCCCAGTTATCTGTATCGCCACCGAATTTTCCTAAAGATGAAGGTGGAGCTCCAACCAATCTGATGTCTTTATAGTCTTGATAAACAAAATAATAGAACTCATTCCCATTAAAGAAATCTTTTACAACAACAGTGTATTTTCCGTTTTCAGAATTTTCTGTTTGGATGGCTTTATATTCTGCATCGATAACGGCTTTTCTATCAGCTGCAGACATATTGTTATTTAATTTAGCATTGATTCTTGCAGAAACGTCATCCATTCTTACCAAAAATCTTACATATAAACCTTTTGCATTGAATTCTTCATTTGGTTTCATTGCCCAAAATCCGTTTTTCAAATAATCTTTTTCTGGTGTTGAAGCAGCTGCTACAGCATCATAACCGCAGTGGTGGTTAGTAAAAATCAAACCTTGGCTAGAAACCATTTCGCCAGTACAGAAACCACCGAAACTCACGATAGCATCTTTCAAACTGGAATTGTTGACAGAATAAATTTCCTCAGGAGTCAAATGCAGTCCTTCTTTCTGCATATCTACGCCGTTCAGACGTTTTACAAGCATCAGAAGCCACATTCCTTCGTCGGCTTTCATTTGAGCATAACCCAAAATAAGGGTCATTACTAGTAACATTTTTTTCATAGGTAAAAAATTATTAATTCTAAATGAAGGTCGCTGAATTAAGTTTTGAAGTAAATCAAATTCAATCAAAGCGATTACATTAAGACTTATTTTAATGGGCTAATTTAATGATTATTTTAAATCTAATGGTATGAATTTGGTAGAGATATTGTGTAAATTTAAAAAATGAAATTTCTCAAATCAATCGGTGTTTTATCATTATTAATGCTTTTGTTAATTTCTTGTAATTCATCAAAAAAAGTGTCAGAATCAATGGGAAATATTAACCGAAAATGGATGTTGGTTGAGTATAATGATTTTACCAAAGCAGAATTAACAAAACTCGAAGCCAATATCGATTTGACTAAAAGAACAGAAGCTCCTGATCAATATGGTGCAAAAATGGGTTGCAACGGGATGTTTTTCACTGCTGAATTTGATAAAGGAAAAGCCAAATTTTCTGGTGTTGGTTCTACAATGATGTATTGTGAAGGAAGGATGAAACTGGAAGAACAATTCGGAAAAGATTTGCCGAATATGAATCAGTATAAAATTGAAGGACATTTCTTAACTTTAACAGACGGAAAATCAACAATGAAATTTGTGGCTGCAGATTGGGATTGAGAGAAGATTCAAGATTAAAGTCAAAAGATTCAAGAATTTAAAATATTACAAAAAATACTTACTTATGAAAAGAAGTGCAAAAGCTGTTTGGAAAGGAACAGTAAAAGACGGAAGCGGTGTTCTGACAACACAAAGTACAACGCTTAATGAAACTCAATATTCCTTCAAAAGTAGATTCGAGGAAGGAGTTGGAACTAATCCGGAAGAATTATTGGCGGCGGCTCACGCGGGATGTTTTACAATGAAAACTTCAGCGCTGTTGTCAGAAGCAGGTTTTATTCCAGAATCTTTAGAAACAGATTGTGAAATCTCTTTGGTTGACGGAAAAATCACGTTGTCTGAATTGACTTTGACTGCAAAAGTTCCTGCAATCTCAGAAGAAGAATTCCAAAAAATTGCCAAAGATGCCAAAGAAAATTGTCCTGTAAGTCAGGCTTTCAGTTTTGAAAAATCGTTGACGGCGACTTTAGTTTAATTTGAAAATTCAATTTTAAGTTAAAACCGAATTATAGAAAACCAAAGATATTCTTTGGTTTTTTTGTCTAAAAATAGTATCTTGTGAGAATCAGAAAATTATAAATTTTAAATGTTAGAAAAGAAAGAACATCAGTACGAAAGAGCGGTTTTGGTAGGTGTAATTACCCAAAATCAGGATGAGGATAAACTGACAGAATATATGGACGAATTGGAGTTTTTGGCTTTCACGGCTGGAGCTACAGTTGATAAAAGATTTACTCAAAAATTGTCTCAGCCAGATTCCAAAACTTTTGTGGGAAAAGGAAAAATGGAGGAGATTCGTGATTACGTGAAAGAACACCAGATTGGAACTGTGATTTTTGATGACGAATTATCGCCTTCTCAGTTGAAGAATCTGGAGCGTGATATGGAAGTCAAAATCTTAGACAGAACCAATCTTATCCTCGATATTTTTGCCCAAAGAGCCCAAACTTCTTACGCAAGAACTCAGGTGGAATTGGCTCAATATCAATATCTTCTTCCTCGATTAACTAGAATGTGGACTCACCTTGAGAGACAAAAAGGAGGAATCGGGATGCGTGGTCCTGGGGAAACGGAAATCGAAACCGATAGAAGGATTATCCGCGACAGAATCACGTTGCTGAAGGATAAATTGAAAGTCATAGACAAACAAATGGGAACCCAAAGACAAAACCGTGGCAAAATGGTGCGTGTGGCTTTGGTTGGTTACACTAACGTTGGAAAATCTACGTTGATGAACGCTTTGTCAAAATCTGACGTTTTTGCTGAAAATAAATTGTTTGCAACGCTTGACACAACTGTGAGAAAAGTCGTGATTGGAAATCTTCCTTTCCTTTTGACAGATACGGTTGGTTTCATCAGAAAATTGCCGACGCAGTTGGTAGAATCTTTCAAATCCACTTTGGATGAGGTTCGTGAGGCAGATTTGTTGGTTCACGTTGTCGATATTTCTCACGATAGTTTCGAAGACCATATTGCGTCTGTTAATCAGATTCTTCAAGAGATTGATGCGCATCAGAAACCGATGATTATGGTTTTCAACAAGATTGACGATTTCAGTTATGAGAAGAAAGATGAAGATGATTTGACACCTTCATCCAAAAAGAACATTTCCTTGGAAGAATGGAAAAAAACTTGGATGGCAAAATCAAAATATCCAACGGTTTTCATTTCTGCGCTTAACAAGCAGAATTTCCCAGAAATGAAAAAAATGATTTATGATGAGGTTCACAGACTCCATATCTCTCGTTTTCCTTACAATGATTTCTTGTTCGAATATTTTGATGATGAGGAAAATTAAATTTTAAACTTAAATTAATGCTAAAGCAAACAATCATCAACCAAAAATCATCAGCTAAATAAATGGAGTTATATTACTCATTTTCAGTCTTAATCGTTCTAGCGTCTTTATTCGCATATATCAACTATCGTCTTCTCAAATTACCGAGTACAATCGGGATAATGGTGATTGCGATTATCGTTTCCGTAACGTTGGTTGCGTCGGGCGAAAATTTCTTACCGAAAACCACAACTCATTTAACTGAGCTTGTTCACAGTTTAGACTTTACCGAAGTTCTAATGGGCGCAATGTTGAATTTTTTATTATTTGCAGGAGGAATCCACGTCAATATCAAAGATTTAAAAGAGCAATTTGGCCCTGTTGTGATTTTTTCTACAGTTGGTGTGATTATTTCAACTTTTGCGGTGGCTTTTGGAACATTTTATCTTTTGCCATTAGTCGGTATTCAGATGCCATTTATCTACTGTTTAGTTTTCGGAGCACTGATTTCTCCAACTGATCCAGTTGCGGTTCTCAGTATTTTGAAGCAGGCCAAAGTTTCAAAATCTTTGGAAACCAAAGTGGCCGGAGAATCTTTGTTTAATGATGGTATGGCGGTCGTTGTTTTTACAGTTGTTTTACAAATTGCCATCGGAAAAGAAATCAATTTGAATGTCGAAAATATCGGTTTGCTTTTGCTTCGTGAAGCAGGTGGAGGTTTGCTGTTGGGAGTTCTTCTCGGATATACGGCATCGAGAGCAATGCGTGTTGTGGATGATTATATTATTTCCGTACTTATCACATTATCAGTAGTTATGGGCGGCTATTTGATCGCTCACGAGATGCATATTTCTGCACCTTTGGCTATGGTTGCTGCCGGATTGTTTATGGGGAACTTCAGCGAAAGCTTCAAAATGAAATCCGAAACGCAAGATTATTTGATCAAATTTTGGGAATTGATTGACGAAATTATGAACGCGGTTCTATTCCTATTTATTGGTTTTGAATTGTTGTTAATCAAGGATTTAAATGAATATTTAGTAGCTGGCGGAATTTGTATTATGATTGTTTTGTTGGCGCGTTGGGTTGCGATTTTTGTTCCGACCAAATTTATGGCTTTCAAATATCGATTTAGTCCGCAGACAGTCAAAGTTTTGGTTTGGGGCGGCATCCGCGGAGGCGTTTCTATTGCTCTGGCTTTGTCAATTCCTGTGAATGAGTACAGTCAGATAATCATTAGCATTACTTATTGTGTAGTTGTATTTTCTATTATAGTGCAGGGATTGACAATTGCTAAAGTGGCGAATCCTAAGAAAATTGCGACGGAGGAAAAAATATTAGAAGAAGAAATTCATTAATCTAAATTTAGAAATGAAAATTATTGATGTAGAAAACTGGAAAAGAAAAGAACATTTCGAATTCTTTTCCGGTATGAAAAGTCCTTATTTTGGAATCGTTACAGAAGTTGATTGTACCGAAACTTATCAATTAGCCAAAGAAAACAGTGAATCTTTCTTCGCTCATTATCTTCATAAATCGATGAAGGCAATTAATTCCGTTGAGGAATTTGGTTATCGAATTGTGAATGATGAAGTTATAGCGTTCGACATTGTACATGTTGGTTCCACGATTGCCAGAAATGACGGAACGTTTGGTTTCTCTTTTTTCGAATACTCTGTTGATTTTCAAATCTTTAACCAAAATTTGCAAAAAGAAATTGATGAGGTTCAAAATTCTACTGGATTAAGAATCAGAAACGAAGAATTACCACCGAATCATATTCGACACTCGACAATGCCTTGGACCAATTTTACAGGTCTGCTTCATCCGACAGATTTTGACCCAAAAGAATCGATTCCTAAAATTGTCTTTGGAAAATTCAGCGAGAAAAACGGACGGAAAATGTTGCCAGTTTCTGTGGAAGGACATCACGGTTTGATGGATGGTTTTCATCTTGCGAAGTATTTGTCAGAATTTCAGATGCAACTTAATTTGAAGTAATGACTTTAGCAAAAGTAGTTGCCAAAGTATTGGCGGATTTAGTAATTCCCGGAAAAGCCGAGATTATGCAAACTTTTTTCAAAACTAGAAAAGGCGAATATGGCGAAAATGATTTGTTTATCGGCGTAACTGTGCCTGACCAAAGAAGTGTTGCAAAGGAATTTTATAAAACAATTACTCTGGATGAACTTAGCGAATTGCTGTCTTCGAAAATCCACGAACATCGTTTGACGGCTTTGCTGATGTTGGTTTACAAATTCGAGAAGACTAAAGATAAAATCGGGCAAAAAGAAATCATTGATTTTTATCTGAAACATACAAAACACATCAACAATTGGGATTTGGTTGATACATCGTGTTATAAAATTTTAGGCCGATATTGTTTTGAAAATCAAGACTCTAAAATCTTAGAAAAATTATCTGATTCCAAAAATATGTGGGAAATGCGAATGGCGATCGTGGGAACAATGCATCACATCAAAAAGGGACAATTTGAATTAACGAAAAACTTCGCTCTCAAAAATCTGAAACATCCACACGATTTGATGCACAAAGCTAACGGCTGGCTTCTTCGAGAAATGGGAAAAATGAACGAAAAAGAACTATTGAATTTTCTCAATCTTCATTATAAAGAAATGCCAAGAACTTGTCTCCGATATGCAATAGAAAAGCTGGATGAGGAACTTCGACAAGATTATTTAAAAGGAAGGATTTAAAATTATAAAAATTATCTTTGTTAACAACCAACTTCAATTCCTGTGAAAAATCTGATTAAATATTTCGCTCTGTTCATCACTTGCATTAGTTTGACAAGCTGTTTTGATATTATAGATAAAATGATTCTCAAAGCCGACGGAAGCGGAGAGTATTCCATCATTTTGAATGCAAGCAAAAGTAAAACCCGTTTGCAATCTATCTCAAAAATGGAAACGATTAATGGCAAAAAAGTTCCTAAAAAATCGGAGATAGAAAGCAAGCTGAAAGAAGCTTCAGAAATATTTAAAACTGTTCCGGGAATCAGTCAAGTGAAAACGTCTTTTGATGCTGAGAATTATATTATTAAGCTGAGCTGTAATTTCAAAAAGATTGAAAATATCAATGCTGGCTTAGAAAAACTAAAAGCCAAAAATATCATTGGAAAGTCTATCCCAACTCAATTATACAAGAATAATGTTACTGAGAAAATATTCGTAAGAAATAAGATTAATTCTTTCAAAAACGATTACAACAAACTCAGCAGTGCGGATAAAGAGGTTTTCAATAATGCGACTTACACATCTATTTTGCAATTTGAAAATGTGATTAAGTCTCAGACTAATAATACTTATGCCATTTCGCCGAATAAAAAAGCTTTAAAAATTAATAGCAATATTTTGGATTTTGTACTTGAAAAAAAGCAGGTTCAGAATACCATTTCATTACAATAAAAACTACATATGAAAACAGTTTTACACCAATTCCAGATTCTATATTTCCTTTTGCTGGGTTTCTTTTTTGCCAATTCTCAGAGCAAAAATGAAATTCCTAAGAATGCATTTTTTTATATGGAAATCAATTCCAAACAACTCAACGAAAAAGTAAATTGGAACAAACTGAATCCGATTTTGCAAGACTTGAACGAGAACAATCAGGAAAAGCCAACTTGGAAAGATTTCTCCAACATCGGAATCCAGAATGATGCGAAACAATACCATTATTTTTCTAGTTTCAATGATTCTGTGAAGGCTTACACAGCGCATTTTATTCTTCAGGATTCTAAGAAATTTCTAGAATTCATCAACGTTTCTGCTAAAAAGGAATTGGAAGTGACGAAAAAAGATAAATATTCTTACGTCAATCTCAATGACGAAACTTTTGTCGCTTGGAATGACAAACGTGCGGTTATTACAGGCGTAAGTTATACCAAAAATTCCTCTCAAACTATTTGGAGTAAAGACATTATCGATAGTGCAGAGGTAGATTTTAAATTAGATTCTATTGCTGTGAATGTTGATTCAATAGCTACGACATTGGACTCGGCTTATACGGAAGTCGAAAAACCATTTAATTACAAAGAAGAAATCAAATATCTAAAGGAAGAAATCAAATATCAAAAAGAAGATATCAAGGAACATAACGCGAAAATTGTGCGTCTCCAAAAAGATATCAAGTATCTCGAAAAACATCATCAATATCCGCCAAAACCAAAAACGGAAGAAGCTGTTGAAAGCGAAGAAGTTGCTTCTGCAAAACCAACGGAAGAATATGATGAAGAAGCGGAGGATTTGGCTTACAAAAAAGAAATGGATTCTATAAAAGCGGAAGATTTTAAGATTATAAAAGCTTTTGCTGAAAGGGAATTTGATAAACATTTCGATGCCAATTTTGAGATAGAAGTTCCAAAGGAAATGGTTGCGTTTCAAGACCCAAAATCTGATATTTTCATCTATACGAATTACGGAGAAGTCTTCAAAAACGGACCATATAAAAAGTTGTTGAGCCTCTACAGTTACGGAAGTCTTTTGGATAATCTTTACAATTCCAACTCAACTTACAATGTTTATTTTGAGAAGAATAAATTAAGATTTGTCAACAATTATCAACATAGAAATAAAGAAGCTCAGAAGAATATTTCAGCAGTTTATCAAGGCAAAAAGAATAAGAAATTGATGTCGTTGATTCCGGATAAAAGTATCGGTTATTATGCGATTAATGTCGATGGATACAAATATTTTGATATGTTATACAGTTTGTTCGAAAGTAGTAATGACAACGAAAAATATCAAAAAGAAATCGGATTAATTATCGAAACAGTAAAAATCGTTCTGGATGAAAAAGCTATTTCTAAAATCGCTCCAGGAAGCGGAATTTTTGTTTTGAATGAACTTAATACTAAAAAAGTAGAGTACACAGATTATGAGTTTGATGAGAACTTCAACAGCAAGGAAATCAGAAAAACCAAAGATATAGCAGTTCCGGATTTCACTTTTGCTTTTGCGACGGATAATGATGATTATTGGAAACGTATTTTCGATGTGTTGACTTCTAACAAAGAATTGGCGCAGAAATTTGGAAAAAATGGAGAAATCTATTACCTGAAAAAAGACCCGAAAAACAGCAGTTATGTGGATCAAATGTTCTTCACGGTAAAAGACGGAATCGTTTACCTGACAACATCTCTTGCTAATTTAGCTCCAGAAAAACAATCCGGAATTTCTGAAAAATGGGCAAAAGAAGCTTCTAAAAATTCGCAGTCAGGAAGTTTCAATATGCAGAGATTGATGAACGGGTTGGAAAAAGAATTCAAAACTTTGCCGGAACAAAAAGCGCTTAACCTTTTCAGAAAAAATGCAGGTGATTTTGATTTCAAAACCAATGTGAAAGGCGAAAGTATTGAAACAGAATTCAATTATACAACACCCAATTCCTCGGAAAACAGCTTGATGTATTTCTTTGACCTTTGCAATGATTTAATTAAAATAATGGAGCCAGCGAAACCAACCTCATTTTAAATGAAGAAAAGAACAGTCTTCTTTTTACTGATTTTAATTGTCGGAATTACCGTTTTTTTTCTGTGGTTTCGCAAGGATAAAGAACTGAAATCTATTCCGAAAAATGCAGATGCTGTTGTTTTGATTGATGTTAAAGAAGTTTCAAAACAATATTTTTTGACTTGGATAAAACATCCTTCTCAATGGTTTGGAAAATCAAGTTCTCAACATAAAAATAATGGTTTAATCATTCCAGATTATATCCAGATTTTCCATTTGAAAGATTCTAATTTTGCTGAATGGTACAGTGTTTTTGAGATTAAGGATAAAAATAGTTTGATTGAATTTTTGACAAAAAAAGGCTTCAAAATTTCGAAAAAAAATATTTATACAAAAGACATTTTTTCAATAAAAATTGAAGCTTCGAAATGTGTTATAGGATTTTCGAGATCGAATTTTGAGACTAAAGTTCAGATGATTCTTAATTCTAAAAATAAAGTGTTAAACGCTGACCAATTCATTAATAATTCGATTGCGAGCGTGTCTTATTTTGGAAAATCTAAAATTCGCAAGTTTGCGATCAATCTGAATGATGACAATATCGAAATCAAAACTAAATCCGTTCAGGATGTTTTCTCATCACAAATCTCAGATTTGGACAAACAAACGCAATTTTTGAAATTGAAATTAGATTCTAAAAATGCTAAAATCATTTCAGGATTATTCAATGAAAAGCTGACTGATTCTATCAATATCAATTCTGTTAGTGCGATTTCAGAATTAGAATCTGTTAATGATAAGATTGTGAGTTATGCTTATGATGATAATTTCAATGAAGTTGAAAAAGTTAGCTATCAGAAGTTAGTACAACCAAATTATAAGATTAATTTACAAAGCCCAGAAGCCGAAAAACTTTGGTCTTATTTTCAAGATAAAAAGTGGATTAATGAACAAAATCAGTTCACAGCAATTCCATTTCAACCCAATGTAATCAAGAAAAATTCAAATGAAATTTCGATTCAATCCACTCGGAAAAACATAGATTTTGGAGACTCGCCATCTGGAAGTTTTGTATTGCTTAAAAATAATTCATTATTAGTGGGTTTATTAAAAGTACTTTCATCCTCTGACAAAAAATCAATTTCAAAAGTAGATTATCTTTTTTATGGCAACAAGGGAAATTATTATTACCTGAAACTTCAGTTTAAAAAAGACAAATTACCAATCATATTACGCTAGAAAATGAACTTTTCTGATTTTATAACATTAAGAACAATAATCCATTATTTTCTGCATTTTGGTTTTCCAATTGTGCTGGCTTTTTTGTTCTTCAGAAAAGACTGGAAAAGAGCTTATTTCATAATGCTCGCGACAATGCTCGTAGATGCAGACCACTTGCTTAGTACACCGATTTTCGCACCTAACAGATGCAGTATCAATTTTCATCCGCTTCATACCTATTGGGCGATGGGCGTTTATTTTCTGCTGTTATTTTTTAAAGGCGTTCCAAGAATTATTGGTGTTGGTTTACTCTTTCATATGTTGACGGATTGGATAGATTGCCAGATACATAATTTGAATTTTTAAAATTATTGGGGCAGCTTAATCCGCCTTCCGCTCCCAATCTTTTCACTCCACTACGTTGCGTAAAAAGGATTTCCGCTCAAGTCGGGCTGCGTGCGATTCAACGTTTAGAAGTATGATTTATTAATCGATGTTTCTCGCATTCGACATTTTAAAGCTCATAATTCTGGCGATATTCAACGCTCTTGCAATGGCATTTTCAGCATTTTCGCCTTCAAAATTATCGTGAACTGTTTTCTCCCAAATCTGTAACCAACGGTTAAAATGTTTCTCTTCCAACGCAGCAACATCATTGATTGGAAAATGCTTCGCCATTGGATGACCTTCATAAACCGGATTTCCCAAAAGAATACTTTCCCAAAAATTATACATTTTCGGAAGATGTTTGCTAAGGTCAATCTTTGCAACATCTGTGAAAAAGAATCCAATTAAATCATCTTTAATAACTTGGTCATAGAATTCTTTTACAAGAAACTCAACATCTTCTCTGCTTGTAATATCTTTCATAATTCGATATTTTATTCTATCAAAGTTATCACTTTTTGAATCAGTTTGAAATAAGATTAATGTCAGTTTTTGTTTGAAAAACCACTAATTTTGCAAAATGGATCTTGATTTATATAAAAAGCAAGCACAACAAAAACAAAAAGAGTATAAAAAGTTTTTGGACGGACTCAAAAAGAAACCGCCCAAGAATCTGGATTATCTGGTCTTAGAAAAGCACGAGGAAACATTCGAAGAAATCGATTGTCTTAGTTGTGCCAATTGCTGTAAAACTACAGGTCCGCTTTATACAGAAAAAGATATCGAAAGAATCTCAAAACATCTTAGGATGAAACAAGCAGATTTTGAATCCAAGTTTCTGAGAGTAGATGAAGACAATGATAAAGTCCTTCAAAATTTACCTTGCTTTTTCCTGAATGATGACAATACTTGCTCAATCTATGATGTTCGTCCCAAAGCTTGTAGAGAATATCCTCACACAGATCGCAAGAAGATTTATCAAATTAATAATCTTACCATCAAGAATACTTTGATTTGTCCTGCAACTTATGTTTTTGTTGAAAAACTAAGACAAGTTTTAGAAAAGTAAGCTGTACTAAAGTTTTCCCAAAAATCTTATAGCTTCTTAAATTTAACATAATATGGTTTAGTGTTTGAGACTTCTTATTAACACTAAATAAATTGTTATGAAAAAGTTAATGATAACGGGAGCATTTCTAATGTTTGGAACATTATTGATGAACGCACAAACGACTCCTCAAAAAGATAATATGAGATCGAAAGCAGAGAAAAATCTGAAATCGACGGAGATGAAAATGGATACATCTTCTCAAACTATGGAAATGAATAAGAAAGATACATTCAATCTTGAACAAAGACAGAAAATAGAGGATGTTAAAACCAGAAAAAGAATGCAACCGCCAAAAGATGGATTGAATAACGAGTCTTTAAAACCTCAAGATCCCGCACCAGGACAATTAGAATAAAAAAAGGAGCAAATTAATTTGCTCCTTTTTTTATGCTTTCCATTCAACCACCGCTTTTATAAAAGCTTCGGCATTTTCAACAGGAATATTTGGTAAAATCCCGTGTCCGAGGTTGACGATGTATTTATCTTTTCCAAAACGGTTAATCATTTCGTGAACCATTTTTCTAATAGTTTCTGGCTTCGAGTGTAATCTTGACGGATCAAAATTCCCTTGCAAAGTCACAGCATTATTCGTGAATTGTCTCGCTAATTCCGGCGTGATTGTCCAATCAACACCAACTGCAGACGCTTTAGATTTCGTCATCTCGTCCAAAGCAAACCAGCAACCTTTCCCGAAAACCACAACGTGCGTCAACGGAGCAAGAGCTTCAACAATCTGATTGATATATTGCCAAGAAAATTCCTGATAATCTGCTGGCGAAAGCATTCCGCCCCAAGAATCGAAAACCTGAACAGCAGAAACACCTTTTTCTACTTTTCTTTTCAGGTAAGCAATCGTCGTATCAGTGATTTTCTGTAATAATTTGTGCGCCGCTTCTGGCTGTAGAAAACAAAATGATTTCGCAATATTGAAATCCTTAGAACCTCTACCTTCGATACAATAACAGAAAATCGTCCAAGGCGAACCCGCGAATCCAATCAACGGAATCTCATTATCCAGTTTTTCCAAAGTCATTTCTATCGCATCGAAAACGTAACCCAAAGTATCATTTACATCAGGAACGATAACGTTGTCAACTTGCTGAGCCGTTCTGATAGGTTCATCCAACCAAGGTCCAACCGATTCCTTCATTTTGAAATCGATTCCCATTGCTTGTGGAACTACCAAAATGTCTGAGAACAAAATCGCCGCGTCCAAAGGAAATCTTCTAATCGGCTGAACCGTGATTTCCGAAGCTAATTCCGGCGTTTGACATCTTGTGAAAAAGTCGTATTTGTCGCGCAAAGCGATGAATTCCGGCAAGTATCTTCCGGCTTGTCTCATCATCCAAACTGGCGGTCTTTCCACGGTTTCCCCGCGAAGTGCTTTTAAATATAGGTCGTTTTTAATCATTTTTAATATTATTTTGGGCGCCTTAATCCGCTTTCCGCTCCCAATCTTTTCACTTCACTTCGTTGCGTAAAAAGGATTTCCGCTCAAGTCGGGGCGCGCTTCGCAAAATACAACTTTAGTCTTTCAAATCATCACATCAACATTGTCATACTGAGCCTGTTGAAGTATCTTTTAAAATCAAATTCAACAAATCTGCTAAAGTGTTTTTTGAGCTTGTAATTATTTTATTATCAGTTAGTTTTTCTATTTCAGAAGTTGTGGTTTTTCCAATCGAAAAAATCTTAACATCATCCAAATTATTAAACTTCGCAAAACTACGAACTCCGCTCGGACTGAAGAAAACTATCGCCTGATATTTCTCATCGATTTTCGGATAGAGTAGTTCTGTCTTATAAACAGGGATTTTTTTGTAAGAAATATTTTGCAAAGGCAATTTCTCATCCAAGATATCAAGCGCAATATCGCCACAGAAATGCAAAAACTTCTCGTTTACAGAATTTTCTGTTATGAACTGTGAAAGTTCACTTGCATTTTTGCAAAGCTTATAAGTTCCGAAATTGTGCTTTCTCAGTTCCTTCTTAGTTTGAGATCCTACAACGTAAATTTTGTTATAATTTTTCGGTTCGGCAAAGTTTTCGTTTGCAGAAAATCCATTTTCGAAAAAAGCTTTTACACCATTTACACTTGTGAAAATCAATGAATTATTTTTTAAACCGAAAGATTTAGTTTTTATAAATTCCGTATTGATAACTTCAACAAAATCAACCAAAAAATTGGCTCCCAATTTCTCAGAAACCTTTTCTTTGTCTAATGATTTTGTAAAAAGGATTTTCATATTAATTATATGTCTTAGGGAACCTCAGACTGACAATGGTAAAATTAAAACATTATTTTGTCATTCCGTAGGAGTCTAAATTTAGTTGTTGAGATTCCTACGGAATGACAAAAGGGATGTTGAATTGAAAAAAATTACAAAGATTTTTTAATTTCGTCCATCAATTCCTTGCCTCCATTTTTCAGAACTTCCAAAGCGATTTTTTCTCCGAAGTTTTCAGAACCATTCCAGTCAAAAATCTCATCCGTTTCGATACAGTTTTTTCCGTCAAGTGAACAAAGTCTTCCGATAAATCTGATTTGTCCGTTAACCATTTCAGCTTTTGCACCAATTGGAGCTGTACAACCGCCTTCCAGCGTTTTCAGAAATTCTCTTTCTATCGTCACACAGATTTCGGTTTCTTTATGTGAAATTGTTTTTAAACTTTCATTCAGCTCATCATTATCAGATAAACTCGCAATCGCAACAACACCTTGCGAAGGAGCTTGTAATAAGAACGGAATTTGTTCATAATTAATATCCAGATTCATTCTTTTGATTCCTGCTAGAGAAAAAATCGTAGCATCGGCAATTCCATCATCTAGTTTTTTCAAACGGGTTTGAACGTTTCCTCGGATATCAGTGAATTCAGTTTCAGGAAATTCTTTTAACCAGAAAGCACGTCTTCTCAAACTGCTGGTGGCAATTTTCAAAACTTCCAAATCCAAAGGTTCCGCATCATTATTTCTTACCAAAACATCTTCCGGAAAATCTCTTTCCAAAACTGCAGAAATCTGAATATTCTGAGGCAATTGAGTCGGAACATCTTTCAAAGAATGCACAGCAATGTCAATTTCCTTATTTAATAAAGCAATGTCCAAATCTTTTGTGAAAACGCCGGTAATTCCCAATGCGTAAAGTGGTTGGTCAAGATTTTTATCTCCGGAGCTTACGATAGGAACAATCTCGGTTTCAAACCCCAAAGTTTTTAACTTCGATTCTACTTCGTGAGCTTGCCACAGGGCAAGCGGGCTATTTCTCGTTCCTATTTTCAGTTTGTTCATGGATGTCTTGTTTATGGATGTCTTGTTTATGGATGTCTAGGATTTCTTCCATCAGTTTTGTGACTTCAGTCGCCCTTAATGGATTTTCCAGGATGTATTTTGCAAATCGGTTGGTTAGTTTCTGCACTAATTTATTAGATAATTCCATATCTTCAATCTTGGCGTAATTGAATTTTTTATGAATATTATGCATCTCGTGCTCTTCGATTTTTTTGAGCGAATTTTTGAAATGGTTAATGTTAGGGGCAAGCTTTCTTTTCTTTTCCCAATCCACAAAGTCCTTCGCCATTTCTTTGATGATGCCTTCCGCTTTTGGGATTTCCTTCTTGCGCTGTTCCATCGTTGCTTTGATGGTTTGTGAAAGTTGATCCACGTCTATCAAAGTCACATTTTCCCAATTTCCAATTTCTTTCTGAACGTTATTCGGAATTGATAAATCGATGACCAGCATTTCTTTATCTTTAGGAAAATTGGATTCATCAATAATATATTTCTGAGCGCCTGTTGCTACAATTAGAACATCAGTTTGTTTTAGTTCTTCTGGGAAACTATTGAAATCGATTTGTGGAATGTTGTATTTATCAGCAATTTTTTCCGCTTTTTCAAAAGAACGGTTGGCTATTTTGATTTTGGGCTGATAGATATGCTTTACGAGATTGTCAATGGTGTTTTGTCCGATTTCTCCAACGCCTAGAAGGAGAATGTTTTTTTCGTGGATGTGTCTCGTATTATTTAAGATATAATGAACCGCAGCATATGAAACCGAAGCAGAACCAGTGCTAATTCCAGTTTCATTTTTAATTCTTTTCGAAATCTGAATCGATGAGTTAATCGCGCGTTCCAAATAAGGGTTAGAAAAATCTTTGTATTTTTTGAATCGATGATAAGCATTCTTGATTTGAGAAACAATCTCAAAATCGCCGATAATCTGACTTTCCAAGCCTGCTGCAACACGGAAAAGATGAAACAATGCATCTTCTCTCTGGAGAACATTTACATATTTCAAAAAATCTGAAAGCTGAACGCCAACTGTATTACAATACAATTCTGCAATGTGGAGATAATTCTTAGTCGTGGAATAGATTTCGGTTCTGTTACAAGTGGAAACCACAAATGCATCACCCAAATCCTCTTCGTGAATTTTGTTGGCAAAAGATTTTATGTGGTCATCAAAAAAAGCAAATTTCCCACGAATTTCTGCATCGGCTTTTTCATAACTGATGCTTAGAACTGTAAAATCTGATGTTTGATGAAATTTATGTTTTGGACTCATTTTCAGTTTGCAAAATTACAATTTTTAAAACAAAGATTCTTTCTGAATTTCATTTTCGAAAATTGATAAAATCTATAAACTCAGTTCGAAAAGATATAAGGATAATAATGTTTTGAAGAAATTTTTATCGGAGTAATAATTTTTGATTTCTAAGTGAAATTCTGATTTATCTGTTGTGAAAAATTCTTGAAATTTTAAGGAAATTTTAACCAAATTATTTTGAAATGAAGATAGAGAATAAGTCTAAATTTATATCTTTGTAAACTTAATAATGACTGAACAAAATGGGTATATTGGATATGTTTACGCAAGAGATTGCGATTGACTTAGGGACTGCGAACACGCTTATTATTCACAATAACAAAATAGTTGTGGATCAGCCTTCTATCGTTGCGATAGAACGTTCTTCAGGTAAGCCGATTGCCGTGGGGGAGCAGGCAAAACATATGCAAGGGAAGACTCACGAGGATATCAAAACGGTTCGTCCTTTGAAGGATGGAGTTATTGCAGATTTCCACGCTTCAGAACATATGATCAAGGAATTTATTAAACAAATTCCGGGTATCAAAGGGAAGCTTTTTCAACCAGCACTTAGAATCGTGATTTGTATTCCTTCAGGTATTACTGAAGTTGAAAAAAGAGCGGTAAGAGATTCTGCTCAAAAAGTGAATGCAAAAGAAGTTCGTTTGATTTATGAGCCAATGGCAGCTGCAATAGGAGTTGGGATTGATGTTCAAAAGCCAGAAGGTAATATGATTATCGACATAGGTGGGGGAACAACTGAAATTGCTGTAGTTGCGCTTGGTGGAATTGTTTGTGATAAATCTGTAAAAATTGCAGGTGACGTTTTCACAAATGATATTGCTTATTACTTAAGAACGCACCATAATTTATACATCGGAGAAAGAACTGCAGAAAGAATCAAATTAGAAGTTGGTTCTGCAGTAGAAGAATTGGATGTTCCAATTGATGATATTCCTGTACAAGGTCGCGATTTGATTACTGGAAAGCCAAAAGAGATTATGGTTAATTATAAAGAAATTGCTAAAGCTCTTGATAAATCGATTATCAGGATCGAGGATGCGGTAATGGAAACTCTTTCTTTGACTCCTCCGGAATTGGCTGCTGATATCTATAAAACCGGAATTTATCTTGCTGGTGGTGGTGCTCTTTTGAGAGGTTTGGCAGACAGACTTCACAGAAAAACTGGACTTCCTGTCTTTGTCGCAGAAGACCCATTGAGAGCGGTGGTTCGCGGAACTGGGATTGCTCTTAAAAATATGGACAAATTCAATTTCTTAATCAAATAATAATCATCTTAAAATTGAAATGATTGTAATTTTTTGATACTTCTGAAATCGAAGATTGAAAAATCATTTATCAATCATCAATTATCATTTATAACTTAGATGGGTGCTTTGCTGAGATTTTTTTCCAAGAATGCATTATTTGTGTTCTTCATATTCTTGCAATTGGTTGCAATTGTATTGATATTCAGTAAAAACTCAATGCAACAAAGTTATTTGGCTGCGAAGACTTCGGCATTCAATTCTTGGGTTTCTGGTTACATTGACGAAGGAACTTCTTACTTGAAATTAAAACAAATCAACGAAGACCTTGTTGTTCAGAACAAAGCTTTGATGACAGAACTTTACGGAAAAGAAAAGTTGGATAAACCAGTTTTCCGAAGAGTTTATGATACGATTGGAGGCGGACAGATTTATACCTTCGTTGACGGCGAAGTTGTTTACAATACAATCAATAGAAAAGATAATTACTTCACGATTAACAGAGGACGTTTGCAAGGCGTGAGTTCCAAAATGGGTGTTATTGCACCAAGAGGAATTGCCGGAATCGTTATCAATACAACTGATAATTATTCTTTGGTTCAGTCGGTTTTGAGTACCAATAAAATCAAAATCAGTGCATCGCTTAAAAAGTCTGGTTACTTTGGAACGCTTTCCTGGAAAGGCGATGATTCTAGAACAATGACTTTGTCTGATATTCCGAAATATGTTCCTTTAAAAGTCGGAGACACTGTTGTAACAGATGGGAAATCTTCAATTTTCCCTGCAGGAATTTTAGTAGGAACAGTTGCCGGTTATCAGGTTGACAGCAAAACAGGGTTTTGGGATGTTTCTGTAGAACTGAGTGAAAAAGTTGGAAAACTAAGTACAGTTTACGTCGTAAGAAACCTTAAGAAATCTGAAGTTCAGAAAATAGATGATACTTTAAAAGCTCAAATTAAAAAAGATGGTCAGTAGAAACATTGCATCGGATTTGCTTTTGATAGCAATACTTACAGCTTTTCAGGTTTTCATTCTGAACAGGATTACTTTGTTTGGGCAATATATTCCTGTGCTTTATCCTGTGTTTGTAATGTTCTATCCATTTTTCCGAAATCAATTTCAATTTTTAGGATTGAGTTTTTTATTGGGATTATGTGTAGATGCATTTCTAGGAACTTGGGGAATCAATGCTTTTGCAACTACGGTTATCGCTTATTTTAGAACAATTATATTCAGAACATCTACAGATACAACGACAGATTTTTTCTCTTTCCAAAGTATCCAGTGGACACAGTTCATATTTTTTATCATAACCAGTATTTTTATCCATCAGTTTTTGGTGCAGTACATCGAGTTTTTTAAACTTGACAGATTTTTTGAAATTTTATTTAATGTAATAGTTACCAGTATAATCTCGTTTGTATTTATATTAGCTTATACATTAGCCTTTAAAATCAAACAAAAAGTCTGAAACCGAAAGAATGTCTATCAAAAACCAAAAAAATACGCTCTTTGTTGGGGTTGCATATGTCCTCTGAAAAGATTTAAGATTACAGATGAAATCACAATACCTCAGAATAATTCTCGCACTTTCTGTCTTTGCATTAATTTTTATTGCAAGGCTTTCTTATTTGCAATTATTTACAGATAGATATGCGCTTAATGCTGCTAATACTTCTATTAAAATCGAATATGTTATTCCGCCAAGAGGTGTTATTTTTGATAGAAACGGAAAAATCCTTGTAGGAAATCAGCCTGCATTCGAGATTTCTTACACCGCTGCACTTCTTAAACCTGATTTTGATACGCTTGGTTTCTGTAAATTATTGAATATTTCCAAACCGGATTTCATCAAAACGATGAAAAATATTGAAAAGGAAAAATATTATTCTAAGTTGACGCCGATGACTTTTATGAAAAATCTAAGTCGTGAAGATATGGCGAGAGTTCAGGAATTGATTTTCAAATATCCAGCATTTTCAATCGTTCCGCGTCCACAGAGACAATATGAAATCAACACTTCCGGAAACCTTTTGGGTTATACCAATCAGGTGAATGATAATGATATTAAGAAAGACTCACTGTATTATTTGCCAGGAGATATTGTTGGAAAAAGCGGAATTGAGAAAGCTTACGAAAAAGACCTCAGAGGCGAAAAAGGAATGAAATACATCCAGAAAGATATTCGCCAGAGAAGTATTGGGTCTTATAAAAACGGAGAGCTTGACAAAGAAGTTGTCACTGGAAAAGATTTGACTTTGACAATCGATTACGATTTGCAAAGAATGGCCGAGGAAATGTTGGTTAACAAACACGGTGCAGTTGTAGCATTAGACCCAAATAATGGCGAAATTTTGACAATGGCAACAGGGCCAGACATCGACCCGAATCTTTTCACTGGCCCGAATAAATCCAGAAATCTTTACAGATTGGCCAACGATACAATCTACGAAAATAAACCAACTTTTGACCGTTCTGTTCAGGCAGCATATCCTCCAGGTTCAACTTTCAAATTATTGACCGCTTTGGCAGCAATGGAAATGGGCGTGATGACTGATCAAACGATTTACCCTTGTGGAAGAGGTTTTTTCTATCGAGGAAAAAGTATCAAAGGTCATGGCGGTGCAGACCCGCTGATTCCATCAATTCAGGTTTCCAGTAACTGTTATTTCACTTATGCTTATATCTCAATCATAAAAAAATATCCAGGAAATCCATCAAAAGGAGTGGATGAATGGAAAAAAATCATCAATAGTTTTGGCGTTGGAGAATTCCTTAATAATGATTTGGCGGTTGGTGCAAAAGGTAGAATTCCGTCTGGAGAGTTTTATGAAAAAAGAATGAAATCCATTTATAAAGCGAGTGGTTCTAAACGGACAGATTATAAAAACTGGGACGAGATGCCGACTGGAGCTATTTATAATGGTATGGGACAAGGCGATGTTCTTTTGACACCAATGCAAATGGCTAATTTTGTTGCTGCAATTGCCAATAAAGGTTGGTATTATACACCTCACGTTGTTAAGTCAATTGATGGAAAACCAAATCCAGACCCAAGATTTAAGAAAAAACATATGACATTGGTTCAGAATCCTCATTTTTACAATGTTATTCTTCAAGGGATGGAAGCGGTAATGTTAAGAGGAACAGGAAGAAGTTTGATGTCCAAAGATTTTACTCAATTGGCAAAAACGGGAACAGCACAGGTTCCTCAAGGAAAAGATAATTCGATTTTTGTATTGATTGCGCCTGCTGATAAACCAAAAATTGTAGTAGCAGCAGTTATGGAACACGCAGGATTTGGTGCCACTTGGGCTGGTCCGGCTTGTACCACGATTGCGGAAAAATATATAACGGGTGAACTTAAAAGAGAAAATCTTTACAAGAAAATGATTACCTCGAGTTTTATGCCAGAATATAAACGCCAATATATTGCTGATATGAAACGAAAAGGCTGGTACAAAGAACCACCAAAAGATTCGATTCAGCTAAAGAAAATTAAAGATAGTCTGAAGGCTATTCAAGATAAAAAATTAAAGAAAGATAGTTCCAAAGTTAAACCTCTAAAATCCAAAGTAAAATGAAGTGGGCAGAAGGTATTGACAAATTAGGAATGACATTATATGTTTTATTGTGTGTTTTCGCCGTTCTGAATATTTATAGTGTTAAAGAAGACCTGGGACAAAAACAGTTGATATTCTTCGGGATTTCTTGTTTCGTCGGGATGATTATTTTCTTTATGAGAACCAAATTCTTCGAGAATATGTCAGCTATTATTTATGTTGGGGGTGTTCTACTTCTGATTGGATTATTTCCTTTCGGAACAGAAATTCTCGGACAAAAAAACTGGTACAAATTCGGAGGATTCACAATGCAACCTGTTGAATTTGCGAAAATAGGAACCTCTTTGATGTTAGCAAATTATGTTTCCAATCAGGATTTTAATATCAATAATCAACGTTCATTAATCACATCTTTAGCAATTATTGCCATTCCTGGAGCTGTGGTTTTGATGATTCCCGATGTTGGATCATTATTGGTTTTTGTGGCTTTCGTTATTGCTTTATATAGAGAAGGTTTATCTGGAAAATTATTTTTGGTCGGAACCTTGTTCGCTGGTGTTTTCCTTATTGCTAATTATTTGAACGACCCGTTAAAAATCAACCTTTGGTATTTCACGATTATCATTCTTGTATTAGGAGCGATTTGGGTTGTATTCAATGTCGCAATGCTGCATAAGAACATTTATTCTTTGTTGCCGGCAATTGGTATCATTGTTTTATTAGCAGTGTTATCAGTTGTTTCACCAATTGTTTTCGAAAAACTACCCAAACACCAACAAGAAAGAGTTGAAGTTTTGTACAAAGGTGAAAGAGAATTCCGTGATACTTCTGGTTACAATTTGCTTTATTCCAAAACAGCAATTGGTTCTGGTGGGATGATGGGAAAAGGCTATAAACAAGGCTCTGTAACCCAAGGTAAGTTCGTTCCAGAACAGGAAACCGATTATATCTTTTGTACCGTTGGAGAAGAATGGGGTTTCCTAGGAAGTTCAATTCTGATTCTTTGTTATGCGATTTTCATCGGTAGAATTTATTATCTCGCAGAAAATCAAAAATCAACTTTTAATAGAGTATTCGGATATTGTTTTGCTTCCATTTTATTGATTCACTTTGTAATTAATCTTGGAATGGTAATGGGATTATTTCCAACAGTTGGGATTCCTTTGCCGTTTTTCAGTTATGGAGGAAGTTCACTTTTGGCATTTTCGATAATGACTTTTATTTTCTTTAAGCTTAATTACGCTGACAAAAATAGCTTGGTATAAGCTGAGTTAATTTCCTAAGATATTGTATTTCATAAAATAAATCCAAATCGTTGATTGGTTTGATTAAGTTTTTTGATGCTCGGTTTTAAAATTCATAAGGTTGGTATATTTCTTTAAAATTAAAAAAAGCTTCACTAATTTTTTCAACTATTTATTTTTTTTTGAATTGATAAAAAGGAACAAGCTTTATTTCAAAATGAAAAAAACAATATATCAAGCTAAATATCCCTACTCAAATAAGAGCTGAAATAAAATAAAAAAGCACCCCTAACTCGAGATGCTTTTATAAAATTTATTTTTTTAATTGAGGATTAAGAATACATCTGCTCCTGCAATTCTTTGATTTTTTTGTCTCCAAGATATTCGTCATAAGTCATATCTCTGTCTATGATTCCTTTTGGCGTCAACTCGATGATTCTGTTACAAACCGTTCCCAGCAATTCGTGGTCATGAGAAGATAATAAGATATTTCCTTTGAAGTTGTTCAAAGAGTTGTTCAAGGTTGTGATACTTTCCAAATCTAGGTGGTTGGTTGGCTCATCCAATAAAAGAATGTTCGCTTTCTGAAGCATCATTCTACTGAACATACAACGCATTTTTTCCCCTCCGGAAAGAACTTTACAAGATTTTAGCGCTTCGTCTCCAGAGAATAACATTCTTCCCAAGAAACCTCTCATAAACTCTTCGTGTCTTTCCTCGTCATTCTTCGTGAATTGTCTTAACCAATCTACCAAGTTCAAATCGTCTTGGAAGAAATTGGTATTATCCAAAGGCATATATGATTGGTTTGTGGTTACACCCCAAGCGATATTCCCTTTGTCAGCTTCGATATTTCCAGCTAAGATTTCGAAAAACTCTGTAATTGCTAATGAGTTTCTGGAAAGAACAGCTACTTTATCGCCTTTTTTAAGGTTAAGGTCGATGTTTGAGAATAGCAATTCGCCGTCTTTGGTTTTTTCAAGACCTTTAACATCAAGAATCTGATCTCCAACTTCTCTTTCTACATCAAAAATAATAGCTGGATATCTTCTTGAAGAAGGTTTGATATCATCAATATTTAACTTGTCAATCATCTTTTTACGAGCAGTTGCTTGCTTAGCTTTTGCTACGTTGGAGCTAAATCTCGCGATGAAATCCTGTAATTCTTTTTTCTTGTCTTCTGCTTTTTTGTTAGCTTGAGCTCTTTGTCTCGTTGCCAATTGAGAAGCTTGGTACCAGAAAGAGTAGTTACCAGTATAAAGGTTCAATTTTGCATAATCCAAATCTCCAATATGCGTACAAACTGTATCCAAGAAGTGACGGTCGTGAGAAACGACGATTACCGTATTCTCATAATCTGCCAAGAAATCTTCTAACCAAGCAATTGTAGCGATATCCAAGTCATTGGTAGGCTCATCCAGAATCAAAACATCTGGATTACCGAATAAAGCCTGAGCAAGAAGAACTCTTACTTTGTCTTTATTTTCCAATTCACTCATCAATTGGTAATGCATATCTTCTGTGATTCCAACGTTTGAAAGCAAAGTTTGTGCATCAGCTTCAGAATTCCATCCTCCCATTTCGTCATAGATTACGCCTAATTCTCCAGCTTTGATTCCGTCTTCATCAGAGAAATCTTCTTTAGCATAAAGGGCATCCATCTCTTCCTTGATTTCGAAAAGTCTTTTGTTACCTCTAAGAATCGTTTCAAGAAGTGTGAAATTGTCATAAGCAAAGTGATCCTGCTCAAGAACAGACATTCTTTTTCCGTTCTCTAATGAAACATGCCCAGAAGTAGGGTCCTGCTTTCCGCTTAAGATTTTAAGAAATGTAGATTTTCCGGCACCATTGGCACCGATAATACCATAACAATTTCCTTTTGTAAATTTTATATTAACTTCGTCGAAGAGTACTCTTTTCCCGAACTGTAAAGATATATTAGATACTGTTAACATATAGTTTTGTAAATTTGTGCAAAAATACGAAAATAAGTTGGGATAGTGAAGTGTCCTAAATTTTATATAAATTAGACTTAATGAAAGTTAAAATAGAAAAGTCGGTTAACATTTTTAACAAACGTGCTCGTTTTGAATATGAGATTCTGGATGAGTATGAGGCTGGTATTGTATTGACCGGTACTGAGATAAAATCCTTGCGTTCTTCTAAAGCATCTATCACAGAAAGCTTCTGTCAGTTCATAAATGATGAACTGTATGTCATTAATATGATGATAGATGAGTACAAATTAGGAACTTTTTACAACCACAAAACAAAAAGGGAACGGAAATTGTTACTGCATCATTACGAATTGCAAAAACTTAAAAAAAAGTTAAAGGATGTTGGCAATACGATAATACCTTTGAAGTTGTATATCAACAATCAAGGGAAAGCAAAGTTACTCATTTCATTAGCCAGAGGAAAAAAACTCTTTGATAAAAGAGAGGCTATAAAGGATAGAGAAAACAAAGTAAACATCCAGCGTCTATTAAAGAAAAGTTAAAAAAACTTTGTTTATAAAGAAAAATTATATTTATTTTGCATTATCAATTATTTAATCATTTAATTCTATGAAAAATCTAAAATTAGGAATTTCAGCATTAGCACTTACGGTTGCTTCTACTGTTTTCGCACAAACTACTACCAATAAGTGGGTTATTGGAGTAGGTGCTCATGGAGTGAATCACGTTGCTCAAAGAAATAACTTCAGCAATACGTTCTCATTCAACAATTTTAAAGAAAATTTATTTGGAGTTTCCAAGTATTCAATTACACCACCGCTTTCTAAGTTAACAGTTGCGAGAAGCCTTAGTAAAGGTATCGTATTAGACTGGCAAACTACTGTTGGTAACGTTGATAACAAAAGATTTGCAATGGAGAAAGAATTCTTCTTGATGACAGGTCTTGGTGTTCAGTTCAAAGCAGCAGGTTTATTGTGGGATGAAGAGTCTTGGTTTGATCCATACTTGAGAGTTGGTGCTAACTACTTAAGACATGACTACACAGGTCTTTCTTTTCCTAACTGGGATAGAAAGTCTGGTGAAGTTTACCAAGCTTATAATAAAGATGGAGATTTGTCTGGAAAAGCAAACCACTTTACTGTAAGTACGGGTGCAGGTATTAATTTCTGGGTAACTAAAAACTTCGGTTTAGGAGTTCAGGGAGATTATGTTACTACTCCAGTAGATAAGTCTAATGTTGCTAACTTCTGGCAAGCTTCTGCTTCATTATTGTTCAGATTTGGTAACACAGATAGAGATAAAGATGGTATCCCAGATAAGGATGATTTATGTCCAGATACTCCAGGTTTACCAGAATTCCAAGGATGTCCTGATACAGACGGTGATGGTGTTCCAGATAAAGACGATCAATGTCCAGATGTTGCAGGTCCTAAAGAAAACAACGGTTGTCCTTGGCCAGATACAGACGGAGACGGTGTATTAGACAAAGATGATGCTTGTCCTACAGTTCCTGGATTGAAAGAATACCAAGGTTGTCCTAAACCAGCTTCTGTTTATGCTAGTGAAGCAACAGGTGCACTTACAAATATTTTGTTTGATTTCAACAAAGCTACTTTAAGAGCAGAATCTGCTGGAAAAATTAATCAAGCTGCTGAAATCCTTAAAGGTGCTAAGGATGCTACGTTCTTGGTAACAGGTCATACTGATGCTAAAGGAGCTGAAGCTTATAACTTGAAATTATCTAGACAAAGAGCTGCTTCTGTAGTTGCTGCGTTAGAAGCTCAAGGTGTTTCTGCAAGCCAGTTGAAATCAGTTGGAGTTGGAGAGAGAGATGCTAAAGTTTCTGAAAAAGCTTCTGATGCTGAAAGACAAGCTGATAGAAAAGTAGTTGTTGAAGCTGTAAATGGTGCAGCTTGGGATGCTCTTCAAAAATCAGATCTTCCAGTTGTAGAGAAAAAAGTTGTGAAAAAAGCTCCAGCTAAAAAATCAACTAAAAAAAGAAAATAATTAAACATTATTTCTAAATATTAATGCCTCCAATTTTATTGGAGGTATTTTTTTTGTTTCCATATTTCAGTACTTTTGTAGTATAAAATAAAAACTGTAATGGGAAGAGCATTCGAATATAGAAAAGCTTCAAAAATGGCCAGATGGGATAAGATGGCCAAAACATTTTCAAAAATTGGGAAAGATATAGCTTTGGCAGTAAAAGCTGGCGGTCCTGATCCGGATTCTAATCCAGCTCTTAAAAGATGCATCCAAAATGCCAAAGGTGCTAATATGCCTAAAGACAATGTCGAAAGAGCTATTAAGAAAGCAAGTGGTGCAGATGCAGAAAACTATGAAGAAATCACTTATGAAGGATATGGACAAGGCGGAGTTGCCTTCTTTGTGGAGTGTACAACTAATAATCCTACAAGAACAGTGGCTAACGTAAGAGCTATTTTTAACAAGTTTGATGGAAATCTTGGTAAGAACGGAGAATTAGCTTTCATATTCGATAGAAAAGGTATTTTCACGATAGATTTAGCTCAAATCAAAATGGACTGGGATGACTTCGAAATGGAAATGATCGACGGTGGCGCAGAAGATGTAGAAAAAGACGAAGAAGAAGTAATGATTACAACTGCTTTCGAAGATTTCGGCTCATTGTCTCACAAGCTGGATGAACTAGGGATTGAAGCTAAAAGTGCCGAATTACAAAGAATACCTAATAATACTAAAGGAATGTCTGAAGATCAATTCAAAGCTAATATGAAGATGCTGGAGCGTTTTGAAGAGGATGATGATGTTCAGAATGTTTTCCATAATATGGAATTTACAGAGGAGCAATTAGAATCACTTTAAAATAAGTATTCATACAAAAAAATCCCAACTGAAAAGTCGGGATTTTTTATTTTATAAAACGCTTGTGATTATGCGTTTGGCTCAACAGATACAAAAGATCTATTGTTTGCTTTCTTTCTGAAAACTACAGTACCGTCAACAAGAGCGTGTAAAGTGTGATCTTTACCCATTCCTACGTTTTCACCTGGATGGTGTTGAGTACCTCTTTGTCTGATGATGATGTTCCCTGCGATTGCAGTTTGTCCTCCGAAAATCTTAACACCTAGTCTTTTAGAATGAGATTCTCTACCGTTTTTGGAACTACCAACTCCTTTCTTATGTGCCATTTTATTTTAAGCTTTTTGGGTTAAAAATTATTCAGAAGTTTCGCTAGTTTCTGTTACTTCAGCTTTAGCAGCTTTCTTAGGAGCAGCTTTTTTAGCTTCTTTTTTCGCACCGTCAAAACCAGTGATAGAAACAATCTGGATTTGAGTTAATTGTTGTCTGTGACCATTTTTCTTAGCATAACCTTTTCTTCTTTTCTTTTTGAAAACGATTACTTTGTCAGCTTGAACGTGGTCAAGAATTTCTACTTCTACGGCGATACCGTTTACAGCCGGGGCACCAACAGTTACTGCGCCGTTTACAGTAAGAAGAACTTTATCAAAAGAAACTTTCGCTCCTTTATCTCCTTTTAAACGGTTCACAAACAACTTTTGGTTTTGCTCAACTTTGTATTGAAGCCCTGCTATTTCTACAATTGCAAACATTGTTTATAAATTTTTATAATTATTCGAGGTGCAAAAGTAAACAATTTCTTTGAAAATCACAACATTAATTCTGAAAATTTAAATATTTGACTCTCAGAATCTTTTAATTTGGGTAACTAACTCGTCTGCTGTCTATCCTGAGCTTGTCGGAGGACTCCCATTCTTTTCGCTCCACAGCGTTGTGTAAAAATGGATTTTCTCTCAAGTCGAGCTACGTATCTGAGTTAAACACAACATTTTAAATAAAAACAATATTTTTCATTCCGAAGGAATCTCCTACTATAAATTGACTATGTCTAGCCAGTCCGTCAGGTTTTAAGGAATGACAGTAAAGTAATTAATTTTTGAACAAAAAAAGCCGCAAAATTTACTTTGCGACTTTCATGTTTGTATTAGAATTTTAATTAATCAATTCGAATCTTGTATATTCTGCGATTTTCTTTGGCAATTTGATTCCGTCTGATGTTTGGTTATTTTCCAAAAGCGCCGCCATAATTCTTGGCAAAGCCATTGCAGAACCGTTCAATGTATGAACCAATTGGGTTTTACCATCGCCTTTGTAACGACATTTCAAGCGAGTGGCTTGGAAAGTTTCAAAGTTAGAAACAGAACTTACTTCCAACCATTTTTCCTGAGCTGCACTCCAAACCTCGAAATCATAAGTCATTGCAGATGCAAAACCTGTGTCTCCTCCACAAAGTCTCAAAATTCTGTACGGTAATTCTAAATCTTCCAAAATAGATTTAACGTGTTCTACCATTTCTTCCAAAACAGCGTAAGAATTTTCAGGTTTTTCAATTCTCACGATTTCCACTTTTTCGAATTGGTGAAGTCTGTTCAAACCTCTTACGTGCGCGCCGTAACTTCCCGCTTCTCTTCTATAACATTGAGAAAAAGCTGTGTTCTTGATAGGCAAATCTTTTTCTTCAATAATCACATCTCTGTAGATATTAGTCACAGGAACTTCAGCTGTTGGAATTAGGTATAAATCATCTGCACCAACATAATACATTTGTCCTTCTTTATCAGGCAATTGTCCAGTTCCATAGCCAGAAGCTTCGTTCACCACGTGAGGAACGTTCACTTCCAGATAACCTGCATCGGTATTTTTGTCCAGGAAATATTGAACCAAAGCTCTCTGTAATCTAGCTCCTTTACCGAAATAAACAGGGAAACCAGCACCAGCAACTTTAACACCCAATTCAAAATCAATCAAATTATATTTCTTAGCCAGTTCCCAATGTGGAATGGCTCCTTCGCCAAGACCTTCTACCGTTGTAGATTCATAAACAATCTCGTTGTCATCAGCAGAAACGCCGGCAACTACTTTCTCGTAAGGAATATTTGGGATTTGATATAAAATATTGAGAAGTGACTTCTCAACTTCATTCAATTGATTTTGTAATTCTTTGCTGGACTCTTTATATTGCGACGTTTGGGATTTTGCAGCTTCAGCTTCCTCTTTTTTCCCGTCTTTCATCAGAATTCCGATTTCTTTGGAAATTCTGTTCATTTCGGAAAGTTGTGAGTCTAGCTCAAACTGTAATCTTTTTCTTTCGTCGTCAGCATTAACCGCTGCATCGACCAAATCTAATTCCTTGAAGTTTCTTTTCTTCAAGCCTTCCAAAACGCGCTCTTTGTTCTCGCGCAAAAAATTAACCTGTAACATAGTTTGGTTGTTGGTTGATAGTAGTATTCGTAATCAGAATAATTATGCTAATTTTCTGACAATTGCAAATTTAGGGATTTTATTTCACGATTTGAACCACATTTCTCTGACCTGGAACTTTTGTGAATTTAAGATCATTATTATACCAAAGTTTTGATATCTGAAAAAGCGAAGGTGTCCAGCTATATTCTATAAGGATAGTATCCGAAGCAAAATTAGTGACAACAACATCATTTACTTTTTTCGAGTAACGAATTATAAAGTTTGAATAATAAGTTTTGAGTTCTGGACTAATAGAATCTTTTAAAAGCCTAATTGCACCTGCTGGATAATCCATATAAACTACCGTGTCTGCATCTTTTACAAAAGTCTGACCCGAAATAGGTTTGTTAGCTATTGTCTCATCCAAAAGATCTAATAAAGAAACGGAAGAGTATGAACCAGGAATCTTAGAATTTAGCAAATCCTGATCATTAGTTGCGCTTTTAACATAAAGCGTCAGAACCTGATCTATCACTTGTACATCTTCTTCATTATCTCCTCTGCAAGAAAATAACAATATAAGCGCTGTTAAAATTATGGATATTCTTAGTTTCATCTTTGCAAAGATAGAATATTAATACTTATATTTTTCCTGAATATACTCAATATACCAAGCACACATTACTGCATTATAAGTTTTAAAATGTGTAAACTCTTTTACTCTTTTGGTTTCCAAATAGCTTTTCATGTTTTTAGTTAACCGTTGATAATAAGGCCAATCCGCATTATTCATTCGCTTTAAAACCATCTTCCAAGGGAAGAAATATCGTATGGCATCTTTTATTTTCTGAAGAAAAAATTGGAATCCAGAAACACTAAGTTCTTTTTTATCAAAACTTATATTCTGTGGCTGGAAAAAATATTTTTCTAAAACGAAATCATAAAGCTTTTTATTTTCACGGAATTCAAAAGGAACTTTTCTGTAAAACTCAACCAAATTTTTGTCCCACAGAGGAAAATAAACTTCGAAACCAAAATATAAAAATACTTGCGACGAGTGGAAAATAAATTTTGCTAATTTTTCCTGAATATCCCATTCTTCAACAGACATATTATAATCTCCAGAGAAATGTGATTTTCCAATTTGATTTAAACTTTGCTGAAGTCTTTGTTGAATTTGCTGTTTTCTTTTATTATTCTTTTGAGTGAAAATAAAATATTTGGATTCTATAAAAGCTGGAAGATTATGAAAATCAATATTATTTTTTACTGTTTTTTTCATATAACTTCCGCCCAAAAAATCGCCAGAATGTCCTGGTAAAAAGACAGAATTTTCCGGAATTAAATTTTTAGTTCTAAGTTCTCCAACTGCAAAATATTCCATCAAATAAGGCATTGAATAGCCATTCGCTGCGAAATCCAAATAATCTTGAAATGATTGATCTGAAAGAACTTTCTCAACATCAATCTTTGTAAAATCTACAAAATACCAATCATAGTCTAATTCTTCTGCTACTTTTTTACTGATTGGGACTTCTGGATTAATTTTTCCATAAGTAAAACAAATTACCTTTTCATAATTCATTTTCTTTAGCAAACTGACAATTAAGCGAGAATCATAACCACCGCTAAGAGGTACAACAGCAGTTCTTCCATCTAGAAATGACACTAATTTCTCTCCAACCTGCATCAAAACTTGTTCTGAATCTATTGCCAAATCTCTAAAAGATTTCTCAAAGAAAAAATCTGTGATAAAGTTTTTATATTGTGTCGCTTTCTGCTCAAGATTAGAGATTTTTAGAATTTGATTAGCATTGGTTTTGTAAATGTTTTTATCCAAAGTTTCATTAGACAAAACGAAGCCAGCTGTTTCGAATTCATCAACTGCAGGCTTATTGAAATCAAATGTCTTTGTAAAATCCAAAATAACGTCCCAATAATCCGAGATTACTACTTGATTATTATTAATTTTATAGAAAAGAGGAAAAAAATTAACCACATCACTGGCAAGATAATAGTCTTTTTCAGAAACAACAATTAACGAAAATAAGCCATTGATTTTTTTGCAAATTTGTTCCAAAGAAACTGTTTGCAATTCTTTACTGATATAATCGACAGCTTCCTGATTACGATAAAGATGCTGATTTTCATCAAAAAAATAACCTATGAAAGATAGGTTCTCATTCTGAATCCAAGAATAGGTATTGTTGCCTTTTAATAGAAGTTTAACTTCCATTCTGTTGTTTGTTTTTGATTTTATGTAAAATTAGTTTTATTTCTGACTTCGAAAATAAAAAATCATTGATGCTAAAATGTGTCAATTGATAAAAATTCCAAAGTAAAATAATTGACGAAACACAATAGGAAAGCGAAGTTACAATACAAACGCCTAAAATTCCTAATCTTGGAATTAGAAAAATAGAAGTGATCATTGTGACTATAAAACCTATAAAAGATTTGATATTAAGAATTTTCAATTTGTTAATTCCGGCAAAATAAAATCCAACAATATTGCTGACTGCAATCGCTAAAATCCCTGGAGATAAAACTAAAATAATCAGCTTAGTCTGTGAAAAATCTTTGCCGAAAATCCAAGTGTAAAACTGAGCTGGCAAGAGTAGAACAACGCCAATAAACAAGGCTGTTGAGATGAAGCTGATTTTGATGGATAATTTAGTTTTGAGAATGAGACTCCCTTTATTTTCATCATCCAAAGCTTCGGAATATAAAACTAAAGCAAGACTTCTGCTGACTGTCCAAATAGCTTCAGAAAATGCAACACCCACAGAAAAAATACCGACACTAGCAATACCTTTATAGTATTCTAAGAAATAAAATGATACTCTGTTATTAAGAAATTGCACAAATGCGCTTAGTTGCGTTTTCCAACCATAGTTGAATACATGAGTTACAACTTCTTTTTCAAAAGAGATATTCTTTATGCTGCATCTTTTCAAAAGTCTGACAGAACTTATCAGGAACAAAAATATAAAACAAAAAATCTGAGCCAAAAAATAGGATTCAACGGTCATTATTTTCAGCAAAAATATAATCGCGAAAATAAAAACAATGTGAACTACCAATTGTAAAATAGTATATAAATTATACAACCTAACTTCCTGTTTACCAATGAAAAAATTGGTATTAGCAGCCAATAGTGACGAGAAAACAGAAAGTGGAATAAGATAAAAAAGATAATCTTGTTGATGGAATAAACTAACCAGTAACGGAACCGATATACCTACCAAGACAGACCAAATATAAGCGTATCCTAACAGTTTTTCTATTTTGTATTTGGATGCAAAATATGAGACACTGCTTCCTGCAAAAATATTGCTAAAAAACACAACAATAGCAAGATCCAAAGTCACAATAGAGATTGTTCCTTTACCTGCGCTGCCCCACATATTGGTAGAAAAGATAATCAATCCGAAATTCAATATCAGCATCAAAAATCGGGAAACAAATGTCTCTGCTACTGCTTTATATTTCACTTTTCAGATTGTTTTACAAAATCTACAAATGTTTGCTTAATTAAATCCCAGTTGTATTTTTTTTCATAATTGACTCTTGCATTTTGAGCGTGCTTGTCATAAAGACTCGGGTTCTCTGTGTAATTTATAATCAAATCTGCAATCAATTCAGAGTTTTCTGGCTCAACCAAATATCCGAATTTTGAAACATCAATATGCTTTCTAATCGCTTTCAAATTGGTATAAATAACTGGCTTACCAGACGCAGCATAATAAAACAACTTGATTGGTAAAGAATTGTTGTACTCAAAGTTTTTTTCTCTCAAATCAAAACAAATATCCGCATCAGAATAAGAACTCGTGAACGTTTCAAAACTTGTAGGCTTTACGATAGTGATATTTTTCCAAGCATATTTTTCTAAAAGTTGATTAAAATGTGTGACATCAGAATCTCTTTTAGGCGCTCCAACAATTAAAATTGATATTTCTAAATTCGGTTTTTTCTTTCTAGCAAAATCAATTGTCTGAAAAAAATTATCAATTCCATCTTCTTTAGAAATCCGTCCCGTACAACAAAGTGTAATTTTATTTTTTTCGATTTGTTTGATATGTTTTTTAATGTAAATATCATCGGGATAATAAGGCAGTGTTAGTTTCTTTTTGAATGGAAACCAATACATCAACGGGAATTTTTTAGAATCTTCTCCAAAAATAAAATGGGTACTCAGAAATCCTGCATACAACTGAATCAGAAAAAACTTAATCAAATGAAAAGGCTTCAGCAACCACGAATAAGGTTGCAACATTCTGAATGATGGATACCATTCTGTAATGTCATAAACGATACTTGACTTTTTAATTTTTTGGTATTTTCCTGCTGCGATTACAGCCAGTGGCTCAGAACAAATAATTGAATCTGGTCGAAAAGCATTACAAATTTTAAGAAATAAATCTTCCTTTTGTTTAGAAGATTGATCTAAAACCGAATAAGATTCTATCTGGATTCCATCAATCGTGCCTTCAAAATCTGAAGAAAGACTACAAATTTTCACATCAAACCCTCTTTTCACTAATTCCAATGCCTGATGATAAAAAATACGATCATCATTATATCTGTGCGCAGTTGTCAGGAAAAGAACTTTCAAAATGATGTTTTGAAATTAATTGTAAAGATGAATCAAATTATGAAATTGACGATGCCCAGCTTCTTGCAAAAGGCTGTAAAAAATGACTTAGGAAATCAAGATAAGTATTTTTAGAGAAATCAAAAACCTCGATATCTTTTGACAATTCGCCACTTCTGATTTTATGCTTAAAATCTGATAATTTCAAAGTTTTTACTTCACCATTTTCTACAAAGCTAGCTTTCATCCTGTCAAATAATCCAAGATCAAATTCTGCATCTAACTCTCTCATTATTTTTCCAAGTGCATCAATGCTACAGCCAGAAGCTGCTTCTTTTTCTTCATCAACACAGATAATGATAAATTGATTTTTTTCTATTTTGAAAGAAGAAGATAACTCTTTTCCGTGCGCTGCCCAATCGCTTAAGAAATCGTACAATTTTTCGGCAATCACTTTACTTTCTTTCGCTGTAAACGGTCTGGACGCTGGGTATATAATAACTCGGTAATCGTTTGTTTCTACAATACTGGATTCCTCGATTTTCATAAGAAGATATTTATTGATTTTTATTTGTCTTAAGGAATCGCTGGTGGCGATTTCTTTTTTGAAATTTAAAGATATAAAATTACGGATTTTTTATCTAAATCCGTAAAATGAAAAGCCCCAGAAATTCTGAGGCTTTAATTTTTATTATAAAGATGATTTAAAGATCTTCTGCTTCTGCCAAAAGCTCGACAATATCTTTTACTTCTACTTCTGTATTTTTGTTGAAATGTTTTACACCATCAGTCATCATTGTATTGCAAAACGGACAACCTGTAGCAATCACTTTTGGCTCGAATGAAAGCGCTTCTTCTGTTCTTTCGATATTGATGTCTTTATTTCCTTTTTCCGGCTCTTTGAACATTTGAGCACCACCAGCACCACAACATAATCCGTTGGTTTTGCAACGTTTCATTTCTACTAATTCCGCATCTAACTTTTCCAAGAGCATTCTTGGTGCTTCATATTCATCATTTGCTCTTCCCAAATAACAAGGATCGTGGAAAGTAATTTTTTTCCCTTTGAAACTTCCGCTTTCGATTTTCAATCGGCCTTCATTCATCAAATCTTTTAAAAATTGAGTGTGATGCAACACTTGATAGGTTCCACCGAGACTTGGATATTCATTTTTCAAAGTATTGAAACAATGTGGGCAAGCTGTTACTATTTTTTTAACATCGTAAGCATTCAAAACTTCGATATTGGTCAAAGCCATCATTTGGAAAACAAACTCATTCCCAGCACGTTTTGCAGGATCTCCAGTGCAAGATTCTTCTTGTCCCAAAACAGCAAACTCTACATTGATTTTATTAAGGATTTTGCAAAATGCACGGGTTATTTTTTTAGCACGATCATCAAAGCTTCCGGCACAACCAACCCAGAAGAGAACTTCCGGAGATTTGCCTTCCATTGCATATTCTGCCATTGTTTTTATAGTGAAATCCATTTGTTGTAAAAATGTATTTTGTATTAATGTAAATGTTCTTTTTACTTTAAGAGATTAATCATTAGCCCAATTCAATCTATCAGCTTGATTATATTGCCAAGGCGCTGCATTGTTTTCCACATTGGTCATCATTAAGTTTAATTCTTGTGGCGCTGCGGATTGTTCCATTACCAAGAATCTTCTCATTTCGAAAATAATTGATAAAGGATCAATTAAAACCGGGCAAGCTTCTACACAAGCGTTGCAAGTAGTACAAGCCCAAAGTTCTTCTTTGGTGATATAGTCGTTAAGTAATTTTTTTCCGTCATCTACAAACTTACCTCCGTTTGTATTTAGATTTTTCCCAACTTCTTCCAAACGATCTCTGGTTTTCATCATAATCAATCTTGGGGATAATTTTTTTCCTGTGATATTAGCTGGACAAACCGATGTACATCTTCCACATTCTGTACAAGAATAAGCACTTAAAAGTTGATGTTGATTAAGATCAAAAATATCTTCTGCACCGAATTTTGACGGAACTTCAGCTTCACCTTCTGCAGGAGCTGCGTAAGGATCTGCATTCGGATCCATCATCAATTTGATTTCTGTTGTTACAGAATCCAAATTATTGAATTTTCCTTTTTTCTCAAGATTAGCAAACCAAGTATTTGGGAATGCTAAAATGATATGCAAATGTTTGGAATAATAAAGGTAATTCATAAAGAAAAGAATCCCCACAAAGTGAAACCACCAAGCAGATTTTTCGACAATATGAAGTGTTTCTAAGTTGAAATTCCCAAAGAATGGAAATAGATGTTTTGAAATTGGAAAATTGGAACTGAAACGAGCGGAATCTGCATAATAATCTGCACCGTTCATTGTGAAGAAAGCAACCATTAATGCAAATTCAATAATCAAAATCCAGTTGGCATCATGTTTAGGCCAACCGAAAAGTTCTTTCATCGTCAATCTCTTGACTCCGTAAAAATTTCTTCTGATGAAAAATACGACAACTGCAAATACAACTAAAGCTGCAAGAATCTCTAAAGTTGCCGTGAAAAAGGAATAAAATGATTCTCCAAGAACGCTTGCTAAAAATCTGTGTGTCCCGAAAATACCATCGACAATGATTTCTAATAATTCTATATTGATAATGACAAATCCAACATAAACAAAAATGTGCAAAACCCCAGCGATAGGACGTTTTACCATTTTGCTCTGTCCAAGCGCCACTCTGGTCATAGTTGCCCAGCGTTCTGCTTTTCTGTCGGTTCGGTCAATTTCTCTTCCGAGTTTTATATTGCGATATAATTCTTTCAGGCTTTTAGCAAACAAGCCGAAACCTGCAATCAATAAAATCAGAAATATTACATTGTCAATATATTGCATAAATTACTTTTTTTCAGAATTTTTACCAAAAACCGAGAAGTTCACATATCTTTTCGGATTAGCTTTGAAATCTTCTACCAAAGCATTTAGGTTTTTAGAAGTCTTTTCAAGGTTATTGTAAAGCTCTTCATCTTTTGCCAATTTACCAAGAGAACCTTCTCCGTTTTGTATGCCTGAAATAACGTTATTCAGTTTTCCAGCGGTTTGGTTGAACTGGTCAATTGTTCCGTTTAGTTTATCGATATCTACACGTTCTGCAACAGATCCAAATTTATCCAACGTTTTGTGAGCCGTCACCATTGCATTGTTAGCATTAGCAACAACTTCGTGAAGACCTTTTTCATTATTGGCAAGAATAGCATTTGTTCTATCAGATGCACCTTTAAAAGATTCGATGGTTCTGTTAAGATTTGACAACAACAATTTGATTTCTCTTCTGTTTTGCTCATCTACAATTTTGTTTGTACTTGCTAAAGTTGAATCCAACCTCAATAATACATTTGACAATTGATCTTTAACAGGTTTTACTTGAGACGAAAGAGAATTAAGCATCGACAATTGATAATTTCCTTTCAGCGTATCACCATCTTTTGCAATTCCTCCTCCATAAGCAAGGTTGATTTTCATTTCTTTTCCTGACATCAATCCTGGTTCAAAAATCTCTAAAGTAGAATTTTTTGAAAACTCGAATTTGTCGTCTATTGTCAATTTAACAACAAAATGTAATTTGCCATCTTTTGTAGTTATCGGTTTTATTTCATCTACTTGTCCTACCTTCAATCCATTTATAGAAACAGGATTGGAAACAGAAAGTCCTTCTACATTATCATACTTGGCATAGAACACATTATCTGTTGTGAAAAGATTTTTTCCTTTCATAAACTGATAAAGCACAACGAAACCAATTATGGCGAATATAGCGATTAATCCTGTTTTTAATTCTTTACTTAACTTCACGTTTTATTTGGGTTTTACTAATTAGCAAATATAAGCATATTGGGTTTATAATTCATATAAATAAAAAACAACAAAAGCGACAATTATGCCGCTTTTGTTTATATTGATAAATGTTGGGAAATTATTTCTGAGCTGTTTTGTCCCAAACTTCGATTCTAAAATCTTTAATGTCAGCATTATCCTGAAGACTCTTCAAGAAAGCGCCTGTAAACTGCTGAGAGTTTTGCTGGTTGATAGACTCTGTAATCTGTTTGATATCACCCGGCAATTTGTTAGTCTTAACAGATTTTTTAACCACTAGATAAACACCTGTCATTCCTTCAATTGGCTGAGATAATTTGTTATTTGCCACTCCAAATGCTGCACCAGCAACTTTAGGCTCCATAGCACCATTTACAGCTGGGTTGAACAAGTTAACATCTGTATTTCCTTTTGTAGTTCCAAATGCTTTCGCTGCCTGATCAAGAGTAGAATATTTTCCAGCGTTGATTTTCTCAATAATTTTCTTAGCAAGAACTTTATTTTTTACAATTGGCTCAATTTGATCTCTTACAGTTTCCGGATCTGCAAGACCTTCATCTTGTTTTCCTACAACGTAAGCTACAATTCTGTCACCAGTTCCTTCTACTGTAAAGATATCTGTATCACCAATTTCTCTTTTCTTATCAAAAGCCCAAGCAATCACATCGCTATCCTTATCTGTGTTAAGACCTGGAAGCGTTCCTTGAAAACGACCAACCGTTTTAGGATTATCGAATCTGTACTTGTTCTTTTCAGCTAAGCTTTTGAATTGATTGAAACTTTTTCCTTCAGTCTGTTGAATGAATCTTGTTGCTTGAGTAAGAACTTGATTTTCTGTTTTGTCAGAGGCTTTGATGTTTTTAGCAAGATGAGCCACTTTATATTTTAAACTTTCTGGTCTTTCATCGACTTTAATAATATGGTAACCAAAATTTGTCTCAGCTAATCCAATATCTCCTTTTTTGTGAGATGCTAGGAAACTTAAATATCCTGGCGCAAATGGAGATGATGGCGTTGTCCAACCTACACTTCCGTTTCTTTCGACAGCATTTGGTTCATCAGATTGTTTAAGGTTTTCGTTAAACTTAGCAGGATTTGATTTTACTTCAGCCAAAATTTTCTCAGCTAAAACTTTAGCTTCTTCTTTAGATCTTGTAGCTGTTGATCTTTCCGCTCCTTTATATCCAATCAAAATATGGCTTGAACTTACAGAATCAGAAGGCTTCATTTGTCTATCCAATAATTTTGAAACGACATAAAGCGTTTGTTCTTTGTAAGGACCAAAAGTCTGTCCTATAGAAGCAGTAGCAACTTTATTTTTTATTTCTTGAGGTAATTGAGAAGTAGTTACATACTGAGGAATGAAAGGAACATCAGAGTTCAATTCTACGAACATAGAATCGTTTGTTGTATTCTGGAAGTTTTCTGCTCCGTTAGAAGCATCTGTTCCTTTAAGATATAATTTGTTGATTTCGTTCAATGTTGCAGCATCATCCTGAGCACTTGGAGTAGCTGGGAAATAAGCATAAGCCAAATTTCTGCTAGCAGTTGCTTTGAATCTTGTTGGATGCAATTTGATATAATCTGCAAGATCTTGAGTTGTCACTTTTACGTCATTCTTTTTAGAGAATTCAAGGTAATCAACTTTTACAAAATCGATGTTTGCCATATCATCACGGAACTTGATCATCAATTCAGCTTCTTTTTTGCTGGTTGTGATTCCTGAAGTGATATTTCCGAATAACATTCTAGCCATCATTCTGTACTCGATTGATTTTCTGTTCTTCAACCAATAAGAATAATTCTCAGGACTAGTCGTTTGAGCTTTTTCTATTTCAGATTTAATTTCCTGAAGTTTGAAATTACCTTTCTCATCAAAATATTGTTGATTTTGAGCGAACATTGGATCGTATTGCAATTGGCTCCAGAAAATATCATCAGTCAGCTGGAGACCCATTTTATCAAACTGTTGCTTGATTAATTTTGACTGTACAAGAATCTGCCAAGCCTGCTCCTCAAGACCTTTTGTAGGTTGACCTTGCTGCTGAGCCTGTTGCTGCATGATGAATAACTGGTCGTTGTACTCATCTCTTGTAATATCTTCGCCATTCACTTTACCAAAAACGTTCGGGTTTTTTGAGAACATTTTATCAAAAGTATCTGCGTTGAAAAGAAATGCCACCAATCCTAAGGCTATTACACCTAACAGAAGCCATGATCTCTTTCTAATTTCGCCTAAAATTGCCATTTTATATTATGTGTTTATAATCAGTTTGCGAAAATACATATTTTTAGCAGAATAGGAAAATTATTTGGATACATTTGTGAATGTGCAATATAAAATAAGAAAAACCTCTAAATGTAGAGGTTTTTGGTTTACTTATCGTTTTTTTTATCGAGAACTTTTTCTCGCATTTTTCCTTCTGTTTGGAACAACTTCAAAACCTGTTGCGGTGTAAGGATTTTTAAAAATTTGTCCGCGTAAGTTCTTCGGTTGTTGAGAAGTTGTTGTCCAACATCAAAACTTTGATTAAGTCTTCTCGTTGCTTCTTCATCAGAAAGGTTTCCAATATTATTTTCTACAAGAAATTTTTCTTTAATCTGTTTTTGATTAGTTTGATATTCATTATAAAGCGCTTTGAATTCTTCTTGTTTATCTGCAGAAATGTCTATATCATCAATCACGATATTTTCTTTCATCTTCTGTAGAAACATAGAACGTTCTTTTGTAGACATATTGTTCACGACCTCCCTTTTCTCTTGGTTATTCATAGTTCTCCATTCAGAAGTTCTGGGGATATTGTTCTGTTTCTGCATGCTTCCAATCGGTGATAATGATGATGCAGAATTACCGCGCAAAGTAGAATTTGAACTCGAATTAGACCTTAAACTTGTAGTGCCAGATCTTCTGTCTTGTCCACTAACTGTGTGTGCAGAAAAAAAACCGGTAATTAAAAAAGTCAATAACAATTTTTTCATTTCTCTCTATTTTGTTATTAATTATAAAGGTCAAGATAGACATCTTGCTCACTATTTCTATCCAAATCTTTCAATTGTTCTGGCGTAAAAGCTACTAAAACCTTCTCTACTTCTGACTCGGATTTTCTCTTAGTTTCTACAGCGTAATCTTGTCGGTCTGTCTTATTAAATGATTTACCAGTAGAAACATTTACTTTAGCAGAAGCAATCTGATGATTTTTAACATTTTGTTTTTTGATTACATCTGCATGATGTTCTTCAGTCGCTGTATTATTTGCCAATTGTTCTGATGTATTGCTTTTAGGCTCATTAATATTATAAACAGAATCTACAATCGGTTTATGATTGGCAAGGCTTTGTGTTTCGGAAGAATTATCAACTCCTAAAAACGCTGTAATTCCCGCTATCAAAACTACTGCAGCTGCAGCCATCCATTTGAAATTCAGAGAGAAAACTTTTGCTTCTTTCTGAACAACGGGAACTTTCTCTCCAATTGTTTTCGAAATCACTTGATCCTGAAGCGTTTTGAAAAACTCATCCGAAGGTTCCGGATACGGCGTATTTCTGCTCAGTTTTTCTATATCAATTTTCATTTGCTCTTATTTAATTTTTCATTTGTCAAAAGCAACGTCAAAGACGTTTCATAACTATTATTCTATTATTATTTTAAAACTCTTCCGAGTAGTTGTCCTTTATATATTGCTCCACTTTATCTTTTGCGTAATGATAATTGGTCTTCAAAGTTCCGACGGACATATCCAGTATCTTAGAAATCTCCTCGTAAGGCAAATCATCATAATACCTCATATTAAAAACCAATTTCTGTTTCTCTGGCAAAGTTTGTATCGCTTGTTGCAACAAAACCTGGATTTCTTCTCCATCTTTGCCAGCAGTATCAGCAACTAGATTCTGCATATAATATTCTGCATCTTCATCTGTTTTCTTCATCCGGTTCATTTTGTTGAGTTGTTGCAAAGCCTCGTTGGTTGCAATCCTGTAGAGCCAAGTGTACAATTTGCTATCACTCTTGAACTGATGAATGTTCTGATACGCCTTGATAAAAGTATCCTGTAAAACATCCTGAGCTTGGTCGTGATCCACAATCAAACGTCTGATATGCCAATAAAGGCGACTCTGATAGATATCCATCATCGCGCGCAAACCTTTCTCTACAGTTTGAGGTGCAGTTAAAAGCTTTACAATTTCCTCATCGTTGAGCTTCATTCAGATGTTTCGTTGTTTTGATTAAAAAATAAGACCAAAGTTAAATTTTTTTTTGAATTTTCTTTGAATTTATATTAAGCATAACTGTTTAAAAATTAGTCAAAACTTTATCTTTGTTGTATGGAAACAGTTATCATCGGCTCTGGAAATGTTGCTTATCACTTAGCAAAAGCTTTTACTCAAAACAAATTAGAAGTTCTTCAAATTTTTGGGCGTAATGAAATTGAGTTAAAAAAGATTTCAGAAGAATTCAACATTCCTTTTTCGACAGAAAAATTGGAAGATGCAGATTTTTATTTGATTTCTGTTTCAGATTCTTCGGTAGAACAAGTTTCAGATTTAATCAAAAATGAAAATGCTTTAGTTGCTCATACTTCTGGTTCTCTTCCACTAGAAATCCTGAAAGGTAATTACAGAAAAGCAAGTTTTTATCCTTTGCAGACTTTTTCCAAAACCAAAAACCTGGATTATTCCAAAATTCCTTTTTTCATTGAGGCCGAAAATCAGATTGATGAAAAATCATTATTTGAATTAGCATCTATTATTTCTGAAAATGTTGAAACTTCGGATTACGAAAGACGAAAATACATCCACTTGACAGCTGTTTTTGCCTGCAATTTTGTGAATCATCTTTTTGCAAGAGCTAAAGAAATTTCTGATTCTCAGGATTTAGATTTCAATTATTTCATTCCTTTGATTGATGAAACTGTGGAGAAAATTCATCATTTAGAACCGAAATTGGCACAAACAGGACCGGCCGTAAGAGGAGATGAAAGAGTTCTGAAACTCCACGAAGATCTGATTACTGATAAAGAACATTTGAAAATATATCAATTGATGAATGAATCGATAAAAAAAATGTATCAATAATTCTGTAACATTTTTCAGAATCCTGCACTAATTAGTCATAAATAAGAAAATAAAAATATGAAATCTCTCAAAAAATTAGTCATTCTTCCTTTGTTATTATTAGGATTAATGGTTTCTGCACAAGAAACAGCCAACCGTTTTTTTTATGAATTAACATATAAACCAAAAAAAGATTCTGCAAGATTGGACAAAGTAATGACAACACTTGACATTGCTAAAGACAAATCAATTTATCAGGATTTCACTTTGCCTGCACAAGATTCTATCATCAAATCTGCAGTTGAAGAAATGGAGAAAACAAAGACTTTTAAGGATATGTCCAAAATGATAAAATGGCCAAAGTTCTCCTATAAAATCTACAAAAACTATCCTGCAATGACAGAAATGTATGTTGACAGAATCAACAGAAATCTTTTTGCATACGATGAAACAATTAAATTCGATTGGAAAATTCTAACAGAACAAGAAAAAATCGGAACTTATAATACGCAAAAAGCGACAACCGAGTTTGGGGGAAGAAAATGGACAGCTTGGTTCTCAACTGATATTCCTTTCCAAGACGGACCTTATAAATTCTACGGATTACCTGGATTAATCGTAAAAATTGAAGACGACGAGAAAAATTATTCTTGGCTATTATCGGGTAACAAAACTGTGAAAGACTGGAAAGAATTTACTTATGCTGAGGAAGTTAATGCAAAATACGGAATGAGTAATGAAAAGAAAACGATTGCTAAAGATAAATTCGAAAAAGCTTACGCTGCTTTCAAACAAGACCCAATGGCAGAAGCGAGAACTCAAATCCCACAAAATATGCTTTCCATGAAAATGCCGGGAAGCGACCTTACCATTGGAGAAATGCTGAAGAATCAAGAAAAAATGCTCAACGATTTCTTCAAATCTACAGACAATCCAATAGAAGTTCCACAAGTCACAGAGAAAAAGAAAAAATAAATATCTAACCGGAAATTAGTTTCCGGTTTTTTTTATGACAAACATCTTATTTAGATTAATTTGAAATAAGCTATCTTTGTAGTCCAAAAATTTTAGTCTTGCAAACAAAACACATCGATAAGCTCTGTTGTTTTCCGAAAAATAAAATCGGGAAAATTCTTGGTTATGACAACGAAAGCCTTCAGATGCCAACCAAAATAATCGAAATGGGATTGCTTCCGGAAACCACTTTCAGAGTTCTTTATCAGGCGCCTTTCAATGGACCTCTTTATATAGAATACGGTTCTGATAAAACCAGAATCGCCCTGAGAGAAGCAGAAGCAAGATTTATTAAGGTAGAAGTTTCGGAATGATGCAGGACAAAAAGCAAAAACAAATTCTATTGGTTGGAAATCCCAATGTCGGGAAATCTACACTTTTCAATATCCTTTGTAACAGAAAACAAAAAACGGGAAATTATGCTGGTGTAACGGTTGCCAGCCATTCCGGAAATTACATTTACAAAAATGAGGAAATCGAGGTTATCGATTTGCCTGGTTCTTATAGTATCTATCCAACTTCGGAAGACGAAGCCCTTTTTTCTCGTTATCTGATTCAGGAGGATTATTCTGGCGTTGTTTATATTGCTGACGCTATTAATATGAGAAGAAGCTTGCTTCTTTTTCAGCAGATTCAGGATTTAGGAATTCCAGCGATTTTGGTTGTCAATCAAGTGGATGAAGCTGAAAAACGAGGAATCAAAATTAATATTTCCAAACTTTCACAGATTCTGAATATTCCGGTTTTTGAAACCAACGCCAAAAATAATGTTGGAATAGAAACCGTTCGTGAAGCAGTTTTTAATAATGAATTCAAAATTGCGGAGACTAATTCATTCGAAATTCCATTAGAACAAAAATCTTTGGTTTATAAGATTTCATCTAATACATCAGAAAAAAATCTTTACAAAATCTGGACACTTTTAGCGGCAGATACTTATCTCGGAAAAATTGAAAATATCCACGAGATTATTACTCAGGAAGATTCAAAATGTAGTGTTCCAAAACGTCTTCAGATTACGGAAACCGTAAGGAGATATCAGAATATTGATAAAATTACAGCTCAGATTACCGAAAAGAAACCTCAATTAAAAGAATTGCTGACAGAAAGATTGGACAAAGTTCTGGTTCACAAGTTCTGGGGTTATGTCGTTTTCTTATTTATTTTATTAATGATTTTCCAAGGTGTTTTCTTCCTCGCAGAATATCCGATGACCTGGATTGAGGATTTCTTCACTTGGTTGTCAGAATTTTCAGGCGAACATCTTCCTGAAGGACCAATTAATTCTTTGGTTTCTAGCGGAATTATTCCAGGAATCGGTGGGATTTTGGTTTTTGCACCTCAAATTGGAATTCTTTTGTATTTCCTTTATTTATTAGAAGATTCAGGATATATGGCGAGAGTTGTTTTCCTGATGGACAGAATGCTGAGACCTTTCGGATTGAATGGAAAAAGTATTGTTCCATTGATTTCCGGAACAGCTTGTGCCATTCCTGCGATTATGTCCACCAGAAACATCGAAAACGTAAAAGAAAGATTGATTACAATTCTTGTAACGCCTTTTATGACGTGTTCTGCAAGACTACCAATTTACAGTATTATTATTGGATTGATTATTCCTGATGAAAGTTTTTACGGTATCAAATACAGAGCAATTGCATTAATGATAATGTATCTGATTGGATTTTTGATGGCTTTATTTTCATCATTTATTTTGAAAAGTTTCATCAAAACCAAAATCAAGAGTTTTTTGGTAATGGATTTGCCAACTTACAAAATGCCATTGTTCGGATATGATTTCAAATTGGTTTTGGGGAAAGTCTGGGAATTTATTTCTGGAGCCGGAAAAGTGATTTTCACGGTTAGTATAATTCTTTGGGCTTTGAGCTATTTTGGTCCCCCACAACATAAAGATGAATTGGTAGCAACAGAATCTTCCCTTGACCATTCTTATCTTGGAAGAATTGGTAGAAAGATGGAACCAGCAATTGCGCCACTTGGTTACGATTGGAAAATGGGCATCGGAATCCTGACAAGTTTTGCAGCGAGAGAGGTTTTTGTTGGAACATTATCTACACTTTACAGTTTGGATGATGAAGCACCAGAAGGAAAACTCATCGAAAAAATGAGATTAGATGTTCATCCCAATGGCGAAAAAGTTTTCAGTTTTGCAACCGGTGTTTCGATTTTACTTTTTTATGCTTTTGCGATGCAATGTATTTCTACCATTGCGGTTGTTTACAGAGAGACAAAAAGTTTGAAATGGACAATGTTACAAACCTTTTCAATGACATTGTTGGCATACTTTTCGGCATTGATTGTTTATCAAATTTTAAAATAAATTTAAAATGGACAATTCATTATTGATACAATATATTATCGTTGGCGTTATCGTTTTAGCTGCTGTTTATGCAATCGTTCGAAAATTCTCAAAAACATTTTCTAAAAAAGCCAAAGGGAAGAACTGCGGGCCTGATTGTGGGTGTTCTTAAATTAATATTGTTAATATAGAATAGTTTTATTTTCTAACGGAAATGATATTATCGTATTTTTGTCAAACCTTAAAAATAAGAACATGTCTTTAATAAAATCAATCTCAGGAATACGAGGAACCGTTGGCGGAAAAGTAAATGATAACTTGACGCCGCTTGATGTTGTAAAATTTGCTTCGGCATTCGGAACTTGGCTTCAGAATAATAAAAATAAAAAAGACTTAAACTTAGTTGTCGGAAGAGATGCAAGAATCTCTGGTCAGATGGTTTCTTCTCTAGTCACTGCAACTTTGCAAGGTCTTGGGATTAATGTTATTGACTTAGGACTTTCTACTACGCCAACTGTTGAAGTGATGGTTCCTGAACTAAATGCGGATGGCGGAATTATCCTGACCGCTTCTCACAATCCAAAACAATGGAATGCCCTAAAATTATTGAATGACAAAGGCGAATTCATCAGCGGAGAAAATGGTGCAGAAGTTCTGACCTTGGCGGAAAATGAAGATTTCAATTATGCGGAGGTTGATGATTTAGGAAAATATGAAACCAGAGAAGATGGTTTTGATATTCATATTCAGAAGATTTTGGAATTACCAACGGTTGATGTTGAAGCGATAAAAGCTAAGAAATTCAAAGTAGTCTTGGATGCGGTTAACTCTACTGGAGGGATTTCTATTCCACCGCTTTTGGAGAAATTGGGCGTGGAAGTTGTGAAGTTATACTGCGAACCAACCGGACATTTCCCACACAATCCTGAACCTTTGAAAGAACACCTTGGCGACATCTGCGAATTGGTTAAAAAAGAAGGCGCAGATATGGGAATCGTAGTGGATCCAGATGTTGACAGATTGGCTTTGATTGATGAAAAAGGCGAAATGTTTGGCGAAGAATATACTTTGGTTGCTGTTGCAGATTACCTTTTGAAAAATAAAAAAGGAGCTGCTATTTCCAATCTTTCTTCTAGTCGAGCTTTGAGAGATGTTGCGAAAAACTTAGATTCAGAATATTTTGCAAGTGCTGTTGGAGAAGTGAATGTCGTTAATCTAATGAAAGAAAAAAATGCCGTAATTGGTGGTGAAGGAAACGGTGGAATCATCTATCCAGAATTGCATTACGGAAGAGATTCTTTGGTTGGTGTTGCATTATTTTTAACACACTTAGCCAAAGAAAATAAAACAGTTTCTGAACTGAGAGCAGGTTATCCGGCTTATTTTATGGGCAAAAAGAAAATCGAATTGACTCCGGGAATTGATGTGGATGCTTTGCTTGTGAAAGTTCAGGATGAATTTAAAAATGAAGAAATCTCAACTGTTGATGGTGTGAAAATCGATTTCGCTGAAAACTGGGTTCACTTGAGAAAATCTAATACAGAACCGATTATCAGGATTTATACAGAAGCTTTTTCTCAGGAAGAAGCCGATGAATTGGGCGATGATATGATTGCGAAAATCAGAAGTTTGATATAAAATTAAAGGAAGCAAATTTTGCTTCCTTTTTTGTTTTGTAATCTTTCTAAGAATATTAATACTCCATCTTCCTCAACTTCTTAGAAGTCGCTCCGATAAACAACGCCGTCAAAACCGTCATTGTTCCACCAAAAACTACCGAGCGAACAACACCCATCAGTTTTGCTGTCAATCCACTTTCAAACTGTCCCAATTCATTGCTTGACATAATAAAAATCGAATTCACGCTCAGAACTCTTCCTCGGATTTCTTCAGGTGTTTTCAACTGGACAATTGTTCCTCTAATCACAACACTTATTCCGTCCAACATTCCGCTTAATACCAAGAATCCAAAGGACAACCAATATAATTTGGACAATCCAAATCCGATAATACACAATCCGAAACCAGCCGCCACAAAAAGAAGAATTTTACCTTGATTTTTTCTTAATGGAACTAATGACAATGTAATGATAATCAACATCGAGCCAATATCAGATGCCGCATTCAGAAGACCAAAACCTTCTGAACCAACTTTCAGAATATCGCTTGCAAAAACCGGAATCATCGCCACCGCTCCACCAAAAAGAACGGCAAACATATCCAACATTTGAGCACCAAGAATTTCTTTAGTTCTATAGATATAAGCCAAACCTTCCTTCATACTTTCGAAAACTTTCACGTCTTTTTTCTTTTTCTCAGACTGTTGTTTATTGACGGTCCAGAAAAACAAAGAAGCAAAGGCCATACTTGATATAATCACAACCAAAGTCCATTTGATACTAATCAAAGCAATCAAAAATCCACCTAAAGCGTGACCAGATACTGATGCGATTAGATATGTAGCTTGATTCAGCGTCACAGCATAAGGCAGATTTTCCTGTTTTACAATTCTAGGAATCATCGCAGGAACAAGCGGCCCGAGAAAAGAACGGCAGATTCCTGTAAAGAAAATCACAGCATAAATAAAATAAGTAATCTCGTGTCCCGTAAAATGCATCCTATGACCAAAAAAAGCCGGAATTAGAAGCAAACTTATCAGAATCACATAAGCATAATTACAAATCAAAAGCAGTTTTTTCTTCTCATTCATATCGATAATATGACCCGCATAAAGCGCACAGGAAACCGCAGGAATCACTTCAGAAAGACCAATTAATCCAATAGAAAAAGGATCTTTTGTCAACTGATAAACCCACCAACCAAGCAAGGTTGCGAGCATCCTGAAAGCGATGATAAGAAAAAATCTTCCTGTAAGAAGATGAAGAAATTCTATATTTTTTAAAACTCGAATTGGTGTAAAAGAAATCATTATGCAAAAGTAGGCGTTGTACACCAAATACTTCCACATAAAGCCAAAAATTTTCAGGAGCTATTTCCCGCTTTCCGTTGCAATCTTTTCCTTTTCAAAAAAGCAAAAGGATTTCCACTGCAATCGGGGCTAGTCAGAACCGTTTGTCAAAAATCAGAACATTTCAACCAAATCAGATTGAAACGTTCTCTATTTCGTATTATAAAATTTTTAGAATTCTAGTAATAGTAATAATTGTCGTTTGAATTATTCACCAATGATACAATCAATGCGACAAAAGCGGTCATACCAGCAACAGAACCTACAACAATCGCAGTAGTTCCACCTGGATTATTCTTTTTAATCACTCTTATATTATCTTTTGCAATAATTACTTCTTGACTATTGGAAACTCCAATAATTTTGTCATCTTCTACAGCAGAAAACCGAACCTTGTATTTTGGTTTATTGTTCTCATAGAATGTATATTTTTTTCCTGTTTCGACTGCGGAAAAATCATTCTTATTGATATTGTTTCTGTAGATAGCTGTAGTACAAGATTGTAATAATAGAAGCAAAGAAATAAGAAAAGAAAAAGTTTTCATTGTAAATTTAGTTTCGCCAAATATACTGCAATTTTTCTATCATTTGCCAAGCGCGGAATTTTATTTTGACCACCTAATTTCCCTTCAGATTTAGCATAATCCTGAAAAGCATTTTTCTTCAATTTTGTAATAACCAGCGGTTGCAGAATATTTCCGGATATCAAATCATCATAATATGTATTCCTTTTTCTGAGTTGTAAATCAAGTTCAGTTTTGAAGCCTTCAAAATTTTCAGGTTCTTTTTCAAACTCGATGAACCATTCGTGGTAAGGCAATCCTTCCGTTGGATTAACTTCTGGTGCGAGATGGAATTCTGTAATCTGAGCAGGAAATTTTTCAACCGTAGCTTTCAAAGCTTCTTCAACCTCAAAAGCAATCACGTGTTCGCCAAAAGCCGAAGTGAAATGTTTTGTTCTTCCGGAAACTAAAATACGGTAAGGATTTTTATCAATAAATCTTACAACATCTCCAATGGAATAGGCCCAAAGGCCAGAATTGGTGGTTAGAATCAATGCGTAATCTTTATTAAGTTCAACCTCTTTTAATGTCAATCTTTCTGCATTTGGTTTTCCGTATTGTTCGAGTGGAATAAATTCGTAGAAAATCCCATGATTGGTTAATAGTAATAATCCATCTTTTGTATAATCATCCTGAAATGCAAAGAAACCTTCCGAAGCTGGAAAAGTCTGAACAATATCGACAGGTTTCCCCAGCAATTCATTCATTTTGTCACGATAAGGTTCGTAGTTAACTCCGCCCGTAATGATCAATTGAAGATTGGGAAAAATCTGTGTGATTTTTTTGTGATGTCTGTCAATCAGTTTTTCAAAGTACATTATCAACCAAGGTGGGATTCCGGAAATCAAAGTCATATTTTCATTCTCTGTTTCTTCTACGATTTTATCAACTTTGGTTTCCCAATCTTCGATACAATTGGTTTCCCAGCTTGGCAGTCTGTTTTTCTGAAGATAATTTGGAATATGATGTGCAACAATTCCTGAAAGTCTTCCCGTCTTTACACCATTGACTTCTTCCAATTCCGGAGAACCTTGCAGGAAAATCATTTTTCCACCAACAAAATCTGCATTATTTTTTTTCTCGATGTAATGAAAAATCGCACTTTGTGCTGCTGCGACCTGAAAAGGCATTGCTTCTTTGGAAATCGGAATATATTTGGAGCCAGAAGTTGTTCCGGAAGTTTTTGCGAAATATTCTGGCAGATCCGGCCAAAGGATTTTGGATTGTCCTTTTTTGACTTTCTCGATATAAGGTTTTAAATCTTCATAATCTGCAACAGGAACATTCTTTTGGAAATCCTCAATTGATTTTATAGATTCAAATTGATGTTCTCTTCCAAATAATGTTTTCTCCGCTGTTTTGACTAAATCTAAAAGCAATTCTTGCTGATTCTGAATCGCATTGCTTTTAAACCTCTTGGATTTTTCGGTATGTTTTTTTGCCCAAATAAGAGCGATATTTTTCTTGATGAAATTTAACATTAATAAAATTTTCAATTGTCAAATTTATGAACAATTCTTTATGTACAATTAATTACGAACTACAATCTTTATCATCCCGATTAATGTAACGAAGAGGTTAGATAAAGTCAATCTAAACTACTGAGAGAAACCGACTGAATAAAATGTAGCTGAGAGAAAGCGCCTTTGCAAACTTTAAAAAAAACATTTTCAATAATGCCAGAAAAAAACCTTGTGAACGCTGCGTTTAAAATAAAATTATTTCTTCAAATTCAAAAAGTAATTCCAAATCAATCGAATCTCGCCATAATCAAAATCCGAAGGCAAAACAGATTTCCAATCGTTGATATTCTCTTTTGGTTCTGCCTTGAATTGTTTTTCGAACGCTTCAACTTTACTTTTTGGGTAGATTCTCAGCAAATCATTTTTATCCAATAAATTTTGCTCAGCATATTTTGACAGATGCCCGAAAATCGTAGAATTGACCAAGCCTCGTTCTTTCGCAATTTCAGAAACTGTTTTTCCATTTTGGAAGAGTTGATAAGTCAAAACGTGGGTCGGAACTTTCTTGATGGCTAATGAAACTTCCACATCTTTTTCTTTATCGAATAACGGCGTTTCCAACAGATAAACCTCTTTCAAATCCTTAAGATAATCTTCAATATCATCCAGCCAAACACGGAAATCTTCGTTGAAGGCTTTCAATCCTTTCACGCCTTTCGTTTCAGAATAGAAATCTTTAAGCGGAGAAAATATTTTCTCATTCACATTCGAGAAAAAGAAGTTGACAGCACCTTTGGCTTTAATTTCAATCTCAGTCCATTCTTCCTCACCTTGCAGGAATTTCTGAGTTTTCTGGAGTAAGATTCTTTCGAATTTTTGAAAAATCGTAATGTAATTTTCAATGTCTGCTTTCAAGCAATGATAGAGATAATCGGCTTTTTCTTTGTCGATGAATTTACTGCTTCGGCTGATAACCATCCAGTTTTCCAACGCAGACTGAAACCAGACACAATCAATCCTTCTAATGACTTTCTGGATGCTATAATCATATTTTTCAGCATTCAGGATTTCCTCGATTTTTGCATTGGCGTGCGTCTCATCCTGAAACTTTGAGACTCTTTTATCAGAAAAAATAACTTCAGGCGTAATTTTAGATTTAAGGACAATTCCTTCCAATGTTCGGCAACGTGAAAGTGCTACATAAACCTGTCCGGAAGCGAAACTTTTTCCCGCGTCAATAATCAATCTGTCGAATGTCAAACCTTGACTTTTATGAATCGTAACCGCCCAAGCCAGACGAATCGGAAACTGTTTGAAACTTCCCAAAACTTCTTCCTTGATGTTCTTTTCATCATCCAAAGAGTATTTTTTCTGCTCCCAAGTTTCTGCTTTTAGAGTGATTTCTTCTTCACTTCCATCTAGAATTACAGAGATTTCATCTTCATCGAGATAAGAGATTTGAGCGAGTTTTCCGTTGTAATATTTTTTATCGGGCGACGTGTCATTTCGGATGAACATAATCTGCGCACCAACTTTCAGTTCCAGAACTTCATCATTCGGATATTGCGTTTCCTTGAAATCTCCAACAACATCTGCCGTGTAAGTGTGAGATTTTCCACCGAGCTCTTTAATTTTTTTTTGATTGATATCATCCGCCATTTTGTTGTGCGAACATAGATAAACATAGGCTTCATCTTTTGGGTCAAAGTCGGGTTGATATCGTTCGTTCAAAGCTTCAAAGTCGATATCTTCTGTAATTCCGTCTCTAATCGCATTTAGGATTTCTAGAAAATGTTCATCAGTTTGGCGGTAAACTTTAGTCAATTCAAGCGTGATGAAATTACTTCCTTCTAAAGCTTTGGCGTCAAAGAAGAAGGGCGAAGAATAGTACATCGCCAAGATATATTCGTCTCTCACAACCGGAGGCAACTGATAAAGATCGCCAATAAACAACATCTGAACACCACCGAATTTCTGCTGATTTCTACGAACGTGTCTCAATGCAAAATCCATCATATCCAAAACATCCGCCCGCAACATTGATGCTTCATCAATAATGATAATTTCGATTTCGCGGAGAAGTTTGAGTTTGTCTTTTCTATATTTGAAATGAACCATCAAATCGGGAATATTGTTTCCTAAATTCTGGTCAATTCTTTCTGTAGTTGGAAGAAAAGTTCTGAGAGGTAAACCAAACATAGAGTGGATCGTAACGCCACCTGCATTGATTGCTGCAATTCCTGTGGGTGCAACTACAATGTGTTTTTTCTTGGTTTTTTTTACAAAATCGTTGAGAAATGTAGTTTTCCCCGTGCCTGCTTTTCCCGTCAGAAAAATGTTCCGGTTGGTGTGTTCTACGATTTCAAAAAGAGAGTTATTCATCGATTCAAAGATAGAGAATCAAGAAACAAGAATCAAGTGGAAACAAACAAGAAAAAAGGAAAAAGATTTAATGAAATAGCTTCGAGAGCCCCTGCCTGACAAATATTCATCAACAACTAATCACTATTTTATCCTATCTGGATTCTGCTTTAGAAAACTGTCCCAGCCAGAATAAGATTTATCTGTAGAGATGTTTCCTGAGTTGAAATGATGACAAACAGCAACCGCCAAACCATCGGAAGCATCAAGGTATTTTGTAGGAAATTCTTTTAATTTAAGAAGATTCTGGAGCATTCCTGCAACTTGCTCTTTGCTTGCGTTTCCGTTTCCGGTGATGGCCATTTTAATTTTCTTTGGAGAATATTCTATGATGGGAATATTTCTGTGGAGACTAGCTGCCATTGCAACACCTTGAGCTCGTCCTAGCTTCAACATACTTTGAACGTTCTTTCCAAAAAATGGTGCTTCCAAAGCGGTTTCATCTGGGTGATATTCGTCAATCAAAGCTAAAGTTTTATCGAAAATGACTTTTAGTTTGGTCTCGTGATTTTCATATTTTTTCAGGATCAATTCGTGGATAGCTACCAACTCCATTTTATTTCCTTTGACAGAAATAATTCCAAAACCCATAATGCTTGTTCCAGGATCAATCCCTAAAATGACTTTTTCAACTAACATATCGGCAAAATTACGTTAAGATTTTCATAAATATCGAATACAAAATGTATTTTAGACGAAAAGTATTTAATTTTAGATACTTAAAAATTAACAATCAAAATATGAAGAATCTTCTACTGACTGTGGCTGTCGTTTTCTATGCTGGGCTTAACACGCCTGCATTTGCACAAAAAGCCGAAACTCCAAAATTTATCAGCAATACAGAAGGAATCAAAGAATATTCCCTGAGCAACGGGATGAAAGTTCTTTTGCTATCGGATCCATCTCAAAGTAATGCTGTTGTGAATATCGTTTATAATGTTGGCTCCAAGCACGAAGGTTATGGCGAGAAAGGTATGGCTCACTTGCTGGAGCATATGTTGTTCAAAAGCACGAAAAAATTAGGTGATATCAAAAAAATGTTGTCTGACAAAGGTGGAAATGCCAATGGAACAACTTGGTATGACAGAACCAATTATTATGAAGTTTTCCCATCCAATGATGAGAACTTAAAATGGTTTTTGGAAATGGAAGCCGACAGAATGATTAATGCAACGATTCTTCAATCTGATTTGGATAAAGAATTTTCTGTTGTAAGAAATGAGTTCGAGATCGGAGAGAATAGCCCAAGTGGAGTATTGATGGAACGTATCGTTTCTGCAGCTTATCTGTGGCACAACTACGGAAATAGTACTATTGGAAGTAAAGAAGATGTGGAAAGAGTAAAAGCGGTAACGCTTAGAAAATTCTATGAAAAATACTATCAGCCAGACAATGCAACTTTGATTGTCGCAGGAAAATTTGATGAGAAAAAAGCATTGGACTATATTGCGCAATATTTCTCAACGATTGCAAAACCTGCAAGAGTTCTAGAAACGCCTTATACCGTAGAGCCTGCTCAGGATGGCGAACGTTTTGTAGAACTGAAGCGCGCTGGAGACAGCAAAGTGATTGGAGCGCTTTACCACACGGCTCCTTATGCGGATAAGGATTATGCGGCGTTGGATGCTTTGCAGGAGATTTTAACGGCTGACCCTTCCGGTTACCTTTACAAAGCGATGATTGATTCTCACAAAGCAGCTTCTGTTTATGCTTATCAACCTTTGGTGAGAGATGCGAGTTTTATGTATTTCGGTTTGGATATTCCGGCTGACAAAGATTTGAAAACTACGGAGAATGATTTCCGTGCCGAATTGGACAAGATTGCCACCATCAAATATACAGACCAAGACGTTACGAGAGCGAAAGCAAAAATCCTTAAACAAGTAGAAAATGTCAAAAATAACACAATTGGTTATGCTATTAATTTGACAGAAATTGTTGGTGCTGGAAACTATAAATTGGGAATGATTTATCGTGACACCGTAGAGAAATTAACGGCTGCAGATATCCAAAGAGTAGCTGCTAAATATTTCAAGACTAATAACAGAACAGTTGGTGTTTTCATCCCTTCAAAAGATGAGGTAAGGGTTAAAAATGTAGAATATACAGATGATCAAATTGCGACTTTGACCAAGGATTACAAAGGAAAAGCATTGGAAAAAGATGCTGCACCTTTCGAAGCGAGTATCAAAAATCTGAAAGCTAGTTTGACAGAAGGCAAACTAAGCAATGGAATGAAATACGGCTTGATCAAGAAAGATATCAAAGGCGGTAAGGTTCTTGGAAGTTTCAAATTTCCTGTAAGTAATGCTAAAGATTTGAACGGAAAATCTGATGTTGGTTCTCTAATGGCTCAAGTCCTTAAAACAGGAACTAAAAACCACACCAAAGAACAAATCCAAGATATGCTGGATGAGTGGAAATCTAACATCAATTTCGGATTCAGTGGTCAGACATTGTTCGTGAATTTCAGTACTTACAAAGACAGCTTGCCAAAAGTAACGTCATTAATCAAAGAAATCCTGACCGAATCTACTTTCCCAGAAGCAGAATTAGCAAAAACAGTAAACGAGTACAACACCTATCTGGAAAGTTCTTTGAATGATCCTCAGTCCGTTGCTTTTACAGAAATCGAGAAAATTACTGAGAATTATCCTAAAGAAAGTATCTATTACACAGCTTCTACCAAAGAGCAAATCGAAAACAATAAAAAAGTTAAGAGAGAGCAGTTGGTAGATTTCTACAACAAAATTTTAGGTGGAAACAACGGTGTAGGTTCTGTGATTGGAGATGTAGATACCAAAGCTGTTGCTGCATTATTAGAGTCAACTTTCGGAAAATGGGATTCTAAATCTAAATACGAATACATCAAACCAGAACTATTCGCAACCAAAAAACAAGACAAAGAATATCTGACTCCGGATAAAGAAAACGGCGCAGCTGTAGGAAAAATCAGTTTCTCTATGGACAGAAAATCTCCGGATTATCCAGCTTTTGTTATCGCAAACGAAATGTTAGGAAGCGGTGGTTTCTTGACGGCGAGAATCCCGACCAGACTTCGTGAGAAAGAAGGAATCAGCTATGGTGCAGGTTCTTTTGTCAACATCCCAATTGATAACAATGTGGCGTCTTGGTCTTGGTACGCATTCTTCAACCCGACCAAAAAAGATGCAGTGAATAAAGCGCTGAAAGAAGAAGTGAACAAAGCAGTAAAAGACGGTTTCACAGAAGAGGAATTCAAATCCAATTTAACTTCTTGGCTCAACTCCAGAAAAACAGGTTTAGGAAACGACAATACTTTGATGGGCTTGGTCAATTCTCAGCTTCAGTATGGTCAATCTTTGGATGAGTACGATGCTTTGGAAGCAAAAGTTTCTGCGCTTAAAGTAAGCCAAGTGAATGATGTTCTTAGAAAATACATCAGCGAAGACAAGATGACTTCTGTGTTTGCAGGAGATTTTAACAAGAAATAATTGCTATTTCTATAAAAATCAAACCGTCTCAATAATATGAGGCGGTTTTTTATTTTCAAATTTTAGGAGCCGGGAACCTGCTTTCCGTTGCAATCTTTTTTGCATTACATTTAGCCAATCAAAAACATCCGAAACTAAATGCAAAAAAGGATTTCCACTGCAATCAGGGCTAGGAGTTTTCACTACAAAAGAAGGTATCACTTTCAATAGAAATATCCTATTATACTTTTGTCATTCCGAAGGAATCTTAACATAGTAAATCGAGGAATATTTAACTAAGCTATCTCAGATTTAATATATCTTTTTTAAATCCAATTTGTCAAAATCTCAAAACCCAAACAAAAAACCACCTCAGCTACCCGAAGTGGTTTGTCATAAGATAATTTTAGGTTTTGATATAAATTAAGTTCTTCAATCACTCTGCAGAGGTCTCTTTCAAAAAGAGAGATCAAGGTTTCGCTTAACATAATCTATTTGTCACTTATCTGATATTAATGAAAATAAAAATCATTCAGTTTTTCTTCACAAAGCGTTTTTACGACTTGTACCCAGCTTTCTTTTTCGTTCAGACAAGGGATATAATCGAATCTCTCGCCGCCACCGTGAAGGAAAATTTCTTTCCCTTCCTCCGAAATCTCTTCCAACGTTTCAAGACAGTCTGACACAAAAGCCGGACAAACAATTGCCAGTTTCTTGATTCCTTTTTTGCCAAGACCCTCCAACGTAGCATCCGTGTAAGGTTCCATCCATTTGTCTTTCCCTAATCTGGATTGAAACGTAACGAGAGCTTTCTCTTTCGGAATTCCCAATTTCTCACAAACCAATTCAGTCACTTTATAACATTGGTGCCTGTAACAGAATTTGTGCGAAGGATTATCCTCTTTTTGACAACAATTATTCATGTTACAAGTCTTTGTAGGGTCGGTTTTGTAAATATGTCGCTCCGGAACACCGTGATAAGAAAACTGCAACAAATCAAAATCTGCAGGCAGTTTTTCTTGGATACTTTCTGCCAGAGAATTGATGTAAATCTCCCGATCGTAAAAAGGTTCTACATAATTGATTTTGACATCGGGAAAGAATTTTTTTCTGACTTCCTCGGCTTTGTCAATCACTGTTTCCGTGGTGCTCATTGCATATTGAGGATAAAGTGGAAACAAGGTGATATTGGTAATGCCTTGATCTACCAATTCCTGGATCCCTGTTTTGATCGACGGTTCTGCATAACGCATTCCCAAACCCACCGGAACATCTACTAACTTTTGAAGTTCTTTCTGGAGATTCTTGGAAATTACAATCAAAGGAGAGCCTTGGTCTGTCCAAACGGTTTTATAAGCTTCCGCAGATTTTTTTGGTCTGGTTTTCAGGATAATTCCTTGAACCAATAATGCTCGGAAAATCCAGCGATAATCGATGACTTTTTCATCCATCAAGAATTCGTCAAGATAGTTTTTCACATCTTCAACGCTTGTCGAATTTGGAGAACCGAGGTTTACAAGTAGAATTCCCTTGCGGTTATTGGTTTTTGTTGGTTTTTGTTGGTTGGTTTCCAATATTGAAAATAATTATGATTTAAAAAGTCTTCGACTCCGCTCAGACTGACATTCTTCAAAAACATTTATTTTAAAAATTGTCACGCAGAGCGGAGTCGAAGCGTAAATTTAATAATTTTTAATCGAAGGAAAAATCTATCAATCAAAAACTATCAACTAAATATTATCCATTCACAGCTTCCACATTCTCCACCAATTCCGGTACGAATTGTTTTAGAATATTCTGGATTCCATTTTTCAAAGTTGCTGTGGAAGAAGGGCAACCACTGCAAGCACCTTGTAGAAGCATTCTTGCTGTTTTATTTTCTCCGTCGTACTCAATCAAAGAGATTTTTCCACCGTCGTTTTCTACTGCAGGAGCAACATATTCATTCAGGATATCACTGATTTTCTGCTCGTCATTAGTATATTCTCTGTTGATGATTTTCAAAACAGGATTTTCGTGAGCGTGAGGTTCCAGATTGGAAATCGTTTTTCCTGCCTGCAAAAATTCTGCAATGAAAGAACGAACCTGATTCATAATTTCGTGCCATTGAAACTGGTCATCCTTGGTTACGGCAACGAAATTATCGCTCACGTAAACTTCCTTCACAAAATCGAAAGCATTGTATAACTCTTCTGCTAAAGGGACTTCTCCAGATTCTTCCCTAGACTTCACTTCGATAAAACCATCCATCAGCATCTTGCTGGATATGAATTTCATAACCGCAGGATTCGGCGTCATCTCAGAATAGATTTGGTACATCTCTTTTCTTTTCTGAAGATAGATTCTTGGATTTGCCAGCAATTCGTCTTCGATGATGTTCTTTAGACTTTCAGCAACGTGTTCCCATTCTACAGTATCTTCTTTTGCCACGGCAATAAAATTGGCAGTGATGAAAATTCTGTTCACAAAAGGGTAGTTGAACAACTCTTGAGCTAAGGGAATTTCAGAAACGTCAGAATCTCTATCTAATTCCAATGAACCGGGAATCAAAGTGTAGTCCGTAACGAACTTCATTACTTTTTTATTTTCCGTAGGTTCTATAATGATTTCTCTCATTTTAAGTAAATTGAACTACAAAATTATCGTAATTTGGTGGAAGAAAAAAGCTGATAAATCCCAATGTTGTGTTAAGTTTTGATTATGAGAAGCTTTGCGGATTTTCGATTTTTTCTATTGGTTTGATTTTGGCTCAATGAATGTCAAAATTTGATTGAAAGACCAATCTGCGCCCCGGCCTGAACGGAGCTCTTTTTATTTTTTCTTTGGAAAAATAAAAAAGCGGGAGTGGAGGACGGATAAAGGCGCCCAAATATTTACACTTAATAATTAACAATAAATCATTTAAAAAAAATGGCAATTATTAGAGAACTTTTAGGCAAGACGCCTCAACTTGGAGAAAATACTTTTGTGGCAGAAACAGCTGTCATCATAGGCGATGTGACGATGGGGAAGGACTGCAGTATTTGGTACAATGCGGTTTTGAGAGGCGATGTTCATTTCATCAAAATGGGAGATAAAGTGAATGTTCAGGACAATGCGATGATACATTGCACTTATCAAAAAAGCCCGACTACGATTGGAAATAGTGTATCGATTGGACATAATGCGATTGTGCACGGTTGTACGATAAAAGATAATGTTCTGATTGGGATGGGCGCGATTGTGATGGATGACTGCATCGTAGAAAGTAACTCGATTGTTGCAGCGGGCGCTGTCGTGACTGCCAATACACATATCAAAGAAGGCGAAATCTGGGCTGGCGTTCCGGCAAAAAAAGTGAAAGATGTTTCTCAAAATTTAATCACAGGCGAGATTGATAGAATCGCAAATAATTATGTTAAATACTCCAGCTGGTACAAAGAAGATTAAGTTGGTATAAAGATTGAATTTCCCAAGAAAAATAAGTAATGAAAAAACTTAATTCTTTTTGGGAAGTTCTAAAACAAATATTCAGTGAATGGATGTCTTCCTCCGCTGCCAAAGACAGTGCAAGTATGGCTTATAATGCCATATTTTCTTTGCCTGGTTTGATGATTATCGTGATTTGGATTGCAGGACATTTCTTTGGCGAAGAAGCTGTTAATGGCGAAATCCGCAGACAACTGCAAGGAATAATGGGTTATGACGGTGCGAAAAGCATTCAGGATATTATCAAAAGCGCAATGGTTGATAAACAGAACTTCTGGATGAAAGCACTCGGCGTCGGAACTTTGGTCTTTGGTGCAACCAGTTTATTTTTCCAGATGCAGAACTCGCTAAACAATCTTTGGGATGTAGAAGCAGCTCCAAAAAAAGCTTGGCAAAAGTTCATTCTTGACAGAGCAAATTCTCTGGGGATGATTCTCATTATTGCATTTCTTCTTCTCGTAAGTATGCTTCTGTCTTCTGCTATCGGACTTGCTAATGCTTTGATTACAAAATATTTTGGTTTGGAAACTTATGTGATTATCCAGGCGAGTAATTTTATTTTAGGATTAGCCATCGTTACCATTCTCTTTGCTTTTATGTTCAAGGTTTTACCCGATGTGGAAATCAAATGGAAATCCGTTTGGATTGGTGCAATTGTTACGGCTTTACTTTTCAATCTTGGAAAAATGCTAATGAGTTTCTACTTCGATTTTTTTAAACCAACATCCATTTTTGGTGCGGCAGGAACTGTGATTCTATTGATGATGTGGATTAATTATTCTTGTCAACTCATATTTTTTGGCGCGGAGTTTACTAAAATTTATGCTTATAGAAGAGGACACACAATCATTCCTTCCAAACACGCCAAATGGAGCAAAGAAAAATTATACAGAGATTCTGAAGCGCAAAAGATTACTCCACAGAATCCGACTTAGAATATTTGAAAACAGGACTTCCGTTTACACATTCGATTTTTTCGGGTGGCATTAGCAGCAAACAATCTGACGTCAGATTGTATTTTTTATTATACTCTGTAGATTTCTGATTATACAAATCAACTTTTTCTAAAAATTGGGTTTCATCTATTTTAACTGAATAAGCAATATAAGAAGCTGGCCCACCGCAAGCTTTCACACCTAATCCGACAGATTTCCAATCAGAAGAGTTGGTGCATTTTTCACTTTTTGCCATTGTCAGAATTTCGGATTTCAAATTCTCCATTTCCTGCGCTTCTTGTTCTGTTAGATTTCCTTTATCCGGATTTTCTTTTGGTCTTTCTGGAAGAGGTTTTGGAAGATTATCTGGATTAATTGTGGATTTGCAAGCGAATGATATTGTTGCAATAGCTGCTAAGAACAATAGATTTTTCATAAAATATTTTTAAATCTGTCATCAAATATAATACCTAGAATTTAATTTGATTAAAAATAAATTGGTACAGATTTAGTTATTAGGTAAAGCCTAATACTATTTGTAACAAATTAACTTTTTAAATGACAAATTATGATGATTTATAATTAAATGAAAAATACTAACACACATAAAATGAATTGGTTTCAGCATTTTCTAATGATTTGTTCCGGCGCAAATATTCATCTGCTGAAAAAATCGCCATCTGAATGGAACAAGTTTGCCGGAATTGGTGGGATTGTTTTGTTCACTGCAATTTTTGCGACTTTGTCTGCAGGATATGCAATGTTCACAGTCTTTGATGATATTTGGGCTTCTGTAGGATTCGGAATTCTTTGGGGATTGATGATTTTCAATCTCGACAGATATATTGTTTCTTCAATCAAAAAAACTGGAACTTGGTGGAATCAAGTTTTGATGACAATTCCGCGTTTGATTTTAGCAACTTTTCTCGGAATCATTATCTCCAAACCTTTGGAATTGAAAATTTTTGAGAAAGAGGTCAACAAGCAACTGAATACCATTATTCAAAGGAATAAAAAACAGCTACAGGCAGAAATGAGCGGTAGAATTCTGCAACAATCCGGTCCTTTTGATTTAGAGAAAAAGCAAATCCAGAATCAAATTAAAACTTATCAGTTGGCTTATGATTCTGCTTCAGTTGAATTGGAGAAAGAAATTCTGGGTAAACAATCTGGTTTAACCAGCGGAAAAGTCGGTTACGGAACCAATGCTAAGAGAAAAGCCGAACTGAAAGAACAGAAACGAGCAGACTTGGAAAATTACCAAAAACAAATGCAACCGAGATTGCAATATTTGGACAACGAAATTTCAAAAGTTTATACTAATCTGGAAACCGAAAGAAAATCGACTGAAGTAACTGAAGATAAATTCAATGGCTTTGCTGCGAGATTACAAGCTTTGGATGAATTGGGGAAAAATTCTGCAATCATTGCCTTGGCAGCAAGTTTCATTATGGGATTATTTATTTGTTTGGAAATTTCTCCAGTCTTAATTAAACTAATTTCTTCGGTTGGACCTTACGATTATCTTTTGGAAAAAACAGAGAACGAGTATAGGCTTTATTCCAAAGAAAAAATCAGAAAAGGAAATTCGTTAACAGATTATAGAATTGATGATTTTGAAGATGACCTTAAAATCAAAAAAGAAAGAAAACAGAATCAAAATAACACATAAAAGAAAAGCTTCCAAATTTGGAAGCTTTTTTTTATTTTAAATTACCTACAACAAATGGCTGTTCGGCATTGTCGTTATAGTCTCGCATAAAACCTATTTCTGTATTTTTTGTAATTGCAGATTTTGAAGTTCCTGAAAAACCATCCCCAAAATCGATACTAAAATCGATATAGCTCAATCTATTCTTAGTGAATTTCATTTTGTTAAATACTAAAATGATGTTTTTGTCTCTAAGGTTTTTCTGCAGACTCATTAAGTCTTGTCGCGTCATTTCTTTGTTGAAAACAACGGCAATTACTTTCTTATTCGATGTGAAAGAAAGCATTCCGAAAACAAAAACGGTTAAGAATAATAGTGGGAAAAGTGTGGTCTTCTTCATTGGTTTAATAACACTGCAAAATTATAAAATTATCATCAAATGTGAAACCAAAGTTTTGATTTTTAATATATTTCTAATAATTTTTTTCTTTTTCCGAGAGGTACCCTTATTAAAAATCATACTACAAATAAAAAACTCCAAATTGACTATTTCGACTTGGAGTTTTTTTTATTTCAATTTCTGATTTTTACAAAGAATAATTCGGAGCTTCTTGTGTAATAATCACATCGTGTGGATGCGATTCTTTCAACCCGCTTCCTGTAATCATTACTAATTTTGAATCTTTTTGTAAAGCTTCTATATCTTTTGCGCCACAATAGCCCATTCCAGCTCTTAAACCTCCAGTCAGTTGGAAAATAACATCTTCCAGTTTTCCTTTGTGAGGAACTCTTCCTTCGATTCCTTCTGGAACAAATTTCTTAGCTTCACTTTGGAAATAACGCTCTTTTCCGCCACGTTTCATTGCAGAAAGAGAACCCATTCCTTGGTAAGATTTGAATTTTCTTCCTTGGAAAATAATTTCTTCTCCCGGCGCTTCATCAGTTCCAGCTAAAAGTGAACCAAGCATTACGGCTCCAGCACCACTCGCAATTGCTTTTACAATATCACCAGACAATTTAATTCCGCCATCGGCAATAACTGCAACATTTTTCTTTTTAGCAAATTCGTAAACGTTGTAGATGGCTGACAATTGAGGAACGCCAACACCGGCAACAACTCTTGTTGTACAGATAGAACCTGGTCCAACACCAACTTTCAAAACATTAGCACCAGCTTTAATTAAATCTTTTGCTGCGTCAGCTGTGACAATATTTCCACCAACGATATCCAAATCTGGGAACGTTTTTCTGATTTCAGAAATTTTATCCAAAACACCTTTCGAATGGCCGTGCGCTGAATCGATAGCAACAATATCAACACCAGCTTTTACCAATGCTGTAATTCTTTCGATTGTATCTTCGCCAACACCAACGCCAGCGCCAACAATCAATCTTCCGTTTTGGTCTTTGTTTGCATTCGGGTATTCTAATTGATTATCAATGTCTTTGATTGTGATTAATCCAACCAATTTGTTTTTCTTATCAACGATTGGGAGTTTTTCGATTCTGTTTTTCAGCAAAATTTCTTTTGCCTTTTCAAGATTCGTGTTTTTATCAGAAGTGATGAGGTTTTCTTTGGTCATTATTTCCTCAACTTTGATATCAAGATTTTCCTGATATTTCACATCACGATTGGTAATGATTCCGATGAGATAATTGTTTTCGTCAACTACAGGCAATCCTGAAATTTTGTAATTCGCCATTAGTTCTTTAGCTTCCGCCAATGTATGGTCTTTGGACAAAGTAACTGGGTCTGCAATCATTCCGTTTTCGGAACGTTTTACGCTGTTGACCTGCGAAGCCTGCTCCTCGATGGTCATATTTTTATGAATGAATCCAAGACCGCCGACTCTCGCCAATGCAATTGCTAAATCTGCTTCCGTAACTGTATCCATCGCAGCGGAAACTATAGGAACATTGAGCGAAATTTTGTCTGTAAGTCTTGACTTTAGGGAAACCTGATTAGGTAAAACTTCTGAATAAGAAGGGACTAGAAGCACGTCATCGAAAGTGATGGCTGTCTCTACAATTTTGTTATGAATAGACATCTTTACTTTCTTTGCAAAATTAAGCTATTTTTATGGAATTTGAAAATATCGTAATTTATTTGATAAATAATTAATATTCAGAGAAATGATGACGAATTAAATAATTGATGGTTGATAAATGATTTTAAATTCTTCTTAGTATCAACTATCATTTTATAGCTTATCAATTATCAAAACCTACTGAGGATTCCCCAATGGATTTTTATTTCGTTGAATTTGAAAGGATTCCCAAATTCGTTTCCGTTGGAGATTTGAAAACTCATCAAACCGACGGGAAGAAAAAAGTTGAAACCCAAACCTAAACTGTAGAGTTTTGGCGTAATTCCGAGCGCTTTGTTGGACATTTGTCCGTATTGAGCAAAGAGGTCAAAAAAGGCTTGGTCATTGACGAGATAACGATATTCGGCGCCGGCAAAAGCATAAAAATCGCTGACGAGACTTTGTTCATTGAAACCTCGAAGCGAGTTCCAGCCTCCAAACCTAAAGAGTTCGTTTGTCGATAATTCGTTTTTGGAACTGAGCAAAGCCGATTCTCCTTTTATATTAAGAAAGTGATTTCCGGACAAGTTGAAGTTGTGTTCCGCAAAAAGAAAATACCGAATTTGGTCAAATTTCTCCTGCGTATCGTCATAGGTTGTTTTAAGGAAATCGGCTTCCAGACGAATATTACTTTTGTTAATAAACAACGGAATGTCACTCCCTTCCTGGTATTGATAGTAAACACCAATTCCCTTTTTGCTGTAATCTCGACCGCTCGTGTAAAGCGAATCCAGAATTGCAGAAGATTCGAAAGTTCCTTTTAGACCGAGTTTCTGTTTCGGCGAAAGATGATAATAAACGGCAGGCAAAAATTTGACATTCGCAAACGTGGAATCCTGGCGGAAAATATTAACATTGACATTCAAACCAACATTGCTCCCAAACGTGTATGGAATGTCGGTTTGCATATCAAAAGTCTGCCCTTTATCGGGATTTCTCTGCCAATAAACACCGATGCTTTCGAAGCTGTTGAACATATTTTTCATTTGGACATTCAGCGTTCCGTTGACTGTGAATTTTTCGGTTTTATCATTTCCGAATCCAATCATTCCGTCAAAAGTATTAGTTTTTCGTTTCTGAGTGAAGAGAAAAACCTGTGTAGAATCTTTTGTAAATAATGTCTGAGGTGGTTTTTCCAACGATACAAACTGATGATTTTGCAAAGACTGATTCATAGAAACCAGATTCTTATCATCATAGTTTTTGCCTAGATATTGCTTGTTGAGGTTTTTAACGAATTGTTTCGGTAAGCGCGTGTAACCTTTGAAAACAATGCCGTCGATTTTTCTTTGAGAAGCTGAAACGACTGAGATTTTAACCGATGGAATTCCGTTTTCCATTTTCTGAAATTTGGTTTTCACACGGTTAAAAGCGAAACCTTTGTCACGATATTTTTGATTAATATTTTTCTTGAGTGAGTCTAAATTTTTGGTGTAAATTTCATTCTTTTGAAACTTCAAATCATTAACCAAAGAATCTGAAAACTTGACATTAGCTTTGTTGAAATTTGGACCTTTATCATAATAGATTTCTGTCCGGTTTTCGATTTGCTTCACGTCTTTCAGTTCTGTAAAGAAGTAAGAGCTTTCTGCCAAAGAATCCAGAAATTTAACTGCTTTTGCGGAGTCAGAAACGATTTTTTTGACGTTGGTTTCTTTGTCGATAAGCCAATATTCTTTTTTCTGCGCCATTGAAAAAGCAGAAATAAAAATAGTGATTATGTAAAAAAAACGAGTCAAGTAATATGTTTATAATGTTTGAAAGGCTTCGACTCCGCTCAGTCTGACAAAATAAAAAGTTTATGTTTTAGCGATGTCAGGCTGAGCGGAGTCGGAGCCTTTACTAATGTTTTCGGAATTGGTTTCGTTCTTACAAATAGAAAGTTCTTTCAATTTCTCCCAATTATCATTAATGATGGCTTCTTTTTTCTTTCTACTCCAACCTTTTACTTGTTTCTCAAAAGAAATTGCTTGTTCAATTTCATTAAATTCATAATAAAAAACCAATTGAACTGGTCTTCTATTATGAGTATAACTTTCGGGATAATGTCCTGATTGATGTTTAATAAAACGAGATTCCAAATCGCTTGTAACTCCTGTGTAATAAGAGCTATCCGAACATTTTAATATGTAAATATAATATCGATTCATTGCGAAAGCGCTTCGACTCCGCTCAGCGTGACAAATCTAATACTAAATGTTCATTTTAAGAGATGTCAGTCTGAGCGGAGTCGAAGACTTTATACTTTATTTGCATTTAAAACAGAAAATCAATCCATTTTATTATACTTCTTCATCAGATTTTCATAAGTATTCTGAGGAAGAATCCATTTCAAAGGAACACCAATTTTCTGCCCGAATTTTCCGAAATAATAATGCGCTTTCCATTTTGATTTCCCCAAAAGATGGTCAACATAAACAGCAACATCCAAAGGTTCTGTTCCGTCTCCAACGTGAGAATTCATCAAAGCATAAACTCTATCAAACACATTTTTATAAGCGTCCGAAACTTTTGTTTTGACACGGTTTTCTGCAATATTCGTTTTGATATCGCCCAAATGAAGCGAGCAAACGTGGATGTTCCAAGGGTAAACCTCGTAGCGCATTGCTTCTGTTACTTTGTCCAAAGCAGATTTGGAAGCGGAATAAAATCCTCTGAATGGCAATCCCATTTCGGAACCAATGCTGGAAACATTGATGATTTTTCCTGCTTTTTGTTCACGCATTTTTGGAAGAACTGCTGTCATCATCTGAACTGAGCCAATCAAATTAAGATTGAATAATTTTGAAATATCTTCCTTCGTAGAATCTTCAACCGCGCCAACCATTCCCATTCCTGCATTATTAATCAAGATATCGATTCTGGTTTCCGTTTTCAGGATTTCAGAAATCGCATTATCGATTTGTTCTTTTTCAGTAATATCTGTTGGAATAGAAACGAAATAATCAGAGTTTACAACTTTTCTACTAAGCCCATAAACTTTGTTTCCTTTCTTTCCGAAATATTCTGCCAAGGCAAATCCAATTCCGGATGAAGCGCCTGTGATGATGATGGTTTTACTCAAAATTTTATTTTTTTGTTAATAACCGAAATATCCAAAATTTTCATCTTTAAAGTCGGTAATTTTATATGATTTTTCTCCTGGAGTAAAGGTATTCATTTTGGGAATTGATTTGAAAGGGAAAATAAATTCCTTGTCGAAGTATTCATTTTGTTTTTTAGGATTTTCTTCAAAGCAATCATACAAATACTCTCTTGTAACAATGACTTTTTTAGTTGAAAAATTGATATCGTCTGATGTGTTAAATTCACAAGTGTCATTAAATTCATTTTTAGAGCCAATCAAATAAAAGTCATTATTCTGAAACCTAAAAATATTCTCATAAATTTGAGTGTGTCTAGAATTGGTGTTGAAGCTTTGAATTATTTTTAAAGTTCCATTTTTGATAATAAATTCTGGATTTGAATTATATTCTGGGTAAAATCCAGTTTCACTTGCCAGTAAGACTGACGTGTTTTTATGCCAGATTTTTAATTTTCCATTTATGCTTTTTAGAATAAAAAATTCTCGTTTAAAACCATTTTGAAAATCAGATGTAATTTTTTTATTGGTATTAAAGACAATTACGGTTTCATCTTTTCCATCTTTGTCCAAATCACCTTTTACTTCAATGATTTTTTCATAACCTTTTGGAATGACAAAATCTTTCAATTCCTGAGATTGGAGAACTGAGAAACATATTAAGGTCAAGAAAGAAAAAAGGTGTTTCATTTAGATTGGTTTTGAAACTTCAGCAAAATCCTCCCAAAATTCAGGATACGACTTCTCCACAACATCTTCATTCTCGATATTCAGTTCTTTAATTAGAGCAAACGGCGCAAAAGCCATCGCCATTCTGTGGTCGTTGTAAGTCGCAATAGAAATGTTTTCTTCCGGTTCAATAAATTCGCAAGATTCGATTTTTTCAACTGTAATATGAGTTTTTCCACCGATTTTCAATAATTCATTTTGAAGTGCCACCAATCTGTCGGTTTCTTTTACTTTCAATGTATGAAGTCCTGTAATGACAAACGGAATTTTCAATGCAGTTGCCGTAACACATAATGTTTGGGCAATGTCTGGACAATCATTCATATCCAAAGAAATCAATTCAGGATATTCGAAAGCTGGTTCTGGTAAAAGTGAAATCGAGTTTTCTGCATAATCTGAAACGGTATTTATTCCAAAATATTTCCAGTAGATTTCCTTAATCACGCTATCTCCTTGCAGAGACAATGTGTGATAGCTTTTTAATGTGATTGATTTTCTTCCAATCACTGCCAGAGAATAAAAATAAGAAGCTGAAGACCAATCGCTTTCTACTTCGTAATGTTCGATTCTAGCATTTTCTGGATGAGGTAGAATTTCAATTGTGTTTTCTGCAAAATGAGATTTGATTCCGATTTCATTTAGGATTTTCAAAGTCATTTCGAGGTAAGGACGAGATGTGATTTCTCCGTCTAACTCTAGTGTCAATCCATTTTCTAATTTTCCTCCAATTAAAATCAAAGAAGTCAAAAACTGACTGGAAACATTGGCCGAAATTTTAACCGAATCTTTTTCAATTTTTTTACCAATGATTTGTAATGGTGGATATCCTTCTTTTTCAAGATAAGTGATATCAGCACCAAGCGACTGAAGCGCATCTACCAAAGGTTTAATAGGTCGATTTTTCATTCGGTCAGAACCTGTCAAAATGGTTTTTCTGCCTTCAAAAATGGAATAATAAGAAGTCAAAAATCGCATCGCAGTTCCAGCGTGGTGGATATCAATGGTTTCTGAATCAGATTCCAAAGCTTTTTTCAACAAAGTTGTGTCCTGAGAATTGGAAAGATTGAGCATATCAATGTTTCCAAATAATTTCCCTAAAATCAAAAGACGGTTCGAAATACTTTTCGAACCGGTAATTTGAATGTTTTTCCCGTCTATAAGTTCAGATTTTTTTATAATCATATTTTGTCAGTTGATGGTTGCTAGTTGCCAGTTGATGGAAAAAACTTCCGACTTCGGACCTCTAGCTTCCAACTATTTTAATTTTTCATTATTCTGATGTCGGTCTTTGTCTCTATCAGTTTTGATTTTCATTTTTTTATCGAATGCGGATTGCAAATCTGTTCCGGTTTGATTAGCTAAACAAAGCGTTACAAAAAGAACGTCAGCTAATTCTTCTCCCAAATCTTTGGATTTATCAGACTCTTTTTCAGATTGTTCGCCATATCTTCTGGCAATGATTCTGGCAACTTCGCCAACTTCTTCCGTAAGCATTGCCATATTCGTCAACTCATTGAAATAGCGGACACCAATGGTTTTTATCCATTCATCAACTTGGTTTTGGAGATTTGTGATTTCCATTATTAAAATTGATAAGCGCCAATGGTTGGAGAATTGCCTCTGGATTTACCCACAATATCTGTTGTGATTACGATATCACTAGCTTTTCCTTTTCCAATTGCTGGAGAACCTTCTTTCACTCTTAAGTTCATTTTCTGAGTGAAATAATTTTGGAATTTTGGGTCTTCGTTTTTGATAATATCAGAGCCAATTGGATTGAATGCCGAATTAGAACTTAGTTTCAATAATGTATTATCAAAGTGCGCATTAATTGGCGTTCCAGCAGAATTATTACTCAAAGAAACCAAATCTAAAGTGTCTCCATAAATAATGGAATTCTTTACATTTAAACTTACAAGTCCAGATTCTAAAATACCTTCTTCATTTTCCCAGGTGTTGCTCGCAAAAATTCCTACAGCAGACATAGAAGAGTTAAGGTTCCAATAATTGGCTAATGTAGAATAATTGATATTATAAGTTCCACTTCCTGCAATAGCAAGGTCTGCTTCTCCGCAATTGTTCATTACCAAATTATTAGCTGTAACATTGGAATGGATTCCGTAGATTCCTGCATTTTGAAAAGTATGGAAAATAGAATTTTTAATTTCTGCATTACTTTCTTTCAATTGAAGCCCTACGTTTCCACCAAAAACTCTAGCATAATTCATTTTGAGAAGAGAACCTTCTTCCATTTTGATGCCGTTCCAGTTGGCCGGAAGAGTGTCATATTTCGTATCACTTCTATCGCCTCGGAAGGTTACTTCATCTCCTAAAACGCCATTCACGGTTAATCCAGAATTTTTCGCGAAATTCATCCCACTGTTTTTTCGGAAATAGACTTTCGTACCTTTTTCCATTGTCAGAGATTTACCTTCAGCAATAGTCAAATCTCCAAAAATCACTTTCACTTTATCTTTTGTCCAAGTGGTGTTTTCAGATATAATATTAGGATTTGTATCTGTTTTGATGAAATATTCAGCATCTTGAACTACAGAGAAAAGCGTTACTTTCTGCTCTCCAGTTGGTGTGTTGAAAACCACTTTGTCTTCAGCAATAGCTTCCGGAGCATTAGCAACAGGGGCAATTTCTACAAAAACATAAAGACTGTCTTTTCTTCTCAAAGCTACATTTTCGAAACTTGTTCCAACTTTCCCATCTACATTGATTCTGTAAAGAGAAGAACTTCCACCTTCCAAAGCAATTTTTGGAATTAGAACATCCTTATCTTCTTTATTATAAACTTTCACAGCATAAGTTTCCGAACGCATCTGGTTATAAACTGTATCGCAGAAGACTGTATCGGTAGAGAATCTCAAAAGTTGGGTAGGAGAATCAAAAGAAATATCATCGCGATTACAACCTGCCAAAAGCAAAAGTGACCAAAATGCAATTCCAAAAAGTATTTTAATTTTCATCTATTCTTTTTTATATTTTTTAATGGTAAGATGGAACGCTAATAATTGTTTTTATTAATAATATTAAAGAAGTTTTGAAGGTTGGCGTTTCATTTATCTTGTTTAATGTTCAAAACTACAAAATTTAAATTTTTATTTTATGAAGACCAAGATATTTTAATAAGATTAAACAAAAAATCCTTTCAATCGCTGAAAGGATTAAATATTTAAAAAACGAATATTTACTCTTTTATAAATTTCTTAGTTATTGTTTCGCCAGTTTTTGTTGTTGCATTGATTATATAAGTTCCTTTTGCAAGTTTTAAAACATTGACGGATTTTTCAGAATTAGAAATCTGTTTAATGATTTTTCCGGAAAGGTCTGTTATTTTGATACTTGAAAGTTCTTCTGAGAAATTAAGAGTTTCTTTCGTGGGATTTGGGAATATACTTAATAGTTTAAATGGAGAATCAGTAATATCTAATGTATGACCTTTAAACTCAGCTGAAATATACTCTGATTCTACATTGCCATTGTAAACAGCTGCAACATAGATAGTAAAAGGAGCACCATTATTATATTCGAGAAAATCACAATCTGTCCCTCCCCAATAAGGATTGCAGGCTAAAGAGTTACTTGTTTGGAATCTATACAACTCATTTCCTCGATATATATTGTAGCCAATCAGTTCATTACGGGGTAATGCAGGCTCATTCCAATAAAGGGAATATGTAAGAGTATAATTCATAAAATCATAGTTATAATTCCATTCTACATTTTGAACAGGATTCGTTTGTCCAAACCCTAAATTAATAGTAATTACTGTAAAAATAAAAAGGAAAGATTTTTTCATAGGTTAAAGTTTTTTATAAAAGTAATGATTTTCAATGAGATTCAATTATCAATTTTAACTAACTAACATTTGTTAGTTTAATAAAAAAGTGTATTTTTGGATAAATCACATTCAATGATTAAAACTGAGAATAATAAATTGAATGTCAAATGTTTAAATATGGAAATGACCAAAAGACATTTTTTAAACAAAGAAATTAGCCTGACTGATTTACTGAAATCTGCTTATCGTTTGATGTTTACGGCAAAAACGATGAGCGATTTGTTTGAACAAGAAAAAAAAATCACTTCAAAATACGTTCACGCCACTTCCCGCGGACACGAGGCTATTCAGTTGGCTTTGGGAATGCAATTGTTGCCACAAGATTTTGTGAGTCCTTATTATAGAGATGATTCAATTTTACTCGGAATCGGAATCACGCCTTACGAGTTGATGCTTCAGCTTTTAGCAAAAAAAGATGATCCATTCTCTGGCGGTAGAACTTATTATGCACATCCAAGTTTGCGAAGAGATGATTTTCCGAAGATGATTCATCAAAGTTCCGGAACAGGAATGCAGGCCATTCCAACCACCGGAATTGCAATGGGAATGAAGTACAAAGAAGAAACAGGAATTGCTGAAAATTTTTCTGAAAAACCAATCGCCGTTTGTTCCCTTGGCGACGCAAGTTGTACAGAAGGTGAAGTTTCTGAAGCTTTCCAAATGGCAGCTCTGAAACAATTGCCGATTCTCTATTTGGTTCAGGATAATGAATGGGATATCTCTGCCAGCGCAAAAGAAATCCGAGCGCAAGACATCACAAAATATATGCAAGGTTTCAACGGAATAGAAACCAGAACAATTGACGGAACTGATTTTATAAAATCATACGAAACCGTAAAAGAATGCATCAGAATCATCCGTGAAGAAAGACGACCAATGTTGATTCACGCGAAAGTTCCGTTGCTGAATCATCATACTTCAGGCGTCAGAAAAGAATGGTATCGCGATGATTTGGAAGAATGTGCGAAGAATGATCCTTTAATAAAACTTAGAAATAAACTTTCAGAATTCAGTATAGAAGATTCAGAAGTTGAAAACATAGAAAATGAAGTTCAGAATCTGGTAAGAACAGATTTTGAAAATGCAATTTTAGCTGAAGATCCGAAACCGGAAGATGCTTTGACGAACGATTTTGCACCAACGCCAATTACAATAGAAAAAGGAGAACGTTCTCCTAGTGGGAAAATACCAACTGTTATGGTAGATTGTGCATTATTTGCCATTAGAGAATTGATGCAGAAACATCCGGAAGCTTTATTATATGGACAAGATGTTGGGTTGAGATTAGGTGGCGTTTTCCGTGAAGCGATTACTTTAGCAGCTCAGTTTGGAGAAAATCGAGTTTTTAATACACCAATTCAGGAAGCCTTTATTGTAGGCTCAACTGTTGGAATGAGCGCCGTTGGTTTGAAGCCGATTGTCGAAGTTCAATTCGCAGATTACATTTGGCCAGGTTTGAATCAGTTATTTACCGAAGTTTCCAGAAGTTATTATTTGTCTAATGGAAAATGGCCGGTTTCGATGATTCTCCGAGTTCCGATTGGTGCTTACGGAAGTGGTGGACCATATCATTCGAGTTCGGTGGAAAGTGTTTTGTGCAATATCAAAGGAATAAAAATCGCTTATCCTTCAACCGGCGCGGATTTGAAAGGCTTGATGAAAGCGGCTTTCTACGACCCGAATCCGGTTGTAATGCTGGAACATAAAGGATTGTATTGGTCAAAAATCGAAGGAACAGAAGCTGCAAAAACGATAGAACCAGACGAAGATTACGTTATTCCATTCGGGAAAGCGAGAGAAGTTTTGCTTTGCGATAATCAGCAAAACAGACCAACTTTAACAATTATTACTTACGGAATGGGCGTTTATTGGGCTTCGAATGCAGCTAAGCAATTTGATAATCAAATCGAGATTATAGATTTAAGAACACTTGCACCTTTGGATGAAAACCGAGTTTTCGAAAGTGTGAAAAAACATAACCGATGCATCGTCTTGACAGAAGAACCTGTAAATAATAGTTTTGCTCAAAGTTTGGCGGCGAGAATCAATGAAAATTGTTTCAGACACTTGGACGCACCGGTAAAAGTGATTGGAGCAAAAAATCTTCCTGCAATTCCTATCAATTCCGAATTGGAGAAAGAAATGCTGCCGAACACCGAAAAATTAATTAAAGAAATAGAACAATTGTTGAGATATTAGTTGATGGTTTTTGGTTGTCAGTTGATAGATTTTGTAAAATTTGAATTCAAAACTTAGCTGAGCGTTAGCGACTTTGCGAACCTTAAAAAATATTTTCAATAAAGTAAAAAAAACTTTGCGCACTTGGCATTAAAAATATGGAAACAGAAATAATTCCAAACAAAATCAAAATCAATAAAAAAGAATTGATTTTAGCAGAAGCTGCAAAACTTTTCAAAGAGAAAGGATTCGGTGGAACCAGTATGCGTGACTTGGCTGAAAAAGTGGGAATGGAAGCGGCAAGTATGTACAATCACATCAAATCCAAAGACGAAATTCTGGAATTGATTTGTTTCAAAATTGCCAATCAATATATTTCTCAATTACAGGAAATCGAAAATACGAATCAAAGTTTTCAGAATAAACTGAGAGCCATTATCGGGCTTCACGTTCAGCTGATTATTGAGGATTCAGCATCGGTTTCTGTAGCGAATAACGATTGGAAATATCTTTCTGAAGAGAAGAAAAATCAATACAAGCAAATCAGAAAGTCCTACGAAAAAAGCTTTGCGAATATTATAGAACAAGGAATGGAAAACGGAGAATTCAAAAAAATGAATGTTTCCGTCGCGCTTTTCACAATGTTATCTTCCTTAAGGTGGATAGAACTCTGGTACAAACCAAGTCGAGAAATCACCCCACAGGAATTGGAAGAAGATTTGAAAACATTATTAATGAATGGTTTGAATAATTAAATTCAAATCTTAGCTAAGCGTAAGCGGCTTTGCGAACTTAAACATAAAGTAAATCAAAAAAAATTAGCGCACTTTGCGTTTAAAATAAAATGTCAGTAATTTTTCACCCTTTAAAAGTAAAAAAAGTCAAGAAAGAAACATCAGATTGTGTTTCTGTGAGTTTTGATGTTCCAGCAGAATTAATGGAACAATTCAAATTCACGCAAGGACAATATTTGACATTCCGACAAATGAATGGCGAGCAGGAACTCCGTCGTTCTTATTCGATTTGTGCAAGTCCGTGCGAAGGCGAATTGAGAGTCGCTGTTAAAAAAGTTCCCGAAGGTTTGTTCTCTTCTTTTATGAACGAAAACCTGAAGGAAGGCGACGTTCTGGAAGTAATGCCTCCAATGGGAAAATTCTACACAGAACTCAATCCCGAAAACAAAAAAATGTATGTGGCTTTTGCTGCAGGAAGCGGAATTACTCCAATTATTTCTATTATAAAATCTGTTTTAAAAAATGAACCGCAAAGTCAGTTTATTCTGATTTACGGGAACAAAAATAAGGGAACGATTATTTTCAAAGAAGAAATTGAAGCTTTGAAAAACCGTTTTATGGAACGATTGAGCATTTATCACATTCTCAGCCGAGAGGTTGCAGATGCCGATTTGTTGAGCGGAAGAATCAATTCTGAAAAAGCAGAATCTTTTATCAAGAATATTATTCCAGCAGAAAAAATCGATGAGGTTTTCCTTTGCGGACCAGAAGAAATGATTCTGAGTGTGAGAGATACTTTAATCCAATCCGGTGTCGAAGCTAAGAAAATTCATTTTGAATTATTTTTCAGTGCAGCGTCTGCAGAAAAGAAAAAAGAACACGAGCAAGCAGTCAATAAATCCAATGATGATTTCAGTAAAGTCACTGTGAAATTGGATGCAACTGCTTTGAAATTGGATTTAGCTTATCACGGACCAACGATTTTGGATGCGGCTTTACAAAACGGAGCCGATTTACCTTACGCTTGCAAAGGCGGTGTTTGTGCGACTTGCAAATGTAAATTAGAAAAAGGCGAAGTAGAAATGGATATCAATTATTCTCTCGAACCGGATGAGATTGCGGCAGGATTTATCTTGTCTTGCCAAGCGCATCCGAGGTCGGAGGAAGTGGTTGTGAATTTTGATATTAAGTAGTTTGAAGAATTAATCAATGAAGAAAATTGTCATAATTTCTATAGGAACTTTGTTATTGATTCTACTTGGTTTATTTGCTTTTCAAAGATATTATTTTAATGAAGAGAAAATTAGAGAAAGGCAAGTTGAAACTTGGAATGAAAGAGTAAATGAGTTTAAAAATTCTAAATCAGGAAAGATTGATTTGACAAATAACATTTACTTGATTTGGAGAATAAAAGATTTTAGTTCTGAAAACCATAAGATAGAATATTGTGAAAATCAAGATGCAAAGTATATCTGTAAAATTGATGATAATGATTGGTATGGCTCTGATTTCAAAATGGATTTACCAAAAAATGAATTAAAAAGTCTAACAATTTATATTGATGAAAAATATATTAAACTTGATGTATCGCAAATGTTCAATCCCAGTAATGGTGAAGAATTAGACAAAAATCATTTTAAAATTAAAAAAGAAAAAGACTTTTATATTTTATATGGATACTTTTCTGACGGTGCAGGAACTTATACGACAAGTTGGAAAATTAAAGATGGAAAGTCTTTTAGAAGGAAAATTTCAAGTAATGAAGAAGATTTCAAATGGCAAAATGAAAAATAATATTTAAAAATTCTTTGCTGAGTTTACGCCTTTGCGAACTTAAAAACATTAGAATAAATATAAAACTTTGCGCTCTTTGCGTTTAAATAAATTCCATTAAACAAAAACATTATGGAAACAACAGAAATCAATTTAGAAGAACATTTTCAGAATAAAATAGACAGCGAAATCCGCATCGAACCCAAAGACTGGATGCCGGATGCGTACAGAAAAACCTTGATTCGTCAGATTTCCCAGCACGCCCATTCCGAGATTGTCGGGATGTTGCCGGAAGCCAACTGGATTACGCGTGCACCAACTTTGAATCGTAAGAAAATCCTGCTGGCAAAAGTTCAGGACGAAGCCGGACACGGGCTTTATCTCTATTGTGCTGCTGAAACTTTGGGCGTTACGAGAGATGAAACCATCAACGATTTACATTCTGGAAAAGCCAAATATTCCAGCATTTTCAACTATCCAACTTTGACTTGGGCAGATATGGGTGCAATCGGCTGGCTGGTTGATGGTGCTGCAATTCTGAATCAAGTGCCACTTTGCAGAGCATCTTACGGACCTTATGCCAGAGCAATGGTTAGGATTTGTAAAGAAGAAAGTTTCCACCAGAGACAAGGTTACGAGCTGATGATGAAGCTTTGCCAAGGTTCGCCGGAACAAAAAGCGATGGCTCAGGATGCATTCAACCGCTGGTGGTGGCCGACTCTAATGATGTTCGGACCAAAAGACGCAGACTCCGGAAATACAGAATTGTCAATGAAATGGCGAATCAAACGTTTCACTAATGACGAGCTGAGACAGCGTTTCGTAGATGTTTCCGTGCCACAGGCTGAATATCTGGGCTTGACAATTCCAGACCCAGATTTGAAATTCAATGAAGAAACCGGACATTACGAATTCGGAGAAATCGATTGGGATGAATTTTGGAAAGTGGTCAAAGGCAACGGACTTTGTAACAAAGAAAGAATCGAAACCCGCAAAAAAGCCTTCGATGACGGCGCTTGGGTAAGAGAAGCCGCAACCGCTTATCACGAGAAAAGAAAATTAAGAGAAGAACAAAATAGAAAAACAGTCTAATCTTTTGTAACGCAAAGGCGCAATTAATTTGACAAATCGATGCTTTAAGCCGCAAAACTTAATTCGAAAAATCATTCTTTGCGACTTATAACAGAATAAAAAAGAAAAATATTGCGCCTTTGCGATAAAATTAAAGTTCAATAATTAATACTATGCAAAATACAGAATGGCCACTTTGGGAGGTTTTTATAAGGAGCAGACAAGGTTTGGACCACAAACACGTGGGCAGTCTTCACGCTGCTGATGCAGAAATGGCAATACAAAATGCACGCGATGTTTATACAAGAAGGATGGAAGGTGTTAGCATTTGGGTTGTGGAATCCAAGCATATTCACGCCACCAACCCCGATGATTCTGAGGCATTTTATGAACCTTCGGAAGATAAAGTTTACCGCCATCCAACATTTTACCACGTTCCGGAAGAAGTAAAGAATATGTAATAGGAAGCGACGAAGTTGCGAAATATTGGTAGAAAAAAAATGGATATATTAAAAAAGGTGCGAAGCACTGATATATTGGTACATTAAAATGGAAAATAATCAAAACAATTGGCTCAATTATATTCTGCATCTCGCAGACACAAGCCTGATTCTCGGACAACGTCTTTGCGAATGGTGCGGCAAAGGACCAGTCTTGGAGCAGGATATTGCAATGTCCAACATCGCTTTGGATTTGTTGGGAGAATCTTCCAACTATTATCAGTATGCCGCCGAAATTCAGAATGAAGGAAAATCAGAAGATGATTTAGCTTTTCTTAGAAACGAACGCGAATTCAGAAATTTACTTTTAGTTGAAAGGGAGAACGGACATTTCGGAGATACGATTGCGAGACAGTTTTTCTTCGATGCTTATCATCATATATTATTGACCGAGCTGAAAAATCATTCTGATTTGAAACTCGCTTCCATTGCTGAAAAATCTTTGAAAGAAGCGACCTATCATTTAAAATGGAGTAGTGAATGGATGATTCGTTTAGGCGATGGAACAGAAGAAAGTCATAACAAAATTCAAAAATCAGTTGAAAGTATTATTGATTTCACAGACGAGATGTTCATTCCAACCAACTGGGAATTAGAATTAATTGAACAAAATATGATTCCTGATATCAGAACTTTCCGAACTAAATGGGAAACCAAAGTTCTGGAAATCTTAAATGAAGCAACGTTGTCTGTTGATTTCTCAAAATCTAGACAATTAACCGGTGGAAAAGACGGAAAACACACCGAAAAAATGGGTTACATCTTAGCAGAAATGCAAATGATGCAACGCACTTATCCTAATATGGAATGGTAGATTATAACGCAAATGCGCAAGTGTTGTGAACACAGCACTGTTATAAGTCGCAAAACGTCGCTTACAACTTTGCGACTTAAAACATTGAATTAATAAAAATTATTTGTGCCTTTGCGATAAAAACAAAAATGACAGTCACAGAAGAACATATCTGGCAAATATTAGAAGAAGTTCCAGACCCGGAAGTTCCCGTTCTCAATCTTTTGGATTTGGGAATTATCCGCGATGTGAATCTCAATGAAGACGAAATCGAAATTGTGGTAACGCCAACTTATTCCGGCTGTCCCGCAACATCGATGATTAATATGGCTATCAGAATGAAACTGATTGAAAAAGGTTTCAATAATATTAGATTAACTAATCAATTGAGTCCAGCTTGGACCACCGATTGGATGACGGAAGAAGGAAAACAAAAACTAAAAGCTTACGGCATCGCACCACCTGTCTACTCAAAAAATAATGACGAATTATTCTCAAAAACAGATGAGGTCGAGTGTCCGCTTTGTGGCTCAAAATATACACATTTGGTAAGTCAGTTTGGTTCCACATCGTGTAAAGCATTATATCAATGTGATGATTGCAGAGAACCTTTTGATTATTTTAAATGTCATTAACTTAATTTGAAAATGAAGAAAACAAAAGGGATTTTGGTAAACATTAAAAATCAAATTAAAAAGGAATTAGAGAAAGTTATAGTACCAAAACATATTGTTTTTAATATAAATACAATTTCTAATTATAAAATAGATGATTGGGAGAATTGGCAAAACTTATTTACTGTTTTTGATAAGTTGTTAAATGAATTAAATTTAAATAATCAAGCTTGTATTAGAACTTTTCAATCCTTTGAATTTGAAAATAAATGGTTAGGTTTTGGGAGGGTGAAATGGAATCTTGAAAACAATAGGAAGTGGACAAAAAAATATAAAGCCAGCGATTATTCTGATAAAAAATTACAATTTCAAAATACGGAAATATGGAGTCCAGATTGGAATTTATTTTACAAAAAAGATGAGCTTCCAAAATTTTTCGCGAGTATTTATTCTGAAGATATAAATAATGGGATAACGATTGTATTAAACAAAAATTTATTTTTAGATAATGAAAATAGGATACTTTATTTAATTAAGGAGATAAGTAGAATTATATCTGATGCGGAATTAGTAAAATTTGAAAGATATTGGAAACCAAGTTCAGGGTTCGTTAATAATATTGAGGATACATCTTATAAACAAATAATTGACAATAAGACTTTGTGTCTTGTGCGTTTAAAATAAAAAAGTCATTGTACTTTTTACATAAATACCTTTTACAAAGAAGAATGAAAATAGGAATAGTCGGTAGCGGTGCGATGGGAAGCGGAATTGCACAGGTTTTGGCAACAGCTGGAAATCAAGTTTTGTTGTATGACAGCAATCCGATTGTCGTAGAAAAAGCCGGACAAAATCTGGAAGCTCAGTTTCAGAAATTAGCAGAAAAAGGAAAGCTGACTTATGAAGAAGCGGAAACTTATTTCGATAATATTCGATTGAGCGATAAATTATCGGAATTAAAAGCTTCCGAATTAATCATCGAAGCGATTGTTGAAGATTTGGAAATCAAAAAAGAATTGTTTCAAAAATTAGAAAGCTTAGTTTCGGAAGATTGCATTTTGGCGACCAATACTTCATCTTTATCGATTGCATCGATTGCATCGGCTTGTCAAAAACCAAATCGTGTGATTGGAATTCATTTTTTCAATCCTGCGCCTTTGATGGCTTTAGTTGAAATTATTCCTGCTGTCCAAACAGATAAAGATTTAATTTCGAAAACGAAAACTTTAGTGGAAAGCTGGAAGAAACTTCCTGTAATTGCAAAAGATACACCTGGATTTATCGTCAATCGTGTGGCGAGACCTTTTTACGGAGAAGCTATCCGAATTTTGGAAGAAGGAATTGCTGACTGTGCGACGATTGATTTTGCAATGACAAGTTTAGGTGGATTCAGAATGGGACCATTTCAATTGATGGATTTCATTGGTCACGATGTCAATTATAGAGTGACAGAAAGTGTTTTTAAAGAGTTCTTCTACGATCCGAAATTCAAACCATCATTCACACAAAAAAGATTATTCGAAGCTGGATTTTTCGGAAGGAAATCGGGAAGAGGATTTTATGATTATTCCCCAAATGCTGAACAACCAAAACCCAATGAAAATCCGGAATTGTTAGAATTAATATTCAAAAGAATTCTGGTAATGTTGATGAACGAAGCTGCAGACGCTTATTTCTTGAACATCGCATCAGCAGAAGACATCGATTTGGCAATGACAAAAGGCGTGAATTATCCAAAAGGATTATTACTATGGGCTGATGAATTTGGTTTGGAAAATCTCGAAAAAGAATTAGACCAACTTTATAACTACTATCACGAAGACCGCTATAGATGCAGTCCAATCATTAGAAATTTAGTAAAACAAAATAAAAATTTTTATAAATAATATTTAAACCACAAAGACACATAGTTTTTCTTGATTGAGTTTAAATAGTCCAAGCAAACTATTTCTTCTCAATTTTAAATAATTTTATTTTTACCTCTATGTGCCTATGTGGTTAATTAAAATTACAGTAACTAAATCATTTATCGATTATCATTAATCAATTATAAAAATGAACCAAGTATATATAATAGACGGCGTCCGAACGCCAATCGGAAAACTGAAAGGAAGTTTATCTTCTGTTCGTCCCGATGATATGGCGGCTTTTGTCATCAAAAAACTATTGGAAAGAAACCCGACCATCGACCAAAGCAGAATCTACGATGTTGTTTTAGGTTGTGCTAATCAAGCAGGCGAAGACAACCGAAACATTGCAAGAATGTCGGCTTTGTTGTCAGGTTTGGATTATCACGTTCCTGGCGAAACAGTTAATAGACTTTGCGCTTCTGGTTTGTCAGCGGCTATTAATGCTTCGAGAGCAATTAAAGTTGGCGATGCTGATTTGATGATTTCCGGTGGTGTGGAGAATATGACGCGCGGGCCATTAGTCATTTCAAAATCCGAAAGTCCTTTTGGTGGCGATGCTAAAATCTATGATACGACATTCGGCTGGAGATTCATTAATCCTAAAATGAAAGAAATGTACGGCGTTGACGCAATGGGCGAAACGGCAGAAAACTTGGCTGAACGAGATAATATTTCCAGAGAAGACCAAGATTTATTTGCCTTTAATTCTCAACAGAAAGCTAAAGTTGCACAGGAAAACGGAAGATTGTCTCAAGAAATTGTCGCTTTTAATATTCCACAAAGAAAAGGCGAAGATTTGATTTTTGATAAAGACGAGTTTCCAAAAAACGATACAACTTTAGAAGGTTTATCAAAATTGAGAACTGCTTTCAAAAAAGATGGAACCGTTACTGCAGGAAATGCTTCAGGATTGAATGACGGTGCAGCGGTTAATTTATTAGCTTCGGAAAATGCGATAAAAGAATTTGGATTAATGCCGAAAGCTAGAATTGTTTCGAGTGCTGTGGTTGGTGTTGAACCAAAGTTTATGGGAATTGGTCCGGTAAAAGCAGCTGAATTAGCATTACAAAAAGCTGGATTGACATTTAATGATATCGATATTATTGAATTAAATGAAGCTTTCGCTGCACAAAGTTTAGCCTGCATCAGAGCGTGGGGATTAGATGACAACGATTCCAGAATCAATCCGAACGGTGGCGCCATTGCACTTGGTCATCCGCTTGGAATGAGTGGCGCAAGAATCCTGAATTCTGCGATGTATGAACTTCATAACCAAGATAAAAGATATGCGCTCGCAACAATGTGTGTAGGTTTGGGGCAAGGTTTTGCGGTGATTATTGAGAAAGTTTAAAAACAAAGATATTAGAAGCTAGAAATTTGATGTTAGACATGTCTCATCTAACCTCTAAATTCTAAATTCTAACCTCTAAATTCTAAAAAATATGCAACTAGAAAATTACGCGCTCGGCAGATGGATAAAAGGAGAAGGAGAAGGGCAGGCTTTATATAATTCTATCAATGGAGAATTGGTAGCAACGGCAACTTCCAAAGGTTTAGATTTTGGCGAAATGATGGATTATGCCAGAAAAACTGGAGGTCCGGCTTTGAGAAAATTGACATTCCAGGAAAGAGGATTAATGTTGAAGAAACTGGCTTTTCATCTGATGGAAAAGAAAGATATTTTCTATAAAGTAAGCTGGGCAACGGGCGCAACCAAAGCGGACTCTTGGGTGGACATAGAAGGTGGGATTGGAAATTTATTTTCGAATGCTTCGTTGAGAAGACAATTTCCGGACTTACCTTATTATATAGATGGCGATTCAGTTAAACTTTCGAAGGAAGGAACTTTCATCGGACATCATATTTGCACACCAAAGCGAGGTGTTGCTATTCATATTAATGCTTTTAATTTTCCGGTTTGGGGGATGTTGGAGAAAATTGCGGTCAATCTTTTGGCCGGAGTTCCAGCAATTGTGAAACCAGCAACAGCAACAAGCTTTTTGACAGAAGTTGTCGTTAAAGAAATCATCGCTTCCCAAATTTTACCTGAAGGAAGTCTGCAATTAATTTGCGGTTCAGCCAACGGAATTCTGGAAAATGTGACAATGGAAGATGTTGTGACGTTTACGGGTTCGGCTTCAACAGGAAAAATGCTGAAAGCACATCCGAAAATTGTTGAAGAATCTGTTCCGTTCAATCTTGAAGCAGATTCTTTGAACGCAATGGTTTTAGGCGAAGATTCAAAACCTGGAACTGCAGAATTTGATTTATTCATCAAAGAAGCAACCCGAGAAATGACAACTAAAGCTGGACAAAAATGTACGGCAGTCAGAAGATTATTAGTTCCTGCAGATTTGGTTGAAGATGTTCAGATTGCTCTTGGACAAAGACTTTCACGTGTTATCATCGGCGATCCGAATGTTGAAGGCGTGAGAATGGGTGCATTAGCAAACAAAGACCAAGTGAAAGAAGTTTCCGAGAAAGTTCAGGAATTATCCAAAACTCAAGAAATAGTTTTTGGAAATCTGGATAATTTCGAAGTGAAAGGTGCGGACAAAAATAAAGGTGCATTTATTTCTCCGATTTTATTCCTTAATTCAGACCCGTTTAAATATACAGATTGTCATAATATCGAAGCTTTCGGACCTGTGAGTACAATTATCCCTTACAATAATTTGGATGAAGCGATTGAATTGGCGAGAATGGGAAAAGGTTCGCTTTGTTGTTCGGTTGTGACGGCTGATGACGATTTTGCAAGAGATTTTGTTATTGGAGCCGCGTCTATGCACGGACGAATTTTGGTTCTCAATTCTGATTGTGCAAAAGAAAGTACTGGTCACGGTTCGCCTTTGCCAATGCTGATTCACGGAGGCCCAGGAAGAGCCGGCGGTGGAGAAGAAATGGGAGGAAAACGTGGTGTTCTTCATTATATGCAACGCACAGCCATCCAAGGTTCGCCAACGACTTTGACACATATTACACAGCAATATCAATATGGCGGAAAACAATGGGAAGATAACATTCATCCATTCAGAAAACATTTTGAAGAACTGAAAATCGGCGAAACTTATATCACGGCAAAACATACGGTTACAGAATCTGATATTACCAATTTTGCTAATGTTTCCGGTGATAATTTCTATGCACATATGGATGCGACATCGTTGGAAGGAACAATCTTCGAAGGTAGAGTGGCTCACGGATATTTCATTCTAAGTAAAGCTGCAGGTTTGTTTGTTGATGCGAGAAAAGGTCCTGTTTTACTGAATTATGGTTTGGACGAATGTCGTTTTGTGAAACCTGTTTATCCTGGAATGACGATTGGTGTGAAATTTACTTGCAAAGAAAAAATCAATCAGGAAAAACGAGACGAAGAAGATATTGCCAAAGGAATTGTTCGCTGGTTAGTTGATGTTTACGACGAAACTGGAGAAACTGTCGCAATTGCAACAATTTTGACGATGGTGAAGAAAATTAATCAAGAATAATTATTTGGGCAGCTTAATCTGCCTTCTGCTCCCAAACCTAACGGAGTGATTCGACGAAGTCAATCTTTTTTGCAGACGACTTCAGTTTAAATAGAACTTAAATTAGAGATTCAAAAATTGCTTAATCTCTGAATTTCTAAATCATTTAATTTAATAAAATGGAAGCTTACGTAAAATCAAACATAGAAAACGGAATAGGAACTATCGAGTTTTTTCATCCTCAGAGTAATTCGATGCCGAGTTCACAACTTAGAAATCTAGTAGAAGAAATTAATAACCTCAGTAAAAATGATGAGGTCAAAGTCATTATTCTAAAAAGTGGAGGCGAAAAAACCTTTTGTGCAGGCGCATCTTTTGACGAATTGATCTCAATCAAAGATTTCGAAACTGGGAAAACATTCTTTTCTGGTTTCGCTAATGTCATCAATGCAATGAGAAAATCTTCAAAATTAATTATTGCCAGAATCCACGGAAAAGCTGTTGGTGGAGGCGTTGGAATTGCTTGCGCTGCGGATTATACTTTTGCTACAGAAAATGCTTCTGTAAAACTTAGCGAATTGGCTGTTGGGATCGGACCTTTCGTGATAGGACCTGTTGTAGAAAAGAAAATCGGAGCGTCGTCTTTTGCACAATTAGCGATTAATGCGACTGAGTTTTACTCCGCAGAATGGGCGCAAGAAAAGAGTATGTATCAGGATGTTTATGAGACACCCGAAGAAATGGATGCGGAAATTCAAATTCTGGCGGAAAAATTAGCATCTTCAAATCCAGAAGCGATGTCTCAACTTAAAGAAATTTTCTGGAAAGGAACAGAGAATTGGGATGATTTATTATCCGAGCGAGCCGGAATCAGTGGGAATCTTGTTCTATCGGATTTTACTGTGAATGCCATCAATCAATTTAAAAATAAATAAAAATGAAAAACAAAACCGCCTTCACAATTTGGAAGGCGGTTTTGTTTTTCATTCGGAGATTAAATTAATTATCTTTAATTAGCTGCCTGTGTAAAGATCAACGGATATGACACACTTCTTTTAATTAAGTTTGAAATTTCTATCTCTGCCACAAGCGTAGCATCCTTTCTGTTAACTATATTTTCTACAAAACTTCTGTTTGCTAGCTTTGTATTATTTTTAAATGATTAAATTTATTTATAAATGTTTGCAAAATAAAAAAGTTTTCATATTTTTGCATCCTCAAAACCAGAGTTAGGATCCATTACATCCGATGCTCATATTATAACAAATTTTAAACTTCTGAAAATGAAACCGAAAGGTGACATTTGATAATTAAAAAAAAGTATATCCAAATGAAACAAGGCATACACCCGGAAAATTATAGATTAGTAGTTTTCAAAGATATGAGCAACGAAGAAATGTTCCTTTGCAAATCTACAGCTGAAACTAAAGATACTATCGAGTACGAAGGAACTGAATATCCATTAATCAAAATGGAAATCTCTTCAACTTCTCACCCTTTCTACACAGGTAAAACTAAATTAGTTGATACTGCTGGTAGAGTTGATAAGTTTATGAACAAATACAAAAAATTCGCTAAGTAATCTTAGTCAATTTTTGCAAATATCAAAGCCTTTCGGATTTCCGAGAGGCTTTTTTTTATTATTTTTGCTGAACTAGAGATTAGAAGTTAGATATGAGGTGTTAGAATTCTCCAAACCTCAAAATAATCTAAAATCTAAAATCTAAAATCTAAAATCTTAATAATGCAATTAGTATTCTCAGACGCACAATATTGGGAAGATTTTCTTCCACTAACTTTTACAAGACCAGTTGCAGAAATGCGAATGGGAATCCTGACTTTCTCAGAAAGATGGAAAAAATTGCTGGATATTAATGAGGTTTTTTACATTACAGAAAACTATCTTCAGGACAAATTCAAAAAGCCGGAACCAAAGCAAAGTCTTTTCATTGTTCCGAATTTCTTCCCTTCAGACGAGGTTTTGAAGCAAATTAAAGAACTTCAGCCCGGTGAAGCTTTGGTTTATGAGAATGAAGTTTTGGTAGCAAACATTAATATGGAGAATTTTTCATTGAATCAAATCAATAAAATGACGGATATTCACGAGAAATTATTTTTCATCGAGAAAGCCACAGACATTTTTTCTTATAATGATAAAGCCATCGATTTTGATTTCAAATTGTTGACAGAGGGCAGAACTTCTCAAGAATTGTCTTCAAGTAATGGATTTGTCGGAGAAAAAGAAAATCTCTTTATAGAAGAAGGCGCAACGATAGAATTTTCAACCCTCAATTGCAAAACCGGAAAAATCTACATTGGAAAAAATGCCGAGATTATGGAAGGTTCTAATATCCGAGGTTCATTAGCACTTTGCGAAGAATCAAAAATTAACCTTGGAACCAAATTATATGGCGGAACTACGATTGGTCCATATTCAAAAGTAGGTGGTGAAGTTAATAATATTGTGATTTTCGGTTATACAAACAAAGGTCACGATGGTTTTGTAGGTAATTCTGTGATTGGAGAATGGTGTAATCTGGGCGCAGATACCAATTCATCAAATCTTAAAAATAATTACGCTTCGGTAAAACTTTGGAATTATAGAAAGAAAAGGTTTCTTGATACAGGTTTGCAATTTTGTGGGCTGATAATGGGTGATCATTCCAAAACTGCAATCAATACACAATTAAATACAGGAACTGTTGTCGGCGTCGCAGCTAATATTTTCAAATCTGGTTTTCCACCAAACTTAGTAGATAGTTTTTCTTGGGGCGGAATGAAAGGTGATGAGAAATTCAAACTCGAAAAATCTTACGAAGTTGCAGAAAAAGCAATGGAACGCAGAAAAATTGCAATAACCGAAACGGATAAAGATATTTTGAAGTACATCTATAATGAGTTTTAATTTTAAAACTCATTTTTTATTTTCAATTTAACTTACTTTACAATTCACGAAAGCATTTTGTCTCAAAGTTTGCTTATTTTTGCGTTTAAGTAAAATTGATTTTAGGCTAATTTCTAAAATCTAACATCATAATTTAATAATGAAGCAGTTTCTTCTTTGGCTTTTTGCATCGTTGGTTTTGGTAAGTTGTGCCAGAGTTGGTTCGCCGGTTGGTGGCAACAAAGATTCTATTCCTCCAAAAATGATAGGATCAAATATCGATACAACAAGAATCAATGTTTCAAGAAATCTCAAAAAACTTAGAATTGATTTTAATGAGTATATTATGTTGAAAGACGTAAGTAAAAATCTTATTATTTCACCTCCAATTCAATATACCAAGATTATTCCTTCTTCTATGGGAAACAAATATCTGGAAATAGAGTGGAAAGATACTTTGCAAGCCAATACAACTTATAATTTCAATTTTGGAAATTCGGTGGTGGATCTTAATGAGAGTAATCCTTTGCCTTATTTCAATTTTGCTTTTTCTACAGGAGAAAAATTGGATGATACATATATCAGCGGAACTATTTCTGATGCGTTGGGTAATGAAAAAAACTCGGAAGGGAAAGATAGAAATCTGGTAATCGGACTTTATCAGGTTAAAGATACGATGAATTACCGCCAAAAACCTTACTATATAACGAAAGCGGATCCAGATGGTTATTTTGAACTGAATTATCTTACGCCAGGAAAATATAGAATTGTTGGTTTTGATGATGAGAATAATAACTCCATTTACGATTTAGGAAAAGAAAGTGTAGCTTTTCAAAAGCAAGAAATTAATCTTGAGTCAAGTATTTCTGGAATGAAACTTAAAATTTTCCCTTCTAAAAAAGCTATCAAGTATAAAGAAATGGTGGCTTCTGTTGGTGGTGTTGTAATGAGTTTCGAAGGTAATCCTGAAAAAGTAATTGTAAAAAGAGTTGGCGAAAAACCTGCTGATTATAAAGTCACACATAAACTAAGATCAGATTCTGTAAGGATTTGGTTTGATGCTGCGAAAGAAAACATTGGAGCTACAGTCAGTGAAAATCTTAAATTTTCTTACGATACAGATTCTAAGCAAGACACGGTTTCTCTATTTTATAAAAAACCAGCGAAAGATGAAATGACAATCGCTAATCCATTCTCCAATAAGTTGGCGCCAGAAACGGACTTTAGATTTTCATCCAATTATATTATCAATAGAATCCAACCGGAAAACTGGAAATTGGAATCCGATAGTATTGCTCAGGATTTCACAGCAAGAATCTCGGAATTAGATTCTACGCAAGTGATTGTGAAATCTAATTTCATCACAGGAAAAAAATACCAATTAACAGTTCCGAAAAATACAGTGGTTTCATACTTCAATCGTTCTAGTGAAAGTGTTCGTTTTGATTTTGAGGTGGCAAAACCAGAAGATTTCGGAAGTTTTACAGCTCGTATCATCAATTTGCCGAATCAGAAATTTTGGATTCAACTTCTTGATGATAAAAACGATGTGGTTTACCAAAGATATACGGATCAGTCGGAGGTCAAATTTGTTAATCTAAAACCAGCTTCTTATAAACTGCGGATTTTAGTTGATAATAATGGAAACGGAACTTGGGATAATTCCAATTTTGCCGATGAGACTTTGGCAGAAGATGCTTATCTGTTCAAAAAAACTGGAAGCAAAGATGCCATGACCAAGATTAATGTCCGCCCGATGTGGGAGATTAATGAAAATTGGGATGTAACTTTAGATGAACAACCAACGAATTGAAAAAGATAATTTTTTGGATAGCTGTTGTTTTTGTGGCAATACAATTGGTTCCTGTTGATAGAGAAAACAAAGCTGTTGATAAACGCAATAATTTTGTTGATATTTATAAAACGCCGGAGAATATCAAATCGATTTTGAAGAATGCCTGCTACGATTGTCATTCCAATGAAGTAGAATATCCGAATTATGCTTATGTTGCTCCAATTTCCTGGACAATAAAAGATCATATTAATGAAGGTCGTGAGCATCTCAACCTTTCTGAGTGGGGAACTTACAATAAAGATCTTAAGAAGAATGCTATTGAGAAAACGATAAGTTCAGTTCACGAACTTCAAATGCCATTGCCTTCTTATATTAGTTATCATCCCAAAGCTAATTTGACAACAAAACAGAGACGTGAACTCGAAAATTATTTTTCAAAATTAGAGTTAAAATAGTTTAAATGTAATTATTATTCATAATTCAATTATCTTATAAATATGGCAAAAACTAAAAGTTATGAATAAGATATTGGTTATGTTGATGTTTGTTTGTTGTAAAATCTCAAGAAATAAATACTGATAATCAAGACAAAAAGAGAAATCTAATAAAAGTCAACTTGACTTCTATTGCATTTAGAAATTATCAATTCGCTTTCGAAAGAACGATTACAAAACGCCTTGGAGTTCAGGTTTCTTATGGATTCATTCCAACTGGGCAAGTTTCATTGGTTGATGAATATATCAAAGACGAGAACGTTAATAATATAAGATGGGCGGGAGTAATTTTACTTTAGAGCCAAGAATATATTTAGGTCGTGGTTATGGTCACGGTTTTTACATTGCTCCATATTACAGATATTTTCATTTCAACGTAGATAATCTTACTTATAATTATAAATCAGAAGATCCAGCAGTTTCGGGAGAAAAAATTCCGATTGCTTTCAATGGGAAAGCAACTTCCAATAATGTTGGTTTGATGATTGGAGCACAATGGTTGTTGGGTAGAAAGGACAATTGGATTTTGGATGTTTGGTTTATCGGATGGCATTATGGTGGTGCAACTGGAACGATTACGGGAAAATCCGGAAGAGTAGTCACTACGTCAGCGTAGACGCAGTTGAAACGTGACATTGAGGACTTAGACATTAGTTTGTTAGATTATAAAGTAACGACTACTGCTACTGGAGCCTTGATTGATTTGGATTCAAAATGGTTTGACATAAGATCAGGCATTTCATTTGGCTGTAGGTTTTAGAATTAATTTAATATAATATAAGAACGCAATCTCATTTAGGGGTTGCATTTTTTGTATATAAATATTTAAGGAGCTAATGAATATAATCAAGCTAAGAAAGTCACTTTTTCAAGATCAGTTCTGTCAAATATTGAAAATTATTGATTTATTCAAAATCAGAAAAAACATACTTCTATAAAGGATAAGATCTTCGATTGAAATTAAACTCTTTACAAACCAGAGTTATAAGATAAAATTGGATAAATAAGTTTA
>NZ_DAIQCG010000002.1:0-114427 GCF_036780765.1 Epilithonimonas sp.
GGAACGGATATTCAAATTTATCGTGAGTTGATTAGCGGAATTTATTTCGGGGAAAAATTCACGGATGAAAACGGAGATTACGCTTACGACCTTTGCAAATATTCCAGAGAAGAGATTGTGGGAATTACCCATTTGGCTTTTCAAGATGCGCAGAAAAGAAGGAAGAGACTGACCTTGATAGACAAAGCAAACGTTCTTGATACTTCCAGACTTTGGAGAAAAATCGTCAAAGAAATTGCACTTCAATATCCGGATGTTGAATTAGATTTTATGTTTGTGGACAACGCTGCGATGCAGATGATCCTCAACCCAAAACAGTTTGATGTGATTTTGACTGAAAATATGTTTGGCGATATTATTTCGGACGAAGCTAGTGTTATCGGCGGTTCTATCGGTTTGTTACCGTCGGCTTCCATTGGCGATGATAATGGACTTTTCGAACCAATCCACGGGTCATACCCACAAGCCAAAGGAAAAGGAATTGCAAATCCAATCGCTTCAATCTTGAGCGCGGCAATGTTGTTGGATTATTTGGAACTGAATCAAGCTGCGGATAAATTGAGAAAAAGTGTAGAACACGCTATAGAAAGCAAGTTTGTAACAATAGATTTGAATGCGGAACAGCATTATTCCACTTCAGAAGTTGGTGATTTTATCGCAGATTATATTAAGTTTTCAGAAAGGTCTTATTATAATTACGAAAATATTCAGTTGGGCAAATCCACAATTGTATAAAATATTAATAAGAATCCAATAAAAAAGAACCGAATTTCTGCGGTTCTTTTTTTGTAAAATTAAAAGATGATTTTAATCTTTATTTCCCAAAGAATCCATTTCATCAACCATTCCTTCTTGGATAGTCGTCTTTGGTTTTCTATTGTCTGTAAAATATAAATCATTTTTAGCCTTTGCAATAATTCTGGCTTTTTTAGACTCGGAAATTGGATATTCATGAGGAGTATTTGGATATTTATCAGCCAAATAACCTTTTGTTTTTTCCTCCACATCTATTGCGCCATTTTCGTCTAGGATTGCTTTTGCAGCATTGGCGTCTTCTTCGGTTTCTGTGTAAACAGTAATGGTACTGCTGTTGATACTTGCATACTCGTAGCGGTCTTTTTCAACAACATCTCTGTCAAATAACCAGTCAAAAAAATTAGGCTTCTTCCCGGTGTCAACTTTTTCAAGTGCTTCCACTTCAGATTTCGAAATCGTATATTCGTACAAGCCTGCATCTTCCAGTTTTGTAATCACATCTCTGCTTTCTGTTTCGTTGGGGAAAATCCCGATAATCGTGTAAGACATAATAATATTTTTTTGGTGTTAAACATATTTGTTTATTTCTAAACAAAAATGATGTCACATTCTGGATATCTATAAAATTTAACTTTATTTTAATATTTTGGGCGCCTTTATCCGCCTTCCGCTCCCAATCTTTTCACTCCACTTCGTTGCGTAAAAAGGATTTCCGCTCAAGTCGGGGCGCGCTTCGCAAAATAGAAATTTTTCTAGCAAAAAAACCTTCCAGTTTATCCGAAAGGTTTTTCATAGTTTGAGTTTGTAAAAGACTATTAAAGACTGAAGTTTTATGTAATACCAGCCTAAACACACTCTTCGTAAGCATCAGAGAGACAAAGCAAAACTGGATGTCTTAAGTTGTCTTAATTATTTTACTTGAATTTTGTAAATACCAATCCATCGATTTCATCAGATATTCTTTTTTCGTGATGAGAATGTGGCTTTCTATCGTTTGTAAAGAATAGATTGTTCTTAGCTTTTGCAATGATTTTGGCATTGATACTTTCAGAATTCGAATAATTCTGTAATGTTTCGGAATGATTTTCAAACATATATTCTCTAGTTTTCTCTTCGACATTCACTGCGCCATTGTTGTCTAGGATATCTCTCACGATGTGCGCATCTTGTTCCGTTTTCAGATGTACGGTTATCGTGTTGTGGTCGATACTTGCGTATTCGAAACGGGCAATGTCGAGATGGTCATCATCGAATAACCAATTCCATAGCCCATTTTTCTTCTCAATGTCTACATTTTGCAAAATTTCTTCTTCGGAATGAGAAAGATTGTAGTCATTGTAACCTGCGTTTTCCAATTTTAAAAGGACTCTTTCAATTTCCATCTGAGTGGGAAAAAGCCCTACAACAATATATAACATAGCTGTAAATTTTTGGTGAAACGAAATTTTAAAGAACATAACTAAACCAGAATTAGTGAACTTCTGATTTTGTTATTAAATATACATTAATTTTATTAAATAAATAAGCCTTTCAAAATAAATTGAAAGGCTTATTGTATTATTCGTAAAAAATTACTTTTCTGTATTGTCTGTTTTTCCGTCTTTGTTGACTTTCGAACCTTTGTCGATATCTTGTTTATCAATATCTGGCGGATTTTTTTTATCTGATGCAGCAGGAATATTTTTGAAATCTTCGGTCTGCTTTTTATTTTCAGAATTGTTGCTGTTTTCGGATTTATCAGGATTCATAACGGTGATTTTTTATAATTCGGTGGAAGGAAATGTATTTGTTTTGTCTTCTATCGAATAATGCAAGGCCTTTGCCAAAACAAAAATTTCGTTAAGATTTTCTTTAAGTTGTTTTTTACTTTGCTGTTTCAGACTTTCCTGATTCACACTTTTTGCCATATTTTTCTTGGCAGATTCCATAATACTATTGATGTCACTTTGCTTGAATCTGTTAACCGCATAATCATCCATAAAATGAATTTTCACGGCCGGAAAAATCTTGATTTCAGGTTGTGGTAATTCATTAATAATAACTTTTTTGCTGACCGTGTCCACATCAATTTTCATTCTTTTCAAATCGTAAGAAACCTGAGCTTTTGCAGTCGTATAAAGAACCATTTCTCTTGGCAAAATATCGAATCCTGCAACAGTCGCCGCTGAACTTTTATGGGTTTGAAAGCTGGAAAAATCTTGTTCCAAAACCACCATTTTGTTCATTTTCTGGATTTGGTTCGTAATCAGATAATAATCCTGATTGACTAGAGCAGCATCGTCTTTTTTGTTGCAGCTTCTCCACGACAAGAACACAAAAACCGTCAGAATAATTCCGAAAATAAAAGAAAGTAAACCTGTGTATTTATTCATTGATTTAGAATTTATCAGCAAATCAAGTTCTATTATTTAAACAAACCTGAATTATTATCTTTTTTCAGAATGTTAAGCAAATCTCTTTCCAAATAGCCTGTTTCCGGCATTTCTGTGATTCTTCCGATTTCTTTTCCATATTTTTTAACGATAATTGTCGGAACTAGAGTGATGTTATACAAACCTTCTTCGCCTGCTGGGGATTCTTTTTTTCGATTAACGGCTATGATTTGCATTTTTTCAGTATTGTATTTCAAGGTTTCCAGAATTTTTATCAATCTCGGAAATTCTCTGTGACTGTCTTCGCACCAGCTTCCTACAAAAACCACCAAACTGTAAGAATTAAGTTTTTCTTTTTTTAATTCCGCCAAACTCGATTGGTCAATTTGGTAACGATTGTACTCCTCATCAAACCAAGTTTTAAATGGTTCTTTTTGGAACTGGTCAAGCGTCTGTGTTCCCAAAAGCATTTTACCATCGTTTTTGGATTCTACTTCTCGGTTGACGATGACTCTTTCAGCACAAGAATTAATAGTTGTGAGTGCAATGATTCCCAATAAGATCGAAATTTTTTTCATCCTGAGTTTTTTATTTTATTAAAGAAGCGATGTCCGCAGCAGAATAATATTTGTTCTTAAGAACTTTGTTGTCTGCAACTCTGTGAACATTGTATTTGTCGCCAGATTTTTCGTAATAAGCGTCGGTTCCTTTGTCTTTGTAAAATTCTACAGTTTCCTGCGCCTGAACTTCATTATCACAAGCTTTTGACATATTAGAACGCTGAACTTCATTAAACAATTCCACGAATTTTTCACCCAAGCCAAATTCCAAAACGGCGCCGCTCAAAACATATTGCAAATCGCAAAGTGCATCTGCAACTTCTACCAAATCATTATCTTCAATTGCTTTTTTCAACTCGTCTAATTCTTCTTGTAAAAGGCTGACTCTCAAAGCTGCACGTTCTTTTGAAGGAATCTGTGGCGTGTCAAGAATTGGAGCGTTGAAGGTTTTATGAAATTCGGCTACCTGATTCAGGCTATCTAATTTTTCCATTATTTTTCTAAAATTTTAACAAATATAAAAAACAGAATTTACAGAGAAGAATTTATTGGTTCGGATATTGCATAATTACAGAAAAAAGTTATGGAAAATATGAATTCCCACACCTATGGCAAGCTTGCGGTTACGTTGATAATTTCCTTTGTAATAATGTATTTGGTTATGTTTCTGAATATGGATAAAATAGAAGATTATCATACAAGTATTACAAGAATTTATATGACTTTTCTAATGATTTCACCAATGGCGATTTTGATGATCTTACGTATGAAAATGATGTATAAAAACAGAAAAATCAACGTTGCAATTATTATTTCTTCGGTCGTCATATTCGTATTTTCATTAATAGGATTGCGAACGCAGACACCTCTCGGAGATATTCAATATATGAAAGCAATGATTCCGCATCATTCATCTGCTATTATGACCAGTAAAAACGCAAATATCAAAGATGCTGAAGTCAGAAAGTTGGCAGATAGTATCATCAAGTCTCAGGAAAAAGAAATCAATCAAATGAACAAAATTCTTAAAAGACTGGAATAAATAAAAAAGCCTTCCAAAATCATTTGGAAAGGCTTTTCAATCATAACAGATTCTTTTAATTATAAAGTGATATCCCTCCCAATCACCAATCTCTGGATTTCAGAAGTTCCTTCTCCAATTGTACACAATTTAGAATCTCTGTAGAATTTTTCAACTGGGAAATCTTTAGTATAGCCATAACCACCGAAGATTTGAACAGCATTATTGGAAATTCTAACACATGCTTCGGAAGCATATAATTTTGCCATTGCGCCTTCACGTGTCATTTTTTGTTTCGCATTTTTCATGTCAGACGCTCTTCTGATTAATAATTCTGAAGCATCAATTTCTGTCGCCATATCAGCCAACATAAAATTAACCGCTTGGAAACTTGAAATCGCTTTTCCGAACTGATGTCTTTCTTGAGCATATTTCAAAGCCGCTTTGTAAGCACCTCTTGCAATTCCCAAACTCAAAGCTGCAATAGAAATACGACCGCCATCTAGAATTTTCATTGCTTGTTTGAAACCGCTTCCAACTTCGCCCAATCTGTGAGAATCTGGAACACGGACATTATCGAAAATCAATTCTGCTGTTTCAGAAGCACGCATCCCTAACTTGTTTTCTTTTTTACCGGAAGCGAAACCAGCCATTCCTTTTTCCAAAACAAAAGCTGTGGAATTATTTTTCGCTCCTTTTTCTCCAGTTCTTGTCATTACAACTGCAATGTCTCCGGAAATAGCATGCGTGATAAAGTTTTTTGCACCGTTGATAATCCAGTCATCGCCATCTTTTATAGCAGTTGTTGACATTCCGCCTGAGTCAGAACCTGTGTTGTGTTCTGTCAATCCCCAAGCGCCAATAACTTTTCCAGATGCTAATTGTGGTAACCATTTTTTTCTTTGCTCTTCGTTTCCGAATTCATAAATATGATTAGTACAAAGTGAATTGTGCGCAGCAACCGATAATCCTATCGATGGGTCAACCTGAGAAATCTCGTCCAAAATGGTGACATATTCTTGATAACCAAGACCAGAACCTCCATATTCTTCAGGAATTACAATTCCCATAAAGCCTAATTCTCCCAATTGATGAAACAATTCTACAGGAAAAATCTGGCTCTCGTCCCAATCCATAATGTTTGGGCGAATATTTTTTTCAGCGAAGTCTTTGGCCGTTTCGGCTATCATTTTTAAGTTATCCATTGTGTCGGAATTCATATTTTTATCTTTGTGCCCAAATATAGAAAAATTAGGTTAAGCACAATTTTTTTTTAAAGTTTGTTTTTTCTTCTGTAAGAATCAAGGTTTTCATTATTTTAGCGAAGAAATTTTCATCCATGAATCCAAAACTGAAAACCCTGTTTTTCTTTCTCATCGGAGCTTTTGCCGGAATATTGACAATGTATCTCATTTCGAATTACCGAATCGAAAAGAAGTCAGATCATGGAAGTCGGAAGACTGAAGTTGCGCAATCTGAGAATAAATCCGAAACTAAATTAGGTGTTGAAAAACCTTCTGAAGAAAGTTCAATAGAAAAGTTGACGAATGAGACAAAAGTTATTTCTTACGTCAAGTCCAATCACAAATTGCCCGATTATTATATCACAAAATCTGAAGCGAAAAGTAAAGGCTGGAATCCATCCAAAGGAAATCTTTGTGACGTTTTACCGGGAAAAGTGATTGGAGGAGATAAATTCAGTAATCGTGAAAAACAATTGCCAAAAGGAAAACAATATTATGAAGCAGACGTGAATTATAATTGCGGAAACCGAGGCGCTGACCGAATTGTCTTTACTAAAAACGGTGATGTTTGGCTCACAAAAAATCATTATAAAACGTTTGAGAAAAAATAGTTAGAAGCTGGATGTCAGATGTCAGAAGTCGGAAGATTTTTGATTAGTAATGATTAAAAAATAAATATTAAAAACTTCGGACCTCGGTCTTCCGACTTCCGACAAAAATTAAAAAAATGAAAGAAATATATATCGATTTCGTCAACATCGGCGATTACGAAGATTTTTATGAACAACTGAAATCGAAATTAGAATTGCCAGAACATTTTGGTGATAATTTGGACGCCTTATTTGATGTGATTTCCGGAGGATTGGAAATGCCGCTTCATATCGAATTTGTGAATATGAGTGTTGACCAATTGGAATTGTTTGAAGACCTTCTGACAACTTTGGAAGATGCAGAAGATGAGGTAGAAGGTTTCACTTTTACTTATTATCTGGAGCAATATGAGGATGAAGAATAACATCAGAAAAGCAAGTCAAGAAGATTTGGTTCAGCTTTCACAATTGTTTGATGAATACAGAATGTTCTATCACAAAACATCTGATTTGTCAGGCGCACAACGATTTTTATCTGAACGATTAGAGAAAAATGATTCCGAGATTTTTGTTGCAGAAGATGAAGGGGAATTGGTTGGATTTGTTCAGCTTTATCCATTGTTTTCATCAACAAGAATGAAACGTTATTGGTTGTTGAATGACCTTTATGTTAATTCGAATTCCCGTGGAAAAGGTTTTTCCAAAGCTTTAATAGAAAGTGCAAAAGAACTTTGCAGAACATCTGATTCTTGTGGAATGTATTTGGAGACAGGAAAAGAAAATATGATTGGAAATCAATTATATCCAAGTGCAGGCTTCAAAAAATATGATGAAGTTAATTTCTATGAATGGGAAGTTTCTTAATCATTTATAATTAACAATTAATAATTAATAATTAATAATTAAAAAGTGACAGAATTCGAAAAATATATACAGCGCTATTTGGATTTGGTACCTTCTGATCAATGGATTGAAGAAATGAAAATTGCTTCGGACCAAACTTTACAAATCTATGAATCTCTTTCCGAAGAACAGGGTAATTATGCTTATGTAGAAGGAAAATGGAGTTTAAAAACACTTTTGCAACATCTCATCGATACAGAAAAGGTTTTTGCTTATCGTGCTTTGAGATTTTCCAGAAAAGACAAATCATTGGTTTCAGGATTTGATGAAGAAGCTTGGGCAGATAATTCTTATGCGGACAGCCGAACTTTGAAAAGTCTGATTAAAGAATTTAAATTGACTAGAAAATTATCCATTAAATTCTTTAAAAATCTTCCAGAAGAAGCGCTTCAATTAATCGGAATCGTAAATGGAAATGATATCAAAGTGGAGACGATTGGAAAATTGACCGTTGGTCATAATATCCATCATTTGAATATTATTAAGGAAAGGTATTTGCCGAATCTGTAAAATTGTTGATTTGCTGAATCGTAAAATCGTTCGAATTTTAACAATTTTACAGTTTTACAAATCAACAATTTCACCAATCTTACAGTTTTACAAATCAACAATTTCACCAATCTATTTTGTCCTAGTTAAATACTTTCTCCCCGGAATAAAAAGCAACAATGCACCAATCACAAAAAGACAAATTCTGGAAAGGAAATCGCCACTTTTGGTGTAGAACGTTTCTTTGTCAATCAGATTGACTTTTGCTGTCAATGCACCTTTTGCACCGTATGGTAATTCATCCACAATATCGCCTCGAGAATTGATGTGAGCACTGGTTCCGCTGTTTGCTGCTCTTGCAATTTCACGTCTGGTTTCTATGGCACGTAGTTTTGCATAAGCCAACAATTGTTTATGTCCCTGTGAATATCCCCACCAAGAATCATTAGTTACAATAGTTAGAAGGTTTGCTCCTTTTTTGACATAACCAGTCACGAATTCGCCATAGATGCTTTCGTAGCAAATGATTGGAGCGATTACAGATTTGTTGTAAGGATTTGCGAAAACTTTTCTTTCGTTGGAAATTCCAAGAGAACGCGTAGTTCCACCTAAATCCAACATTACATCACCTAAAATCGGTTTAAAGAAATTGATATATGGAAAAATCTCAACACCAGGAACTAGCATTGCTTTGTGATAAACTTCGGGTTGTTGATTAGGAATGATTTGTATTGCCGAATTATACTCATCCAACCAAATCCCTTGTCTGTCAAGATAACTTGCTGTTGATGGTTTTTCTTCATCTTCTTTATAAACATAATAACTGGAAATTCCGCCTGAGAAAACAGATTTGGGATGCTGAGAAAGAAAACCCTCGATATTATTGATTAATAAACTATTATTAAGACCTCTTTCGCTAAAACCGCCAATTCCGGGGAGTGAAGTTTCGGGAGAAAGATATAAATCGATTTTAGATTTTTTATCGCTTTGTAACACCGAATTTTCTGTAGCCAATTTTAACAAATCATTTTCAATTGTTAAACTATCTTTTTGGTATTTTTCATTGTAAGGGTCAAGCGCTGGTTGAAGCATTGTGACATTAATTGAACCAACTGTTTCTGGTTTGTAATTATAATATTTAACCAAAGAAATAACCATCGGTAAAATGATAAAACCGGCTGTCATCAAAACATTTTTGATTAATGATTTTCTGATTCTTCCAGCTTCCCAAATTCTTATTGTATAAAAAACTAAAACATTACAAATCAAAATCCAGAAACTTCCACCGGTCGCACCCAAAGTGTCGTACCATTGGACAAACTGATGATAATCTGCAAAGACATTTCCGAGATTGAGCCAAGGCCAGGTGAATTCCCAAACGAGATGAAGCTTCTCAAAACACATCCAAATCGCTACAAAAAAAACCAACCCGAAATAAGTTCCCTGACTTTTTTTATAAATGTGATAGAAAGTAAAAACCAAAGCCATAAAAAATGAATTGGTGAGAACAGGAAACAGAACTGCTAAAAGAGATTTGCTTCCATCAGGCAATTGCGAATTGTAAAGCCAACCCGTAGTAACCCAATTCCAAATCAAAAATGTGAGATATGAAAAACAAAAAACCGCTAATTTTTTCTTTTTGATATCGCTGAATTTTGCAATGTTGTGTTCCATCATCAGAAGCGGAACCCACGCAAAAAATATAAAAAACGGAATCCCGTAAGTTGGCCACGAAATGGCGAGTAAAACTCCGGAAATTAAAGCCAGTAAAAGGTTTTTCATAATACGTTGTTTATGAACGCAAAGCGCGCAAAGTTTTATAACAATTATTGTGATTATTTTAAGTTCGAAAATCCGTTAGCATTTAGCAAAGAATCTCTTAGGAGCGAAGCGTCTTTGTGAACTTATATTAATTTTTATTTTTATTAAAAATCTTAGTGGACTTTGTGTTCAAAAAGATTTATTACGAGAACATCTTCTTTCTCAAGAAATAGAATCCTGCTCCCAAAGCTCCCAAAATCCCTAAAGGTAGAAGCAGATTGAACCATTGCCAATCCGATTTTTCTTCATCAATTCTCTGTCTATCGAGTAATCGGACTTCGATGGTTCTGTCACGCAGTTCCATTAGGTTGCTGTCATCCAAAAGATAATCCAAAGCATTTCTCAAGAATTGCGCATTGCCGTAATGTTGTTTAGTTAGCAGATCTTCGCCCAAAGGAAGCGGTTCGCCTTTCCATATTTGGTTTCGGGCAATGTCGCCGTCAGCAATTACGAGCATTTTATTTTCCGGACTTTGAGCTTTGAAATCTGGATAAGCATTTTTCTCGCTTCTTGTCGCATAAGCGGATTTGAATTTACCTTCCAACGCTACTGCGAAAATCTTCGGTGGCGTTGGACGTTCCATCTCGCCGATGCTGTCCGTTCTTACAATTTCAGAAAGTGCGACATAATTCGGAACTGTTTTGGTGTTGGTTCTTTCGCTGGATTCGAAAAGAACTTTGGTTTTGATATTTGGTCTTCCCAAGGTATCAATCGAAGTCGGAAATTCGAATTTTACAGGATTGATATTTTTGGTAATTGGATTTTTGGCTTCAGCAATTCCTAAAGGAAAATATGGCCAAAGAAAACTGCTGTACTGCGGATTGCCAGCGACTTCTCCCGAGACAATTCTTGCCAACGCCGATTTTTTCATATCCTTTACCAAAGCTGGATTAATTCTCAATCCATAATTGAACATAAAATCTGTAAGATTAAGGTCAATTGGGTAAGCCATAATTTTTTTAGCTTGAAAAAGCGTGTCCATCTCGGCATTCACAGCGTCCAGCATCCAAAGCGTTTTTCCACCATTCATAATATATTGGTCAAGAATCACTTTTTCAGTATCAGTAAACGCTTTTCTTGGTTTTGCAATGACCAGAGCATCCATTTGTTTCAGTTTCGGGACGTCTGCTAAGGATAATTCGGTTTTGTTTTCCGGAATGATTGGTCCAATATTGTAATTCTCCATGGCCAAATCCAAAAATCCACGGAATTCATCGGGACTCAATTCTTGCTGATTGACTAAGAAACCAATATTCTTCGCTGTTTCTTCCGTCATTCCTTTGATAGTGGAAACAAAATTATATTCCAGGTTTTCAATCGATTTGCTGAGTTGTGTTGCTGCATCAATTCCGGATTGCTGGACAATCAAAGGAACCGAAGTTCCGTAGCCATTATATTTGATAGCGGCATAAGGAAACATCACGATTTCGGAGATTTTTCCGTCTTTCATATCAGGCAAAATCGAAGGTTGCATTCCCATAGCTTTCAGCGTGTCCTGCGGAACTTTCTCAGCAATCGGGTCCCGGAATTTGTAATCGATTTTCGGATTGATTTTTCGGAACTCGTCCAACATAAATTTGGTTTCGTTCGAAAGCTGTTTGAAAGAAGCAGGAAAATCACCTTCCAAATAAACCTCAATCGTCATAGGTTTTTTCACATTTTCCAAAACCTTGATTGTAGAATCAGAAAGTGTGTAGCGTTTTTCCGCCGTCAAATCGAAACGTTTATAAATAATACCGCTCATCCCGATAATTAGGAGAACAGCAATTATAATCAAAGTGATTTTATTTTTTTTATTCATTTTAATTAATTGACAGTTGTTAGTTGTCTTTCGAGTCTTTGATACTCGATTTTGAATCTTTTTTACTCTTCGTTGAGTCTTTTACACTCGAATTCGAGTCTTTTATACTCGTTGTTGAGTCTTTTTCACTGGTTTTTGAGTGTTTCATACTCATCATTGAGTCTTTTTGACTCGTTATTGAGACTTTTATACTCGTTGTTGAATGTTTTATACTCGTTTTTTATTTCTTTTTCCAGACAAACCAACTCGCTAATCCTAACCCCAAAAATATCACGAAAAGAAAATAGCAAACGTCTCTTGTATCAATTTGACCTCTTGTAAAAGCTAAGAAATGTTGATAAAAACCGATATTCTGCAAAATATAATCTGCACCGCCCATCAACTTATAACTTGCCAATTGTTCAATGCCAAAATAGAGAATGAAACAAAGGAAAACGCCCAATAGATAAGCCATAATTTGGTTCGATGACAACGATGATGCTAAAATCCCGACTGCAGAAAAAGCGGCAATCAAAATAGTCAAACCGATATAACTTCCGAAAGTCATACTTCCATCAATATTACCTTCTGGAACGCCTAAAACATAAACCGTGTAATAATAAACCAACGATGGTAGCAAACATAAAATACCAACCAACCAAACGGAAAGGAATTTTCCGCCAACGATTTCGGTGATTTTCACCGGTTGAGAAAACAGCCAAAATAAAGTTCCGGACTGTTCTTCCTCGGCCAAAGTTCTCATACTGATTGCAGGAATGATGAACATAAAAAGCCAGGGCGAAAGCACAAAGAAACTTTGTAACGTGGCGCTTCCAATATCGAAAATATTAAAATTATTCTCGAAGAAGAATAGGAACAATGCGGAAATATTACTGAATGCTGCGATGATGATCCACGCGCTCCAGTTTCCGAAAAAATTCCAAAGTTCTTTTTTGAATATAGCTATCATAATTTAGTTGATGGTTGTTGGTTTGTTGTTGATAGTTTTTATTTTTTCTTGTTTTTGTTCACCAATTTTACAATCGAGGTTATCAGAATGACGATTCCGAAAAATCCGAGTAACAGTTGCCACCAATATTGTATAACGGAATATTTGAGAATTACTGTAAAAACTACTGCAAATAAAATAAATGTTGCAATCTCATTGAATTGTCTAAGTTTAATATTCGGAATGGAGAGTGTTTTTCCGTTGAGGTTTTTCAATTCTTTAACTCTCTTCCAGCACCAGAAGTGATAAATCCCGAGCCCGACTAGAAAAGTCAATTTAAGATGAAACCAAGGCGTTTTCAGTAATCCTGAATTAAGGAAAACCATTGTGAGTCCGCTTAATAACATCAGAATTCCTGCAGGAACAGTGATGATGTTCCAAAGTCTTACTGCCATAAAAGTATATTGATTTCTGAGAATCTGCTGTTTCACGTCATCAAACTCATCAGTATCTTTATAATAGACAAACAATCTCACGAGATAGAAAATCCCGGCAAAATAACTTACCATAAAAATAATATGAATTGCCTTGATAATCGTGTAAAGCATCTACGGATTTTTTTGCAAAGATACTTTTTATTGGCTGAAGATAAAATTTGGTTTCAATAATTGTAAATTGAATAATTGAAGGCTAAAACGGATTTTTGTGATTAATTTTTCAATGAAAATTTTCATATTGTAACAAAATAACAACTCAATGAAAAACGAAATTACAATTTCTTGTTTTTTAGTTTGTGGATGTTGAGTTTTGCTCAGTTAATTATCAAAGGAGATGATAGAGTGGTGTCAGGAAATTATGTTGTTAAGATAAAAAACGGATCAAAAAACAATCAGTAAAAAATTAATCAAATAATAAACTGTATCAAATTGAATAAAACAGTCTAATTTATTTATCTGCTGTTTTTTTTTGTAATCAATTCTAATTATTATTATATAAATTACTAGAAAATTAGATTTTTTTTGTGTGGGTGAATTAAATTTTAGGTCAAATTTAAATTGAAAGAAAATTGTTAAATTTTTGTTTAGGTAATGAATTCTGAAAAAAAAACCTTTTTTTTGTGGGATAAATTTAATTGTTCTAAATATGAAGAAAATTTTACAACTACTATTTTCAGTGTGTATTACAGTCTTCGGATTTTCTCAAAATCTAAAGCCAATTGCACAGAAAGTAGCAGCTCAAAAATCAGCGAAAAAAACATTCGCAAAATTCAGTCCTTTTACAAAAGATGTTGCATCAAAAAATGCAGCAACTTACAGAAATGAAGCAGAAGACGTCACGGTAATGCAATTGAAAACAACAGAATTGCAAAAAATCGTCAATGAAAAGCCACAAACAATGGAAATGAATTTTCCTTTTGAAGATGGCGAAATTACGGTAGAATTGGTTAAAAATGACATTTTTGCCGCTGGTTTCAAAGTGGGAACCGATAAAGGAGATGCCAACTATACACCCGGAGTTTATTATCAAGGGATTATCAAAGGAGATGATACATCTGTTGCAGCTTTTAGTTTCTTTAATAATGACATTGTTGGTGTAGCTTCTACTAACCAATTTGGGAATATTGTTGTAGGTAAAACAAAAAGTTCTGATGACTTTGTATCTTACAGTGATTATAAATTGAAATCTCAAAATCCATTCTCTTGTAGTGCAGATGAACTTCCAGAAAACCAAACTAAGAAAATATCTTTTGATCCCTACAAGAAAAAAGCTTCTAAAGATGCTAACAGTTGTGTAAGAATTTATTTCGAAGTTGGTTACGGGCCTTATACGCAGAATGGTTCTAATGTAGCTTCTACAGTAAACTGGGTTACAGCTTTGTTCAACAATATCAAAACATTGTATGATAATGAAAATGTAAAAGTTGCGATGAGTGAAACTTATGTTTGGACAACAACAGATCCTTATTCTGGACAACCAGGAGCAATTCTAAGTCAATTCAGAACAACAAGAACTTCTTTCAACGGAGATCTTGCACAATTAATTAGAAACCCAGCAACAACAAGTGTAGCTTATGTTAACTCATTGTGTTCAACTTATAAATACTCTTATTGTGGTGTAAATAACCAAAATGTAGCAGTCCCTACTTATTCCTGGAATATCGAAGCGATGACACATGAGTTAGGACATAATCTTGGTTCTCCTCACACGCACGCCTGTGCTTGGAATGGTAATAATACAGCAATCGATGGTTGCGGACCTGCTTCTGGTAATGATGAAGGTTGCGATGGACCACTTCCTACAACTACCAAAGGTACGATTATGAGTTATTGTCATTTGCTTTCTTCTGTAGGGATTAGTTTTGCCAATGGTTTTGGACAACAGCCAGGTGACTTAATCAGAGAAACTATTGCAGGTAAACCTTGTCTCGGATCAGACTGTATTGCTTCTTGTGATGTTACTATTACAGGATTAGCAATTAGTAATCTTGCTGCCAATACAGCTACTGCAACTATAGCAGATGCGACAGGTACAAGCTGGAAATATCAATTGACTAAAACAACAGATGGTAGCGTGATAACATCTGGAACTACAACTAATAAGGTGTTGAATTTTACAAATCTTGATGCAAATTCTTTTTACAAAATTGAAGTGGGAACAGATTGTGCTACAACCTATCAGAAAAGCCAAATCTTCATAACAGATGGTTCTTGGTGTGGTAAAGTTCTAACGGATACCGGAGGCGAAAATGGAAACTATTCTAATAATGAAAACTGGACAAAAACTTTCTATCCAGATGCAGAAGGACAAAAACTGAAGATTACTTTTACAGAGTTTGATCTTGAAAGTACAACAGATTATATCACCTTAAGAAACGGTTTGGCTAATTCTGGTGTATTTTCTGGCGCTGCACGATTGACAGGGTCTAATATTCCTGCTTCTTATGAGTCAACTCACGCTTCTGGTGCAATAACAATTACTTTCAGATCAGATGATGCTGTCACAAAATCAGGGTTTAAAGCTAATTTCAGCTGTACTTTATTAGCAGTGGATGATGTAGTGAATTCTAAAGATGTTGTATTATCCCCAAACCCAGTTAAAAATGAATTTACTTTAAAAGGAATTAATAAAATGGTTTCTGTAGAATTGTATGATATCTCTGGAAAATTGGTTAAGCAATTTGATGCTGAGAGTTTATCAAAAAATAATTTCGATGTTTCTCGATTGAAAAGTGGTAATTATGTTGTGAAGGTTAAAACTTCCAATGATAGTTTTACTAAGAAATTAATCAAACAATAATATTCTTAGATTAAAACAAAAACCGGCAATTATTTGCCGGTTTTTATGTGAATTCTATATAGATTTTCTCACCAGCATTCATTCCGAAAAGAGAAGAAGCACCATTCAGAACACTGCCTTTGTAGATGGTAATTTCTAACAAGTCTGCATCATTAAAAATCACAGAAGATTTTCCGTGGAATTCCTGTTCTCTGCTCCAGTCTGTAACAATATCAGTGTATTGTTCCAAGATTTTTGATAAAACAATATTTCGGAATTTAACCGTGAAATCATTATTGATAGAGGCGTGTTTTTCGAAAAATTTTCTGCTGATATTAGAAACTACATTTCCGAAATTATCAATATACATTACTTCGCCAACAATCATTTTTTCAGCTTCGTTATAAATGGCCTTTGGAAAAGAAATATCCTTAATGGTTTTAATTTTTCTTCCAATTACTTCTGGTAAACCGCCTTTGTAAAGATGCATAGCTGCAGGAACAAAAATATCTACCGATGGAAAAGAAACCTTGTCATCGAATCTGTTATTCAAAGTTATTTCATAAATAGCTTCTGGTTTGATGTCAAAAAACATCAGATTAATGATTCCATTATCGGCACAAATGAAATAATGACCATCGATTTTAGTAATAATATTCTTCCTTGACTTATGATGAAAACTGTCCACAGAAATGATATGGATACTTCCTTCTGGGAAAAATTTATAAGCGTTTCTAACAATGTAAGCGGTTTGTAAAAGGTTGTAAGCCGTTATGTTATGGGTGATGTCAATGACTTTTACATCCTCGCTCCAGCTGAGTATTTTTCCCTTGATACTTGCCACCCGATGGTCTACAAGTCCGTAATCTGAAGTAAGCGTAATGACTGACATTTGATAAGATTTGTTGCAAATTTAATATAATTCAATTTTTAAAGGCACATAAGATGTCAAATCTATTCATATATTTGTTAGACTAACCACTAATATTATTTATGTTCGAAATCAATTATGAACTACAAGATATCAACACCAAAACATTTTATGGTGTTCAGAATCAAAATTTCAACCTAATAAAATCCAGTTTTCCAACACTCAAAATCACGGGTCGGGATAATTTTATCTTTGCAATGGGAAACAGAGAAACTCTGGATGTTTTGAAGCAAAAACTCGATGATATTTCTGCTTACATTACCAAGCACAATTCTATAGAAATCAAACAATTGGAATCTCTTCTAAAATTAAAAGATGATTCTGAAAAACAATTGGTTTTTGATCAGGATATTATTGTAAAAGGCGTCAATGGAAAAGCCATCAAAGCGAAGACTACCAATCTGAAAAAATTGGTAAAAGCATCTGAGAAAAAAGATATGGTTTTTGCGATTGGTCCTGCTGGAACTGGAAAAACGTATACCAGTGTTGCTTTGGCTGTAAAAGCATTGCGTGATAAAGAAGTTAAAAGAATCATTCTTACAAGACCTGCAGTGGAAGCTGGCGAAAGTCTTGGTTTCCTGCCTGGCGATCTAAAAGAAAAATTAGACCCATATATGCAACCGTTATATGATGCGCTTCGTGATATGATTCCGCACGAAAAGCTGGAAGGTTTTATGGAGAAAAGAATCATAGAAGTAGCACCTTTGGCTTTTATGAGAGGTAGAACTTTGGATGAAGCTTTTGTAATCTTGGATGAAGCACAGAACACCACACATTCTCAAATGAAAATGTTCTTAACCAGAATGGGGATGAATGCTAAATTCATCATTACAGGCGATCCGAGCCAGGTAGATTTGCCTAAAAATCAACAGTCTGGGCTTAAAGAATCTATGACTATTCTAAAAGATGTAGAAGAAATTGGTTTTGTACATCTTTCAGAAGAAGATGTTGTAAGGCACCCTGTGGTGAAAAAGATTATTATGGCTTATAATAATGTAGAAAGAAAGTAAAAATTAATTTTTGGTACAAAAATTGGTTAAAGTTTTGCTGAAATTAAATTTTTAAACTATGAAAAAGTTATTTTTAGCTGCAGCTATAGCAGTTTTTGGTTTTACTCAAGCACAAGAAGGTTTTAAATTAGGAGCACATATTGGTGCGCCTACAACTGGTAACTCTGATTTTACTTTAGGGTTGGATGCAGCTTATAGATGGAATATTGCAAAAGGTTTTGACTTAGGTGTGGCAACAGGATATTCTCACTATATTGCTAAAAGTTACAGATATGAAGGTGGAACTTATAAAGGTGATGATTTCGGATTTATTCCGGTTGCAGTTACTGGAAAATACTCTTTTTCTGGAGCACCGATAGCTGTTGGACTTGATTTAGGATATGCTATCTCCACAGCGGATAATGTTAACGGAGGTTTATATGCAGTGCCAAAATTTATGTATAACTTACCTGTAGGGGAATTATATGTTGGATATCAAAGTGTTTCTAGTAAATATGATAGAGGATATTATGATGACCGACCTATTGCTGGCAAAGAAACAGTAGGTGCAGTTGTTGTTGGATTTAATTTCAATTTGAAATAGACTAACCACTATAAATAAATACAAAAAACTCCAATGTGTTCATTGGAGTTTTTTGTTTATACATTTTTGTGTATTAAAAATTGTTAATTATTGTCAGTGATTATTTCTTAAGTTACATTCAGCTTGGATTTACACATAAAAAAAACGTAATTTCGCAAGAAAGCAAATCCAATATAATGAGCAAATCAATAGAAGAGCTGAAAAGCCTTTCAACGCAAATCAGAAGAGATATTCTGAGAATGGTTCACGCTGTAAACAGTGGTCACCCAGGAGGATCTCTTGGTTGTACAGAATATTTCGTAGCACTTTACGGAGAAGTTATGAACTACAAACTGCCTTTTACAATGGAAGGTAAGAACGAAGATTTATTTTTCCTTTCAAACGGACATATTTCTCCAGTGTTTTATAGCACATTGGCGAGATTCGATTTCTTTCCGGTTGCAGAATTGGCAACGTTTAGAAAATTAAACTCAAGATTACAAGGTCACCCAACAACACACGAAGGACTACCTGGAATCAGAGTTGCTTCGGGGTCATTAGGTCAAGGGTTGTCAGTTGCTTTAGGAGCTGCTCAAGGTAAAAAATTAGACGGAGACAATTCTTTGGTTTACACACTTCAGGGTGATGGTGAGTTGCAGGAAGGTCAAAACTGGGAAGCATTTATGTATGCTGCTGCAAAAAAAGTGGATAACATCATTACAACAATAGACTACAACGGAAGACAGATTGATGGAGATACAGTTGATGTGTTGTCTTTAGGAGATTTGAGAGGGAAATTAGAAGCTTTCGGATGGCTGGTTCTTGAAGAAAAAAACGGAAACGATCTGGAAGCTGTTATTGGAATCTTAAACAGAGCAAAAGCGGAAACCGGAAACGGAAAACCTGTTGCGATTCTCCTTCATACAGAGATGGGAAGTGGTGTAGATTATATGGTGGGAAGTCACGCTTGGCACGGTAAAGCGCCTAATGATGAGCAGTTGGAATCAGCTATCAAACAATTGTACTTAGAAGCACCAGCTGATTATTAATTATCAATGATAAATTATTAATGATGAATGATTTTTTTTGATTAAACAAAATTAAAAGTAAAGAAATCATTTATTACTTATCAATCATCAATTATAGTAAAATGAAATATACATACATAGAAAAAAAAGATACACGTTCCGGTTTTGGAGCAGGATTGGCAGAACTAGCTGATACAAATCCAAATGTTGTAGCACTTTGCGCAGATTTGATTGGCTCTCTTAAAATGGAGAAATTCATAGAGAAAGCTCCGGAAAGATTTTTCCAAACAGGTATTGCAGAGGCTAATATGATGGGCTTGGCGGCAGGTTTGACGATTAACGGGAAAATCCCTTTTGCTGGTACTTTCGCCAATTTTGCAACATCCAGAGTTTACGATCAGATCCGTCAATCCATTGCTTACTCAGGCAAGAATGTAAAAATTGCCGCTTCTCACGCTGGGGTTACTTTGGGAGAAGATGGTGCAACTCACCAGGTTTTGGAAGATATTGGGATGATGAAAATGTTGCCAGGAATGACGGTAATCAATCCTTGCGATTATAACCAAACTAAGGCGGCAACTCTTGCTGCAGCTGCACACGAAGGTCCTGTTTATCTAAGATTTGGACGTCCAGTTGTTCCGGTTTTCATTCCGGAAGATATGCCTTTCGAGATTGGAAAAGGAATTCTTTTGCAAGAAGGAACGGATGTAACGATTGTTGCAACCGGACATTTGGTTTGGGAATCTCTGTTGGCAGCGGACGAATTGGAGAAAGAAGGTATTTCAGTTGAAATTATCAATATCCACACCATCAAACCTTTGGATGAAGAAATTATCTTGAAATCTGTGGAGAAAACAGGTAAATTGGTTTCTGCAGAAGAGCACAACTACCTAGGTGGACTTGGAGAATCTGTTGCCGGGATGTTGGCGAGAAGAAGACCAACACCTCAGGAATTTGTAGCGGTTCACGATACTTTCGGAGAATCTGGAACACCGGCAGAGCTAATGAAAAAATATCAAATTGATGCCGATGCTGTTGTAAAAGCAGTGAAAAAAATCATCGAAAGAACAAAATAATTTTTAAGAATTATATCATAAAAAGTCCACCATTTTTGGTGGACTTTTTTGTTTGTAGAATTTTTAGGAGCTTATTGACTCCGTCGAATAGCGACTTTTTAAATTTTCAATTAGGAGCTATTTCCCGCTATCCGCTATATCTTTTTTGGCATTGCGAACGAAGTGAAGCAATACTTAGAGGTTTTCACCGCAATGCCAAAAAAGGATGCCGCTACTATCGGGGCTATGGCTTTTGTCATCCAAAATATTTTTTCAGTTTAGTAGAACAGTCGGAAATTTTTTATAGTGAAAGAAAGAGAAAAATTTTCATAAATTTCTTTCTCATCAAAAACTTACCTAATTTTGAAAAATGCTTCAGATTCCGGAATATAAAATCCCAATTGTTGAAATCAAAACTGATTTTGATATTCAGATTTTTATCAAAAGAGAAGACTTGATCCATCCAAAAATTTCCGGGAACAAGTTCTGGAAACTCTTTTTCAATGTCAATCAATATCTAGAATCAAATCCTGAAAATCCTTTAATAATAACGTTCGGAGGCGCTTTTTCTAACCATATTGCATCGGTTTCAGCCTTTGGGAAAGAGTTTGGGATTCCTACAATTGGAATCATAAGAGGAAATGAATTAGAAAATAACGGGCAAAATAATCCAACACTTTCCGAAGCTTCCAAAAACGGAATGCAGTTCTTCTTTGTTTCCAGAGAAGATTATCAAAAGAAAGAAAAATTAACCAAAGAATTTTCAGAACAATATCCCAATTCACTCATCATTCCGGAAGGCGGAAGTAATGAAATGGCAGTGGAAGGTATACAATATATGTTGAGAAATGACACCAAAGATTTTGATTATCTTTGCACGGCTGTTGGAACTGGAGGAACAGTTGCTGGGATTTCCAGATTTGCAGAAGAACACCAGAAAGTAATTGGAATCAAAGCGGTGAAAGATAATTCGCTGGAGAAGACAATACAAGAATGGAGTAGGAGAAGCAATTTTGAATTGATGGATGCAGATGAAAGTCGTTACGGAAAAATAACTGACGAGAATATCCGTTTTATAAATTGGTTTTATAAAAAATATGAGATTCCGCTTGACCCAATCTATACAGGAAAAATGATGCAGAAGATTTTTGATTTGGCCCAGAAAGCTTATTTTCCGAAAGGATCGAAGATTCTGGCATTTCATACGGGCGGATTGCAGGGCATCAAAGGCGCGAATCAGTTTTTGAAAAGTAAAAATAAAGCGTTGATTGATTTTGAAATGTGACGTCAGTTCGAGTGAAAATTATTGAAGTGTAACGGAAATAATTTTTGTATCGAGAACTTTTTATTATAAACTTCTCGATACGTCTCGCCTAAGGCGGACTACTCGAAGTGACGGAAGTTCTAAAGAAGTTGAAAACCCATAGCCCCGATAGTAGCGGCATTAGCTCCTTAAAAATAAAGAATAAATATTTTAAAATATTGAAAATGAAAAAATTATTGGCGATTGGTTTCGTTTGTGTTTTAGGATTTGCAAAAGCACAAACCTGGAAAACGGAAGACCAATATATCCAGAAGTTCGCGCTATACGCGGTGGAAGAAATGGAAAAATATAAAATCCCAGCGAGTATCACACTGGCTCAGGGACTTTTGGAAACTGGAGGCGGGCAAAGCCGATTGGCGCTGGAAGGGAAAAACCACTTCGGAATCAAATGTAAGGAAGAATGGACAGGAAAAACAATGAAACATACAGACGACGCTCCGAATGAGTGTTTCCGTGTTTATGAAGACCCGAAACAGTCTTATGAAGACCATTCGATTTTCTTGGCAACGAGAAAATATTACACGAAACTTTTTGACCTAGACCCAAAAGATTACAAAGCTTGGGCTCACGGGCTTAAGAAAGCTGGATATGCAACCAATCCGAGATATGCGTACATCCTGATTGATAAAATCGAGCGATACAAATTGTATGAATTTGATAATACTTCTAAAGACGAGGTTTATTATGCGATTCTGAAATTGTATCCCAACTTGAATAGTGACGCAGTTTTTATGGCACAACTAAGTCAGGAAAAGCAAAATGAAAAAGTTGCGCCGCCAACAGTGAAAGTTCCTTATTCGCAAGGTTCTTATGCAAAAAAACAAGCGGAAGTTTCTGATATTGTAGATGCCAATACGAAAACAGCACTTTTGAAAAATATCCTTGTGAAAAATCATCCCAACGGCGATTTGAAATTCTTTGTAATGCCTGTAGATGCAGATATGTCTGATATTGCTAAGAAATTCGGGATCAGTGAAAAACGTCTGATGAAATATAATGAGTTGGAAGATTCTAAGCTGGCAAAGAATGACATCATATTCTTGGAAGGCAAAAACTCATCCGGAAACAAAGAAACTTACAAAGCCGGAATTAGCGAAACAATGCACGACATAGCTCAGAAATTCGGAATCAAATTGAAGAAATTGTATTCTAAAAATAGAATGGAAGCTGGACAAGAACCAAGAGCAGGACAGGTGATCTATCTGCAAAGTAAAAAACCGAGAAGTTAGAATTTAGAAATTAGCGGTTAGAATTTAGACCAACAACTATCAACCAACAACCAACAACCAACAACTATAATGTTATACCAAAGAAGTTCAGCGCTTTTTGAAGAAGCGTACAAATATATTCCAGGCGGTGTTAATTCGCCGGTTCGTGCTTTCAAATCTGTGGGTGGTGTTCCACTTTTTATGAAGTCTGCAAAAGGTGCTTATCTTACAGATGAAGACGACAGAACTTACATCGATTATATCAACTCGTGGGGACCAGCAATCTTAGGTCACACACATCCAGAAGTTTTGGAAGCTCTGAAACTACAGGCAGAGAAAGGTTTTTCTTTTGGTGCTCCGACTGAATTGGAAACAGAAATCGCAAAATTCATTGTGGAAAATGTTCCTAATGTTGACCAAATCAGAATGGTTTCTTCCGGAACCGAAGCTTGTATGAGTGCAATTCGTCTGGCTAGAGGTTATACTGAAAGAGAAAAAATCATCAAGTTCGAAGGCTGTTATCACGGACATTCGGATTCATTTTTGATTCAGGCAGGAAGTGGAATGGCTACTTTTGGAAGTCCGAATTCTCCAGGCGTTACCCAAGGAACAGCAAAAGATACTTTGTTAGCCGAATACAATAACATCGAACAAGTCGAAGAGCTTTTCAGAAATAATCCTGAGCAGATTGCTGCGATTATCGTAGAACCGATTGCCGGAAATATGGGTTGTATTTTGCCTGAAAATCAATTCCTTCAAAACCTTAGAAAACTTTGTGATGAAAACGGAACGTTATTGATTTTTGATGAGGTAATGACGGGATTCCGTTTGGCTTTTGGTGGTGCGCAGGAAGCTTTGGGTGTGAAAGCGGATTTGGTAACTTACGGAAAAGTGATTGGCGGCGGTTTGCCAGTTGGTGCTTTTGCCGGAAGAAACGAAATTATGAACTGGCTTTCTCCAAGAGGACGCGTTTATCAAGCGGGAACTTTGAGTGGAAATCCATTAGCAATGAGAGCCGGACTCAAAACTTTACAACTAATCAAACAAGATGCTGATTTCTATAAAAAATTAGATAAAACAACCGAAACCTTAGACTTTGAAATTGGGAAAATTCTGAATGAAAAAGGAATCAGACACAGAATCAACAGAAAAGGAAGTATGATGTCAATTTTCTTTGATGTAACTTCTGCGAGTAACTTTAATGAGGTGAATAATTCCAACATCGGATTGTTCAATAATCTGTTTCATCAGGTTTTGGAACAGGGGATTTATCTTCCGCCAAGTGGTTATGAGACTTGGTTTATTTCATCTGCGATTGGCGATACAGAGATTGACAAAACGCTGGAAGCTTTTAGAAAGTTTCAGTATTAAAGTAAATGAAATATTTTTTCTTTTTATTTGTTGCCGTTTTGATTTTTTCTTGCCAAAAGAAAGAAAAAAATGAGATAACATATAATTTAGTTGATAAATATATTGACAGTACAAATTCTGGTGAAAAAGGTAAGACCAGAATTGTAGCTGAACAATTTCAAAGAAATGATGATTCTGGAGCTTTCGTTATTCTAAATTTTTATCATAAAGAAAAAATTATAGATTATAAGTCTCAGAAATATAAGTACAAATGGCATTTTGATAATAGATATTATTTTGAGACAACAAGTCCTTTAGGTATTGGTGCTAATTTACAAGATTTTAATAATGACGGATTTAAGGATTTCACATATCAGTCTTCCACAGCAGCGAGAGGAGGAAATGAAGTAAGAAAATTATTCATCTATAATCCGGTATCAAAAAAATTTAATTATATCAGGAATTCAGAACGTTATCCCAATCTGTTTTACAATTCCAAATTGAATTGTATTGGTTCTATAATTTTAACTGGTTCAACAACTTCTTATTTTCTTAAAATTAAAAAAGATACTCTTTATGATTTTGCAAAGGTTGATGCAAGCGATAGTGTTTTAGTTAAGGAAAGAAATGAAAATGGAGAATATCAAATAATTCAAAAAAGGAAATTGAACAAGAATGAAGATGAACTTTCTACCTTTTCAAATTTTAAACCGTTAGAAAAATAAAACAAAAAACTTTCCTAATATGAAAGTTTTTTGTTTTATTTGAGTTTGAACTATTTATTCTCTTTATTGATATCCTTAACCAACCCAACCGCAAAATAACCAATTATCGCAACAGCTAAAACAATACAAATCCACATAAACAAAGATGTTTGCCAAAAAGTTTTTGCTTGTTCATTTGGTTTTGCTTGCTCTATTTTTTCTAAGTTTGAAATGGTTGCGACAGGATAATTCTGATTAAAATCGATTCCGGAACTGGCTAAATCGTATTGTGGAGCGGACCAAGTGGAATCAATTTTTAAAGTATAATTTTCATTAGATTTCAAATCGGTTAGAATACTGACTGGCGATTGGAAAAGATTGATTTTGTTGATTTCTAAAGCGGGATTGTCTTGATTATCAATTTCAATCGTAAATTCTTTGGTAAAAAAACTTTGAACATCAAATCTGTTTTTACTTTTTGAATTTAGCTGAAACGCAGAGATACTTTCGACATAATTCTCAGTCGATTTTTTATAAACTCTGGCTTTATTAATCAAAATCCTTGCATCACGCAGATAATAACTCAGCGAAGAAATCTCGAAACCGATTCCGTCAATCACTTGCGGATTGGCAAATGTGATGGTGATTCTGGTTTGCTTTTGTTTTTTATCAGTTTCAATTTTTTGAGTGAAGTTTTGTAATTCGGTCTTAGATTGATCTACCGAATGACTTTCTTCCAAACTAGCTTCTAGAACATTGATTGGCAAAGAATTTTTATCAATAAAATCAAATTTCAGGAACTTATAATTATTCAACGGAAAAGAAAAATTCCTTTCTACAGAAGTTTTTCCAGCTTCGTTTAGGTCAGAAATGATTTTGTTGCTGACCAATCCGAACCATTCTTTTTGATCGTTACTTCCGCTGATATTGAATTTTTTATCAACGCTTGTATTAGCAATTTTCAGCGTCAGATTATCCAGATTCAAAGCATTTTCATTGGAAATAATTACAGATGTTGCGACATTCGGAACTGCAGTTTTAGAAAGGATTGTAAAATTCTTTAAGCTGGAATTATTAGATTTTTCTTCATAAATCACATAAGGAACTTCATTATTCTCAGCATCGAAAATTCTTAGAAAATCAATATTATTTTGTGATGCAGAACGAAGTTCTGGTGTCAGCGAAATCTGATGAAGTCCGTTTTCTGAGACTTTATTTATTTTTCCCTGATAGTTTTGAGCTAAGGAAAAACTCGCGATCAGAATTGGTATTAGATTAATTAACTTCTTCATCGTTTGGGTTTTTAGTTTCTGTTTGGTCTTCAGGATTTTCAATTTTATCCGAAGCGATTTTTGTTTCATCTACGACCAGTCTTTTAATCTTTTGATAAACGAATGAAATAATCAAAATCAAGACACCTAACAAGATGAAAGCGATGATTTTTCCTGTTTCTGATACGTTTTTGATATCGTAAACAAACAATTTAATAATCGTGATTCCGAGCAAAGCTAATGCGATAATCCGCAATTGTTGGTTTTGTTTTTTGATACCGATAATCAGGAAAACAAAAGATAAAATACCCCAAAGAATCGGATAACCAATTTTGATGATTTGAAGTTTTATAACTTCGAATTTATCATCGATAAATAGTTCTTTTTCGTAGCTGTAACCGGTTTTATTGAAAGGATATTTCGCTAATTCTGCTGGCGAAATAATGTCCTTGGTCAACATCAATCCGTGAATCATCACTTCATTACTCAAAACATGAACGATACAAAATGCGAAAATCCATAATGCTGATTTGTGATTCAAAAGTTTGTCGAAAAGACTTTCGTTTCTGAATTTAATCAAAACATATCCAAAATAAGCTAGACAAACCAGCAAAGCATAATGGATAAAATAAGCCGATTTTGAAGTTAAATTAAGAACTAAATTTTCCGTCATTTCGTTGTAAGTCAACTTATAGAAATAGGAAATGTAAAGAATGATATTAATTGAAGCTAAAACAATAATGAAACTGTTCCAAGCTTTGTTTTTCAACTTTAAAACGACATAAATCAATCCAACGCTGAACAAGAAATGATACAAAACCGAATATGACAAAGCCGAATAATAATTGCTAATATAATCGTCTGCCTGATAGCTGATTTCCAGCATTCCGGTAAAATATCCAACCAAAATACTTACACCTAAAATAATATTTCTATAAGATGAAGGATGAAATTCGAAACCGAAAATATTGGTAACTTCTTTTTCTTTTTTCAATAAAATGTAAGTGAAAATCAATGAAGCCAGGGAAACAATTCCTGTGATGAATATTCGGTTGAGGAAAGGTTTCAATTCCATTAGGTTTCCGGAATAAAATTTTTCCCAATCCATAATCAAACTTCCGAACATCAAAAGCTGAACGATAATGGCGCCTAATTTGAAGGTGACAATTTTCGATTTTTGAGACAACCAGAATAATAAAACCGCTTCTCCTGCCCAGAATAATGTGATGTAATTTCCGCTAAACTGGATTGGAATTGCTAATGTTACAAAGGTTAAAGTCAATCCGAGTAAAAGATAAATTGCATTCTTATCCAACCCGAACTTTCTGTATAGAAATATTGCGTAAACCAGATTGTACAAAGCCAGTGCAACTGTGAACAAACCCTTTAGTTCTGGTCTCCAGTTTTCGATAATACTAATTCCCATTCCGAAATAGAAGAATGTATTAGCGACCATTATGAAATATTCCAGTTTCGTAAATGATCCTTTGTTTCTAAGGTTGTTGATAACCGTTGCCAGACTGAAAATAATGTAAAATATAGTGGCAAAGAACAATGCACCACGATATGGTAATTTGTCGTCGTAAAAGCCTTTTCCAAACCACGCAGAATAAAGCAGACAACTGAAAATGAAAGCTAATAAAGTAACCAAATTCCATTTTTTGAAGTAAGCAATCAAAAGCATTCCGATATTCAGAATCGCAATGTATGTGAACAGAACTTTGTAGTTGCCTTCGCCTGTGCTGACCATAAATGGAACGGCAAAACCTCCAATCAAGGACAAAACTGCCAATTCTTTTCGGTCATAAGAAACAGAAACAAACACACTGAAAATTGTAATAACCACCATAATAATGAACGCCACAGTCTGGCTGAACAAATGATAATCGTGGAAAGCAATTCCAATCGTGAGATAAAAAATACTAATGGCTCCAGCTACAAAAACGTAACTGAAAGCGGCGTAATTTTTTCTTAGTCGATGTGCAACGCCCATCACAAGCGCACCAGCCAAAATACCGATTCCGACACGTGCCGGTTCATTAATCCAATCTTTGTCAATCGCATATTTCACGAAGAAACTGATGCCGAGAACCAAAATCAGAATTCCGATTTTATTGATGAGGTTTTCTCCTATGAATTTCTCGATGTCAGGATTATTTTCTCTGAAGTTTTCCAGCCACGATTTTTTAGGAGGTACAACTTCTCTTATCGTATTTTCTGATGAGAAAGCCACTTTTTGTTCCACTTTTGGAAGTTCATCTTCAACTGGCGGAATCTTATTTTCAGTACTTTCCGGCTGTTTTTCTTCGATGATTTCTTCTTCGATTATCGGAGGAACTTCAACAGGAGTTGGTGTTATGTCTTCCGGTTTGATTTCTTCCTTGATAATTGGAATTTTAGGTTCTTCTTGTTTTATAGGTGAAATTTGGATTCCTGATTTCAAAGAATCTATCTTTTCCTGAAGCTGTTTGATTGAATCCTGAGTGGCTTGATGGTAGGAGTTGACTTTGTTATAAATAATTATCACAAAAACTATAACGACTAATAATAAAAATATCTCCATAAATGAGCTTCTGTTAACAAATATAAAAGGAAATAACAATTTATGTGCTATTTTGGGATAAAAGAAAAACTTCCCGCTTGGAAAGTTTTAGTTTTTTATTTTGAAGGTTTTGCTCTCAAATATTGATGCGGATAAAAACAATCATCTCCCCTTTGCCAAGAAGACTGAACAGCGAAATAAGGATTTCTCAAAATTTCTCTAGCCAAGAAAATCAAATCTGCTTGTCCGTTTTGTAGAATTTCTTCCGCTTGTTCTGCAGAAGTGATAAGACCAACAGCTCCGGTTTTGACGTCCGAATTCTTTTTCACATCTTCTGCTAGCGGAACTTGATAACCCGGTCTCAACGGAATTGTTACACCATTAATATTTCCACCACTGGAAACATCAATTAAATCTACATTTTTAGCCTTTAAAGCTTTTGAAAGTTCAACACTGTCAGATATTTCCCAACCGTTTTCTGCATACTCGGTTCCGGAGATTCTTACGAAAAGCGCTTGATTTTCTGTAATTTCAGAATTAACTGCATCCACAATTTCCATTAAGAATCTTGCTCTGTTTTCTGGATTTCCACCATATTCGTCGGTTCTGATGTTGGAAAGAGGTGATAAAAACTGATGAATCAAATAACCGTGCGCACCGTGAATTTCCAAAACATCAAATCCAGCATTTACAGCTCTTTTCGCTGCTTTTCTGAAATCTTCTACCAAAGTTTTTATTTCGTCAACAGATAATTCGTGAGGAATTCTTTCGGAGTGATGAAAGGGAATTGGACTTGGCGCAACAGTTTCCCAGCCTTCTTCCAAGCTCATCTGTCGATTGGTTTCAGCGGAAATAGAACCCTTTCTACCAGCGTGTGCCAGCTGAATCCCAATTTTACTTTCCGAATTCTGATGAACAAAATCAACGATTTTTTTCAAAGCCAAAGCTTGTTCATCATTCCAGATTCCAAGACATTTGTTAGTGATTCTTCCGCGTGGTTCGACGCCTGTTGCTTCTACTATAATAAGACCTGCGCCACCTTGCGCTCGGCTTCCGTAATGAACAAAATGGAAATCATTTGTAACGCCTTCTTCTGCAGAATACATACACATGGGCGACATTACGATTCGGTTTTTCAGTTCTATATTTCTGAATGTTATTGGTGTGAAAAGTTTCATTTTAAATTTATTTATATGGCTTCGAGAGCCTCAGCCTGACAACTTAATTCATATTGTCATCTTGAGGTTCTCGAAAAATTATTTTAGTTATTGAAATAGAAAGGAAATTTGAGCGTGTTTCCATAGTTGGTCCACGTTCCTTCGAATTTCAATTGGTTTTTGTCTGATGACTCTTTGAGTGTTAATTCTCCGGAAAAGATTCCGTTGTGTTTTCCGTTTCCTTTTTCCGACAGTTTCAAATCATAGATTTTGGATTGGTTTTTTGAATTTTGAGTTTTTTCTGCATCCAAAGTTATAGTTCCTTCAAAGTAAGCTTTTGTTCCTTCTACATCCGAGAAACCAAAAACTTTGTAAGCGTCTTTTTCTTGATCTTCTGTAGAAATAGTTTCGAAAAGAACTTTCAGATTGGCAGAATTATCAATTTTTCCAGTGAAAAACTCGTTGTTATTTTTGATTAATTTCTCAACTTCTTGTGCATTGAAAATTGTAAATCCGAAAATAAGGACTAAAAGAAAAATTACTTTTTTCATAATCATAATTTTAAAACGTTGAATCACTCGCAGCCCGGCTTGAACGGAGCTCTTTTTCTTTTTTCTCAAAAAAGAAAAAAGCCGGAGTGGAAGACGGAAAAAGCTGCCCTAAAAATTAAACTCCAAATTGGGTCAAATGGTGGTCAAGATGTTTGGACATCATATTGTTCCATTCGGTTGCAGTGAGTTTTCCGAAATTAAAACTCTCTTTTCCGTCAAAAGCTTCTGCTCCTAATTGTTGTGTCTTTTGAATGAATCCAATGATTCTTTTTCTCTCTTCTTCAAAGATTTTGTTATCTGTAATCACAAACATTGCTGAAGTGGGAGAGTTGTGTTTGTAAGGTGTTTCGCTCACGACTTTGGACTTTACGAAGTTTTTTAAAAGCCATTTGGTGATAAAAGTTGGCTTTCTGTGTTTTTCCTGTTCGTAGATGAGTTCGTAAGTTACGTTACAATGCGCCAACATTTTGTCTACGGACATCACACCCCATTTTGGGAAAGAGTCTTCTGTGAGTGCGTTGATTCTTTTGATGAAATGGCTTGTGTCTGCTTGGTCGAATATGTTCTTCATTTTTTTAGGTCGTGATTTTGTTTATTTGATTGAGCTTTTCTAATAATAATTTGTTGCACTTTTTGTGCTTGATAAATTTAAGAAGAAACCAAATAAATAGGATTGAAGAAATTACGATAATTTGGGTACATATTATTCTCAATCTGCTTTTTTGTTCCTCTATTTTTTTGTTGTTTTCCTGATTCAGGACATCGATGCTTTTGTTGAGAGAAGCGAGTTCGCTCTGTTCTCTGGCAAATTTGGTCTCGATATACAGTTTATTGTACACTTCATAATTGTTCCAATCTTGAAGCGCGAGATAATTGTCCGAAAAACTTTTGTAAATCCCTTCACTCAAAACCAAATCGCCGATTTTTTTGGACAAATTGACCGATTTTTTCAAAAGCTCTATCGCTTTCCACTCAAACCTAGCGAAATAAAAAAACATCAAACCGAGCTGCGAATAATTCAATGGTAAATATTTTGCTAAATCATTAAAATCTGCGAGACAAATATTCGTTAACAAAAACCTAATTGTCTCTCTAAAATTGTTTTTTAGGTCGAGATGCTTTAACTTTGCACAAACCTAATCTAATGAGTAAGAAAGAAACGAAGTACATCTTTGTAACAGGAGGTGTAACTTCTTCACTGGGTAAAGGAATAGTCTCCGCTTCTTTGGGACTTCTACTGAAATCGCGAGGTTTCAAAGTTACCATCCAAAAACTTGACCCTTATATCAACATCGATCCCGGAACTCTTAATCCCTATGAACACGGTGAATGTTATGTGACCGAAGACGGCGCAGAAACAGACCTGGATTTGGGACATTATGAGAGATTTCTAGATTCTCCAACCTCACAAAACAACAACGTTACGACTGGGAAAATCTACCAAACTGTTATTGAAAAGGAACGTAAAGGCGATTTTCTTGGGAAAACAGTTCAAGTGATTCCTCACATTACCAACGAAATCAAACGCAGAATAAAGATGCTTTCCAAAAAGGATTATGACATCATTATTACTGAGATTGGTGGAACAGTTGGTGATATTGAGTCACTTCCTTATATAGAAAGTGTTCGTCAATTGCAATGGGAATTAGGAAAGAACAACTCTATGGTTATCCATTTAACATTGTTGCCTTATTTATCTTCAAGTGGGGAATTGAAGACGAAACCTTCTCAGCATTCTGTACGTCAGCTGATGGAAAGCGGAATTCAGGCAGATGTTTTAGTTTGCAGAACAGAACACGCTATTCCGAAAGAACTACGTTCCAAGTTGGCTCAATTCTGTAACGTAGGACTAGAAAACGTTATCGAATGTATCGATATGGACACAATTTATGAAGTTCCATTATATCTTCAGAAACAGAATTTTGACGAAGTTGTTCTCAAAGAATTGAATCTTCCTGTAGGAAAAGATGTTAATCTAAAAGACTGGAAAACATTCCTTAAAAAATATAAAAATCCAAAACGTAGTGTAGAAATTGCTTTGGTTGGGAAGTATGTTTCGCTTCAGGATTCTTATAAATCTATTGCTGAGGCTTTTATCCACGCAGGTTCTGATATGGAAACCGAAATAAAAGTAAGATGGGTTTACAGTGGTGATATCGAACAAGAAGGTGCTGAAAAATTATTATCAGGCGTTGATGGGATTTTGATTGCGCCAGGTTTCGGAGATAGAGGAATTGAAGGTAAAATCCAGGCGGCGAAATATGCAAGAGAAAACAAAGTGCCATTACTGGGAATTTGTTTGGGAATGCAAATTATGACGATAGAATTTGCTAGAAATGTATTAGGATTGGCAAAAGCCAACAGTATGGAATTTGATACTTCTACGCCAGATCCAGTGATTTCTTTGATGGAAGAGCAGAAAAATGTTGTGGAAAAAGGCGGAACAATGCGTCTTGGTGCTTGGAAATGTGTCTTGAAAGCAGGCTCGAAATTAGCTGAAGTTTACGGTGCAAAAACCATTTCAGAACGTCATCGTCACAGATACGAGTTCAATAGTGATTATAAAAAAGACTTCGAAGATAAAGGTTTAACTCCAAGCGGACTGAATCCGGAAACGGATTTGGTAGAAACTTTGGAACTGAAAGACCATCCGTTTTACATCGGTGTCCAATATCATCCTGAATATAAGAGTACGGTTGCTACACCGCACCCACTTTTCAAAGCTTTTATCAACGCAACAGTTAAGAATAAATCATAAATTAATGAATGGCTCAAAGTATTTCTCTGAGCCATTCGTCTTTATAACGGAATCTGAAAAATAAAACCTATTTTTGCAGACCAAAATGATGTAGGTTTTGAACTATAAAAATGTCATCCTGAGCTTGTCGAAGGATATTTAAAATTCAAACCTTAAACTTTAAACTCAATTCTATAATGCAACAAAACAACGGATTAGACAAAAAACAACTGATTAGCTTCGGTATTTTTTCTATGATTCTTATCGGTTTTATGTTTTATTTCCAAAACCGAAATGCACAAGCCGAACAAGAAAAGTTAGCGCTGGAAGCTAAAAAAACAGAGCAGACTACAAAATCTAAACCTGCAGCAACCAACTTAAATGCAGCAACAGTAACACCTAATTCTGTTCAGAAAGTTAATCTTCAGAATGATGAGCTATCTCTTGAGTTCTCTAGTGTTGGTGGGCAATTGAGTTCTGTAAGACTGAATAAATTCGAGGCGTTTGGTGGAAAACCACTTTATCTTTTCAGTAACAATAATGCAAGTTACGGATTCCAATTCACAGATAAAGCGGGGAAAGTTTTCAATACAAAAGATTTGGTTTTTGTACCGCAAGTTGCAGGAAATGTAGTAACCCTTAATTCTAAAGTTGGAAACGCCGTTATCCAATTCATCTATACACTTAAAGCAAAATATACCGTTGATTTCCAAGTGAAAACACAAGGATTGGCTAGCGTTGTGAATGATGGAAAAGCTAATTTTATTTGGAATTACAACGTAAGAGGCGCAGAAAAAGGACGTTCACAGGAAGAGACTCACACCGAGTTTTCTTATGCGTTCAACAATTATAAAGACTACGATTATGACGCTCGTTCTGATATGGATGAGCCAGACGAAACACTGAACTGGATTGGTATCAAGCAACAGTTTTTCTCTGCAGTTATAGAGGCTAAAAACGGATTCACAAAATCTAAAGGTTTCCAGGAAGCTATTCCGGAAGGTGAATATTTGAAAAAATTCAATTACGATGGACAGGTAAATTTGGCGGGAAATGAGTTGAATCAAGATTTCACTTGGTACTTTATGCCTTTGGACATCGAACTTCTTAAATCTTATGATAAGAACTTTGACGAGATTCTTCCGTTAGGTTGGTCATTCATCGGTTCATTGAACAGATATGTATTCATTCCGTTGTATAACCTGATTTCGGGATGGGGAATTGCAGCAGGTTGGGCAATCTTCTGGATGACAATTATTGTTAAATTGATTTTGTCTCCGGTAATGTTCAAACAGCACAAACTAAGTGCAATGATGAAGGTGATTCGCCCGGAAATTGATGAGGTGAATGCCAAATTCAAGGACGCCGACCCGATGAAAAAACAACAGGAAACAATGGCGGTTTACCGAAAGGCCGGCGTGAATCAAATGGCGGGCTGTTTACCGGCGTTGGTTCAGATTCCGTTGTTCTACGCACTATTCCGTTTCTTCCCGAATATGCTTGATCTTAGAGGGAAAAGCTTCTGGTTCGTTCCGGATTTGACAGCTTATGATGATATTATCAGTTGGGGAACCAACATTCCGTTGTTAGGAAATCACCTGAGTGTATTTGCTTTGGCTTGTACCGTTGTGATTTTGATTTACACCATTATGACTTCAGGTAACATCCAGCAACCTCAACAAGAAGGAATGCCGAATATGAAAGTCTTGATGTATATCTTCCCAATCACGTTCTTGTTCTTCCTGAACAGTTCTGCGTCAGGTTTGTCTTGGTACTATTTTGTATCCAACGCGATTAATATTGTTATCATCCTAGTGATAAAACATTTCATCTTAGATGAGAAGAAGATCCACGCTCAGATTCAGGAAAACAAAAAGAAAGAACCTAAAAAAGAAGGAACTTTCCAAAAAAGAATGAGAGAAATGATGGAGAAAGCGCAAGAGCAACAAAAAATGCAAGAACAGGCTAGAAACAAAAAGAAATAAATATTAAAGGCGGTAATTTTTTACCGCTTTTTTTATTGGGGCGTATCCCTTTGTAAGATTAGCTTTTTGCAAAAAGCCAATCTTACAAGCGGGCCGTGCTTTCCGCTATATCTTTTTCTGCCCAGGCTTTTCCCGATCCAGAAAAAGGATGCCGCTGCAATCACTTACGCGCTGACGCCTTTGTTCAACATTTGTCAAAATATAAAAACAAAACTTCTATAAGCGAAGCGCCTTTGTGAACCTAAAACAGCTTTAATTAAAAGAATCTTTGTGCGCTTTGTGTTCAATTTTTCGCACAAAAACATTTAGCATTTTAATTCTAAATTCCCGAAATTTGCAATCATCAATTTTAAACCCAAAACCTTGAACTTAGAATCCACATACGAATACCTTCAGTCTTTTTTAACGCCAGAACGTTTCCAGAAAATTGAACATTTTTCTAAAGAAAGTTCAGACTTCGTTTTGCCTGTGATGGAAGATATTTATCAGTTCAGAAATGCAGCAGCTATTGTTCGTTCCGTAGAAGCTTGTGGATTTCACAAAGTGGTGGCGATGGAAAAAGAGAACTACTTTGAACCAAATTTAAAAGTCACAAAAGGTGCAGATACTTGGGTCGAAGTGGAGAAAATGCCAAGAACAATAGAGTCTTTACAAAATATCAAAAATAGAGGTTATAAAATAGTAGCGGTTTCGGCAGAAAACAATGCAAAAATGCTTCCTGATTATAAAATCGAAGAACCTTTAGCTTTGGTTTTCGGAACAGAGTGGGAGGGAACGACAGATGAATTGCTGGACTTTGCTGATGAAACTTTGGCCATCCCAATGTTTGGATTTACTAGAAGTTTTAATGTTTCTGTTGCGGCTGCAATCTGTATGTACGAGCTCAAACAAAAACTCCTAAAATCTGATATTGATTATAAGTTATCCGAAGAAAAACTGCTTCAAATGAAAATCCGCTGGGCAAAAAATTCTATTCCGAGTGGCGATATGATTTTGGAAAAGTATTTGAGAGAGAATCAATAATCTTAGTATATTTGATTATAAAATATTAATTATGACCACTTACAATGTTTCTATACCGGATAATAAAGATTCTTTTTTTCGAGAATTTTTAGAGCTTATCGGAGCAAAGTATGAAAAAAAGCAAGATACTTTTGAGCTGTCTGATGAGCAAAAGAAAATATTAGATAACCAAGATGATTTTTCGTTGTCCGATCATGAAGATAATGAAAGTTTTGTAGCAGAATTAAAGAAAGAATATGGCGTTTAAAGTCATTGTTTCTCCTATCGCGAAATCAAATGTTAGAGAAGCTGCATCTTATTACAAAAAAGAAGTATCTGACAAAGTAGCTCGAAAATTTATTGAAGATTACGAGCAAACTATCGTAAGAATAAAGCAAAATCCATATTTCCAAATCTATTAAAGATTTCAGAGGATTAACGATGCGCAAATTTCCTTATATTATTTTCTACCAAGTTTCTGGTGATATTATTTTTGTAAAAGCAGTTTTCCAATGCACTTCAGGATACTAAGAAAAGACCAAAGTAATTTTTAAGAAACCAACTCACAAAGCAAAGCCTCTCTCCAATCTTAGGAGCCAACGTAACAACGCATTCCGGAAAGTTGTACAGCGCAGAAGTCAAAACATCTTATCATAATTCCAAGCGGCAACAAAAATACCAGCCGTTTCTGTTCTCAATCTTTGATTGCCAAGAGAAACAGCTTTGATGCCTTTGTCTGCTAAAAGCTGAATTTCTTTATCAGAAAAATCACCTTCCGGACCAATCAGGAATGTGTAATTTTCAAACTTTGGAATGTCATTAAGAGAAACTCTTTCCAAGTTTTCATTGCAATGCGCAACAAATGTGTTTTCTGGATTAAGACTTTTCATAAACTCAGAAAACTTAATCAAGTCGTTCACTTTCGGAAAATGAAATCTGTGACTTTGTTTTGAAGCAGAAATGGCTTGTTTTCTCAGTTTTTCGATGCTGATATTCTTGCGTTCTGTTTTTTCTGTCAATATAAAACTGATTTCTGAGATTCCCATTTCCACAGCTTTTTCAACAAAAAATTCGATTCGGTCAATGTTTTTTGTTGGAGCAATTGCGATATGAAGCTTCGGAGAAAAATAAGGAAGGTTTTCTTTGATTTCGGAAACCTCTAATGAAACTTTTTTACCTTCGAAAACAAGATTCCCTTTAGCCAGATTTCCATTGCCGTCGGTTACGAAAATCTCTTCACCTTCTCGCATCCTGAGAACTTTTGTGATATGCTGTTGCTCGTCAGAATCAATAATTAAATCTGGGAAAATCTGTCCAAAGAAAAGTTTCATATTTTGTTTAATCGTTGAGTTGTTAAATTGTTAAATCGTTGAATTGTAATGATTTAAAGTCGATTAATTGTAAATTGAATTTGTGTTTATTTATTAAGAGATTTGCTCAGAGAATTAATTTGGTTAGTTATAAACTCTGATGTTTCTCTTAGTTTATTATAATTTTCATTAGTTAAAAAACCTAAGTCATTTGATAAAATTAAAAAATTGATGACCTCAATTGTTGAACCAAATGCAATATTCAGGAATCTGGATTTTTCTTTGTTGGATTGTCTTGAAAAACCTTCTGCAATATTTGCTGAAATACTTGTAGAAGCACGTCTCAGCTGATTTGTGATTCCAAATTTTTCGTTTTCTGGAAAAGAAGATGTTGCCAGATAAATTTCTTTTACTAATTGCCTTGAGTTTTGCCAAACTTCTAATTTTTCAAAATAAAATTGATACATATACTTGCAATAGTTTTAGAACAAAGCAACAATTTAACGATTATTCGGTTTTACAAATTTATAAATCTTCTTGAAAACCAGCATTACCAATACCGCAGCTAGCCCAAAAACAATCCCTAATCCGAATTTCGAAAAGATATTTTCTGGAAGCAAATGATGAATATAATCGATATTATGAAGGAAAATTTCGCCAGAAACCAATAACAAAGCGATAGTTCCAACAACGCCAAGAATTTTAATGACGATTGGTAAAGCCTTAATCAAAACCTGTCCAAGACTGGAGAAAAAGCCTTTGTTTCCAGATTTTTTCATTAGGAAAAATCCTGCGTCATCCATTCTTACAATCAAAGCTACAATTCCGTAAACGCCTACTGTTGCTATGATTGCTACGAACGAAACGCTCAAGATTTGTGTCAAAAGTGGATGTTGTTTTTCGATTACTGTTCCCAATGCAATGATGACAATTTCCAGAGAAAGGATGAAGTCAGTTTTGATGGCAGAACTGATTTTCGATTTTTCAGAGTTCTCATCTTCTTCAGGCAAAGTGCTTTCTTCTACAACCTCGTGTCCTTTTTTGTTTCTGTGGAAAAGAAATTCGATGATTTTCTCAACACCTTCGTACGCCAGATAAATCCCACCAAGAATCAAAATATAAGTGATTGCAGGCTCATAAAGCCACTTTAGCAAAAATATAAAAGGTATGATAATTACCTTGTTGATGAAAGAACCTTTGGTAATGGCCCAAAGAACAGGGATTTCTCGTGATGAAAGGAAACCTGTTGCTTTTTCCGCATTCACGGCAAGGTCGTCGCCGAGGATTCCGGCTGTTTTTTTAGTTGCTAATTTGCTGGTAACTGCGATATCGTCCATCAGCGCGCCGATATCGTCTAAGATTGCAAAGAATCCTGAAGCCATAACTTTTTATTTTGATACAAAAATAAGTTTTAAACTTTAAAATTCAATGGTTAAAATGGAAGTGCGAATTATTTTTATTTGATGTTTTGAAACGCAATTTCATTCTCGCTGATGAAAGCCACGCCGGTTTTAATCGTTGTGTAGATATCTGTGTCGCATTCCCGCAAAGAACACATATAGACTTCCTCAACCCAAGTATTGTTGATGAAAATCAAATTAAGGTATTCCTGTTTTTTCAAATTGTTTTTGATGGAAAGATAATCGCCTTCTTTTGGCTCATAAGCAAAGCTGAAAACATTTTCAGAATTGATGGTTTCCAAAATTTCCTCTTTGATATCCTGAAGATAACCTGTCTCCGAACTAATTAAGTCAAAATCCTCAGATTCTACCGAAGCTTCAGTTTTGCCTGTAATAGTTTCTAAAATCCAGTAAAATTTAGATTTTTTTTTGGCTTGTTTTTCTAGGATTTTTTCTTCTAGTAGTAGTTTCATAGGGATTTATTTGGATATAAAGTTCTTATTAATTTATGATGTAAGAACATCAATCTAAATATTCTTAATCAAACAAAAATTATTTTTGAAACATTAAAATTAGACCACTTAAAATTAAGATTGCTACTATTCCCCAAAAACTTCTTATTTCTGTAGGAATATAAAAGTCGTCTCTCTTATTATTTTTGTAAAAGTATTTTTTTTCAATTTGCAAATAGATTAATAATAGACCTACAAGCTCTAATAATATTCCCCCAAAAATCATTTTATTATATTTTGAACAGGATAATTCTTACAAATCATACTTCGCAGTAGCCGTTGTTCTAATATCCGTAAACTCGCCACGTTCGTATTTTAGTTTGGCAACCATTGCAATCATTGCGGCATTATCTGTTGTGTATTCAAATTTTGGGATGAAGATGTTCCAACCGAGTTTTTCACGATTGTCTTCCATTGCTTTTCTAAGACCGGAATTGGCAGAAACACCGCCAGCAATAGCAATATCTTTGATGTTAAGTTCTTTCGCAGCTTTTTCCAATTTGTCCATCAATATTTCAATGATTGATTTTTGGACAGAAGCACAAAGGTCATTGATATTATCCTTAATGAAATCCGGATTCTTTCTCACTTCTTTCTGAATAAAATATAAAACCGAAGTTTTAATTCCACTAAAAGAATAATCATAACTTTCCATTCTCGGTTTATTGAATTTGAAAGCGTCAGGATTTCCTTCTTTTGCTAATCTATCCACAATTGGTCCGGCAGGATAATCGAGATCGAAGATTTTTCCGATTTTGTCAAACGCTTCGCCCGCAGCATCGTCAATGGTTTTTCCGATAATTTCCATTTCGAAATAATCCTTAACCAAAACAATCATCGTATGACCACCTGAAACTGTCAAACATAAAAACGGAAATGTAGGCGGCGTAGGATTGGCATCATCAATAAAATGTGCCAAAATATGAGCCTGCAAGTGATTCACCTCTATCAACGGAACGTCCAAACTCATTGCCAAAGATTTGGCAAAAGAGGTTCCCACCAAGAGCGAACCCAAAAGTCCAGGACCTCGTGTGAAACCAATCGCACAAATCTCATTTTGTTGTATATTTGCTTTTGAGAATGCTTTTTCTACGACAGGAATGATGTTTTGCTGATGTGCTCTGGAAGCCAACTCGGGAACAACGCCACCATATTCGTTATGGATTTCCTGATTGGCAGCTACATTGGAAAGGATTTTGCTACCGCTGATAACGGCTGCAGAAGTGTCGTCACAAGAAGATTCTATACCTAAAATAATTGATGCACTCATAATAGATGGCAAAGTTAGAAAATAAAAATACAAATAACGAAGAACCACATATTGACAAAACTGTCAGCAAGAAAAAACGACCTCTTTTTCTAAGAATTCTCAGCACCGTTTCCTATAGTATTATTGCTTTGGTTGCTTTGATTCTGATTATCATTAATCTTCCTATTACCAAACGTTATATCGCCAATCAAGCTATCGATTTTCTGAACAAAGACCTGAAAATGGGAATGTCTATACAAGATATTGATGTTAATTTTTTGGGTGATGTCACGATAAAAGGATTGACACTGAAGGATTATAAAAATTATGAATTTGTAAAAGCAAAAGAGATGCAAGTAAAATCAGATTGGTTTGCTCTGGCTTTTAACACACGAGATATCAAATTCAACCAAGCGACAATCATTGAGCCAACCATCCGAGTCATTACTTACAGAGGCGACAGCATCAGTAATTTTATCCGATACGTAGATAATTTTGATGATGGAAAACCGCGTGACCCAAAAAGAAAACCCTTTAAAATGGGGATGAAATTCGATATCATCAACGGGATAGCAAGTATCGTCAATGAAAATAGTCCGGGAGAAGCAGGAAGATGGCTGGATGCAAGAAATGTCAACCTGAATGTCACTTCTCTAAAAGTAGAAGGTGCTGATGTTTTTGCGGATATCAGAAACTTCAATTTCATCACAAAACGCTACGGCAAAGAACATATTGTAGATACTTTTTCCACCAATTTTGAACTGACTAAAAAACATTTGAAGTTGGGGAATCTGACCTTCAATACCAATTATTCTCTTTTGCAAGGTGAAGCGATTCTTAATCTTGACCCGAAAACCAAATTTGCAGATTTTGGGAATAAAGTGAATTGGGATTTGAGAATGGTTCCGGGAAGCCAGATTAGTGGGTATGATTTGAGTTATTTCGTTCCGGATTGGGACAATTATACACCAATCAACATCTCAGGAACGATGACTGGACCGCTGAATGGTTTTACTTTGAATAATTTCTTAATCCGTTCGCAGGAAATCAATCTGAATACCAAAAAGATGACCATCTCAAGTGTTCTTGATAAGAAATTTTTCATTGAAAGTAAAGATGTTTCCGCCGATTTTACGTACAAAGGTTTGAAAGCCTCACTGCCGAAATTCATTGCTTCGAAGTTGGGAAATATTGCGGATGATTTTGGAAGGTTAAAATATAATGGTTCCGTCAAAGTGAATCCAAAACAGATTTTCGCCACCGGAAATGTCATTACAGGAATCGGACAGGCGAAAATGAAAGATTTCAATCTTGTTGATTATAGTACAAAACGTCCGAAATACAGAGGTTATGTAGATGTCAAAGATTTGAATGTAACAGCTTTGACGAAAAATAAACAGGTTGGCTTGATTTCAGGAAAATTCAATGTTCAAGGCGAAGTTTTTGATGTGAATACGATGTATGTGAAAACGACTTCGGATGTTAATCATATAGATTTGATGGGCAAAAGCCTTAATAATATTGAAATCGATGGTGTTCTGAACAAAAGAAGATTCACAGGGAATGTTAATGCCAACGATGCTAATGTCAAAGGGAATTTCAAAGGAATTGTGGACTTTAGTACCAAAAGATTGTTTGCAGATTTCGATGCTAATATCCAATATGTTAATTTGAAATATTTCGGGATTTCGGCTGGTGATACCAATTCTGTTAGCGGACATTTGGTTGGAAAAGTTTCTATGACTAACCTGAATGACCTTAATCTCGATACCAATATCAAAGGATTGACATTGAATTCAAGTTCTCAAAAATTGCAAATTCCGGATTCCAAACTCAAAGCTTTTTTTGAAAATGGGAATAGGATTGTTTCTGTTGATGCACCTGGAGCGGTTACAGGAAGAGTTTCCGGTAGGTTTGATTTGGAAGATATCGGAAAGATGGTGATGAACAGTTTCAACAAAATTTTGGTAGGCAATCCTCCGAAGAAAACATACAACGGACAGAATTTCGATTTCGATTTTGATGTGAAGCAAGGTTTGGTTTCTTTCTTTGTTCCAAATTTGGAATTACCGGATGGCGCAAAAGTCGCTGGAAGTTATATAGGTGCTACCAATGATTTGATTCTGAATGCTGATGCCGCTCAAATCAAATATGTGATGACCAGCAAAAAAGAACTTAGTGAAGCTGAGCTGTTTTTGGCAGAAACCGATGCGACATATCAGCCAGATCTTAGTAAAGTGAAAGATAGCGCGATGGTTGATAGTCTGAAGCTGAGAGTGAACACAGCAAATCTAGACCAACAGTTGCTTGCGACAATCAAAAGAGGGCAATACGGCAATAATGTTCTTCAGGATGTGAAGTTGACCGCTAATAATGAAAATTCGCAGGTTTTGCATATAGGAACGGTTTTCAAATTAGGAAGCTTGGAAGATGAAACGGCAAAAGAAATGAAAGAATATGCGGTAAACATTAACCAAACGACCAATGCTATTGGAGATTATGTATTGCGTTTTGAACCAACTACCGTTAAACTTAATGATGTTGCTTGGAGCGTAGATACGAGTCCGGAACTCAATCATTCGATTACATATAGAAAGAAAGAAAAAGATTTCATTGTAGAAAATCTCAGGATTCATTCTGATGAAAGTGAGCTTTTGGTCAAAACTGCAGATTTCAAATCCGGAAAAGAGTTCACGGCAGATGCAGAGGTGAAAAATCTTGATATATCGAAACTTCTCGCTTTTAGTAAAGATAAAAATGCACTGGATATCAAAGGAACTGCAAACGGAACTATCCAAATCAAGAAGTCTGGAAACAATTTGGAACCTTTGGTAGACCTTGATGTGAATGATATTTTTATGAATGGTAAAGCGATGGGTAACATCGAAACCAAAATCACAAAAAGTGAAAAACCAAATGTCTTTGATGTTAGTATTCAGGCTTTGTCATCAGATTTATTAGGACGTAATACTTTGGATGTAACAGGAACTGTAGATAATACAGGATCATCTATGATGCTTGCTCTTAATGCTAAAATGGATGAATTTGACCTTGGATTTGCACAACAATTTGTTAAACAAATTTTTGGAAACTTCCGAGGCAAAGCGACTGGAGACCTTAAAATTTCAGGCCCAGTGAATGATATAGATTACAGTGGTGATATTGCTTTGAAAGGATTTGGTTTGAAATTATTATTCACGGGTGTAGATTATTCTATGGATGACACAGTCATTAATCTCTCAAAAGGTTTAGCGGTACTTAACAACATTGGAATAAGAGACGGAAGAGAAAATTCTAAAGGAAATATTTCTGGTTCAATACAATTTGAAACTTTGTCTTCCTTAGGAATCAACTTAATTATGCATGCCGATAATCTTTTGGTTTTGAACTCAACGCAAGATGACAATGATCTTTTCTGGGGAAGAGTTACAGGGCAAGGCGATGTCTATGTGAGTGGGCCGGTTTCTGCATTGGAGATTTCTACACCTACTGATGGACTAAGAGTTTTGAATAATAGTACGTTCACATTCAACAGTGCTTCTACAGCCAATGTTGAGGAATTTAAAATATTAAGATTTTTGAAACGTGACGATTCTGGTCAGATCTCAATAGAAAAAAAGAAAAGATCTGGTGCTAATATGTTGATTGACTTTGATGTAACCATTGATAAAGGTTCTTTGGTGAATGTTTTGGTTGGAGATGATGTTGGGAATATCTCTGTGCGAGGAGATGCTCGTCATCTTAAATTTAAGATGGAACGGAGCGGGAATATCTTGATGGACGGAAGTTATACTGTAGATAACGGAACATTTGTTTCAAAAGCTATTTTGAACAGAACATTCCAGATCGCTAAAAACAGTAATATCCAATGGAATGGAAATCCGATGACTCCAGATTTAGATATTACTGCAAATTATACAAGAACTGTTACAAACGCCGGAGAATATCTAGGTATGTCTCTTACGCAACCTATTAATGTAGTTCTGTCTACTAAGATTACTGGAACACTTACAAAGCCTGATATTTCTTTTGGAGTTGCTGCCCCAGATGGTTCTTCACAAGTTAGAGAAACTCTGGCAACCAAAATGAGTACTGATGACGAAAGAATTATCCAGTTTGGATCTGTCTTGGTGCTTAATAATTTTAACGTTGTCAATTCGGGAGGTTTGAAAGTGGATGTATCCCAAACTGCAGTGAGTACAGGTTATAGTATGGCATTCAAACAATTGGGTTCTGTTCTTAATACTATTAGTAGTGCATTTCAGATTAATCTGGATTATATAAGTGGTGATGTGGGATCTAATACTTCAGACAGAGCAAATACCAGTGTAAGTTTGGCACTTTCTCCAAGATTAAAATTGAAAACTGGTCTTGGAGTTCCTATTGCAAGAACAGATAATGCTACCGCTAATTTCCTTTCAGCTGAAGGGATTGTAGAATATGACTGGAGTAGAAATAACAACGGAAGTAGATTGTTAAGAGCCTATTCCAAACCTTCTAATATTGGGCTTAATACGGCGACAGGAACAACTGCCGGAGCCAATCAAAGTTATGGTGTTGGTGTTGTCTATAGTAAGAGTTTCAATTCTTTCAAATATATCTTCAAAAGCCGAAAAAGGATAAAAAAGGACTCTGTTGACCTAGAACAAAATAAAATAGATTCTGTAAAAAACAAGCTAAATAAATGATAATTATCATAGTGAATATGAAGTTTTGTTAAAAGCTGTTAATCTTTTGATATTTCTTTTTATTTAAAATATTTTTTATAAATTTGCAAAAAAATTAGATATATTTTAAATAAATAATAAAATCATACAATGAACTATCAATTAGACGATATCGATAAAAAGATTCTGGATTTCTTAGTAGAAAACACTAGAATGCCTTTTACAGAAATTGCAAAACAAATGGATGTTTCTGCTGGGACAATACACGTAAGAGTTAAGAAAATGGAAGATGCGGGAATTATCTTGGGTTCATCTCTTAACATTGACTACGGTAAATTAGATTATAACTTCACAGCTTTTATCGGTATTTTGTTAACAAAATCAAACCATACACAAGAAGTTTTGAAGCAGTTAGCTTTGATCCCAAATGTTGTAGAAGCTAGCGTAACATCTGGAAAATATAACATCTTCTGCAAAATGAAAGCAAAAAATACTGAAGATGCTAAGAAAATCATTTATCAGATAGATGATATCCAAGATGTAATGAGAACAGAGAGTATGATCTCTATGGAGGAGTACATCAGCGATAAAAACCGCTTAATCAATGCGGTTAGTATATAGTTAGTTAATAGAAATTTCTATAAAGAAGAGCTTATTTATTAAGCTCTTTTTTTGTAATTTTATAATATGAATTCAGTGGATAAAAGTTTTAAAAATAACAAAGATTATTACCTTAGTTTTGGTCTTATATTATTGGTGTTTTTGTTAAGTGTAAATACCGATTTAGCAGAGTTTTCGCAACATCAATCACTTAATATTCCTTCAGGTTTTTTCTACTATACTTTTGGAGTTGATATTCTTGTAATTCTCAGTTGGATTCTCATTCTATTTTTCAGAAAAATAGGTGTTATACTTTTTCCTATTTTGATAATGTTGCATTTTGGACTGCATAACTATTTTTTGAGTACCTATCTGTATTCTGATATTACTGCCTTGTTTCTTTTTGTAGGAGTTGGTTTGATAGCAATTATTCCGAGATGGAATGATGCGATGAAATAAAATTATAAATGCTTATAAAAATAGAAAAGCTCTAGAATAATCTAGAGCGTTATCTTTTCTCAGCATCGACTAGATATTTTTTGGAAAAATCTGCTGATGGTATCTGTATTTAATATTAAAACAGATCTATGTTCATCTTGTGTGCCTTTAGAATCTAAGGGACGAATAAAGTGTTTAGTTTTGTGCTACAAAGATTATCATTTAACTTAATATTGACAAAAAACAAACTACTACATAACTACGCCAATTAAGTAATGTTTTGATAATGAGTTGTTTTTAATTTAAGTGTAGGCATTTTTAGAAATCCATCATCCATTTATTCAGATCAATTTCTGAAGAGATATCCAGTTGTTTTCTCAACCTATTTTTTCTGGTTTCCACACTTCTTACAGAAATATTGTTATAATGCGCAATTTCTTTTGTGGTGAAATTAAGTTTCAACAAAGCACAAAATTGAATTTGACCTGTAGTGAGTTCCGGATAATTAGTAATCAATTTATTATAGAAGAAAGGATAGATTTCTTTGAATCTGCTTAGAAATGATGAGTCGTTGCTTTTTGCCAATTCCAAAAGTTCTGCAAAAGCATCATTTACTTTAAGTTCCAAATGATTAAGTTCCTCTTCTTTTTCGATGAGATCATCCTCAATATTTTCCTTTTGCTCTTTTTCTTCTTTATAGCTTTTGAAATATTTAATTGTAAAAAAGAAAAATACAACCGCAAGAAAGATAATGCTTCCGATAAAGATATAGAGATTCTTATACCAATTTTTCTTTTCCTCCTCCAAAATGTTTTGAGAAACTTTGTCTGTTTCCATCTTTTCTTTCCTGCGAATAATTTCGCCAAGCTCGCGGGATTTTTTTGTGTAATAAGCATAAATTTTGTCTTCATCCATCTGTTCGTAGATCATACCAAGATCATCATAGATATACTGTAAGCGATAGATATCATTAGCTTTCTCAAAAATAGGTAGGGCTTGTTTGTAATAATGGATAGAACTGTCATTCTGCTTCATTTCCAAATAAGCATTCCCCAAACCGAATAAGCCAAATGCTTGATTGATAGAGTCATTCTCCTGTTTTCCCAATTCGTAGGCTTTTCTGCAATAATAAAGTGCCGGTTTGTAATCTTCCAGATCTATGTAAGTTATTCCTAAACTGGAGTATTGTGCTGAAAGCCAGTTATTACGTTTTGTTTTATTTTTAACTTTCTTATAATACTCGATGCTTTGTAGATCGTACTTCAGGGTTTTTTGCGGATCTGTATATTGTAGATTTAAGATTTCTGCTTTCCCGTTATAGATTTGTCCCAATGAACTGTAAAGCTCATCGTTATCTTTTATTTTTTTACTGAATTCTTCTGCTTCTTCGCTCGTTCTAATGGCTTTTTCAAAAAAACCTAGATAAGCATAAGCTATTGATTTTGCAATATAAGCTTGGGTACAATGGTAATTGTCGCCTTCTTTCTTGGCTATTTCATACAGTTTTTCAGCAGATTTTAAAGCTTTTTCTTGTTCTCCCAAACCAAGATAAGAACTGATGTCTGCTTTCAGAGATTTTGCTTTTCCTTGATAATAATCAATATCTGCGGAAATTTGGTAGGTTTTATTGCTGATTTTTAGAGCTTCGTTCCGATCGGCAATTTTAAAAGTTTTTGCAATTAACTGGTCTATCTGCTGAGGTGTATATTGCTGTGCATCTACTTCCGATATAAAGGGAAACAGAAGAGAAAGTATTAATAATTTTTTTTGTATATCCACAGCATCAAAGGCGACTACAAAAATATTAAAAAAACAAACATTATCACCAAAATAACAAAATTATTGAAGAATTCTAGAGGTTTTTGGTTGATTTATTAACTTTGGTTAAGTGCTGGAATTAAAATTAGCGTTACACTCGGATAAAATGTCTGGGAAAAATTGATTAAAATGAACTTGTAATACTTCTTTGTTTTTCATAAATGCATCAAAAACTGGAATATCTTTGTTTAGATATTTTGCTTTGTTCAAGACATTTTGCATACTGAATTTTATCCCCTGATCCGTTCTGTAATTGGTCAACCAATCATCTTGTTCCATCATTACAAGCATTTTTTTATAATTTTCGGGAAGCCATTTTTCATTTTCCCAAAGTATTTTATAAGCTTTTAGAGAATGATTTCTCAATTCCTTTTCTGCGTAATAATGAGCTACAAAATAATCAAAAGCAACATCTACAAATGCACCCGAATATAGTCTGACTAATGGACTGAAAATCTTCTTGGCTTCTGAAACAGCTGGATGAGTGTCTGTAAATGTATCAATAAACCGATGAAGTTTAATCCCTTCCTGAATTTCCAATGGAAAACTTTCTCGCTCATTATTTTTGATAAAGTCCGCAATCATATTCCCAACAAGTTGTCCGGTGGTGTAAGAAAGTATCGAGTGGGCGAGATAATTCAATTATAAAGGATGTTTGGTAAATTTACTTATTGCTAATATACTGAATAAAGAAAAACTAATTATTGTATAATAGTCATTTTCGAAATTATTTTGAAACCCATCATAAATGCTATACAGTAAACTTCCGATGGCAAGAATCAAAAAAAAATATTGGGTCCAAGTTTTCATGATTTGAAATTTTTATTAAAATAGTAACTCCACAAAATCCTCAATTTTACTGATTTCCTCAATTTTAATTCCAAATTTTTTCTTCGGAAGTTTGTTAAGATTGGAAATGAAAATTTTTTCATAACCCAATTTCTCTGCTTCGGTAATTCTTTGCTCTGCTTGTGCAATCGGACGGATTTCACCACTTAAGCCAATTTCTCCAGCGAAACAAAAGTGTTCAGAAATTGCAATGTCTTCATTACTAGATAGAATAGAAGCAACCACGGCCAAATCCAAAGCTGGATCATCTGTTTTAATTCCGCCTGTGATATTAAGGAAAACATCTTTTGCGCCGAGTTGGAAACCTGCTCTTTTTTCTAAAACTGCCAAAAGCATATTCAATCTTTTGGAATCAAAACCAGTCGAGCTTCTTTGTGGCGTTCCATAAACTGCGGTGGAAACCAAAGCTTGGATTTCCAATAACATCGGTCGATTGCCTTCCAAAGTTACTGCAACAGAATTTCCGGAAAGTTCTTCAGATTTTTTGGTGATGAGAATTTCAGATGGATTTTTAATTTCTTTTAAACCTTGTGAAATCATTTCGTAAATCCCGATTTCTGATGTAGAACCGAAACGGTTTTTATTGGCCCTAAGCAATCGGAAAAGATGATTTCTATCACCATCGAAATTCAGAACCACATCCACCATATGTTCCAAAACTTTTGGTCCCGCGATTTGTCCGTCTTTGGTAATATGACCAACCAAAAAAACAGGAATGTTATTTTCTTTGGCAAATTTGATGATTTCGTTAGAACATTCTCTGATTTGAGAAACCGTTCCGGGCGAACTTTCTATCAATTGCGATTGAAGCGTCTGGATAGAATCGATAATCATAAAATCAGGCATTAGTTTTTTAGCTTCGTGCAAGATTTTCTCAACATTAGTTTCAGTAAAAAGGAAACAATTCGGATTTTTGACTTCGGCTAGACGGTCGGCTCTCATTTTGATTTGTGACGCACTTTCTTCGCCCGAAACATAAAGAATTTTTTTCTTCATTTTCAAAGCCAATTGAAGAAGCAGAGTCGATTTTCCAATTCCGGGTTCACCACCAATTAATGTTACAGAGCCTAAAACAATTCCGCCACCCAAAACTCGGTCCAATTCTTCAGAAGGTGTTTTGATTCTTGGCTCTTCATTAGTTTCAACTTCTATAATGTTGATGATTGAAGATTTAGATTTTGCAACGACAGATTTTGTAGATTTTTCTACAATTTCTTCCACAAGTGTATTCCATTCTCCACAGGTTTTACATTGCCCGTGCCATTGGGAATACTGTGCACCACAGTTCTGACAGAAATATTGAGTTTTGAGTTTTGCCATTTTAATTGATAGGTAAAAATTCTAATTCAGTAATTTTTTCTTTTTTACATTTATTTTCAATTTTTCGAAATGAATCTTTGTTTTCGATAGGAGTCATAAGATAAGATTCATTATTAATTTTAAATAGAGCAATTTGATTGTTTAAATCGTATCCGGTTGCCTTGATTTGAAGAATTTGGTTCTTATTTTTAGAAAAATTAATGAAAAACTTGTTAGTACTATTAATATCTTCCCTGATATCATACTTAATGAATTCAGGTTCTATTTGATGTCGAATCTCTACAGTTTCTGGTTGTGTTTTCCAATCAATAAAAAAAGTATTACCATCACACGGTTGATAAATTAAGTATCCTTTCTTATCTTTCTTTATTTCAATCCATTGTTGAGGAATATTCTTATTTGCCCAATCTTTTTCAAAAGGTTTTATTGATGTTTTTGGATTTGTTTCGATAATGTTTTGCTTTCCTTTTTGTTGACAATTTATTGCAATTGAAAAGCAAAATAGTGTGACCGATATGATGGTTGTTTTGAGTTTTGCCATTCTGCTAAGTTCTAGAAAATTTTGGAAAATAAAAAATTAGAATTGCTTTAAAAAGAGGATTAACGTTTTATTTTGAAAAGAGTACATTTGCCATTCATATACATACTGATATTATCAGATAATTTAAATTTTTTAAAAATGGCATTAGACAAAAATCACGTAGTAACTTTGAAATATGTTCTACATACTAATGATGAAGCAGGAGAAAAAGTATTTGTAGAAGAGACTTCTGCAGAAAACCCAATGACGTTTCTTTACGGCGTAGGAATGATGATTCCGAAATTTGAACAAGAAATTCAGAACTTAAATATTGGCGAAACAACATCTTTCACGATCGAACCAAGCGAAGGTTACGGAGAAAGAGATCCTCAAGCTGTTACTCAGTTGCCTGTTGATATGTTCCAAGGACAAGAATTGCCTCCAGTTGGAGCGGTTTTACCATTGTCTGACAATCAAGGGAATAATTTCCAAGCTGTGGTTGTAGAAGTTACTCCAGAAGCTGTGGTTGTAGACCTTAATCATCCAATGGCTGGAAGACCTTTGCATTTTGATGTTGAGATTTTGAACACTCGTCCTGCAACGGAAGAAGAATTGGCGCACGGTCACGCGCACGGTGCTGATGGACATGCTGGTCACTAGGTTTATGATTTTAAATAAAAAATGCTCGTCTAATTAGATGAGCATTTTTTGTTGGTATAAGTTATTTTTTAGGAATATTTTTCAGAATCTCCTGAGTATATTTCCAGAATTTTTGAACAGATTGTATATTGGCTCTTTCGTCTGGCGAATGAGCACCTTTGATGGTTGGTCCAAAAGAAACCATTTCCATTTTTGGATAATTGGCACCAATGATTCCACATTCTAATCCTGCGTGGCAAGCAACGACTAAAGGTTTTTCTCCGAAATTGTTCTCATAAAGTTCAGTCATTACTTTGATGATTTCTGCTTCAGGTTTTGGTTTCCAGCCCGGATAAGAACCTCCGAATTCTGTTTTCAAAGAATTACTTTCGAAAGCAGATTTCAATTGATTTGCAACTTCCCATTTTGTAGATTCTACGGAAGAACGCGTCAAGTTTAATATTTTGATTTCTCCATTTTTCAATTCCACTCTTGCAACATTGTTAGACGCTTCTACCAAGCCTTCCACATCCGGACTCATTCGGAAAACGCCGTTGTGAGCAGCATTGATTGCATAAACTATTTTTTTAGAATCTACAACAGAAATTGCTTTTTCTGATGAATCTAATTTCTCGATATGGATAACTAAATCTTTTTCTAATGAAGCAAATTCCTCAAGAATTTCAGATTTAAGTTTTTCACATTTTTCTGAAAAATCTTGCGAATTATCTACTGAAAATACTGCTTTAGCTTCTCTAGGGATTGCATTTCTCAAACTTCCACCATCGATAGAAATTAACTGAATTTGATTATCTAATCCTAAAAACAGCAATCTTCCTAACAATTTGTTAGAATTTCCAAGACCTTTGATGATATCCATTCCAGAATGTCCGCCTTGCAAACCTTTGATTTCGATTTTGAAAGTTTCGCCTTTAGCCTCTTCCAAATCGAATTTTGCAGAAGCCGTCACATCCACACCACCAGCACAGCCGATATCAATTTCGTCATCTTCTTCTGTATCAAGATTTAAAAGGATTTGACCTTTCAATTGTTCAGGTTTCAAAGCTAAAGCGCCAGTCATTCCGGTTTCTTCATCAATTGTGAAAAGTGCTTCCAAATCTGGATGTGCAATGTCATTACTTTCTAAAATGGACATAATCGTTGCAACGCCCAAACCGTTGTCCGCGCCCAAAGTTGTTCCTTTTGCTCTTACCCAATCTCCATCTACATACATTTGGATTCCTTGAGTTTCGAAATCAAAATCTACATCGTTGTTTTTTTGACAAACCATATCAAGGTGGGATTGCATCACGATTGGCGTTCTGTTTTCCATTCCAACAGTTGCAGGTTTTGTGATGATGACATTTCCAACTTCGTCAACGGTTGTTGGTAATCCAAGATTCTCCCCGAATTCTTTTATGAATTTTATAACTTTTTCTTCTTTTTTTGATGGTCTGGGAACCGAATTCAGTGCTTCGAAATTCTTCCAAATCACTTTTGGTTCCAGTTGTGAATATTCCATTTTTTTTGAAATTTTTTGATGTTGCAATTTACTAATTATGAAAGGAAAATGAAATCTTTATGACATAAATAATGCTTCTGGAATCTTTGTTTCGTTTTTTGTTTTATAATTTTGAAGTTTCATTTCTAGCAAGATTTTAATGGCGAATTTTATACAACAGTTTTCCAAATTTTTAAGATTAAGAGTCTCTATTTCCGAATGGATTTATCTCGTGAAATGCGTGATAGGCGCATCTATTTGTTATCTGTTTTATATTTTTCTTTCGCAATATCCAGTTTATTGGGCGTTGATTTCTGTTGTGATTGTTTTTTCGCCCGATAATAGCAACAAATTAGCTTACGACAGAATCAAGTCCAATCTTCTCGGTGCTTCTATCGGAATGATTTTATTTCTGATTCCGATTCCTAATATTTTATTGATTTGTATAGGTGTGGCTTTGACGATTCTTGTAGGAATTGCTTTGAGGTTGGATAATACGCTTCGTTCTGCTCTCGCAGCTATGGTAATTGTTTTGATTGAGGAAAATCAGGCGCACGATTGGCTGATTCCGATTGAGCGTGTGATTTGTGTTTGTATCGGATGTTTTGTAGCGCTGATTATCACTTTTGTTTTTTCGAAATTCAAGACTTATGGTCAATCTTTTCTGAAACATTGATAAAATGTACAAAATCTCTAGCCCCGATAGTAGCGGCATCCTTTTTTGCCATTGCGGTGAAAAGTTCTAAAGATTGCTTCATTTCGTTCGCAATGACAAAAAAGATATAGCGGATAGCGGGATCAAGCTCCTAACAAAAAAAACTCTCCAAAAATTGGAGAGTTTCTATAATGTTAAGATCCTTCGACAAGCTCAGGATGACAATTCTTAATATCTGTAATACTCAGGTTTGAAAGGTCCTTCAACAGAAACACCGATATAATCAGCTTGTTCTGGAGAAAGCGTTTCCAATTCTACACTCAATTTCTTAAGGTGAAGAGCTGCTACTTTTTCGTCAAGATGTTTTGGCAACATGTAAACTTCGTTTCCGTAAGCTTCTGAATTGTTCCAAAGTTCGATTTGAGCCAAAGTCTGGTTAGAGAAAGAGTTAGACATCACGAAAGATGGGTGACCAGTTGCACAACCAAGGTTTACCAAACGACCTTCAGCAAGAATGATAACTTCTTTACCTTCAATTGTATAGATGTCCACCTGAGGTTTAACTTCAGATTTTGTGTGACCGTAGTTTTCGTTCAACCAAGCCATATCGATTTCGTTATCGAAGTGACCGATGTTACAAACGATTGCTTTATCTTTCATCTTAAGGAAATGCTCTTTTCTTACGATGTTGAAGTTACCAGTAGTTGTGATTACGATATCTGCGTTATCAACAACAGTATCCAATCTTTTTACTTCGTAACCGTCCATCGCCGCTTGAAGCGCACAAATTGGGTCAATTTCGGTAACTGTAACGATAGAACCAGCGCCTCTGAACGATGCAGCAGTTCCTTTTCCAACGTCTCCATATCCGCAAACTACCACTCTTTTTCCTGCCAACATTACGTCTGTCGCTCTTCTTACAGCATCTACTGCAGATTCTTTACAACCGTATTTGTTATCGAATTTAGACTTGGTAACTGAATCATTTACGTTGATTGCAGGCATTACCAAAGTTCCGTTTTTCATTCTTTCGTACAATCTGTGAACACCGGTTGTAGTTTCTTCAGAAAGCCCTTTGATATCTTTTGTAAATTCAGGGTATTTATCAAAAACCATATTGGTCAAATCTCCTCCATCATCCAAAATCATATTCAATGGCTTTCTGTCTTCGCCAAAGAAAAGAGTCTGCTCAATACACCAATCGAATTCTTCTTCGTTAAGACCTTTCCAAGCATAAACAGGAATTCCGGCAGCAGCAATGGCAGCAGCAGCGTGGTCCTGAGTAGAGAAAATGTTACAAGAAGACCAAGTTACTTCAGCACCTAGCGCTACCAAAGTTTCAATCAAAACTGCAGTCTGGATTGTCATATGCAGACATCCTGCGATTCTTGCACCTTTCAATGGTTGAGATGGTCCGTATTCTTCGCGGATTGCCATCAAACCTGGCATCTCAGCTTCAGCTAGAGTGATTTCTTTTCTTCCCCATTCTGCTAGAGAAATGTCCTTCACTTTGTAAGGAACGTATTGTGTTGTTGTACTCATATGTAATGAATCGTTTTTAATTCTGATTTTAAAATGCAAAATTACAATTAAAATATTAATAAATAAAACTTCTGATTTTTATCAATTTAAAAAAATGCTCCCGAAAAAAATTCCGAGAGCATCGTGTATAGAGAGAATAATGAATGTTTATTTCCAGCCGCCACCTAAGCTTTTATAAATATTAACCACTGTACTGAGTTGTCTTTCTTTAGCTTCGATGAGTTCCATTTTGGCGTCCAATGCATCACGTTGATTCATCAGAACTTCCAGATAATCTGCTCTCATATTTCTGAATAGCTGATTGGCAATGTCGATTCCTTGGTCAAGCGCTTTGACTTCCTGAGACTTCATTTCATAATATTTATCGAGGTTTTTAATCGCCGACATTTGATTCGTAATATCAAGATAAGCACTCAAAATGGTTTTGTCATATTCATACAAAGCTTGTATTTGTCTTGCATCTGCTGATTTGAAATTGGCCTGGATCGCACTTTTGTTAATCAGCGGACCAGCCAATTCTCCAACCAGGCTGTAAGCCATAGATTCTGGAAGTTTTACGAGATATGAAGGTTTGAACGCTTCCAATCCCAAAACCGCACTGATTTCCAAACTTGGATAGAATTCTTTTCTAGCCGCTTCTACATCCAGTTTTGCAGATTGTAATTCTAATTCCGCTTGTTTGATATCAGGACGATTGGCTAATAACTGAGACGGAATTCCTGTATAAACCGTTTGAGGAACAATTGACATAAAACTTTCTTTCGTTCTTACAATCGGTTGTGGATAACGTCCCAGCAAAGCATTGATTTGATTTTCCTTTTCCGTGATTTGTTGTTTCAAATCATATTCAGTTGCATTGGATTTTGCTGATTCAGCCTCGAATTTTTTCACCGCTAATTCTGTCGCAGCCATTGCCTGCTTCTGGATTTTAGCAACTTCAAGTGCTTTTTTTTGTAAATCCATATATTTATGAATAATATCCAATTGATTATCAAGAGATAATAATTCATAATAATTATCAGCAACTTCAGCAATCAAGCTTGAAAGAACAAAATTCTTTCCTTCAACTGTTGACAAATAATGAGCAACGGCAGCTTGTTTTTCTGTTCTCAATTTATGCCAGATATCGACTTCCCAATTTGCAACCAAACCGCCTTCAAAATTTCCTAAATTCTCAGGAACTTCTTTTCCATCGGTTATTTCTGTGGAAGCATCACCGGCTCCGGTGCTTGTATAACGGCCGACTTTTTCAATTCCTGCTCTTAATTTTGCGGCAACAGTCGGACTCAATTTTCCGTTTTTGTACATCACATCACTTTTTGCGATTTCGATTTGCTGAAGCGTAATCATTAATTCCTGATTATTTTTCAAAGCTTCATCAATCAGATTCACAAGATTTGGGTCTGTGAAAAACTCTTTCCAAGGCGTAATTCCGGAATTATTTTCCGAAGCAGTCTGATTCTCAAAATTCTGAGGAATAGTTTCTTTTACTCTATCCTGAATTTTGGTAGCCATTGGTGCTTTACATCCAATCAATGCTAATGAAATGAATGCTGTGGCTATTATATTTTTATTTATCTTCAAATTTTCCATCGTGTTGGTAAGGTTCAGTGTTTTCTGTTAAAGGATTTTCTTCTTCATAGTAAGTCAGTTTGGACTTAGCCGCAATGTTGGCGAAAATGTAATACAATCCAGGAATTATCATCAATCCGAAAATAGTTCCGATGAGCATTCCTCCTGCAGCTGCGGTTCCGATAGTTCTGTTTCCTACAGCTCCAGGTCCTGTTGCTAAAGCCAAAGGAATCAATCCAGCGATAAATGCGAATGATGTCATCAAAATCGGACGGAATCTCAATGATGCTCCTTGTAAAGCCGCTTCTTTTGTAGAAAGTCCTTCCTCTGCTTTTTTCTGAACTGCAAATTCGACAATCAAAACAGCGTTCTTTCCGAGCAGTCCGATGAGCATTACCATTGCCACCTGTGCATAGATGTTATTTTCTAATCCGAAAAGAGTCAGGCATAAAAACGCTCCGAAAATCCCCGTCGGTAAAGACAAAATGATTGGTAAAGGCAAGATGAAACTTTCGTATTGTGCGGAAAGAATCAAATAAACGAATCCAAGACAAACCAAGAAAATGTAAATCGCTTCGTTACCTCTGGAAACTTCGTCTTTAGAAATCCCCGCCCAGTCTATTCCAAAACCTCTTGGCAATGTTTTATCTGCAACTTCCTGAATTGCTTTAATCGCATCTCCGGAACTATATCCAGGAGCCGGCGTTCCGCTCACTTCGGAAGAGTTGTACATATTGTGTCTCGTGATTTCTGATAATCCATATACTTTTTCAAGATGCATAAAATCTGAATAAGGAACCATTTGGTCTTTATCATTTTTGACATACAATTTCAATAAATCACTTGGCAAAGCTCGATATTGTGGGCCGGCCTGAACAATTACTTTATAAGGTCTGTCGAATCTAATGAAACTCGTTTCGTAATTGGATCCAATCAAAGTCGAAAGATTGTCCATTGCTTTTTCTATCGTTACACCTTTTTGTTCTGCCAAATCATTATCAACTTTCAACATATATTGAGGAAAACTCGCAGAATAGAATGTGAAAGCTGAACCTAGTTCCGGACGTTTTTTTAATTGTTTTACAAAATCATTGCTGACTTGTTCCATTTTGTGATAATCTCCACTTCCAGCTTTGTCCAAAAGTCTTAATTCAAATCCTCCTGCGGCACCATAACCAGGGATTGACGGTGGTTGGAAGAATTCGATATTCGCACCAGGAATTTCTTTGGCTTTTTGTTCCAATTGTTCTATGATTTCCGTAGCTGATTCTTTTCTTTCATCCCAGTTTTTAAGATTAATCAAACAAGTTCCAGAGTTAGAACCCGTTCCTTCTGTCAAAATCTCATAACCTGCTAAAGATGAAACAGACGAAACACCATCAATATCTTCAGAAGCTTTTTGAAGCTGCAAAGCAATTTGATTCGTTCTTTCCAATGTTGAACCTGGTGGCGTTTGGATAATTGCGTAAATCATCCCTTGGTCTTCACTTGGAATAAATCCAGAAGGCAATTTGTTACTCAAGAAAAAAGTTCCTATACAGAAAAGGACTAATAACGGAAGTGTTACCATTTTTCTCGTTACAACTTTAGTTAGTAAATTATGGTATTTTCCAGCTCCAACTGTAAATAAGTTGTTGAAACCATCCAAAAATCTCGTAACAGGAGTTTTCTTTTTCTCTTTTCCGTAATTGTTTTTCAGAATGATTGCACATAAAGCCGGTGTCAATGTCAAAGCCACAACTCCCGATAATATGATTGAAGAAACCATCGTAATTGAAAACTGACGATAGAAAACCCCAACCGGACCAGACATAAACGCAACTGGAATGAAAACCGAAGCCATTACCAAAGTGATTGCGATAATCGCTCCGCTGATTTCGTGCATTGCTTCTTCCGTTGCTTTGAGTGGCGACAGATGTTTTTCTTCCATCTTGGCGTGGACGGCTTCTATCACGACAATCGCATCATCGACGACAATACCAATTGCCATTACCAACGCAAAGAGTGAAATCAAGTTTAAAGTAATTCCAAAAGCGGACATTATTGCAAATGTTCCTATTAATGAAACCGGAACCGCAATTGTTGGAATCAATGTAGAACGCCAGTCTCCTAAGAATAGAAAAACTACGATTGCTACTAATATAAACGCTTCAAATAATGTATGAACAACTTTTTCAATTGATGCATCCAAGAATCTTGAAACGTCATAACTGATTTCATAATGCATTCCTTTTGGGAAGGTTTTTTGCAAATCAGACATCAACACTTTTACATTCTTGATAACGTCACTTGCATTAGAACCATAAGATTGTTTCAAAGTAATTGCGGCAGACGGTTTTCCATTTAAAGTAGAGTAGATGTCATACATAGATGAACCGAATTCTATATCCGCCACATCTTTCAGTCTTACAAATTCGCCATCAGTTTTAGCTTTTAGAATGATATTTCCATAGTCTTTTTCATTATTGAAACGACCTGGATATTTCAAAATATATTCGAATGACTGAGAACGTTTTCCGGAACTTTCACCTGTTTTTCCTGGAGAAGCTTCCAAACTTTGGGCATTCAAAGATTCCATCACTTCATCAGCAGAAATTCCGTAAGCTGTCATTCTATCAGGCTTCAACCAAATACGCATCGCATATTCGCGGGTTCCTAAGATATCAGCAAAACCAACTCCACTTACCCTTCTCAATTCTGACATTACATTAATATCAGCATAATTGAAAAGGAATTTTTGGTCCGCTTTCGGGTCATCACTGTAAAGGTTGATATACATTAGCATATTTGGTTCTTCACGAGTGATTTTCACCCCTTCACGAACTACCAACGGAGGTAATTTGTTAACAACAGACGACACACGGTTTTGAACGTTCACAGCAGCAACATTCGGGTCTGTTCCTAAATCAAAAACGATTTGGATGGAACACTCACCGTCGTTTCCAGCATCAGAAGTCATATATTTCATTCCTGGAACACCATTTAATCCGCGTTCCAACGGAATTACGACAGATTTAATAAGCAATTCGTTATTAGCTCCAGGATATTCCGCCGTGATGTTCACTTTTGGCGGAGAAATAGCAGGGAATTGTGTGATAGGAAGTTTTACCAAAGACAAGACTCCCATAAATACGATAATCAAAGAGATTACTATAGACAGAACTGGTCTGCGAATGAATTTCTTAAACATAAAAAATTATTTTTTGAGATAATAGATAATAGACGAATAGATAATAGACAAAGAATTAGAATCATTTATCAATCATCACTTATCATATATCTTAGTTGGCTTGTAATTTTAATGAGCTCAAGACTTTTTTCGGATCTTGGAATTTGGTTTCCACTTTCTGGTCGTCTTTCACTTTTTGAACCCCTTCTAACAAGATTTTGTCATTAGAATTAAGCCCTTCGGAAACAACATATATGTCGGGAAGTTCGTAAGCAACCTTGATATTTTTTGATCTGGCAACGCCGTCTTTTCCAACCACGAAAACATATTTCTGATCCTGGATCTCGTAAGTCGCTTTTTGAGGAATGATCAAGGCATTTTTAAGAGGAAGCGTCATTTGGATTTTTCCTGTTTCTCCATTTCTTAATAATTGATTTGAATTCGGGAATTTTGCTCGGAAAGCGATATTTCCAGTTTCATTATCGAATTCACCTTCAATGGTTTGGATGATTCCTTTATTTGGGAAAGTTTCTCCATTCGCCATTATCAAAGAAACTTGATTGTTTCCACGTTCTGCAGAATGCGTCTGATAATTAAGATATTCTGGTTCAGAAACATTGAAGTAAGCGAAGATTCCACCGTTGTCGGAAAGGCTTGTCAAAAGATCTCCTTCATCTACCAAACTTCCCAATTTAAGAGGAAGACGGTCGATAATTCCTGAGAAAGGTGCTTTGATTGTAGTGAAAGATAAATGTGTTTGAGCTAAGTTCAATTCAGCTTTTGCAGCGTCTAATTTAGCTTTCGCCATTCTTTTTTCATTAATGGAAACAACATTGCTCTTTGCCAAAGTACTTGCATTCTGTAATTCAATTTCAGCCTGTGCCACTTCTGCTTTAGCTTTCAAAACATCAGCCTGATAAAGTTGTGGCATAATTCTGAACAAAACTTGTCCGGCTTGTACGTGCTGACCTTCATCAACATATATTTTTTCTAAGAATCCTTTTTCCTGAGCTCGGATTTCGATATTCCTTTCGGATCTGATTTGGGAAACAAATTCTTTGTTGATCACAGTGTCCATTTTTACTGGAGACGTTGTTGGGTAAACGACAGATTCTTCTTTTTCTTCTTTTTTGTCTTTGCAGCTTAAAATCATCAATAATGTGCTGAAAATAAGAGTAAGTGTGACTCTTTTGTTCATAATCTAATATTTTTTTAGAGGAATTAACAAACCTTGCGGTTTCATTTTAAATAATTTTTTTTTGATTGTGTGTTGAAAGAATAATCGTTTTAAAACTGGACTTTAGAATCTAATTTTAGAATTAAAACCGTAGCAAATGATTATTCGAAATATTGAATAGGGAAGTTTTCAAAAACAACAGAGATTGTTACCACTTTGGAATAAGGGTAATTCTGTTTTCGAAAAAGTAAATTTTAAATTCGGATAGAACGCAGCAGAATAAATCTTTTGACCGAAGAAAGAATAAGTTTCGGCTCGTGAAAAGTTGGTGTTCTTTGTCTGAAATATAAATGTAGAAGATAACCAAACCCGAATGTCGCTACAATTGCAACAAAATTAAGAGCATCGGAAAAATTCAGATTACTTTCTTCGGGAGAATCTAGAGAATCATTGATTTGTTGTAAAGATGTTTTCTCTAATGAATGATTCTTGTGGTGTTTTTTAGCAAAAGAAAGAACTTGCAACGAGATATTCTGATTTCCAAAATCTTGTTGGAAATCAAGAGTTTGCTTGTTTTCTGCTGTAAATAACAGAAACACAAACATTAGAATATATACGATTGAATTTTTCATTTTGATACTGCAAATTTACATCACATAATTGTTAAAATAATCTTAAAGCCTCATTTTTAAGGCATTTTTAAGTTCTGACAATCAGGATTGTAATTTTTGAAGTCGTCTTTTTTTATTAATTTTAAGCATTCAAAAAAAATAATTGATGCCACTTTACAAAGATCTTTCCGATGATATTGCTCAAATTCTGATTTGGGAATTTGATGAAAATGAAGAATTGGACTCTGATCTTTTGCTGGAACCAGAAAATCAGGCTAAAATTCTTGGCTATCATCCGAACAAAATCTCGGAGTTTTTGATGGTGAGGAAAATGTTGAAAGTATTGCTTCCTAATCACAAAATTCTTTATCGAGAAAATGGCGAGCCTTATCTTTTTCCGCAGGATTTTCATATTTCAATCAGTCATTCTTATCCGTTGGCGGCTTTGGCTATTTCTAAAAAGAGAGTGGGAATAGACCTTGAAAAACGTAAAGAAAAGATCAAAAATATTCGGCACAAATTTATTCTTCACGAAGATGCTTATATTGATAATTCTGAGGAAGTTGATTTTTTAACGGCAATCTGGTGTGTGAAAGAGGCGCTTTACAAAATCCATCACAGCAAACATTGGTCTTTGAAAAAGCATTATGATGTTTTACCTTTTGAATTACAAGAGGAACTGATTGTGAAAAGCAGAGTTTATGATTTGGAGAATGAAGATTTTTACAAGGCCAAAATTTCTTTCTTTGATAACTATTGTTTCGCAGTTGTAGATTGATGAATCAAATATTCCTCTATAATTTTCCGTTGATCTTTTGCAACATCATAGATCAATTCCAGTAATTCTTTGATGTTTTTGATCTCTGTCAAATGACTTACAGTAAAGGTTTTTCTCTCATCGAAAAAAACTTGATTTTCTAATTCTGCTTTTCTTTTTTCTAATAAATCAAACACCTGATCTTCCGGTTTTATGTGACTTTCGGAACGTATTTGTTCATCCAGATCTTGTTGATAGAGTAGGGAAGATGTTCGCAATAATTCTGCAGAGATTTTGATTTTCCAATTTTGAAAATCGATTTCCGGAAACTCGTGACCAGATTTGGCGTATTGTGATAAAGAAGCTGTGTAAGCTGTAATCAAATGTGATGTGGTTACAAATTGATGAACTGCTTCCAGTTTTCTTTGTTGATTTTTTGGGTCAGAAATCATCCTTTGAAAGTTATCAGAAAGATTCGCCAAATCGATGATTGCGTTTTTTCTTTTCAGTCGGAAATCCTGATCTTCCGGCTCATTTTTCAAGAAATGATCCATTACCAATCGGAAATAATCGAGATTGCTTTTGGAAGATTTTTTCATCAAAGCCAGATTCTGAGTATGTTCCCAAACTGGTAAAATAAAGTAAGCGACCAAGAAAGTTACAATTCCTCCAATCGCTGTATCCAGCAATCTGTCTTTGAAGATGAGGTTGATATTTCCGGGTCTTAAGAAATTGAAAGACAAGAAAATATAAATCGTCATAAACAAAACTGCCCAAAAATAATTGGACTTCAATAAACTAAAACAGATAATCATACTGACTAAAAGTATCATCAGCAAAGTCGTGGGCTCATCAACAAAATGTAAAATGATATAAGCGATGGTCGCACCAGCCAAAGTTCCGAAGAATCGCAGAAGATTCCTGTGTTTTGTGGTTGAATAAGCTGGTTTCAGAATGGCAATAATGGTAATCAATATCCAATAAGAATGTCCAATCCCGAGAATCTCAAATCTGGAAACAATATAACCAATCAGCAAAGCGATTGTTACTCTTACAGCGTGTCGAAAATGTCCAGAATTAAGAGAGAAATTGGAGAATAAAACTTTGAGATTCAGTTTTTCTTCTTTCGGTAAAAATTGAGAATAATCTAATCCTGAGGATAAACTTTTTGCCAATTTCTTATCCTGAGAATTGACTTTCAAAATAGTTGTCACTTCATCCGTGATCTCAGTAATTCTCATCAGAACCAGACGCAACATCATAAAATCTTCTAATGTTTCGGAAGAAAATTTCTTGGAACGATGATCGAAAAATTCATCGTAGATTTTCTTCAGTTCATTATCAAAATTAGTCACTTCTTTATAAGGTAAACCACTTTGTAGAGAAATTCCGAGATTGGTAATTTCGTCCGCCATTACCAAAAGATAATCGTGGATATTTTGAAGAAGTTTTGTTTTCCCAAAAACCTGATTCATTCTTTTGTAATCGTTTTCTGAGGTTAGAAGCTTATCATAAAGGTCAATGGAATTGAGAAACATCAACATTAGAATTCTACTTTGTGTGGTAGATTCGTTGACGATTTGTCTGGTTTTGAAGACAATTTCTCTGGTATCTTCCTGAAGGTTTTTAATCTTAACTTGCTGAGAAATTAATTGATTTAATAATGAATCAAAATCTGGATTTTTGGTATAATGTCTGGCTTTGATTCTTAGATAATCTGCCAACTCCAAATAGTTCTCCCCAACAACCTGACTGGCTAATTTGTAGGGCTGTAACTTGGAAACAACCAAAAAAACGATAAAAAACCAGAGACAACCAAGGAAGAATATGAACGAACTTTTAAAAATATCATCTCCTGTCAAATGTCCATCAATAAAGATACTTAAAACAACAAGGGCGATGGAACCAAAGGTTGCCAATCTCATCCCATAAACGCCAATCATCGAAAAGAAAAATCCGAAAATGATGATTTGTAAATAAACTGCAATGGGGAATCCTTTGAGTAAACTTGCCAAAAGTGCAATCAGAAAGAAGGAAAAAACAGAAAGTATTAGTGTGTTTCTTCTTCTTATGAAAGGTCCTTGTTGATCCGTTAGTCCTACGAAACTTGTTCCGAGTGGGAACAGAAAATATTCCTTAAGCAAACCAAAATGCGCCAAGATGATACTTGGAATCACTATCGCTAGAGCAATGCGAGCTCCGGAATAGATGTATTGGCTGGTTAAGAATTTTTTGAGTTCGGAACTGTAGTTCATTTTGCAAATTTACAGAAAGTAATGATTTAATCGGATGATCAGGATGAGATTAAACGTAAAGTTAATTTTAAATTTAATCAAAAAAAAATGCCAAAGCAGAAAGCTCTGGCAAAATTTTATAATTATTTATTAATTCAGAAAATTAATAATCTTGAGCGTTATAAGTTTCGCTACCAATGTTCCAAGTCAATCCAAATCTCAAAGTATTATCTAAAGCTGAATTGATTTTTGAAGTATTGATTAAATAAGAAAGATCTAAACCGAAAGAAGCATATTTGAAACCAACACCAACAGTTGCATATTGTCTAGCTCCTTGCTCTGGTGCTTCTGTGAAATATCCAGCTCTAAGAGCGAACGTCTCGTCATAAGAATATTCTGCAGCTCCACTGAACATAATACTTTTCTTGTTGCTGAATGATTTTCCAATTCCTTCCATTACTCCAACATTTGGAACGTTACCCGTTGCATCTGGACCAGGAACTAAGATTTTGGAAGCTTCACCGCTTAAACTGAAACGGTTTTGATCATCAATTAATAAATCATAACCCAAACCTAATCTTGCCATTGTAGGAAGGTAAGATCTAGATTCTTCATCTCCTGTATAATCTAGTCTAGGACCTAGATTTTGAACAGCCCAACCAGCTTTTACACGCCCTTCATATCCACTGATGCTTTCGTGTTTCGGAGACATATAGTAACCGGAAACATCTACTGCAAAAGTGTTAGCCGGCTTCAAAGTACTGTTTGAGTTGAAACCTCCACCAATATCAGATCTAATGAATCTACCAGTAACCGCCATAGAGTAGTTATCACTCAATTTCAAACCGTATGCAACGTCAATTGAGAATTCATTAGGTTTTGCTGTTCCACCTTGGATAACCTCATTACCTACGAAATCTGTTAAATCTACATCACCCATGTTGAAGTAATAGATACTCGCACTCAAAGTAGAACGCTCATCATCCCCTAAAAAAGTATAGTAAGAACCGTAAAGCAAGAACACATCATTTGTAAGCTTACTCATATATGGTGTATAGTTAACCCCAAATCCTGAAGAAACTTTTGCAAAAGGATATTTTGCAGCATTCCAAAACTGTGAAAAAACATCCGTAGATGTCACAACCCCCTGATCTCCCATACCACCAGCTCTTGCATCTGGAGATATTCTCAAGAATGGAGCGCCCGTCAATACTGGCTGAACATTGCTTTGAGAAAAGGCAAAGGCACTAACGCCGATTCCTAATCCTAAAAATAATCTTTTTGTTAAATTCATTTTTTTTCTTTTAAGGTAAAAGTTTTACCGATATATTATTTTTTTTATTTTAATAACACCATTTTTTCTACAGCAGTTGCGCTTCCTGAACATTTTTCCTGATTCTGACTGCGTGCAAATATCTTAAAAATATATGTACCTTTTGCAACCGTATCTCCAAAATCATCTTTTCCGTCCCATTCTATGGCTTGTCTTGGCGTTCTGAAGCCTTGTAGAAATGGTTCCGCAGAAATACTGGTAGATAATGTTCTAACAATTTTCCCTGTAATTGTATAGATCTGAACATTGACGTCCAAGATATCATCACAATTATGCTCAAACTGAACATAAGTTTTATTAGTAAATGGATTTGGCCAATTAAGAAGTCTATTAACAGTCAGTTTCTTTTCAGATTCATCTTTTACTACAAAGTTTAACGTAGAAGACGTCGAATTATTATTAATATCCCAAACTTTAAAAACTAATTGATGTTCGCCAGGAGTTAAATTTCTGAAAGGGAACGTTACATATCCTTTTTGATAATCTTGTAAATCTCCAAAGCTACAACCATTGCCATCACCGGAAGAGAAATAATCATTAAGAGCAGTGGTGTTGACAATATCTCCATCCAGCACTACAGTAATATCATGTCCGATACCTGCTCCGGTTGAGTTGATTCCTGTATTATCTTTGACACAAGCTAAAAGCATCGGGTTTTGATCTGTAATACCACCATTGGCAAAATTGGTGTTGTTCATATAAAGATTAGCAACAGGAGGTTCTGCATCATTTATACCATCTGGGTTAATGTCTCCTACAACCTGTGTTTGATTATTAAATACATCGAACGCCACCGTGCCTTTCTTTTTAGCATCTTCGAAGTTTTCAGCATATGCAAGAATCCTTCCTTTTACAGGTTGATTTGTATCAGGGTCAATTGGAATTTCATAGTTGATATCTTTCGGGACATAAAATTCTACCGTGTAAACACCATTTTCAACTTTACCAGAAGTTTTAACAATGGCGCTAGGTTCTTCCTTATATTTCATCACCTCTGCCAATGTAGGAAGATTGTCATTGTTCAAAGTTGTTTTTTGAATCTTTTTATCAAAAACATTAATTACTGCACGACCATTATAAGTGTTATCTAGATTTCCATCAGCCTTTAGAACTCGTCCCTGAACTTTAACAAAATCTAAAGCTCTGATTTTATTAGGAACTGGTGTAATGATATTATCTATTGTTAATAATTTCTTTGGACGGCTCATTTTCATTGCTGGATCACCAAGAAAATTTACCTTGAAAGGTTCAGACGAAGCTCCATAGGCAGCGGTGATGTAATATTCTTTTCTTGCAGCCAAGTGTGCATCGCCTATTGTATTAAAATCATTTGCAGAATTCAGTGTGAATAAGTTTTTCGTGAAGATAGGCGTGAATTTTCTTCCGTAGTCCACAGAAATTGCACGACTTGAGGTAATCATTGTAGAAGCACCGCCTGTCGCAAGTTTTATTAATTGTTCACCTACAGAGTTCGTGTTAGGCTCATCCCATAATGTAAATTCACAAGTAATTGTAGATACAAACGGAAATCGGCTATAAACTGCAGTATAATTGTTGAAACCCTGAACTTCTGTCGACGTTAAAACTCTTTCCTGTGCCCATCCATTGATTCCCCCATGTCCAAAATAAAACAAATACAAAGAATTTCCCACATCATTGGTTATCGCCTGGTTGATTTGCGGATATCTTTGCCCTCCGGCGCTTGTTACTGCAGGGAAAGCATCCAGATAAAGTTTTCTTATGTTGTACTCTGGCTTTTTGCTGTCAGAAAAATTTTCGGTTATTGCATAGTCCACAAGATAATGAAAAGGGCCTTTGATTCCTAGAGGTATATTGGCACCTTCAAAATCATCATCAGCAACAAAATCAAGTTTCATTCTCCATTCTCCAAAGGGATTGGATTGATTAGGCAAACCATTATTATACGCAAGGGTTTTGTCAATCATTATTTTTGCTTCCTGAGTATTGTCAGCAGGTAATCTGCCAATAGGAATATCTGGCAAAATACTGGCAAGGCTTGTAGTGGTTTGAGGTTTAGTCATTACAAAGTAATCATCTGTAACGTAAGATGATTTTACATCAGCACTATATTCACTTTGATAACTTGGGATGATATCTGTGTTATTAGCTATTCTGTTCTTGAAATCGTAAGAAGTATCTCCCAATAAAAAAACATATTTTAAATTACCATTAGTTGTATTAAGTCTTGTAATAAAATCTCTGATTGCTGTGATATCTTTACTCCCACTACTGAACTCGTTATAGATCTTGTTTACATCGACAACTTGAACATTATAGCCATTCGTGCTTCTATGATATGCTGCTAATCTTTCGGCTTGGGACATGTATGCAGGCTGAGTAATCATCAGATAATCAACATCTCTAAGTGATGCCAAGTCTTGATTTTCGATTCGTCCAACAAAACTTGGTTCAAATGCTGCCGAGCTTTTGAATGCCGTGAATTCATTATTAAAATATGGATTGTTAGCCGGATATCCAAAATTAAACGTAGAGCTTTCTGTATTTTTGTTGGTTAGCTTTTTAGCATTGGTAATATCAGAAACATCCCATATTTGTTCAATTTCCGATGCATTCTTTACAGAAAAACCATATAAATCTCCTGAACCAGTTGCGATATCAAAGTCCCGAAAATTCATTTGCGAATTGTTGAAATTCAAATCCTCTTTATATTGTACTTCTGCATAATCAAAATAGTACAGACCGTTGGGATTAGAACTTGTGTTTGGTGTGTAAGTGAATTTTATGCTGTTTCCAGTTTGATCGAGTAAAAATCCTTCTTGTCCCAAATGCTCATAAAATGTTTCCGCATTTGTATTTGTGGTTCCACTATATTGAGCATTATTAATATCAAATTTTATACTAGTAGATTGTGCATTGAAAGCAACAACCTTCGTTTTGAAACGAATAACATCATCGGCATGTATAGGTGATTTTGTGTTGAACGTTACTTCTTTGCTTCCAGAAATCACATCCCCAGTCCATATTCTTCCTAATTTTACAAGATTAAATTTTTCTTCGTTAATGAATTGGTAATCATCATAACGGGTTATTAATTCAGAGGGTAAATTATTATCTACAGTTTGTACTCTTTTTCCTTCGCCCAAATCAAAATTGATAAAGTAATAGGAATAATCTTCATATATATTCACTACGTTATTAGGTGTATCAGATCTTGTCTCTACCCTTTTTTTTCCATTTCCATTATTATTGTTATAAAGATTATAACCATTTGGCCCCTGAGCATAGAATAGTGCATAATCATTCTCATTCCAAACTCCATCTTCTTCTCCGATGATTTGGATTGCATTTTCTTGCAGCGCACTATATTTTAAATTAATATAGTTGGCTCCGTTACCTGGATTGGTATAATTCTCTTGATTGAACTCCGGCAACATGACACCACCATTTCCGTAAATTCTAAAATTTTTCGGATTGACGTTTGATGGATTAATTCCGTTTTGTTGCAGGAATTGTTTTGTAATTTTAAAAATACCGGATTTGTCCACTTTTATTTTGTAAAAGGTTCCGGATTTTAGAGGATTGTCAGTAGTTCCAATTTTGTTACTGCCTTTATATAAAGAAGATATTTTAGCTGTATTTTGGGAAATAGTAAATGATACTAGTTTGTATATTTTATTATTTTCAACCTTCAAAGCTTCAACACTGATATTAGCATTTTGAGCGCCTTCTGATTCATTTAAAAAATAATTAACATTGGCGTCCGGCGTGGCTGAAAGTGCGTTCATTTTTAAACCGTGAACATCCTTTGCAGGCAATATTTCCCATTGAAACTGCTCCAGTTTTATCTGATTATCCGTTTTTATATTTAGATTAATAAAAATGGAATTGGTATCTATAAGATAACTATGATTTGTAAAGAAAGGATAGGTAATTTTCTCTGTACCATAATCCATTTCTTTTGTGCCTTCCCAGTTTAGATTAATCCTTTGCGCAAATCCAAAAACAGACATAAAAAAGAAAACGAAAGTATAAAATTTGAATTTCATCAATGTTATTTATTAAGATTACAAAATAAACGATTTTTTTAAAAAAATGGTATATAATAAAATTAATTTAATTGCGTTCTATCAAAAAAAAGGAAACAATATTTGATTAATTAAAGAATTTCCTTTTTCTTTGTACTTTGAAAATTTCTATATCAGATTATGAAAAAAATAAGGTTGTTTTCGATCATTACTTTAAGCTCAACATTACTATTGGTAGGTTGTGGAGGCGGAGGGAACTCGAAGAAAGGTGGTGGTACTAAAGGTTTTGTGAGCAAAACCGGATGGAAGCCCAACGAAAAAGACGGGTGGTTCTTCTCAGGTAAACAGCAAAAGCCTAAAGCTTGGCCAGGAATGGTCTATGTAGAAGGTGGAACTTTTACAATGGGGCTTGTGGAAGATAATGTAATGCATGATTGGAATAACACACCAAGAAGAATGCAGGTCAGTTCTTTCTTTATTGGTGATACAGAAATTACCAACTCAGAATATAGAGAATATACAACTTGGCTTAAGTTTGTTTTCCCTTCTTCTGATCCTAGCTTCAAACATATCTATACAGGTGCTTTACCAGATACTTTGGTATGGAACAACAAGTTGTCGCGTAACGACTATGCGGAGACTTATTTCAGATCTCCAGAATATGATTATTATCCGGTTGTAGGTGTTTCTTGGTTACAGGCAACAAAATATTGTGACTGGTTAACTGATAGAGCGAATGAGAAAGCGTTGATGAGACAAGGTGTAATATCGAAAGATGTTTATACTGCTGACAAAGCTTCTACTGCTGGTACAACGTTCAATATGGACAAATTCAAATCCAATGATGCGGAAATGGATGCTTATATTGATAAGAAAAAACTACAACAAAGAAGCGGAATCAAAACTTCTAACGAAAAAATTGCTGCTGCTAACAGAAATGCCGCATCAGGTGTAGTTGAGAAATTCAGACTTCCGACAGAAGTTGAGTGGGAATTTGCAGCTTTGGGACTTCAAAAAGAAAGAGAGTATAATAATTACTTAGGTAAGAATACTCAAATGGATAAAATTAAAGGTAAAAAGGGTAGAAACCGCGGGATGTACCTAGAAAACTTCAAACAAGGTAGAGGTGATTACTCTGGTGTAGCCGGTTGGAAAAATGATGGATCTCCCACAACTGCAGATGTGAAACAATATCCATCTAACGATCTTGGTATCTACGGAATGTATGGTAACGTTGCAGAATGGGTAGCTGATATCTACAGACCAATGATTGATGAGGAATTTAGCGACTTCAACTATTTCAGAGGAAATGTTGTAGTAGAAGCGGTTAAAAATGAAGACGGATCTTATAAAAAAGTGGGTAATATGGAGATCAAGTACGATACATTAGCAGATGGTCGTTTGGTTTACAAAGGTTTACCTGGTGAGTTTGAAAGAAAAGTAGTAGAAGATAACAGAAACTACAGAGATGGTGATTATCAATCTTCATTAGACGCGGGCGGAACGCCTCCAAGTGATAGTTCTGAGTATAATATGTACAACTCTGTAAAACCAACTTTCGTAGTTAACCAAAATGGAACTGTAGCTCTACAAAAAGATAAAAAGAAAGCAACTTCTCAAATCAATGATTACAGTAGAGTTGTAAAAGGAGGTTCTTGGTTAGATTCTGCTTATTGGTTGGATCCGGGACAAAGAAGATTTAAAAATCAGATGAAAGGTTATGGCTGGATTGGTTTCCGTGTTGCACAGGATGCTAAAAACGCCAAGACAGGACGTACAAAAAGATAATATCAAACTATTATGATATAAAAAAACAGCAGAATTTTCTGCTGTTTTTTGTTTTTATATAGAAGCATTTTAATATTTTTGAATTATGAATATCAGTGAGTTTTACCCAATTTTCTTGCAAAGCAGAAATGTCGTTATAGATAGTAGAAAAATAGAGGATAGAAGTGTTTTCTTTGCCTTCTCTGGAGAAACTTATAATGCGGCGGAAAAAGCCAACGAAGCAATTGAAAAAGGAGCTTTAGCTGTAATTATAGAAGATGAGGAATATTCCAAGCCGGAAAATAATATATTTTATGTTCCTTCTACATTGATGTTTTTACAACATTTAGCAATATTTCACAGAAATCAATTGGATATTCCATTTATTGGGTTGACCGGTAGTAATGGTAAAACGACCACCAAAGAATTAATCAGCAACGTTCTAGCTGAGAAATTTAAAGTTCAATATACTTTCGGAAATCTTAACAATCATATTGGAGTTCCTTTGACTATTCTGTCCATCAGACAAGAACACGAGGTTGCTGTCATAGAAATGGGCGCCAACCATCAGAAAGAAATTGAATTCTTATGTGAAATTGCAAAACCCAATATCGGTTACATTACCAATTTTGGAAAAGCTCACCTCGAAGGTTTTGGCGGTTATGAAGGCGTAATCAAAGGAAAATCTGAGTTGTATGATTATCTTAAAAATCATCAACAAAAAATTCTGGTTAATCAGAATGATGAGATTCAGGAAAAGAAAACGGCTGATTATTCACCGAAAATTACGTTTGGAAAATCAGATTCAGATTATTATTTTTCGCCGGTTTACAAAGACCATTTTGTGGGATTGGATTATCAAAGAACTGAGATTTTTTCTAATCTTACTGGGAAATATAATTATGATAATATCTCTGCAGCGGTTGCTTTAGGTTTACATTTTGGGCTCGATATTTCTGTAATTAAAAACGCAATAGAAAATTATGTTCCGTCTAATATGCGTTCGCAAATCCAAAAGAAAGACGATAAAACATTAGTTTTAGATACTTACAATGCCAATCCAAGCAGTATGCAGGTTTCATTAGAAAACTTCAAAACTTTTGAAGGAACTAAGACGATTATCATTGGCGATATGTTGGAACTTGGAGAAGAAAGTTTGAAAGAACATCAGACCATTTTAGACTTCGCAAAATCTTGTGGATTCGATGAAATAATTACAGTTGGTCCGAATTTTAAATTAGTTAATCATTCAGATAACGCTTTCGAAAATACTTCAGAATTGATTGAAAGATTAAAAGCTAATCCAGTTAAGAGTGAGAATGTCTTATTAAAAGCTTCACGCGGAATTGCTCTCGAAAAAATTATTGATTTTATATAAAAGAAAAACCTCAAATTATTGAGGTTTTCTATTTTTGAAATCGTTCAAAATTAATTTAATATTTTGAAATGTAGAAGGCAGAATTTGCGATTCGATTTCTACATCATTTTTCCAGCCAACTTCATTGATGCCTTCCTCTATTTGTGGTTTCGGCTTTTCATTTCCTGCATAAAACATCTCAAACCAATAAGTTGTTTTAAGGATTTTTTTTCCGTCTCTTTCCGTATAAATATGATAAGTAGAATTGATAAAATCCTTCAGTTCGAGATTGAAAATGCCACATTCTTCTTCTACTTCGCGTACTGCAGCCACTTCTCTGGATTCGCCTTTTTCAATTTTACCTTTGGGCAAATCCCACTTTCCTAATCGATGGATAAAGAGAATTTTATTTTCTGGATTGATGACAACGCCGCCGGCAGCTTCTATATTTTTGAAGTAATTTCTGAAATCGGCCCAGAGTTCTTCTACATTATTATGATAAATATTAAGGCCTTGCGACGCAGTATTTTCTAACAAGTCAATAGCAAAGTCAAAACTATGCGACCCATCGTAATTCAGTGTTTTAGGACTATCTTGAGGCTCAGAACTCAAAATTAATCTTTTCTCATTGATAAAAACTTTATACATTTGTAAGGCTATTAATATTAATACAAAAATATAAAAATGAATTTAGAAGGACGAAAAATTGTTGTAAATAAATCTTCATCAGAATTGGCGGGAATGCTTAAAAATCCTGAGGATTACAAAGATTTGATGCCAGAAGGTCTGCAAAGTTTCGAAGCTAGAGAAAACGGTTTCAAATTCGGGTTGAAGGGTATGCCGGAAATTGCTTTGAAAATTGATAATGTTTCTGATAAAGAAGTAGTTCTGAAATCTGCAAGTTCAAGTTTGGATTTCGCTTTGACAGGCGCAATGAATCCTCTTAACGAAAATCAAACAGAAGTTCAGTTATTATTCGAAGGGAAATTCAATCCATTTATCAAAATGATGGTAGAAAAACCACTTCAAAATTTTATCAATTCTTTGACGGATAAAATCGAACAACTTTAATCTAGCAAACCAAACCAGAAGAATGGTCGTACAAACTTCCAGTTGCGGATGACAAAACATTATTGAGATTCTGTAATCTCAAAACGCTCATAAAAGCAAAAATCAAAGCTTCTTTGTATTCAATAATTTCCTTTTTTGGAATTTGGATTTCGGTTTTGGTCTTTGCTTTTATCTTTTCAATAAGATAACTATTGTAAGTTCCACCTCCTGTAATTAAGATTTTTTTTACCTCAAATTCATCCAATATTTTAGCAATTTGAACAGCAGAATGTTCTGTGAAGCTTGCCAAAAGATCTTCTGTTTTTTGAGTTTTTATTAATGGTAAAACTTGTTCGTTAATCCATTCTATTCCCAAAGATTTTGGTGCTTTTTCCTGATAGAATTTGAGTTGATTTAATTGATCAAGAAGTTCATAATCAATTAATCCATTTCTTGCCAGATCTCCATTGTCGTCAAATTTTTTCCCGAGTTTCAAAGCCAAATCATTCAGAATAATATTGACGGGACAAATATCGAAAGCGATTCGTTTTCCATTTCGTTTCAAAGAAATATTAGAAAATCCGCCAAGATTAAGACAAGCATCAAATTCCGAAAACAACAGTTCATCACCAATTGGAACCAAAGGCGCTCCATTTCCTCCCAGAATCACATCTTGACTTCGGAAATCATAGACAACCGTTTTATTGGTTTTTGATTTAATAGCTCTTCCATCTCCAATTTGTAAAGTGAATTTGTTTTTTGGCTGATGAAAAACCGTGTGACCGTGTGAAGCAATCAAATCAAGATTGATGATTTTATGTTTTGAAATGAATTCTGAAGTTTTTTCTCCAAGATAAAATCCATAATCAACATTCAATTTTAGAACTTCCTCGCTGGAGAGATTCACGGCATTTCTCAAAGATTGTTCCCAATCAGAAGAATAAGGAAGTGTTTCACAATTCAGAATTTCGAAGTTCCAGGCAGAATCTGTTTGAGTAAATTTTGCATAACAAATATCCAATCCATCCAAACTAGTTCCAGACATTAAACCAATGGCGTAAAAATTCAGTTGTTCCAAATTTGTATAGATTTATGGTGAAAGCTATCGACAAAATGCCATCAGCTAATCGCAATTTACTTGCTGGCTGCAGGCAAATTCGAAGAGGTGAAACTTCCGGAATTGTTGAAAAAAGTATATTCGGAGAAGTCATCTTTAGCAACCATTCCGTGAGCGCCAACAAGAATGTTTCCGTCTTTATCCGAAACAAAAACAGTGTCTTTGGTGTACATCGTATGTTTGTTTTGATCCCAGTTAATGGTTTCTGTCACAAAAGTTTGACCTTCAGTTGTTATGATTTTCACTCGTCCTTTTGCGAAATAGAAATTCTTTTTGATATCGTTTCTGGCATATTTTGCCCAAATTTTTCCTGGCTCTTTTGACTTTTTATCAAAAAATTCCAGATAAATTCCTTTTTTAGCTTCTACATAAGGCGAGTCTATCAACTCATATTTTTCTATCAAAGGCGCACGGAAGTTAACCTTAACTTGCCCAGAATCTTTCTGGATAATATTGCCGTTGTAGATAACCTGAGATGCAAAATTGGTCTTTTTCTTTTCGTTACTAACCTTCGCAATATCTTCTTCGCAAGACTGAATAAGAAAAAACATCAGCAACAAAATGAATCGTTGTGATGTTTTAAGTTTAAATATTTTTGAATAATAATCCTTCATAGATTATCAAAGTACTTTCATTAGTTGTATAGGCGCTTCGCAAACCACTTGTCTGCAAAGTTGATCCCAATCCTCAAATTTATGAAATTTTGTCGAATTAAATTGTTATCCAGAGTTCCTCTTTTTCCAACCTCAATTCCAAGATCGATGCTATTCATACGGTTGATAGTACTTTTCTGGAAAGGAAGTGTAACACCCGCAGTGATCGCATATTTGTTGATGTTGGTTCCGTTCAACTGTAAACCTCCTTTTTCATAGTAAGCACCGTAGCGGTAGATAACTCTTGAGAAATATGAACGGAAGTTATTATAATTTGGTAAATACCAACCTCCGACAGAATATCTGTAAGAGTCCTGATAGAAAATTGGTGAACCAAGGAAGTTGATGCTTTCACCTTTTTTATAGTCTAGCTGTGCACTCAAAAACCATTTGGTATCTTTACCATAACCTAAACCAAGAGAAGCTTCTTGAGGAAGGAATTTCTTGTCATAATTAACCTGTTCATCTATAATAGTTTCACCAGCTTTGGTTTCTCCAAGTAGATAATAATAGGTACTGTTAGTATAAGTGTTTTTCAAAGTTCCACTGTTACCAATAGTATAAGTGGCACCAACCGTCAGCTTATGATTGTTTTCCAGCTTTTTCTGGTAAGTTGTTCCCAATGTAAAATTGAACGCACTCACTCTATAGCTATTAGAATAACCACTGATTAATTCTGCTCCAGTAAAAGCAGATTCTTCTATATCATACAACTTTCCGAAATAGAAATTAGATCTAAGACCTAACGCAAATTCTGAGTTGATTTGATAAGAAAGTGCTGCCTGAATAGTATTCAAAGAACCTTCTCCGTGGAAATTGGTCACTTGTGTTACTTCGCTATTTGGTAAAGCTTGGCTTTTTACGATATCATAACTTTTAGAGCTAAAAGGCTGGAAACCCATCCCGAATTTCACCTTTCTGGAAATAGGGAAAGCTATCGATATATTAGATAGATATGTCGAATGTTTGTTCGATTTTATATTATTAAAGTCAGATCTGTAATAATTATTTTCGTTTGTGCCCTCTACTTTCAAAGTGGTAAGTTCCAAGTTGGTATTCGCAGCTGGGTTTCGGAAATTAAAATTATTATTAAAGTCCCAAATGTAAGCCGTGGAAATGCCTCCCATTGAACTAATATCGACTGTGTTATCATATTTTACATCTCCAATTCCGTAAGCTCCGTATGGCGAATTACCTATACTTTGAGCGTTTAGGAAATATCCAGCTACCAATGATGATAAAACAAAAATTCTCTTCATCCTTTAAAATTTCAATGCGCAAATATCTTAATTAATAATGAATTGCAAAAATATATTTGGGTTAAAGTTTGTTAAGTACCTTCGATAGATTAATGTTATTTTCCGATAGTTGGTAAAGATTATTAGATTACCTCGTTTTTTAACAGATTTGCCGAAAAACTTCTGACATCTGGCACCCGACTTCTAACGAAAATATTATCTTTGCTCGTATGAAATGGGAACAAGTTATCGGTCAGCAAACTATAAAGAATCTACTAAAAGATAGTATTCAGGATTCTAGAGTAGGGCACGCACAGCTTTTCGTAGGAGAAGAAGGTTTTGGTGTTTTACCTTTGGCTTTGGCAATGGCTCAGGAGATTTTTGAAAAAGAAAATCCAGCATCTGTTCATAAGGTTGAGAATCTTAACCATCTCGATCTGCATTTCAGTTTTCCGGTTTTTACAGAAAATAAAAACTCTCTTAGCAAAAGACTTTTTGATCAATGGAGAGAATTTATTTTAGAAAATCCTTATTCATCTTTTGATGATTGGACAAGTTTTTTGGAATCAGAGAACAAACAGTTTTTTATTTCTGCAGACGAAGCGGAAGAAATTGGACAAAGATTCAACCTGAAAAGTTTTGAAGGTGGAAGTAAAATCCTGATTGTCTGGAGAGCGGACAAAATGAACGATGCTGCTGCTAATAAAATTCTGAAATTCTTGGAGGAACCTCCAAAAAATACATTTATCATTCTTTGCGCACCAAGTACCAATGATATCTTACCAACGATTTTATCAAGATGTCAAATCGTCAATATTCCAAGAATTAATGATGAAGATATTTTAGAAAAACTTAGAAGTCATAATTCTGCAAAAGAAATTGCTTATCAGGCACAAGGCGACTGGAATTTGGCTAAATCATTGTCAGAAAATAACGAAGGCGCGTCGGAATTCGAAACTTTATTTATCCAATGGGTTAGGAATGCTTTTCAGGCAAAAAAGAAACCCGAAGTTCTACGCGAAATTGTAAAATGGGCGCGCCAAATCTCCGAATGGAACCGGGAAAAACAAATGAAATTCCTCAGTTATTGTATTGAGGTTTTTCGTCTGGCGATGCTTCAAAATTACGGAAATGATAATCTAGTTTATAAAAAATTGAATAAAGGAAACTTCAATTGGCAATCTTTTTCCAAGTTCATTCACGGTGCTAATATCGTTTCGATTGTCGAAGAAATCACAGATGCATCTTACCATATTTCCAGAAATGCCAATTCTAAAATTGTGTTAACGGATATGGGGATTAAATTGACTCGATACATTCATAAAACTGCTTCTTAACCGAACTGATTTTTTTTCACATTTCTTATCAATCATAATTGATGATATGTTTTCTTGTACAAATATTTTCTTTTAAAATATAGTTGTAATCTGCCTCTATTCAATGTTTTGAGATTATAGACAAATTCAATAAACTTTTAATGAAAAATTAATCAAACAAATGTTTGATTGAATATATTTTTTGATTTAACTTTGCCCTGTCAAAAAATCAATTATGCCAACAAAAGAAGAACATATTATGATGGTTGCGGAGAAACTCTTCGCTGCCAATGGTTATAATGGGACTTCGGTGAGGGATATTGCAGCCAAAGCAAAGGTCAATGTTTCTATGATTTCTTATTATTTTGGGTCAAAAGAAAATCTGTTAGAAGAACTTTTCAAATGGAGAATGGATGAAGGATTAAATTTTGCTAAAAATATTTTAGAAAATGATGAACTGAGCGAAATCCAGAAACTTGAAAGTTTTGTAGATAATTTTGTGAGCCGCGTTCAGAGGCTCAGAGATTTTTTTCTTCTGGTACATACTCAGCAGGTTATTAGCCATAATAAAAGCATTCAGAATTTTTTGAAGGATTATAAAATCAATTATATAGAAATCAATCAAAAGATTATTGAACAAGGTCTGGAAAAAGGGATTTTTACAAAAAAACCTTCTTATCATCTTTTACAATGTACCATTTCGGGAACTATTTTCAATGCGATGCACGGGATGAAGATGTATAAAGAATATCTAAAGAAACAGAAGTCTGATTTTGACGAGAAACATTACGAGAATCAATATTTCCAAGAAGCATCTGACCACGTAAAAACGATTATCAGAGCGCTGGTTGGTTATCAAGGATAATAATTACACAACTATAACAATAATTACTAAAGTGAATAAATTTTTTGCAACAGTATTCTTAATAATGACTTTCGCCTCAGTTTCTGCACAGGAAAAAAGAGTTTTGAGTCTGGAAGAAGCTGTGAAATTAGGAATAGCGAATAGCAAAAATCTAAAAATAGATCAAGCTAAAATAGAAGAATCTACGGCCAATCTATTGGCAGCGAAAAATAGACAGTTACCGGAACTGACGGTTTCTGGAAGTTATTTGTATTTGCCTTTTGAACCGAATGTAGATTTGAAAATTGCAGGAATGTCTGGAGGCGGACCAAAAGTGAGCAATGTGCTTTATGGTTCTGCTAATCTATCGGTGCCAATCTATTCTGGAGGAAGAATCAAGTACGGAATCCAGTCTGCGGAATACCTTGTTGAAGCTTCGAAACTAACTTCTGAAAACGACAAGAACGCGATTGCGTACAATATTTCTCAGGCTTACAATAATCTTTTCAAAGCAAATGAAGTGGTGAAATTGTTGAAGGAAAACTTGGCGTCTTCACAGAAAAGAGACCAATCTTTCTTCAAATTAGAAAACAATGGCGTGATTGCAAGAAATGACCGTTTGAAAGCACAGCTTCAGACTTCTAACATCGAATTACAATTGATGGAAGCAGAGAACAATTACAACATTGCCAATATCAATATGGATTTGCTTCTTGGACTTCCTGACAATACAGAAATCGAGGTTGATTCTAATTATATCGGAGCAGATGACCTTGGGAAACCGGATGATTATTATTTGAATTTAGCCAGAGAAAACAGAAATGATTTGAAAGCAATAGATTATCAAAGAAAAGCAGCGGCGCTTGGAACCAAATCTGCAAAAGCAGAAAACCTTCCTTCGTTAGCTTTCACAGGTGGTTACGTTGCAGCGGATATTCCTAAACTTTTGACAATCACAAATGCCGTGAACGTGGGTGTTGGAATTCAATATAATCTTTCTAATATTTGGAAAAAGAATTCGAGTTATGTTCAATCGAAAGCCAAAGAACAGGAATTGGCAGCAACGAATGATTTGCTAAATGATAATGTAACATTAGAAGTAAAACGTGATTATCAGAATGACTTGTATGCACACAAGAAAATCGATGTTTATCAAAGAGCATTGGAGCAGGCGGAAGAAAATTACAGAATCACGCTTAATAAATATAACAATGGTTTAGAAACCATTACCAATCTTTTGGATGCTGATACTGCGAGAATCACAGCAAACGTTAATGTGGTTACTTCTAAAGCGGATGCAGCGCTGGCTCACAAAAAATTATTACAAACTACTGGAATTATCAATAACTAATTATATATAAACTATAAATAAAATGGCACAAGACAATATAAAATTCGAACAAGGAGAAATCCCTGTTAAAAAGAAAAAGAGCCCTGTATTCTACGTTGTAGTTGCGGTTGCGGTTTTAGGAGCTGCTTTCTTTGGTGTTAGAGAATACCAATATAGTCAGACTCACGAAGAAACTGATGATGCTCAAATCGCAGCAGATGTAAGCCCAGTGATTTCTAAAATCTCTGGTTATATCTCAGAAGTTAAAGTTAAAGACAATCAATTTGTTAAAAAAGGAGATACATTAATTATCCTTGATAACAGAGATCAATCTATGGCGTTATCTCAGGCAGAAGCAGCTTTGGGAACAGCTCAGAGTAACGTTTCTTCAGCTCAGGCAGGTTCAGAAGCTGCAAAATCAGGAATTGGTAATTCCAGAGCGGCTGTTCAGACTGCTAATGCACAAATCGAAGCAGCAAAAGTAAACGTTTGGAGAACAGAGCAGGATATGAAAAGATATTCAGAATTGGTAAAAGACCATTCTATCACTCAACAACAATATGAGCAAGCAGTTGCTGCTTATCAAACAGCTCAAAAACAATTACAAGTTTTAGCTGACCAGAAGAATCAAGCGAGTGTTCAGACAGGCGTTGTGACTTCTCAATCTAACGCAACTTATCAAAATATCGGCGTTGCCAATTCTCAATTGAAGCAAAGACAAGTAGATGTAGAAAATGCAAAATTGAATCTTTCTTATACTGTGATTACAGCTAAAGAAAATGGTTATGTTTCTAAAATCCCTGTGCAGGTAGGTCAGTTTATCCAAGCTGGTTCACAATTGTTCAGTATTGTGTTGAGTAACCAAAAATGGGTTGTTGCGAATTATAAAGAAACTCAGGTTGAGAAAATGGTTGAAGGTCAGAAAGTAGAAATCGAGATTGATGCTTATCCGGGACAGAAATTCCAAGGGACAATCAGTTCATTCTCTCCGGCTACTGGTTCTGCGTTTGCATTGCTTCCTCCGGATAACGCTAGTGGTAACTTCGTAAAAGTAGTTCAGAGATTGCCTATCAAGATTACGTTTGACAACCTTAATGAAGATATTATGAAGAAACTTCGCGTAGGAATGAACGTTCAAACTGTAGTTTCATTAAAATAAAAATAAGGAAGCTGGAAGTCGGAAATGTGAAGTTTTAAAACCTCCATCCTCCAACTTCCATCTCCCAAATCAGAAATTATGCAAGACGATTCATTAGTAGAATATGGATTTCGCAGGGTAATTGTTACCATTACCGCTATCGTTTGTGCGCTTCTGGAAATTGTGGATTCCACGATTGTGAATGTAGCACTGAACGAAATGAAAGGTAATCTGGGGGCAACGTTGTCCGAAGTAGGCTGGGTAATTACCGCTTACGCCATCGGAAACGTGATTATTGTTCCGATGACGAGCTGGCTGTCTCAGCAGTTTGGACGCCGAAATTACTTTGCTGCATCCATCATTATATTCACAGTTTTCTCTTTTCTCTGCGGTAATGCGACCAACATTTGGGAACTCGTATTTTTCAGATTGATGCAAGGGATTGGTGGTGGAGCACTTTTGGTAACTTCACAAACCATTATTACAGAATCTTACCCTATCGAGAAAAGAAGTATGGCTCAGGCTATCTATGGTTTGGGTGTTATTATTGGTCCAACTTTGGGGCCGCCGTTGGGTGGTTACATTGTAGATAACTACAGCTGGCCGTTTATTTTTTACATCAATATTCCGTTGGGGATTATCGCTACATTACTGACTTTGCAGTTTGTCAAAAGTCCGCGTTATGCAGAAAAAAGGTCAGCATCCGATGTCGATTGGCTCGGGATTGCGCTGTTGGCAGCGTTTGTAGGATCTTTACAATATATTTTGGAAAGAGGTCACGAAGACGATTGGTTTGACAGCAAAGCGATTGTTGTGCTAACCATCACTGCCGTTGTAGGTTTTATACTCTTTATCTGGCGGGAACTAACCTTCAAATATCCTATTGTGGAACTTCGGGTTCTCAAAAATGGTAATTTGAGAATTGGTACGGTGATGTCCTTTATTTTAGGCTTTGGTTTGTATGGCTCTACCTTTATTGTTCCGCTTTACACGCAGAGTATTCTGGGGTGGACGGCTTTACAGTCCGGTGCATTGATGATTCCTGCTGCGTTGACCACTGCTTTTATGATGCCAATCATCGGAAAACTTTTGACCAAAGGTGTTAAGCAACAGTTGTTGGTAGCATTAGGATTATTAATATTCTTCATTTATAGTTTCTGGGGTTACAAAATCATCACGCCGGACACCGGGAAAGATGCTTTCTTCTGGATGCTGATTGTTAGAGGTATGGGACTCGGGTTATTATTCATCCCGATTACATCACTATCATTGAGTACACTGAAAGGCCCTGAGATTGGACAAGGTGCAGCATTCACTGGGATGATGCGTCAGTTGGGTGGTTCATTTGGTATCGCAGCAATTACAACGTTCATTGCCAATAGAAGTCAACTTTACAGAAGTAATCTTGTCGCGCATTTGGATGTTAACGATTTGGACGTTCAGCAGCGTATCGCAGGACTCAAAGCCAGCTTTATGGCAAAAGGGATGTCAGCGGACAAAGCACTTCAATCAGCTTATAAAATCCTTGATTATGGCGTAACAAAACAGGCAACAGTATTATCATATATGGATGTTTTTCTCTATTTGGGATTGATGTTCCTGATATGTATTCCGTTTGTATTGTTCGTGAGAGAAAGAAAAGGCAAAGGCGAGAAAATCGACCTAAGCTCAGTACATTAATATTTATTTTATAGTTATTTGTGGAAACTCAGAACCTTTATTGGTTCTGAGTTTTTTTTTGGCATCGATTTTATTGTTTACTGCTAAACAATCCACTAAAAATCAAACTTATGCTACCATTGTTATCCCAAATAATTCATTTGTTTCTCATTGCCATTCCAGTGGCGTGTATTGCCTGGACGGTCACACACGAAGAAATATTTCGCGAGCCTAGAGAATATTGTCAGAAAATATGTACCAATACACCATCTATCGCAAAAAGAAAATTCTTTTACCTTTTCACTTGTGAATATTGCTTCAGTCATTATATCAGTATCCTCTTTTTGATGATAACCAATTTCCAGCTCTTGTATGATGGATGGCGTGGCTATTTATTGGCGTTTTTTTCAATCGTGTGGATTGCCAATTGGTATATGAGCCTGTTCGGTTACCTGAGACAAAGCTTGAAAGTAGAGAAAATTGAGGCAAAGATGAAGGACAAAGATCTGAAAGAGATGGAAAATATGGATTAAGCTATCTAGCCATCACTAGTGTGGTAATGGTTGCATTCTCATTTTGCAAATCTTGGTACTGGAAAACTATTTGAATTCTAATTCTGCATTTGGTAATAAATTCTTCATTCTCTCTTGTTCTGACTTATCAAAATTATTTCCGTTTAACCAAAACGTTTTTACCTGAGTTAACTTTTCAAATCCTTGTGGCATCTTTGATAATCCTGATGACGGCAGTCCAATTCTTTTTAAACTTTTAATTTTTGAGATTATTCCGAAAGTTTCAGTCCAATTAAAATCTTTTAATGAAACAAGTCCTAATTGTTCCAAATTGGATAGTTGCGAGATACTGACTGGAACAGTTTTCAAAGGGTTAACGCCAATTGAAAGCCTATTAAGCTTTTTTAGATTTGAAATTTCTGTAGGTATTTCAGCGATTTTGTTTCCTTCTATCTCTAATTCTTTTAGGTTGGTCAATTGCCAAATTGGTTTTAAATTTTCTGTTTCCAGTTTGTTATTCCTCAATGATAATTTCTCAAGATTTTGTAATAGTGATAATTCATTTGGTAAAGACTTTATTCTATTACCTTCAAGATTTAAAACTTTTAGATTTGTTAAGTTCATAATTTGTGGAGAGATATTTTCAACTTTACTATACCACATAATTACATATTTAAGATTTTTCAGTTTTGATAAATCGGTTGGAAAATCAACTAAATTATTGTAACTTAAATCAATTGATTCTAATCTCGGTAAATCAAATTCATTGAGATTTAGATTCGATATTTTATTACCAAATAGTCTTATATATACAAGATTAAGATTTAAAATACTTTTAGGAATTTCTGTAAAATTGTTATCATCCAACCAAATTTCTTTGAGATTTTTAAGTTCTGCAATATTATTTGGTAAATCTGAAAGATTGTTTTCTTGGAGATAAATCGTTTTAAGTTTTTTGTTGTTTTTGAGAATTGAAAAAGATTGAACTAAATCTAAATTAGGATTATGTCTCAAATCGATTTCTTCTAGATTAATATAAGCAGAAATTTCCTCTGCTAGGATATTTAGATTTTTATCTGATAAATCTAGATTTTTAACTTTTTTAGGATTTTTATTAGCTTCTTCCAAAGAATTGAAATCTTGTGATATAACTGATATATTAATTAAGAAAAAAAATAATAGAATTACTTTCATTTAATTTTAAGTTTAAAATGGTTATTAATCAGTATTGATAATGTGTGGGAAAGCCATTATTTTTGTTTTGTCATAATGTAAAAATACAATGAATAATCTAAACGAAAAAGAGAAAATGCTCTCTGGGGAATTATACGACGCAGGCGATGCAACTTTGGTAGAGGAAAGACAAAGAAGCAAAGATTTGTGCTTCCGTTACAATCAGATTCAGCCTTCTAAAATGAAGGAGCGAAAAGGCATTATCAAAACACTTTTCGGCAAAACTGAGAAAATGTTCCTGATAGAGCAACCATTCTATTGCGATTATGGTTATAACATAGAAATCGGAGAAAACTTCTACACCAACGTGAATGTTGTGATTCTCGACTGTGCCAAAGTAACTTTCGGAGATAATGTTTTCATTGCCCCAAACTGTGGATTCTATACCGTAAATCATCCTCTAGATGTAGAAACCAGAAACAAGGGTTTGGAATATGCACTTCCTATTACAGTTGGAAATAACGTTTGGATTGGTGCTGGTTGCAGCATTCTTCCTGGCGTTACAATTGGCGATAATGCAGTCATTGGAGCTGGAAGTGTAGTTGTAAAAGATATTCCTGCTAATGTTTTAGCCGTGGGAAATCCTTGTAAAGTCATCAAAGAAATTTAGAAAATCAACCACAAAAGTCACAAAAGTTTTACAATTAAAAAATAAAATCTATGATTTTAAAACCTTAGTGTCCTTTCTATAGTCTCAAAATTAATTTAAAAACTTAAGTGTTTATTTTTGTGTATTTTGTGGTTTTATTGTTTTAAGTTTTATCCAATCAAATCCAAAAACTGCTGTTCATCCAGAATAGTAATCGTTCCGATATCCTGCGCTTTTTTTAGTTTGCTACCGGCTTTTTCGCCAACAACCAGATAGTTGAGGTTTTTAGAAACGGCAGAAATGTTTTTTCCATTATGTTTTTCCACCATTTCTTCCGCCTGTTCTCTTGTGAAAAGCGATAATTTTCCAGTGAAAAGGAACGTTTTTCCTTCCAAAACATTAGACAAAACTTCATTCGTATTTTCGCCTTTTTCTAACTGAACGCCATAAGATTTCAAACGTTCAATCATCAGGATATTTTCGCTATTCTGAAAAAAGTGTGTGATGCTGACTGCGATTTTCATTCCGATATCTTCAACCTGACAAAGTTCTTCTGCGGTTGCATTTTTCAATTCGTCAATAGATGAAAAATTCTTTACCAATTTCTTTGCAACTGTTTCCCCAACGTGTTTGATACCAATTCCGAACAATACTTTTTCAAACGGAACTTCTTTGGATTTTTCAATGCCGTCCAAAATATTCTGAGCCGATTTTTCAGCCATTCTTTCGAGTGGAAGAAGCTGTTCTTTTGTCAAAGTATAAAAATCAGCAGGATTTTCAATGAGTTTTTCTCTGTAAAGTTGTTCGATAGTCTCTCCACCAAGATTCTCAATATTCAACGCTTTTCTGGAAACATAATGAATCATCCTTCCCACAACTTGTGGCGGACAATGCAATTCATTTGGACAAAAATGAATCGCTTGGTCTTCGATTTTTACCAGTTCGGTTCCACATTCAGGACAATTTTTAATGTATTCGATTGGCGTTTGTAGAAGCGTTCGTTTCTCTGTGTTCACGCCAACAATCTTCGGAATGATCTCGCCACCTTTTTCTACATAAACAAAATCGTGGTCGTGCAAATCCAATTTTTTGATGATATCTTCATTATGAAGAGAAGCTCTTTTTACGGTTGTTCCGGCCAACAAAACTGGTTTCAGATTGGCAACAGGCGTTATCGCTCCGGTTCTTCCAACTTGGTAAGAAACACTTAAAAGTTCCGTTTCCACTTTTTCTGCTTTGAATTTGTAAGCCATTGCCCAACGTGGCGATTTGGCTGTAAAACCCAACTGTCTTTGTTGTTTCAATGAATTAACTTTCAAAACAATTCCGTCAATTTCAAAAGGTAATTTGTGTCTTTCCGTGTCCCAAAACGTGATGAATTCTTTTACTTCATCCAATGTTTTACACAACTTCGCTTGGTCTTCTGAAACTCGGAAACCCCAATTTTTGGCTTTTGCTAAGATTTCCCAATGCGTATCTGCAGGGAATTCATCCGAAATATATTGATACAAAACTGCCGAAAGTCCACGTTTTCTTACCTCTCCCGAATCTTGCATTTTCAAACTTCCGCTGGCAGTATTTCTAGGATTCATAAACAAATCCAAACCTTCTTCCTCACGGATTTTATTGATTTTATCAAAGTTTTTTCTTGTTAGATAAATTTCGCCTCGGATAAAAAATCGATTCGGAAAATCGCCTTTCAAAGTCAAAGGGATATCGGAAATTGTTCTCACATTATTAGTGATTTCATCGCCCTGAAAACCATCGCCACGTGTTACAGCCTGAGATAATTTTCCATTTTCATACAGAATGGAAATCGAAGCACCGTCATATTTTAATTCAGCAACAAATTCAACCGGTTCATCAATGGTTTTGATGATTCGTTTTTCCCAATCTTCAAGGTCATCAAAATCATAAGAATTGTCCAAAGAATACATCCTGTATTGATGTTGAACGGTTGGAAAATTCTTCGTGATTCCACCTCCAACACGCAAAGTCGGAGAATTGGCATCAAAAAATTCCGGATGCGCTGCCTCCAAATCCTGAAGTTCTTTCAATTTCTCATCAAATTCAAAATCAGAAATTGTATTATTATCAAGAACATAATAATTGTAATTATGCTGATGAAGTTCTTCTCTCAGAGATTCTATCTTTTGCTGAATGTTTTCGGACATTGTGGGAAATATTTAACGCAAAAATAACTAAAACAAGCAGAAAGACTGAAAATAAAATGAGTAATTTGGCTCAATAATGAAACCCCATAGGCACATAGATTTTATTTTTTTTAGCTTTGTTAAGTTTCACGCCTTTGTGAAGCTGTAATACTGTTTAATAATCAAAAAAACTTTGTGCGCTTTATGTTAAAAATTTATAAAAATGAAGAAAATATTTTGTAGTTTAACCTTTGTTACGGCTATGTTTATCAACGCTCAAACTCAGATTATTGCCCATCGTGGTTTTTGGAATACACAGCCGAAAACGTCTGAAAACTCTATCAAAGCTTTAGAAAATGCTCAGAGATTAAAAATTTACGGATCCGAATTCGATGTCAGAATGACGAAAGATGGGAAATTGGTTATCAATCACGATGAACATCACGGTAAAATGATTATTGAAGAAACCGATTTCAGGGATCTGAGGAAATTAAAGCTTTCGAATGGTGAAAAGTTACCGACTTTAAAAGATTATTTGAGACAAGGAAAGAAAGATCCGTCTTTAATGATGATTATCGAAATTAAGCCCGTGAAATCACAAGAAAAGGAAAACGAGATTGTGGCAAAAACAATCAGGATGGTGCAAGATATGAAGCTTGACTCCCAAAGCGAATTCATTTCCTTTAGCTTGAATGTTTGTAAAGAAATTAAAAAAGTTGAACCAAAATTCAAAGTACAATATCTTAATGGAGAATTGTCTCCTGATCAAATCAAAAATGAAGGTTTGGACGGATTGGATTATCATTACAGTGTGTTCCAGAAAAATCCGGCTTGGATCCAGGAAGCAAAAGCTTTAGGACTAATCACCAATTCCTGGACGGTAAATGATGTAAAAATTTATAACGAATTAAAATCTCAGGGAATCGGATTTATTACAACCAATATTCCAGATCAGCTGAAAGGGAAGTAATTTAATTACAAATATTCTAAATATAAATCTGTCTTGCTTGGGGCAGATTTTTTTTTGTCTAAATAAATGAAATTTTAAACAAATAAATGTTTGTGGTGGTGGGGTATCTTTATTTTATCGGGAAAAGACAATAAAGTTAGATAAATTAAGTCGCGAATTAACATTAAAAATCATTCATGTTTTTAAACAACTGTTTATTAAAAGTTTATGTGTTGTTGTTAATCATAAATTAATATGTTATTTAAAAATTCTTTAAAATATGTTAAAATCGTGTTAAAGCTATGCTTATTATAGCGATATAATTTTGCGCAAACAAAAAAATGTATGCGTAAAGAGACTCAAAAACTGCTTCTATTATCCATTCTCGGATTGGTTAGCGTCCAAATGGCGGCTCAACAGCAGGTGAAAAAAGACACGGTGAAAACCATTGATGAAGTTGTGGTAACGGCTTTAGGAATTAAAAGACAGAATAAAGCTTTGGGATATTCTACCGAAACCATCAATTCCGAACAGCTTTTGAGAACCCAGAATAACCACTGGACAGGTGCTTTGGAAGGGAAAGTTGCCGGATTGAAAATTCAGACTGCAGGTGCAGGTCCATTAGCAACTCCAAGAATTACGTTAAGAGGAGATGTTTCGATGAATGGTTTTGATGACCAGGCTTTGATCGTTTTAGACGGAGTTCCGATGAATTCCAGAACCGTTGGAACAGGAACACCTGCTTATGGTGCAGGCTCTGGAGGTGATGTACCAATTGATTACGGAAATGACCTGAACAGTATAAATCCTGATGATATTGAAAGTATTACGGTTCTGAAAGGGCCGACAGCTGCTGCATTATACGGTTCCAGAGGAGCTAAGGGGGCAATCATGATTACCACAAAGTCAGGGAAGACTAAACAGGGCAGAATTCAGGTGTCTTTGAACTCTTACACAAGTTTCGATTCTGTATTAAAATGGCCGGACTATCAGTATGAATATGGGCAGGGAACAATGCAGAAAAACCAGCAGGGAGAATATTTTTATTCTTACCAAGCTTCAGCTGACGGGGTAAATACAGGTTCTACAAGCAGTGCTTTCGGTCCAAGATTTAGTGGACAGAGCTATTTTCAATATGATCCTACCGTTCAGGGGCAGAGCAAAGAAAGACAGGCGTGGAGACCTTATACAAATAATATCAAAGATTTTTGGGAAGTTGGAACAACATACTCCAATAATCTTTCAATAGAAAGCTCAAATGATAAGACAGCTTTCAGAACATCACTTTCTTATCTTAATAATGAGTGGATGATGCCTAATACAGGACTTAACCGATGGAGTGCAGCAGTATCAGTAGATCATAAAATCAATGAGAAGCTTAAAACAAATGTAAAATTATCGTATAATCAGACGAAGAGTGATAATCTTCCTGCAACAGGGTATAATAACCAGTCTATTTCTTACTTTATGATTTTCCAGAATCCAAATGTAGATTTAGCATGGTATAAGCCCATCTGGAAAACGGGGCAGGAGCAGGTGGACCAGATTCATCCGTTCAGTTCATATATTGATAATCCGTACCTGATTGCTTATGAAATGACCAATAGTCTGAATAAGAAAAACATCACCGGAAATATCAGTTTAAACTATCAAATAAATAAACATTTTGATGTACTATTGAGATCCGGAATGATTTGGAATGATGAAATACGTACCCAAAGAAGACCGTGGAGTTCGGCCAATTACCTACAAGGGTATTATCGCGAACAATATGTAAACGGACTGAATTTCAATAATGATCTCATGATCAACTATAAAAATACATTCGGAGCAATTAATTTTTCAGCAACTTTGGGAGGAGGTTCACAATATGAAGAGCAGGTTACCAAAGATTATTTTGCTTTAGGATTAAAAAAAGCTGGTGTGTATAATCTCACCAATGCCGTGACTCAACGTTTTGATATTCCGACACCTTTTGATAAACAGGTAAATAGTGCATATGGTTTAGCTACTTTTAGCTATCAGGATAAGATCTTTTTAGACGTTACAGCCAGAAACGACTGGAGCAGTACGCTCCCGAAAGCCAATCGTTCTTATTTTTATCCTTCTGTGGCATCATCATTTATTCTTTCAGATATTTTTAATCTTAAAAGCAATAAATTCAATTACTGGAAGCTTAGGGCTTCATGGTCAAAAGTAGGAAATGATACTAATCCTTATCAGCTTCAGAATTATTACAATCCAAGTTTATCGTTTCCGGGGTCAGTTGAATTATCAAGCAAGTTCCTGAATCCTAATCTGAGACCCGAGATGATTACCAATGTTGAAGCAGGAATGGATGTCAGTCTTTTCAATAACAGATTGAACTATAATATTACACTATATCAGAGTAATTCTGTAGACCAGATAATCAGGAATGTACCTGTTCTATGGGAAACCGGATATTCACAAAGAGTGATAAACTCGGGTGAAATCAGAAACAGAGGGGTAGAAATGATGCTGAATGCTTATCCTGTAAAAAATAAAAATTTCTCATGGAACATTTCTGCAAACTGGTCTCTGAACAGAAACGAAATTCTTTCCTTACCTGAAGAATTTCAGGGAGAGCCTTATGTGATGGGAAGTGTAGGCGGAGCGGTTTATTACAACGCTGTTGTTGGAGGTTCTATTGGTGATATGTATGGTTATGGGCTTATGTACTCGCCGGATGGACAGGTTATTTACGGAGCCGACGGACTTACCGCAAAACCCTCTCAGATGAAAAAGATAGGAAATGCATTTCCGAAATGGAGAGCAGGTCTTCAGAATGAATTCAGATACAAAAATATTACCCTGAGCTTTTCGTTCGACGGTCAGTATAAAGGAGTTGCTTATTCACAATCGCATCATAAGATGTCGGAGCAGGGTAAACTTATGCACACTCTGGAAGGAAGAGACAATCCGGGAGGTTTAATTATTGGGCAAGGTGTTGTTCAGAATGCAGACGGTTCATATTCGCCTAATACGAAAGGGATTTTAGCTTCAACATATTATGGTGATTATTACAGAAGAGCAAACGTAGAAACCAATACTTTCGATACTTCGTTTATTAAATTAAGAGATGCGAGAATCTCTTATTCATTCCCAAGATCAATTACGGAACCTTTAAAAATAACAGATCTTACACTTGCTCTTTTCGGAAAAAATCTTTGGATGTGGACGAAATTTCCATTGTTTGATCCGGAGGTTGCCACATTGGATAATGCTACAATTACTCCCGGAGTAGAGATGGGGCAATTGCCAACCGCAAGGACTGTAGGCTTTCAACTTAATGTAAAATTCTAATTTTTTTAAACATGAAAAAATCAATATTTAAATATTTCATTATGGCGGGTTTAGCTTTTACGGCAGCTTCCTGCGACAGAAGCTTTGATGAAATAAATCTTGACGACAGTAAAATCTATGAACCGGAAGTTTCGGGTTTTTTAGCTCCTGTTCAGTACAATATGGCTTCGGTAGGATACTTAAGGGCTAATGATTTTACTTTTGATATCATGCAGGTGTCTCTGGATTTTCCTAACGAAGGAAACACACTGAGCAGATACAATATTACAGAAAACACAGGTGCCGGTTTTTGGAACAATAGCTACAAGTGGATCAAGCAGGTTTATGATATGAGAAAGGCAGCTGTTGAAAGTAATGACAAGAATTATGAAGCAATTGCTCTGATCTTGAACGCATGGATCTATTCTAACCTTACAGATACTTATGGTGATGTGCCTTTTTCTGAGGCGTCCAGACTTGATGAAGGAATTTCCCAGCCAAAATTTGATCAGCAGAAAAACATTTATATACAATTACTGGATGATCTGAAAAAAGCAAACTCTCTATTTGTTACAACAAAACCCATTACCGGAACGGATCTTTTTTACAATGCCGGAAACGATACAAACGGAATCAGCAACTGGAAAAAATTCGGGAATTCTCTTTCTTTAAGGCTGCTTACAAGGATTCTGAAAAGAAACGGGGAAATAAACGTACACGAAAGAATTCAGGAAATTATTAATAATCCTTCTACCTATCCTATTTTTCTGAGTAATGCAGAAAGTGCCAAGGTAAACATCACCGGAGCTGCGCCTCTTATGCCTCCGATTGCAAGACCCCAAGATTTTACAACAGGAAGAGCAGCTTCAGAATTTTTTGTAGAAACACTGAAAGCGAATAACGACCCTCGTATGTCAATGTTTTTTAGTCAGGCTAAAGATCTTGTACCTCCTCAGGCAAATATCGGATACAAAGGTGCACCTTCAGGATATGCCTACGGAACTGTTTTCAATTATCAGCCATCCAATATGAATCAGAATCTGGCAAAAGGACCTTTGAATATCTTGATTTTACCATACGCAGAAGTTCAGTTTATTCTTTCAGAATTAGCTTTTAAAGGAATAATTTCCGGAAATGCTCAGACTTTTTACGAAAATGGGGTAAAAGCAACCATCGAGCAATGGGGATCAACGATGCCTGCAAATTATTTTGCAAATCCGAATGTAGCCTACAACGGAACATTGGAAAGAATAATGCTTCAAAAATATGTGGCTTTATTTTTTGTAGACCAGCAGCAGTGGTTCGAAAAAAGGAGAACAGGTTATCCGGTACTTCCAAATAACGGGGGACTTCTAAACAATGGGATAATGCCTTCAAGGTTAATGTATCCTCCCAATCCCAGAGTTCTGAATACAACAAATTATCAGGCAGCGGTTCAGCAGATGGGTGGTGATAATATTAACATAAAAATGTGGTGGAATCAATAATCTTTAATCTAAAATATAATTGTAATGAAATTTAAACTCATCATACCTTCATTGTTTATTTCTGCGATGGCTTTTTCTCAAACATCGGTTTCAGGATACGTTTTTGAAGATATTAATAAAAATCAGAAAAAAGAAAACCAGGAAAAAGGAATCGCAGGAGTAGCAGTTTCCAACGGTGCGCAGGTAGTTTTGACGGATAAAAAAGGAAAATATAGCCTGCCGATTACAGATGGACAAACAATTTTCGTGATCAAACCATCGGGTTATATGGTTGCTTTAAATCAGAATAATTTACCGCAATATTATTATCAGTACAAGCCGAATGGCTCCCCCACAGATTTTAAATATAAAGGTTCTGCACCAACGGGAACACTCCCAAAGGAATTAAATTTTGCATTGTATAAACAAAACGAAAGCAAAAATTTTGATATTCTGGTTTTTGGTGATCCACAGCCTTACACAGAAAAACAGCTTGACTACTTCAAAAGAGCAATTGTAAACGAAGTAAAATCTACAAAAAATAATGCTGTTTTCGGAATCACTTTAGGAGATTTGGTAGGTGATAATTTGAGTTTGCAGAAACCTTATGCAGACGTAATGAAAGAAATAGGTCTTCCGTGGTACAACGTGATGGGAAATCATGATATGAATTACGATGCCAAAGAAGATGCTCTTTCAGACGAAACTTTTGAAGCTAATTTTGGTCCTGCCAACTATTCTTTTAATTACGGAAATGTTCATTTCATTGTCTTAGATGATATTCTTTATCCGGATCCTAGAGACGCTAAGGGCTATTGGGGAGGTTTCCGGGAAGATCAGATGCAATTTATAGAGAATGATTTAAAATATGTAGATAAAAACAAGTTGGTTGTAGTTTCCTTCCACATTCCATTAGACCATACAAATGAAGATAACTTCAGAAATGCAGACCGCCAGAAATTATTTGATGCATTAACACCATTTAAAAATGCTTTACTGCTTTCTGCGCATACCCATATTCAACAGCAGATTTTCTACGGAAAAGTTCAGGGTTGGAACGGTTCAAAAGATCTTCATGAATACAATGTAGGAACAACTTGCGGCGATTGGTGGTCCGGGACATCGGATGAAATCGGTTTGCCGACTTCCACTATGAGAGATGGTACAGCAAAAGGATATTCTTTTATCAGTTTTAATGATAATCAGTATCAAGTAAGATACAAAACGGCAGGAAAACCTGAAGATCATCAGATTCAGCTGTACGTTCCAAAAGTAATTCCTTTCCCATCCAAAACGTCTGCCAAGATTTTGGCTAATTTCTTTATGGGAAGCAAAAAAGATAAAGTACAATACCGAATTGACGGTGGAAAATGGGAGGAAATGGAATACAGCGAAACCATCGATCCGAACTTTGCAAATGCTGTTTTCAAATGGGACGCTACAGACAAGCTTTTCCCGGGAAGAAGGCCTTCAAATCCTGAACAGTCAAAACACATCTGGATCGGAGGGTTTGGAAATAAACTTTCTTTAGGCAGGCATAAAGTTGAGGTAAAAGCACAGGATATGTACGGAAACGAGTTTACTGCTTCAGAAAATTTCGAAGTGCAGGATCAGATTATTATTCCATAAACTAATTTTCAATTTTTATATATTACTTTCAAAAACCAGCTTATTCGTAGGCTGGTTTTATTTTAAATAGAATTTTTCAATGATTAATTTATGTTAAATCATAACCTATAATATTGCTGTTAAACAATCCTTTGGTAAATTTGTGCCTCGAAATTAAAGAATATGAATTTAAAAGGTAAAAACGCCATCATCACAGGTGGTGGAAGAGGTCTTGGAAGAGCTGTTGCTCAGGCATTAGCGAATGAAGGCGTTAATATAGGGATCACAGGAAGAAACGAAAATTATCTTAAAATAGCAGCCAACGAACTGAAAGAAACTGGTGTAAAAGTCGCTTACGCCGTTTTCAACGTCGATAACGAACTGGAAGTAAAAGCCGGAATCGAATCTCTTGCAAATGAATTAGGAGGAATCGACATTCTGGTTAATAATGCAGGAGTTGGTGATTTTGGTTCTATTGAAGAGATGCCGTCTGAGACTTGGGAACAAGTTATCAAAACCAATCTTTTTGGTGTTTATTACACAGCCAAAGCCGTTTATCCATTTTTGAAAGAAAAAGGACAAGGTGACATCGTGAATGTCGCTTCCACAGCAGGATTGAAAGGTGGACCTAATATGTCTGCCTACGCGGCTTCAAAAGCAGCAGTGGTTTCACTTTCGCAATCGATGTTGGCGGAATGGAGAAAGCAGAATATCCGTGTGATTACACTGACTCCAAGCACGATAGCTTCAGAAATGAGTATTAATGGCGGTTTGACAGATGGCAATCCAGACAAAGTTCTTCAGCCGGAAGATTTTGCAGAATGGGTGAGAGACATCCTGAAAATGAACCGCAGAGCAATGATTGCTAATGCATCTATTTTCTCGACCAATCCGTAAAATAAAAATTATTAGGGCAGCTTAATCCGCCTTCCGCTCCCAATCTTTTTTGCAAACGATTTCAGTTTAAATAGAACTTGAAGCACACGCAAAAAAGGATTTCCGCTCAAGTAGGGCTGCAGTTTCGCCATAGAAGAAGAGTATTTTTCCAATATAATATTTGTCATTCCATAGGAATCTAAGAAACTTTTAGATGCCAATGGAATGACATTTTTATTTAATATTAAATCTGGAAAATTAGCCAAATCAGCGTGATATTAACAGATCGCACCTACGGAGCTTTAATTTTTTATAATACTTCTAAACTATTAACAGTTATGCTCCTGTGGAAGCTGTATATAGTCTCAAAGAGACGTTCTGCTAATAGAAAAATATACACCTCAAATAACAAAGCTCCGTAGGAGCGACCTGTTATTTGATCCCTTAAACATTAAATTCTTAATCTGTTTTATTCTTTTTATCGGGCAACAATGATTGATAATCTTTATCTTTATCAGAATCAAATCAAAGATATGAAGAGAAACTCATTTTTAGCAATGTCTGCAGTTTTCTTTGCAGCCCAAATCACTTTAGTCAACGCTCAAAACAAATCCGAAGAAAAACTCAATCCAATCGTTCAAAGTTTTGTTAATGAAGCCAATGATAATTCCCAGTTGGAAAATATGGCTTTCGAACTTTTGGACGGCATCGGACCGCGTCTTGTTGGAACACCTGAGATGTTGGCTGCAAACAATTATACGGCTGATAAACTGAAATCTTGGGGAATCGATGCTAATCTTCAGCAATTCGGAACGTGGAAAGGTTGGCAGCGTGGAACTACACACGTAGATTTGGTTTATCCAAGAACCAAAACCTTGTCTGCAACCCAATTAGCGTGGAGTCCGGCAACTAAAAAAGCAGTAGAAGCAGAAGTCGTAATTCTTCCAAAAGTATCTTCCAAAGCGGAGTTTGATAAATGGTTGCCTTCTGCAAAAGGAAAAATTGTTTTGATGGCTCAATATCAGAAAATCGGTCGTTCTGATGAACAGATTAAAGAATTTGCAACACCAGAATTATATGAAAAACTGAAAGCTGAAAAAGAGCAGGCTAAAAAAGATTTCGCAAATTATATCAAAACAATCGGTTATGATAATACAACCTTGCCAGAAGCTCTGGAAAAAGCAGGAGCTGCTGGACTTGCGATTTCCAACTGGACAGGAATTCACAGCACCAATCGTGTTTTTGGAGCTAAGACCAAATCAATTCCAATGTTCGATATCGATTTAGAAGATTACGGAATGTTGTATAGAATGGCAGAAAAAGGCGCAAAACCGAGAATCAAAGTAGATGCACAATCCAAAGTTTTACCAGAAGCTAAATCCTTTAACACCATCGGAATGATAAAAGGTTCGGAAAAACCGAATGAATATGTGATTCTTTCTGCTCATCTCGATTCCTGGGATGGCGCACAAGGTGCGACTGACAACGGGACAGGAACTCTGACAATGCTGGAAACAATGAGAATCCTCAAAAAATATTATCCCAATCCAAAACGTACCATTGTTGTTGGACTTTGGGGAAGTGAGGAACAAGGTCTGAATGGTTCAAGAGGTTTTGTTGCTGATAATCCGGAAATCATCAAAGGTGTGCAGGCGGTTTTCAATCAAGATAATGGAACGGGTAGAGTAGTAGATATCAGTGGACAGGGTTTCAAAGATTCTTATGCTTATATCGGAAGATGGCTGGATGCAGCACCTAAAAAAGTGAAAGACCAAATCAAAAGTACTTTTCCGGGAATGCCGGGAGGTGGCGGTTCCGACCACGCATCGTTTGTGGCAGCAGGAGTTCCAGGATTTTCTTTGAGTTCGCTTAACTGGGGATATTTCGGTTACACTTGGCACACGACCAAAGATACTTATGACAAAATCGTTTTTGATGAGTTGAAAAATAATGTGATCCTGACAGCGACTTTAGCTTATATGGCGTCGGAAGATCCAGAATTCACGAGCCGTGAAAAACGAGTGATGCCGAATGATGATAAAGGTGCTGTGACCAAATGGCCAGAAGCAAGAGAGCCAAAAAGAAGCAGTAAAGACTATTAATCTTATAAAAATTAGAAGTTAGAGTTTAGGAATTAGACTTGGCTTTGAAGTAAAAAAGAAAGCGACAATCATTCGTCGCTTTTTTAGTTTTGTTAGGTTAAGGATTTAATTAAAAATATTTAATCAGTGGACTATTACTTTTACGTTTGTATTCTGAGAGTAGCTTCAAAACAGAAGTAATACAACCCCAATCCTGGATAATATAAAATCGAACGATGATACTTGGTAAAGTTCAGAAAAGACATCACTGTTTTCACGAAAGGATCCTGTACAGATCCATCGATAGTTTCGCCATAGATAATAAACCTCGAATAATCAATATTAAAATTAAGCTTGATAATCCTAAAAGATTGAGCATCTTCATTCGTTTTGCAGATGTCACTTGATTACTGAAAATCAGTCATGCAAAATACCCGAGCATAATCACGCCAATCCACGGGAGAATGGGTTATTCCAAAGAATCTTTCCTTTTCAAAACCTTCCCTCTTGGCTCATTTGCTTCATAGAGCGCTAAGTCCGTGTGAAGAAATTGAGCAGCTGCCGCAGAATCTTCTACTTTTACGGAACTTCTTTCAATCATTTCTGCTTCGAATTGGTTTAACACACTTTCTCGGATACCTTTTGATTTCCAATCAGAATGTGGCGTACATTGTTTTGAAATAAAACGAGCGAGAGATAAAGCATCCAGCAAAGCCTGATTAGCGCCTTGACCTTTGAACGGACTCATCGGATGGGCAGCGTCGCCGATTAATGTGGCTTTTCCTGCGTTTAGTAATAGATCAGGATTCAGTAATTCTCTGTCATAAACTGGATATCCAGAAACTTGACTGGCTAGAGTCGCTTCCATAATCTGCGGAATAGGAGCGTGCCAAGGCGTGCGTTGGATGGCTTCTGCTTTCAGAGCTTCAGCTCCTTTTGAACTCAAAGTTTTGGCATCTTCTTCTGATATTGGGAAACTCAGTTGCCACATTATCGATTCTTTGTTGAAAGGCATCATATAAATCCTTTCATTCCCATTGGCCGTCTGAAAGACCGTTGCCGAATCGAGCAGAGAATGGTCGTTGTTTTCTAAGGCGCTCAAAGGGCAAATTCCTAAAATTACAATACAGCCTAAATATTGCAACGGCGCATTCTCCTCGCCAATCAGGATAGTGCGGACAGCGCTTCGTATGCCATCTGCACCCACAATCAAGTCGGCTTTTTCGGTTTTTGATTCGCCATTGACTTGGAAGTTGAGGTCTAATCCTCCATCTTTGTTTTCATTAAAATCAATGAGCTGATGTCCCCATTGTATTTTACTGGTACCACCTAATTGTTGGATAAAAGTAGAACGCAATGCTTGTCTGGCAATATGGATATTGGTTTTTTTAGGACTGGCTTTTGTGGCGTGTTCCATCCACTTTCGCATTCCCCATTCGGCAACTACAGTTCCATCGGGCGTGTGGACGAGGTGTCTGGTAGAAACTACGCCTTGTTCCAAATTAGAAATCCCGAATCCGTCAATCACTTTGCTGGCTTGTTGAAGAGTGAGACCATAGCCTTGTGAACGCTCATTGAAACTGTTATCCCGCTCGTAAATCGTAAAAGGAATGCCACGATGCAGACACGCTACAGCCAACGCCACGGCACCAATCCCACCACCAATAATGGCAACGTGTGGGAGATTATCGGTATCTGGAACTGGAAATTCATCAGCAGAAATCAACCCTGAGCCTGAGCAAGTAGGACAAATATACAAATGAGCCTCCGGACGAACAGGAACAGTACTTTCCCCATTCGTTTTTTCAAAGTTTTCAAGCTCAGATTGGTAGCGAAGTTTCAAACTTTTCTTGATTCTTCGCTTCTTTTTTCCAATGCCGCCACAGTCTTTACAGATAGTGAAACAAGGTATTTTGATTGACATTATTAAGTTTGTTCTTGCTGACTTAGTACCGTTTTAAGCCCGCGATCAAGTTATTAATTATTTATTAATACTAATAGAGGCGTTCTTCAGCCCCTTTGTAAATGAAAATTTTTCATAGGCTTCAGTCTAAACTTCTGAAAGCTTTGGCTAAAGCCATTAAGTTACTTCTATAAATCATCGGACTAAAGTCCGACGCAATTAATACTAATTCAAAAAGAGATAAAAAAATATTTAAGCATCAAAAGTTACAAAAGGAAAGCTATAAATAAAACAATACGAAAGAAAAAAATATAAGAATACTTAACGCATTTTATCTTTTTTAAATTGGTGAAAAGTTCAAATTAGACTACAACTTTTGTGACTTTTGGGGTTACAAAATTAATTTGAAATAATATTTAATTTCAAATTTTATTGGATATGCTTATTATAAAATCATCGTCAACTGAATCCTTTTCCTTGCCTCATCCACCTCCGTGATTTTAACTTGCACGTGCTGATGAAGCTTCACTACCTCATTCACATCTGAGACAAAACCATCCTTCAGCTGGGAAATATGAACCAATCCGCTTTCCTTGATTCCCAAATCTACGAAACAGCCAAACGCAGTGATGTTATTCACTATCCCTGGAAGGATCATCCCAGGTCTTACATCTTTGATAGATTTTACATTAGGATCAAACTCAAAAACCTTGGCTGCTTTTCTTGGATCCAATCCTGGTTTTTCCAATTCTTTCAGAATATCTCTGATGCCGAGAATCCCAATATCAGCCGTTACATATTGTTCAGGATGGACAGAAGCTATTTTTTCTTTATTTGAAATCAAATCTTCAGTTTTCAAGCCAAGATCTTTCGCCATTTTTTCTACAATTTTGTAAGCTTCGGGATGCACTGCAGAATTGTCCAAAGGATTTTTTGCATTTTTGATTCTTACAAAAGCGGCTGCCTGCTGATAGGCTTTTTCGCCTAATCTTGGAACTTTTTTAAGCTCTTTTCTTTCGGTAAATGCACCATTTTCCGTTCGGTAATTCACGATGTTTTCTGCCATTTTTTCTCCGATTCCCGAGACGTAACTCAATAAAGATTTACTTGCTGTGTTGAGGTTAATCCCTACGGAATTGACCGAGCGGATGACGGTGTTGTCCAGTTCTTCTTTCAGTTTGGTTGGATCCACATCGTGTTGATACTGTCCCACACCAATAGATTTAGGATCTATTTTCACCAATTCTGCCAAGGGGTCAGATAATCTTCTTCCGATGGAAACAGCACCACGAACGGTTACATCATAATTTGGGAACTCGTCTCTCGCAATTTTGCTGGCAGAGTAAACCGATGCACCGGCTTCTGAAACCACAAAAACCTGAATTGGTTTGTCGAATGTTATTTTCTTGATGAAGAATTCGGTTTCACGGCTGGCGGTACCATTGCCGATAGAAATCGCTTCTATGTTGTAAGCATTCACCATCGATCGTATTTTTTTCATTGCCATTCCGCTTTCGTTTTGCGGTGCGTGTGGGTAGATGTTTTCGTTATGAAGCAGGTCTCCTTTTTCATCCAGACACACGACCTTGCAACCACTTCTGTAGCCAGGGTCTATTGCCAAAATCCTTTTCTCTCCCAAAGGCGAAGCAAGAAGCAACTGCTGCAGGTTCTCTGCAAAAACATCAATCGCCTTGATATCCGCTTTTTCTTTGGCGTCTTGCAAAGCTTCGTTGGACAAAGCAGGTTCCAGCAATCGTTTATAAGAATCAGCGATCGCTAATTCGATTTGTTTTGTAGAGGAGTTGTTACTTTTGATAATTGCATTTTTGATGAGGTCAAGCGCTTCATTTTTATCCATATCAATGGAAGTTTTCACAAAACCCTCGTTCTCTGCGCGGAGCATCGCCAGAAGTCTGTGAGAAGGCGTGCGGTGCAAAGGCTCTTCCCACTCAAAATATTGACTGAATTTTTGTGCGCCCTCTGTCTCTTTTTTTGTTTTCACTACTTTGGACGAGATCAATGCTTTTCTTTGAAACAGGCGTCTCAAGTTTTTTCGAACGTACAGATTTTCATTAATCCATTCTGCAATAATGTCTCTTGCGCCTTTCAGAGCTTCCTCTTCATCAGCAACATCTTGGTTGATGTATTTTGAGGCCAAAAACTCGATATCATCAGACCGCTGGCTCATAATGATTTTAGCCAAAGGCTCTAAACCTTTTTCTCTTGCAGTATCGGCTTTGGTTTTCTTTCGTTTTTTATAGGGTAAATAAAAATCTTCCAACTCCTGCAAATCAAAGCTCTGCTCAATTTTTTGTTTTAATTCTGATGACAAAGCATTTTGTTCCGCTATAGATTTCAGGATACTTTCCTTGAGCTTGGTAAGATCCTCAAACTGTTTGTAGAGCTTGGAGATATTCTCTATCGCTACCTCATCCAGATTGCCGGTTTTGTCTTTTCGGTATCGGGAGATGAAGGGGATAGTACAATCCTCTGCCAACAGCTGAAGTGTACTTTCTATATTTTTGAATGGAATATTAAGTTGTTTCTGGATAAATTCTGAAGCCGTCATTACACTATTTTGAACAGCGAAAATAGTGTTTTTGGAATAAAATAGAAGTCTATAACAGCGGGATTATGAGCAAAAACAAAATCAACAGAATAATCTCTTTTTTTTGACAAAATGATAACAAGAATGGTCACATGTGTTTTAATTTGTCTTTCCTCTACAACGCAAAAAATAACATCTAAGACTGGGTAGCGACCACCAATAACTCTGAACCAAATGCCCCTATCAATAAAAGTGATATCATAGCAGATTATCTTCATCAAATTTAAAATGATCTCTAATATCTTTTTGAAGTAGATATGCTAAATCAGAAAATAGCAACCATATTATAATATGTTCTAATTGTTTGTAACCTGCTGTTTTTTTGACGTTTATTTTTTTGTGGATTGTTTTTTTATTGGTAATTTATGGTTGTTTAAAAACATATATTATGAAAAAAAATAACAATCCTCCAATGGAAGAGTTGCTAACAGCTATCGTGGTCTATCAGCAAGAAACAATCCAAATGCTGCAAGCCATTTTGCTGGCTATTACACCTCCTGAAGTACTCGTTCGCAAAGACTCGGCAGAAACCAAAAAAGAACTTAATGTAAGTGACAGCACCCTATACCGCTGGCGAATCCAAGGTTATATAAAATTTGAGAAAATCAAGGGTAAGATCTATTATTTCATCAATACGTTGCGCAAAAAAGACAAGTAATCCAAAAGCAATCTTTGCAAAAAATTTGTAATCTACTATGAAATAAAAGTACTACAAAACCGAAAAATGAATAAGATCCGGTGGCTTAAAATAATTAGAGTCACCGGATTTTCTTTTGGTCTTCTTCGGGTCTTGTTCGGATCGGCTTCGGAAAAAACATCTTTTTTCCGAAGAAGACCCGAAGAAAGGTGGTAGATGATCCGAAGAAAGGAAAAGGCATTCGGTCATTTCCAGTCAAATCAAGTCAGTTTCGGTCAAAACCAGTCAGGGGTGTACAAGCTATGCTTTTGTATAATAACTTCGTTTTACCAATCAATTAAAACTATTAGATATGGCAACATTTAACAAAGGAATCCTAGGAGGATTCTCCGGAAAATTAGGAACTGTAGTAGGCGCTAACTGGCGTGGCAAAGACATCATGCGAAGTCTGCCCAAACCATCAAAAAAAGAACCTACCGAGAAGCAACTGCTCCAACAGGCAAAGTTTAAACTGGCGATAAGTTTTCTGCAACCGCTAAAACCAATCCAGTCTCAATACTTTGGGTCGGGTAGTGGGGTGAAGTCCAGAGTAAATCTTGCAACATCCTACACCATCAATGAAGCGATGCAAGTAGTAGCAGATGTTCCGGAACTGGTTTACAACAAAGTGCTAATCACTAAAGGTGAACTGACAGGTTTCCAAAATGCTGTGCTTACAACGCAGGTGGGTGGAGTCTTAAGTCTGGAATGGGAAGACAACAGCACTCAAGGTAATGCGTCTGCAACAGATCAGGTAAATCTGGTCTGCTACTGCAAGGAGCTGAAGATTTTTGAAATCTTTGAAGGCATCGTGATGCGTTCTGACCTGATGCTGGATGTCAGGCTCCCAAACTACTGCATTGGGAAAGCTGTGGATGTCTATGCTTACCTCAACAATGTAAGGCAAACGACCGCGAGCAACAGTATCTATCTGGGCGAGCAGATGGTAATCTAAATGAAGGAATCCACTTGAAAGAGTGGATTTTTTTGTTTTAGTATAGTGATATAAAAAAAAGTGAGTTGTCCCACCTTGAATGTTTTGTTCTTCCCTGTCTATTGTTTTAAAAGGAATCCACGAAACATTTAAAATAAAAAATGCCCCACAGGTAGGCGAGGCGCTAAATGTTTTCACAACGGAATAATCCTTATTGTGAATTGCTTTCATTTACAAATGTAGAAATAATATTTTTAATACATTTATTCTTTTCCGTATTTGTATGAAAAAATTTCTTTTTAATTTTAAGAAATTTCAAAAAACTGATAGTTATGAGTAAACATATACTTGGATTAGACTTAGGAACGAACTCGATTGGATGGGCACTGATTAATCAAGATTTCGATAAGAAAGAAGGAAAGATTCTTGGGATGGGAAGTAGAATTATTCCAATGTCCCAGGATATTCTTGGGGAATTTGGAAAAGGTAATTCAGTTTCCCAAACAGCTTCCCGTACGGGATATCGAGGTGTACGAAGATTACGGGAAAGATTTTTACTGAGAAGGGAAAGACTTCACAGGATTTTGAATCTTTTGAAATTTTTACCTGAGCATTTTGCCTCTCAGATAGATTTTGAGAAGCGGTTTGGTAAATTTAAAGAAGAAACCGAGCCTAAATTAGTTTATGACAAAAACGAATTTATTTTCAAAAAATCTTTTGAAGAAATGCTTTCTGATTTTCAGAAACATCAACCTAAGCTTTTAGAAAATGATAAAAAAGTTCCTTATGATTGGACAATCTATTATTTACGTAACAAAGCTTTAACTCAAAAAATTGAAAAAGAAGAATTAGCTTGGATACTTTTAAATTTTAATCAGAAACGTGGGTATTATCAATTGCGCGGAGAAGATTTTGAAGAAGAAAAAGATAAAACCTTTGTACGTCTAAAAGTTGAAAGGATAGTTGATTCTGGAGATAATATTAAGGGCAAAATATTATATGATGTGTATTTTGATAATGGTTGGAAATACGATAAACAAATTGTAAAAACTGAAGATTGGGTAGAACGTGTAAAAGAATTTATTGTTACTGAATCATTCTTGAAAAACGGAGATATAAAAAGAACTTTTAAAGCAGTTGATTCTGAAAAAGATTGGATTGCTATTAAGACTAAAACAGAGCAGGAAATTGATAATTCAGATAAAACCGTAGGAACTTACATTTATAATGCACTCCTTCAAAATCCAAAGCAAAAAATCAATGGAAAATTAGTTCGCACTATTGAGCGAAAATTTTATAAAGAAGAACTTAAAAAGATTTTAGAAACGCAACAATCCTTTCATCCGGAACTGAAAAATGATAATTTGTATAACGATTGCGTTCGTGAGTTATATCGAAATAATGAAGCACATCAATTGACATTAAGCAAAAAAGATTTTGTACATCTATTTTTAGAAGATATTATCTTTTACCAAAGACCTTTGAGAAGTCAAAAGTCGTCTATCTCTAATTGCACACTAGAATTTAAAAAATATGTAGATAAAGATGGCGTAGAGCATACGCAATATCTTAAGGCGATTCCGAAGTCAAATCCTTATTATCAAGAATTTCGCATCTGGCAGTGGATTTACAATCTTAATATTTACAGAAAAGATGATGACGAAAATGTAACTAAAGAATTTCTTAATTCTTATGAGGATTTAGAAAATCTATTTAAGTTTTTGGATGAGCGAAAAGAAGTAGATCAAAAAGCATTGCTGAAATGCCTTTTAGAACAGAAAGACTTTAAAGGAAAATTGTTAACAGCAGAGATTGAAAAATACCGTTGGAATTATGTAGAAAGTAAACCATATCCTTGTAACGAAACCAAAACAATGATTTCATCAAGATTAGATAAAGTTAAAAATATTGCTGATGATTTTTTTACGAGAGAAATTGAGCAGAAGATTTGGCATATCATCTATTCCGTTAATGATAAAGTGGAGTATGAAAAGGCATTAAAATCTTTTGCAAACAAAAATAATTTGGATAAAGTTTCTTTCTTTGAAGCATTTAAAAAATTTCCGCCTTTTAAAAGTGAATATGGTTCTTTCTCCGAAAAAGCGATTAAGAAACTGTTGCCTTTGATGCGAGTAGGAAAGTATTGGAGTTATGATAATATTGATGAACATTCAAAAGCAAGAATTGACAAAATTATTACCGGAGAATATGATGAAAACATCAAAGATAAGGTAAGAGAAAAAGCAATTAATCTGACAACTGAAAATCATTTTCAAGGATTGCAATTGTGGTTGGCTCAATATATAGTGTATGGCAGACATTCTGAAGCATCATTAATTGGGAAATGGAATTCTGCAGATGATTTGGAAGAATTTTTAAAAGAGTTTAAGCAACATTCGCTTCGCAACCCGATCGTAGAGCAAATTATTACGGAAACGCTCCGTGTTGTAAAAGATATTTGGGTGAAATATGGCAATGGCGTAAAAGATTTCTTTGATGAAATTCATATCGAATTAGGAAGAGAAATGAAACAGACAAAAGATGAAAGATTAGATGCAACAAAAAGAATTACAGAAAACGAAAATACCAATCTCCGCATCAAAGCCTTATTGGCTGAAATGGTGAATGACAGTTCGGTGGAAAATGTTCGTCCGTTTTCTCCGATGCAACAGGAAATTTTAAAGATTTATGAAGATGGAATTCTGAAATCAGATATTGATATTGAGGATGATATTTTGAAAATCAGTAAAACAGCACAGCCATCACCTTCAGATTTGAAAAGATATAAACTTTGGTTGGAGCAAAAATATAAATCGCCATACACAGGACAGATTATTCCGTTAAATAAATTGTTTACACCGGAATACGAGATTGAGCATATTATTCCACAAAGCCGATATTTCGATGACAGTTTTAGTAATAAGATTATTTGCGAATCTGCGGTTAATAAACTAAAGGATAACTACATTGGTTTAGGTTTCATCAAGCAATTCCACGGTTATAAAGTATCAGATAAAGTTAAAATATTTGAAGTCGAGGAATATGAAGATTTTGTTAAAAAACATTATGCGAATAACAGAGGGAAAAGAACTAAACTTCTTTTGGAAGAGATTCCTGAGAAGATGATTGAGCGCCAGTTGAATGATACCCGCCACATCAGCAAGTATATTTCGGGTGTGCTTTCCAATATTGTTCGTGTAGAAGATGGTAGCGATGAAGGAGTAAATTCTAAAAACATTGTTCCAGGAAATGGAAGAATTACTACTCAATTAAAACAGGATTGGGGACTGAATGATGTTTGGAATGAATTGATTTTACCACGATTTGAAAGAATGAATCAGTTGACAAATTCAACAGATTTCACTGTCTGGAATGAAAATCATCAAAAGTTTCTTCCGACAGTTCCGATTGAGTTCTCTAAAGGATTTTCAAAGAAAAGAATTGACCATCGTCATCACGCTTTGGATGCCCTGGTAATTGCTTGTGCGACGAAAGACCACGTAAATTTACTCAACAATCAATCTGCAAAATCGGATACGAAACGCTATGATTTGAAAAGGAAATTGATGAAGTTTGAAAAAGCAGTTTATAACCATCCGCAAACCGGTGATAGAATTGAAAGAGATGTACCGAAGCAATTTCTAAAACCTTGGGATAATTTTACGGTTGAAGCTAAAAATAATTTAGAAACCATTATTGTAAGCTTTAAACAAAACCTACGTGTCATCAATAAAGCCACCAATTATTATGAAAAATGGGTAGGAAAGGATGGCATGAAAACAAAAGAAAGAGTAGAGCAGAAGGGTGTTAATTGGGCGATTAGAAAGCCGATGCATAAAGAAACCGTTTCCGGAAAGGTGGATTTGCCGAGAATAAAAGTTCCGAAAGGTAAAATCTTAACAGCTACAAGGAAGAGTTTAGATACATCTTTTGATTTGAAAACGATTAACTCTATTACAGATACAGGAATTCAGAAAATACTTAAAAATTATCTGGAATTTAAAGGCAATCCAGAGCTGGCATTTTCGCCAGAAGGAATTGAAGATTTGAATAATAATATTGAAAAATATAACGACGGTAAAGCGCATCAGCCCATTAATAAAGTCAGAATATATGAATTAGGAAGTAAATTTCAAGTTGGACAAATTGGAAATAAGAAAAATAAATATGTAGAATCGGCAAAAGGAACTAATTTGTTTTTTGCTGTCTACGAAGATGAAAAAGGTAAAAGAAGTTATGAAACAATTCCTTTAAATATTGTTGTCGAAAGACAAAAACAAGGATTGTCTGTTGTAGATTTAAAAGGAGTAAATGATTTCTATTTGTCTCCAAATGATTTAGTTTATATTCCTTCTGGAGATGAGAGTGAAAATGTAAATAATATCGATTTTGAAAATTTTTCGAAAGCAAAAATTGGAAATATTTATAAAGTGGTAAGCTTCAGTGGTAATCAATTGTTTTTAGTAAGGCAAGATATTGCTACTTCAGTAGTTAACAAAGCTGAATTTTCTACATTAAATAAGATGGAACGAGCAATTGATGGTTCTATGATTAAAGAAAGTTGTATTAAATTAAAAGTTGATAGGCTCGGAAAAATATCTAAAAACCTATGATAACCCGCTCCATCTACATTGGCAACCCTGCCTATCTCAAACTAAAAGATGAGCAGATGTACATTATGGAACCCTTTACCAACGAGATGAAAGGGAAAGTTCCTGTGGAAGATTTGGGATTATTGATGTTGGACCATTTTCAAATCACAGTTTCACATCAATTGATACAAAAAATGATGGGAAATAATGTGGTGGTTGTGAGCTGTGATGCCCATCATATGCCACACGGGATTATGTTGCCACTGTATGGACATACAGAACATTCGGATCGGGTAAAAGACCAACTGGAAGCCAGTGAGCCTCTTAAAAAACAACTATGGAAACAAACCATCGAGTGCAAAATTGAGAATCAAAAAGAGGTTTTGGTCAAATTAGGGAATTACTATGAACCAATGTTGGAGTATCAAAAGAATGTGAAATCGGGTGATATTACCAATATGCAGGGCATCGCAGCGCAACATTATTGGAAATATCTCATCAGCTTAGATTTTCTGAGACAACGTTTTGGAGATTCGCCGAATCAGTTTTTCAACTTTGGCTATGCAGTTCTCAGAAGTATTGTTGCAAGAGCGATTGTGGAAACTGGTCTGCTTCCAGTACTGGGTATTTTTCATAAAAATAAATACAACCCCTACTGTCTTGCAGATGATTTGATGGAGCCTTACCGCCCGTTCGTGGATTTATTGGTAATGCAATGGCTGAAAGCGTATCCAGAGATTGAGGAATTGACAAAAGAATTCAAAGCGCATATTCTTCAAATCGCAACCAAGGATGTGAGGATTGATGATAAAACAAGGCCATTGTTGGTGGCTGTGAAAACAACAGCTTCTTCGCTTTACAAATGCTACACGGGAGAAAAACGAATGATTTCTTATCCTGAATTGACTTAAGAAAATGGATTAATTTTATTACTTTCTACATTGTATATAATACAGCAATAAATGGATGCTGAAAGGTTTAACGCTTATCGAATTATGTGGGTTCTAGTATTATACGACTTGCCGACGGAGACCAAAGCCAATATGAAAGATGCAAATCGTTTTCGTAAAAGCTTGATCGATGATGGTTTTACCTTGTTTCAGTTTTCGATGTATGTGCGCCATTGTCCGAGTCGGGAAAATGCTGAGGTACATATCAAAAGAGTGAAGTTTATGTTGCCAAAAGCGGGTAAGGTTGCTATAATGTGCATCACAGATAAGCAATTTGGTGACATCGAAATCTTCTTCGCTAGAAATAAAGAAGAACCGCCACCGACTTTCCAACAACTCGAATTGTTCTAATTTTTGAATGCTAAATAAACAAAAAATCCACTGATATACAGTGGATTAACTTTTGAGGTTGTGTTATATCTCAAAGATACTCAAAAATGAAAGCAATTCACAACGAGGGCAAGAAAGGAGAATTTTTTCGCGCTGTTGTGTTATATCTCAAAGATACTCAAAAATGAAAGCAATTCACAACGGATTTTTGATTGACTTTTTTTAACTGAACGTTGTGTTATATCTCAAAGATACTCAAAAATGAAAGCAATTCACAACACTTTGATCTTCCAGACCCGGGTGATCTCTGTTGTGTTATATCTCAAAGATACTCAAAAATGAAAGCAATTCACAACATTCTTGCTTTGTCATAGTTTAAACGTTTTGTTGTGTTATATCTCAAAGATACTCAAAAATGAAAGCAATTCACAACGGAACAACGAATCAAAGAACTTCGGAAAATGTTGTGTTATATCTCAAAGATACTCAAAAATGAAAGCAATTCACAACATAAAGTGAAACACAATAATATCCATTATTGTTGTGTTATATCTCAAAGATACTCAAAAATGAAAGCAATTCACAACAGTAGTCCGAATCGTTCGGAAAGTGCTCATGTTGTGTTATATCTCAAAGATACTCAAAAATGAAAGCAATTCACAACACTGGCGAAATAGAGAAATTTGATACTACAGTTGTGTTATATCTCAAAGATACTCAAAAATGAAAGCAATTCACAACAGGACTTCGAAACTGTATTCAATAAGTGGGGTTGTGTTATATCTCAAAGATACTCAAAAATGAAAGCAATTCACAACATTATAGGTAAAAATATCAATCCCAACTCAGTTGTGTTATATCTCAAAGATACTCAAAAATGAAAGCAATTCACAACTTGAAAATCACATCATAAAACTTGCAGAACGTTGTGTTATATCTCAAAGATACTCAAAAATGAAAGCAATTCACAACACTTAGATCATATTATTCCAATTTCTTTCGGTTGTGTTATATCTCAAAGATACTCAAAAATGAAAGCAATTCACAACATGGAGCGTTTCCAAAAAATATAGGGTTATGTTGTGTTATATCTCAAAGATACTCAAAAATGAAAGCAATTCACAACTGATAAGCTTTTTGAAAGTACCAAGAAAACGTTGTGTTATATCTCAAAGATACTCAAAAATGAAAGCAATTCACAACTATATTTGGTAAATATATGGATGATAGTATGTTGTGTTATATCTCAAAGATACTCAAAAATGAAAGCAATTCACAACTTACAGACTGACGAATTTTATAGGACAAAAGTTGTGTTATATCTCAAAGATACTCAAAAATGAAAGCAATTCACAACTAGGAAGTCCTTCAAATAACGGAGTAATTAGTTGTGTTATATCTCAAAGATACTCAAAAATGAAAGCAATTCACAACAAAACGATAATGGAGTAAAGAAATCACTAAGTTGTGTTATATCTCAAAGATACTCAAAAATGAAAGCAATTCACAACACCCGCTGACAGTAATTTTTTAAAACTATCGTTGTGTTATATCTCAAAGATACTCAAAAATGAAAGCAATTCACAACTGTTATCAATACCATTTTAATAATAATCGGGTTGTGTTATATCTCAAAGATACTCAAAAATGAAAGCAATTCACAACCAGATGTACTTCTTGAATTTCCGCTTGCATGTTGTGTTATATCTCAAAGATACTCAAAAATGAAAGCAATTCACAACGATTTACCTTTATAAGATTTGTTTTATAAGGTTGTGTTATATCTCAAAGATACTCAAAAATGAAAGCAATTCACAACTGACTACTTCCATATCCCATTTTGTAATCTGTTGTGTTATATCTCAAAGATACTCAAAAATGAAAGCAATTCACAACTGTTATCAATACCATTTTAATAATAATCGGGTTGTGTTATATCTCAAAGATACTCAAAAATGAAAGCAATTCACAACGAATCGTGCAATACTCCGAAAATGAATATGGTTGTGTTATATCTCAAAGATACTCAAAAATGAAAGCAATTCACAACTTTATAAGCATCAAAAAACAATGGGTATATGTTGTGTTATATCTCAAAGATACTCAAAAATGAAAGCAATTCACAACAGCATCAGGAATCATTTTATTAAGCGTATCGTTGTGTTATATCTCAAAGATACTCAAAAATGAAAGCAATTCACAACAAGCAAACTGATTTCCTTTTGGTGCTGACAGTTGTGTTATATCTCAAAGATACTCAAAAATGAAAGCAATTCACAACAGAAATAGCAAATCAGCATAAAACTGAATTGTTGTGTTATATCTCAAAGATACTCAAAAATGAAAGCAATTCACAACTAGTCCGTTAAATTCAAATTCAGCTATAACGTTGTGTTATATCTCAAAGATACTCAAAAATGAAAGCAATTCACAACAAAAAGGCTGCTTTGCCAATATCCATAAATGTTGTGTTATATCTCAAAGATACTCAAAAATGAAAGCAATTCACAACGGAAATCCTAGAAGCTATCCAAACGGGTAAGTTGTGTTATATCTCAAAGATACTCAAAAATGAAAGCAATTCACAACAGTGATTTAAGTTTAAACATTTATAGTTTTGTTGTGTTATATCTCAAAGATACTCAAAAATGAAAGCAATTCACAACATGTTGGATTTGCTCTGTTACAGAAAACAGGTTGTGTTATATCTCAAAGATACTCAAAAATGAAAGCAATTCACAACAGAGCATCTGATGGGACACTTGCGCCTTTAGTTGTGTTATATCTCAAAGATACTCAAAAATGAAAGCAATTCACAACTAGAAGTTCTTTCTGAACCAAAAACGATTCGTTGTGTTATATCTCAAAGATACTCAAAAATGAAAGCAATTCACAACTCCTCGCTGTACCACTCCTGCGGGTTTACCGTTGTGTTATATCTCAAAGATACTCAAAAATGAAAGCAATTCACAACGTTGAGAAAGTTGCTGCAATGCATATGACTGTTGTGTTATATCTCAAAGATACTCAAAAATGAAAGCAATTCACAACGCACCGTCTTTGGAATCGAACTCCCGCAGGGTTGTGTTATATCTCAAAGATACTCAAAAATGAAAGCAATTCACAACGACAAGAAATTTATCTTAAAATCTCTTTAAGTTGTGTTATATCTCAAAGATACTCAAAAATGAAAGCAATTCACAACTGACATCCTCGAAGCTATTCAAACGGGTAAGTTGTGTTATATCTCAAAGATACTCAAAAATGAAAGCAATTCACAACACGCCCTGATTGTTGAATTTCCTGTACTGCGTTGTGTTATATCTCAAAGATACTCAAAAATGAAAGCAATTCACAACATCGGCATTGTTCTCTGTTCACTAAGATACGTTGTGTTATATCTCAAAGATACTCAAAAATGAAAGCAATTCACAACAAGGATTTTAATGTCTAAGGCGTACTTTTCGTTGTGTTATATCTCAAAGATACTCAAAAATGAAAGCAATTCACAACAGGGATTATCAAATATTATTACAACCCGAAGTTGTGTTATATCTCAAAGATACTCAAAAATGAAAGCAATTCACAACAGGCAATAAAACAGATAACTATGCAAAAAAGTTGTGTTATATCTCAAAGATACTCAAAAATGAAAGCAATTCACAACAGGAACTAAAGGGAACCTACACTTCAAAGAGTTGTGTTATATCTCAAAGATACTCAAAAATGAAAGCAATTCACAACGGTAAAAAAATAGCTTCTGATAATCATTATGTTGTGTTATATCTCAAAGATACTCAAAAATGAAAGCAATTCACAACAATCTCATCCACCAAAACAATATTGCCCTTGTTGTGTTATATCTCAAAGATACTCAAAAATGAAAGCAATTCACAACGTCAATGTCTTCACGGTCGAGTTACGCCCGGTTGTGTTATATCTCAAAGATACTCAAAAATGAAAGCAATTCACAACAGGGTGACCAAATTAACCCATTAGCAGGATGTTGTGTTATATCTCAAAGATACTCAAAAATGAAAGCAATTCACAACCCACGCCCCCAACAGAATCACAGTTAACAAGTTGTGTTATATCTCAAAGATACTCAAAAATGAAAGCAATTCACAACAGGGTGAC
>NZ_DAIQCG010000002.1:114527-348380 GCF_036780765.1 Epilithonimonas sp.
AGCAGGATGTTGTGTTATATCTCAAAGATACTCAAAAATGAAAGCAATTCACAACTTACAATTCTAAAGAAAAGTAAAGCGGTAAGTTGTGTTATATCTCAAAGATACTCAAAAATGAAAGCAATTCACAACTGACGTAATCATCTTCTGTGTAGTCATCTTGTTGTGTTATATCTCAAAGATACTCAAAAATGAAAGCAATTCACAACAATTGTTTACACCACCAAAAGCGGGTATTAGTTGTGTTATATCTCAAAGATACTCAAAAATGAAAGCAATTCACAACGCTTTTACTGCAGAGATCTCTGAATCATAAGTTGTGTTATATCTCAAAGATACTCAAAAATGAAAGCAATTCACAACTTAGGTTTTTCCGCTTTTAAGCCTAAACCAGTTGTGTTATATCTCAAAGATACTCAAAAATGAAAGCAATTCACAACAGCATCCCCCACAAGCATAAAGTAATTTCCGTTGTGTTATATCTCAAAGATACTCAAAAATGAAAGCAATTCACAACGGAACATATTAAAACTAATATTGTCAGAGAGTTGTGTTATATCTCAAAGATACTCAAAAATGAAAGCAATTCACAACCTTAGCCCTTGTCATTAAAGTTGATGAAAAGTTGTGTTATATCTCAAAGATACTCAAAAATGAAAGCAATTCACAACGAACGCAGTGACGTTGTACACGGTGCAAGAGTTGTGTTATATCTCAAAGATACTCAAAAATGAAAGCAATTCACAACGGAGCTGCATCAATTATTATTCAAGTGGATGTTGTGTTATATCTCAAAGATACTCAAAAATGAAAGCAATTCACAACGCTGATTATCTCAAAAAATGAAAATGATTCTGTGCCTTAAATATATAAAAAACACCAGCGAGCAAATAGCAGACTGGTGTTATGTTTTATTTGAAGGTAGAAGATCTTAATCCAAAGGCTTTCTACCTGAAATGATATTGAATAATACCACAATAACAGCGATTACCAATAGTACGTGAACCAGATATCCGGTATTCATTCCTGGGACAACGCCCAACATTCCTAGTAACCATACGATGATGCAGATAACTGCAACTAACCATAATAGACTTCTCATAATTTTATTTTTTAGTGTGATTAATGAGATATAAGCATATATTGTGCCTTTTCATTTTTTGAAATGATAAAAGCACATGGCTACAGATTCTACAATAGTCGTAAAAGAACAGGGAAATGGTCGCTGTAACCACTCATATATCTTGATCCAGAATACGTTCTGGAAGGATAATTATTGTTTTTGTTGTCTTTGTTTTTCAGTCTTGGAGAATTATAAATTTCAGCTTTAATTTTTTTAAAATTAAAACTTTCCCTTAGAGTTTTTTCAGTGAATAAAATTTGGTCAAAACAAACACCTTTTTTTCCGTGGTAGGTCGAAAATTGGTTTTGATTATATAATTTTTCAAAAGGATTACTCAGAACTTTTTCGCCATTTTTATCAAAAAGTAGATCTTGTAAAGTTTCATTATCCGGATTTTCATTGAAGTCTCCCATTATAATAACCGCTTCTCCCTTATCAAGCACTTCCTGAAGAGTTTCTTTTAACTTTTGAATAATGAAATTTCGCTTTTCTTTTTTAGCATCCTGATTTCTTTTGGAAGGAAGATGCAAAACAAAAATATGAAGCTTTTTCTCCATAAATAAAAACTCCGCCTGTAAAATATCACGTGTTTCAAATTCTTTCTCTTCATCCAATTGGAACTGTAAAGTTTGATATTTCAGTAACGTGAATTTCTCTTTATCAAAAAGCAAAGACACACTTAGATTACGAGAATCTTGAGAAGGTTCATAAATGATTTCATAATCATTAATATGAGAATTTTCTCGAGTCAAATCTTCCAGAACAGACTTAGCGCCGATCTCAGCCAAACCAATAAGAGAGGGTGATTGTCCAAAATCTTCCTCGATAAAACGAAAAACATTTGAGATTTTTCTGACTTTCAGATTGTATTTGTAATCATCCCAATTGTATAAACCGGAATGATAGGATTCTGCAGAATCTTGGTCAGGCGGATAAAAATTTTCGACGTTGTAAAATGTCAGCAATTCTTTACTCATCTAGCCTTGCCACTTTTTTCTTCGCATATAGATAAAGGTACAAATTACAATCAAAGCCATTAGCCCTAGAGTGAAATAATAGCCTTTTTTATGATGTAATTCCGGCATATTATCGAAGTTCATTCCGTAGATTCCGGCAATGAAAGTAATCGGTAAAAAGTAAACCGAATAGATAGCCAAAAGCTTCATTACCTGATTCGCTTTCTGGTCAGAAAGTGCCAAAAACATAGAGATGAGGTTGACGGTTTGTGCATTCACGTGGTCAAAATCCGCAATTACATCCTTTTGTTTATCGAGTAAATCCATAACTTCTACTTCCTGCAAATCCAAAGTTTTGAATTTAGTGATCCATTCTCCAGAGATGTTTAAGATTCTCGTATTAAGCCCAGATTTTCTTTTAAGTTTATACAGTCTTCTGATTTGGTTTGTGTGATTGGTCGTTTTCAGGAAGATTTCATTTTCCATACTATCCATCACCTCAAGCAAAGTGTTGCTCTCGTCATCAAAGGTTTTTATAATTTTCAAAGCCAATCGAAGCGCCAAATGGTCACGCGAAATATTCTCGGGATGACCTTTTTTCAGTTCCTCAAAAACTTCATTGATGCTTTTGCTTTTCGCTCTGTGCGTTGTGATAATTAATTTTGGAAGTAAGAAAATCCCTAGTTTACTGCTGATATCACTGATGTTGTTCAGCGTCCGCTTTTCCAAATCCGTAGATTCGCGGGTCAGAAAAAACTTCACCTGATCCACTTCTTCATATTTCGGAAGGTGGTTCGGGTCTATCGTATCCTCCAGCAGGAGATAATTGATGTGGTAACGCTCGTGCAAAAACTGCAAATCCTCTTCAGTAGGCGCAGTTACGTCTATCCATTCCCAGTTGGCAGTTTTATATTTCTGTTCTATCGGCATAGAACAAAACTAATTAAAATATAACTTATTTCAAGACTATCAATGGTTCAAAAATATTTGGGCAGCTTAATCCGCCTTCCACTCCCGCTTTTTTCTTTTTTTGCTAAAAAAGAAAAAGAGCTCCGTTCAAGTCGGGCTGCAGCTTCGCCATACTCAACATTAGTCATAATTTAGAGGTTTTATCATTAAACCAAAATAATTTAAACCGGTATGAAAGAGATAAATTTTAACAATCAATAAAAAATCTATGTAATAAATAAAATATTTACATTTGCCAAAATTTCTAAAACACACCAATGTTTAAAAGTGTAATATCAGGAGTCGGACATTACGTTCCGGAAAATATAGTGACCAACGACGACCTTTCTAAACTAATGACCACCAACGATGAGTGGATTACCGAGAGAACAGGCATCAAAGAAAGAAGACATCGAAAAAACCGTGTAGATTCTGAAGAAACAACCTCTTTTTATGGATTGAAAGCTTCAGAAATCGCACTCAAAAATGCAAACCTTACTGCAAAAGACATAGATTATATTGTATTCGCAACATTGTCTCCGGATTATTATTTTCCGGGTTCCGGCGTGTTGTTACAAGAAATGCTAGGTTGTGATACGATTGGAGCTTTAGATGTTCGAAACCAGTGTTCTGGTTTTGTTTATGCAATGAGCGTTGCTGATGCGTTTATCAAATCAGGATTGTACAAAAACGTTTTGGTTGTTGGAGCCGAAATTCATTCTTTCGGATTAGATTTTTCTGATGCTGGACGTGGCGTTTCCGTGATTTTCGGCGATGGAGCAGGCGCAGTGGTTTTATCTGCAAGTCAAGATGAAAATGCTAAGGGAATCCTTTCTGTTAATATGCATTCTGAAGGCAAATATGCGGAAGAATTAGCTGTTAAATTCCCTGGAACTAAGTTAGGTTGGAGCGACAATCTTCTTAAAAATCCAGATTCTTTAACAGCAGAAGATATCTATCCGGTAATGAATGGGAACTTCGTTTTCAAACACGCTGTAACAAGATTTCCAGAAACTATTTTAGAAGCTTTGGAGAAAGCAGGAAAAACGATTGAAGATTTAGATTTATTAATTCCTCATCAAGCGAATATCAGAATTGCGCAATATGTTCAGCAATTGTTAAAATTACCAGACGAAAAAGTATTTGTGAATATCCAAAAATATGGCAATACAACGGCTGCTTCTATTCCAATTGCTTTGAGTGAAGCGATTCAGGAAGGTAGAATGAAACGTGGCGATTTGGTTTGTATGTCAGCCTTCGGAAGTGGTTTTACTTGGGGAAGCGTTTTATTTGAGTATTAATTCAATTCAAAAATGATTAGTTAAACCACAAAAGTTACAAAAGATTTTTAATTTTTAAAGTGATTCAAAAGTTTTAGAAAGTATTAATTATGAGCATTTCACTTATTTGCTCTTTTAAGCAAACTTTCCTTTTGTGACTTTTGTGGTGAAAATAACAAAAAGAGCTATTCGTTTCTGAATAGCTCTTTTTTTATTGATTAATTTTCTGAACAACCTTATCGGATAATGTTTTCAATTGCTCCATTTCTTCGAGATTGAGATTCATTGCTTTTGCTAATTCAATCGGGATACAAGTGGCTTTTTCTTTGAGTTTTGCACCTTTTTCTGTTAAATGAATTTTAACAACACGCTCATCTTCCTTACTTCGTTTTCGTTCCAGATAACCTTTTGATTCTAATCTTTTCAAAAGTGGTGTCAAAGTGCCGTTGTCCAATTGTAGAATTTCCCCAACTTGATTCACCGTCACATCATCTTTTTCCCAAAGCGTCATCATCGTGATGTATTGTGGATAAGTCAACCCAATATTTTTAAGAATCGGACGATAACACTGCATGATTTCGCGATGTAAAACATAAACAGAAAAGCAAAGTTGTTTGTCTAATTTTAATAAATCTTCCATACTGAGTTTTTGATTGAGCTCCACTATTCAAAGATAAATAATTTAGCACCTTTTCGGGTTGGGAAAACAAAATTTAGTCGTTGCTCACAGTCAACTTAACTTCGATATTTCCTCTTGTAGCATTAGAATAAGGACAGATTTGATGTGCTTTCTCAATCAATTCCTGAGCTTGTTCCAAAGAAACTCCTGGAATATTAGCGTGCAATTCTGCTTCCAGACCAAATCCGCCATTCTCGATTTGACCAATTCCGACTTTTGCAGTTACGGTTGTTTCGCCAGTTTCGATTTTGCTTTGTTTGATAACCAGGTTCAATGCGCTGTCAAAACAAGCTGCATATCCTGCAGCAAAAAGCATTTCAGGATTTGCAAAATCATCATTTGCTCCACCAAGACCTTTTGGCATTCTCACTTCTAAATCTAAGATTCCGTTATCGCTTTTCACGTTTCCGTTTCTTCCTCCTTTGGCTGTAGCGCCAATGCTGTACAATGTTTTCATTTTGTTGATGTTTTAATTATTATTTGATGGTACAAATGTATGGTGTAAAATTATATTGCGCACAATATAAATTGAAGTTTTCATCAAAATCGATTATTGATGTAAACTATAAACCATCTGAATTTGATAATTAGTCGGATTTGAATTTTAAAATTTTTGCTGAGTGAAACGCCTTTGCGCTCTTGAAAATATTTTCAATAAACAATAAAAACCTTTGCGGACTTTGCGTTTAAAATAATATTGGGATCTGTGAACAAGTTTAATTAAATAAAATCATAATAAACATTATCTTTTCCGAGGATCTTTTGGTCATTAGTATTCAGCCATCTTTTGAGAACTGTCGCATAAACTTTTCTGAAATCTTCTGTGTAAATCAAATCGCCGTCTTTTAGATTGGTCAAATCAGGAAGTGGATTCAACAATCCTTTTTTCTTTAGTCCACCGCTGATGAAAAACATTTGGTTGGCCGTTCCGTGGTCTGTTCCATTACTAGCATTTTGTGCAACTCTCCGTCCAAATTCAGAGAAAGTCATTATCATAATATCATTGAATTTCCCATTATCCTTCATATCCTTTGTAAAGATTTCCACAGCATCATTGATATTTTTGAACAACTGATTTTGTTTTTGATTTTGATTGGAATGCGTGTCAAAACTTCCTACGGAAAGATAATAAACTTGTGTGTTGATATCAGATTTGATGAGTGATGCAATGGTTTTAAAATCTTTCCCAATTTGTGTCGATGGATAAACTTTGTCTGTTGGTTTAGCTTTGCTTTCAGAAAAAATATATTCGGAATTGTTGATGGCGTTGCCAAGTGTATTGTAAAGATATGAAGCCAATTCGTGCTCGTGGTCGTGATTGTTTGCATTAAGTTTTTTATAAAGCATTTCCTGACTGTTATCAAACAATTTTTTTGGGTCTTTGAAAGCGATGGCATTTTTCGTTTCGCCTTTCATTGCTAGACTTAACAAATCATCAACTTCTATTGCCTGAGTCGGGTTCTGACAATCGTGACACGCTTCATCCAAATACCGCCCGAGCCAGCCAGAATTTTTGAACTCATTGCTGTCACTCGCCGTTTGCCAAATATCCATACTTCGGAAGTGCGATTTGTTCGGATCCGGATAGCCAACATTATTCATCACAGCTAATTCTCCATTGTCATAAAGTTCTTTGAAGAATTTGAGATTAGGGTTAATTCCAGCTTCATCTGTCAACAAAAGCGAATTTTCTTCCTTGATAGAAATCTGATTTCTTGACTTATAATAAATATCATTTTTGACAGGAATAATAGTGTTGAGTCCATCATTGCCGCCAGATAATTGTAGAATAATCAGCGTTTTTCCATTCATAGAAATCGCTTCTGGTAAAGTTATAGCTTGTAGAAAATTTGGGAAAAGAAAAGAAGCAGCAGCCAGACTGCTTGTTTTCAAGAATGTTTTTCTATTAATAATCATAACTGCTTATTTTAACAAAGTTGATATTCCGGCGTTGACATAATACTTATCATCAGATGTTTCTTAGTTTTATCAGAATTGAAATCCGTAATCATTTTCTGTAGATTTTCATTTGGTTTTGCTAATAGAAGACTGAAAAGGTCTTTATTCAAAATATTACTGATGCCTTCCCAATGGATAGTAATTGGGTTTTGCTTTTTGTTGACAACCACTTTTTTCTCGTCTTTTCCCATATTGACATCATCATTAGATTTAGGTTCTATATCTAGGGTTTTGTAACCCGCCATTACAGCAGGAATTTTCATTCTAAGTAATAACGTAGAACTGTCTATCCAAAGTGTTCCGCTTGGCCAACCTGCTACATTTGGAGGTTGTAAAAGTTCTTGTCCAAGCAATTTTTCGAAGTTGTAAATCGTATCGCGATTCTGCAAATCCATGGGCATTATTCTTCTGATTCCGACGATTAATTCAACTGGCGATTTTATTTTTGCACCGATGTTTTTTTCAGAATAAAACCAATCTGACAGGAAAATTTCGTCCATCAAAGTTGTGATGTCATAATTGGATTTGTAAAATTTATCACTCAATGATTTTACTATTTTTTCATCAGGATTTTCATTAACCAAGAATTTGTAGATTTTTTCTGTGATGAAATGTGCGCATTCTGGTTTTTCGAGAATCATATTAATGATATCAGTTCCATCAAAATTACCCGTTTTTCCAAGAAATACTTTTTCTCCAGAATCGTGTTGTTTTTTGTTATCGGTAAATTCTCCTAAACCATTATAACTCCAACCAGTAAAGGCTCTAGCGGATTCTTTGATATCTTTTTCTGTATAAAGATTTCCTCTTCCCAAAGTGAAAAGTTCCATCAGTTCTCTGGCAAAATTTTCATTCGGTTTGGCTTTTTTATTTTGCTGATTATTCAGAAAATTGAGCATCGCCGCCGATTTTGAAACTTCAAAAACCAGATCTCGAAAATTTCCCAAAGCATTTTTTCGGAAGATTTCTATAATCTCCTTATTAAATAAAGATTGCTGAATTCTTGTTGCAAAATGTCCGTGCCAGAAAAGCGCCATTTTTTCCCGAAGCTGATAAGGCGTATTTATCATTTGAGAATGCCAGGATTTTCGGACAGAAATATTATAATTTTTATTGAATTGATTAACTGGCTTTCTATCTGTAGCTTTTGACATTTCCTGATATTGTTCTGGTGTTATCGCTGGAACATCCGTTTTCAAAGGTTGATAATCCGAAGTGTTTTTAAGTATTTGATATAATTTCTTTGGATTTAGGTTTTTATATTTTTCGATATCGTTGTGATGAATGCCAAAACCAGCTCTGAAAACCAAATGTTTATTTTTTAAGAAATTACTCATAAATCAGGATTTATCGTTTTAGAATCAAATAAAAAAGAATTGTTAAATCAAAAATTATGAAAATATCGCTTTGTGAATAAATTTTAATAAATAATTATGATTTTAAATAATTGAAAATTAGAAAGTTGTTAACTAGATTGTTAATATTGTCAAACAAAAATCCGCTTTGGCACGGAATTTACAAGTAAGAACCTTGTAAAATTTAAAATTTAAGAATATGAAATCTTTAAAGCAGTTAATATTAGGCGCAGGAATTTTGGCAGGAGGATTAATGTCTGCACAGAGTTCTGATATGACCAATATGTTGAAAGTTGGTCTTAATGCAGGTGTTTCAACAGGTGGTAATACAGCAGCTAATTTAGGAGTGGATTTATCTTACCAATATTTGGTGACGCCTGGTTTTGGTTTAGGTATCGCTACAGGTTATAACCATTACTTCGGTAAGAATAAAACTATAAATGGTGTAGAAGTTGAAAACAATGATTTGGGAGTAGTTCCGGTTGCGGCACTTTTCAGATTTTATCCACAACAAACTGGGTTCTATTTTGGAACTGACTTAGGTTATGGCTTGATCGTTGGAGATGATAAAGTAGCAAGTAACGTGAATGTTGACAGACCAGACGGTGGTTTTTACATTAGACCAGAAATTGGTTACCACAATCGTGACTGGAACTTTTTTGTTCAGTACAACAAAACATTTACTGGAGACAAAGGACAGATTGCCGACCAAAAATATAATGCTGGAGCAATCGGTGTAGGTTTTGCTTACAACATCCCTTTAGGTAAATAACATGATTTTTTGCTTCTTTCATTAGAAAGCAAAAGATTAATTGAATTAAACTATGATACATTAGTGCCTCATTTTTTATAATGAGGCATTAATTTTTTAAAAACTTATCATACATCAATTTTAATTTTGAATGATTCTAATTAGATTTGCGTCATTAAAATTATTTAAAACAATGAAAAAGGTATTATTACTAGCTGTATTGGTAAGCGGATTAGCTTTTGGACAAACAAAAAAATTAACAAGTTCAGACGTACACTGGTGGGGTTATAAAATTGCAAAAACAGAAGCATCTTCGCACGATGGAACTGTGAATGTAAAATCTGGGAATCTCGTTCTTAAAAATGGTTCTGTAGTAGGAGGACAGTTTGTTTTGGATATGACCACTATCAATTCAACAGACCTTTCTGGAGAATACCAAGGGAAATTGAATGGACACTTGAAAAATGGTGATTTCTTCGAAGTTGAAAAATTCCCAACTGCAACGTACAAAATCACTTCTGTAAAGAAAAACTCTAACAAAGATTATAATTTCCTTGTAAACGGTAATCTTACAGTAAAAGGAAAAACCAATCCGGTTTCTTTCCCTGCGAAAATTACTGCTAAAAATGGAGTTGTAACTTTGGAATCTGATAAGTTTTCTTTTGACAGACAAAAATTTGATGTAGCTTACAAATCTACAATGCAAGACGTTTTGGTAAAAGACGATGTTGATTTGAAAGTGAAAATCAGCGTAAAATAATTACCACAGTACTAAGTAAATATCAAGAGCAGAATTTTTTCTGCTCTTTTTTTCTTTTAAATTTGAATGTTATTTCAAGTCATTGCTGAGTTTTACGTCTTTGCGAACCTTAAAAATGTTTTCAATTAATTCAAAAAATCTTTGCGGACTTTGCATTCAAAAATCAAGTTAATGAAACTATATACCATAAGCGGACTCGGGGCTGATGAGAAAGTTCTGGAAAAATTGACTTTCAATCCAGAAATAGAAATCGTTCACATTCCGTGGCTTATTCCGAATCTCAATGAAGATTTCCTCGATTATGTTTTAAGAATGTCAGAATCTATAGATGATTCCGAAGATTTTTATTTATTGGGATATTCGTTCGGAGGAATCATTGTACAAGAAATTCACAAACTAAAACCGGCGAAAAAAATTGTGATTCTAGGAAGTATCAAATGTGATGCGGAGAAATCAAAACTGATTCTCGCAGGACAAAAAACTAATGCTGTAAAATATATCCCACTCAGAGTTTTCAATGGAAAAACAACATTGTTTTATTCATTTTTTAGAAAATTATTTGACCCGAAAAATCCAAAACTTACCCAATATTTCCGAGTAAAAGACCCGTATTATCTCAAATGGTCTATGGATAAAATTACCAAGTGGAAATTCGATAAATTGCCGGATGTTATTCAGATTTTGGCAGACAAAGACATTGTTTTTCCACTCAAAAATTCAGAACCAGATTTCGTGATTAAAAATGCCACACATCTTTTTCCAGTTACCAAATCGAAAGAAGTTTCCGAGATTTTAAAGACCATTTTTGTGTAGAATTTTTATTTGGGCAGCTTAATCCGCCTTCCGTTCCCGCTATTTTTTGCCAGAAGTTTACAATTCAAAAAGAAAAGGAGTAATCTGCAAAAAATGAGCTCCACTCAAATCGAGGAACGAGATTCATCGATTCAAAAAGGGAAATAAAGAAAATGAGATAAGTCGGGCTGCGCTTCGCCAGAATCAACATTGGTCTCAATATCAGGATTTAACAAAATAATATTTCAGATTTAGATAATTTGTAAAAATCAATTACTTTTACAACCGATAATTTTTTACAATTTAATGGAATCAATCAGTGTTTTCGACATCATAAAGATCGGTATCGGGCCTTCATCTTCCCATACAATGGGACCTTGGAACGCAGCAAAGATGTTTCTGGATTTGGTCAAACGAAATCATTCTTTACAAGATGTCAAAGAAGTTTTTGTAGAATTCTTTGGCTCGCTTGCAAAAACAGGCGTTGGTCACGGAACTGATATTGCAGGAATGCTTGGTTTAAGCGGAGAAAATTTCAGAACCATTGATACCAATACGATTGATGAAAAGATTGAAAAAATAAAATCAGAACAAAAAATCCATCTTGGAGGAGAAGTTTGGTTGCCGTATATTTATGGTCATCATTTGATTCTTAACAAAGAAAAATCTCTCGATTTCCATCCAAACGGAATGATTTTCAAAGTTATTTTCCAAAATGGAGAAGAATTTAGTCAAGATTATTATTCAGTTGGAGGTGGCTTTGTAGCAACCAAAGAAGATAATTCTATGGAAGACAGATGTGTGAGAACGCTTTATCCTTGTCATCACGGCAGCGATATTCTGAAATATTGTGAAAAACTGAAGATTGATAAAATTTCCGACTTAGTTTTCCTAAACGAAGAATCTTGGAGAACGCACGAAGAAACACGTCAAAAAGCTCTTGAAATTTGGGATAACATCAAAGACTGCGTTTACAAAAGCATCAACAAAAAAGGAATCTTGCCAGGTGGACTGAACGTTACAAGACGAGCTTCTGAAATGAATGAAAAACTTCTAGGAACTCAGATTTACAAAAATAAAAATGAATGGTTCGAAATGGTTAAAAATCAGGAGAAAACATTCAATTCTGTGACAAAGTGGGTTTCTTGCTTTGCTCTTGCTGTGAATGAGGAAAACGCATCTTTTGGAAGAATTATCACTGCGCCAACCAATGGTGCAAGTGGGGTAATCCCGGCAGTTTTGATGTACGCTCAGACTTTTACGGAGTTTAATTCTGAAGAAGATATTATTAGATTTCTTTTGGTTGCGGGAGAAATTGGAACTTTATTCAAAAAAAATGCAACAATATCTGCAGCAATGGGCGGTTGTCAGGCAGAAGTTGGCGTTTCATCAGCAATGGCAGCGGCAGGATTGACGGAGATTTCTGGAGGAACGCCTGGACAAGTCTTGATGGCAGCAGAAATAGCAATGGAACATCATCTTGGATTAACTTGTGATCCAATTGGTGGGCTTGTTCAAATTCCTTGTATAGAACGAAACTCTATGGGAGCAATGAAAGCGATTACAGCAGCTTCATTAGCTTTGGATGGCGACCCCACAAAAGCTAAAGTTTCCTTAGATAGCGTCATCAAATCTATGTGGGAAACGGCTTTGGATATGAATTCAAAATATAAAGAAACTTCCGAAGGTGGATTGGCAGTTGCTGTGAATGTTGCTGAATGTTAAATACTTTTATTATACAATTTTCGATATTAAATTTCATTAATAAAGAATCGTTAAAAAAGAAGTCATTTTGTTAGCAAAAATAAAATTCGTATCTTTGCAGGAAATTAGACGATCTTTAAATGAATTTATTTACGGAATCCAATCTTAGCGCTGAAGTTCTTCAGGCGATTGGCGACCTCGGCTTCGTAGAGCCGACAGAAATCCAAAAACAGACTATTCCTTTTATCTCTACAGATACTCGCGATCTTATCGCACTTGCGGCAACAGGAACAGGTAAAACAGCAGCATTTTCGCTTCCGATTTTGGATATGATAGACGACAATAGTCGTAAAATCCAATTATTGGTGCTTTGCCCTACTCGTGAACTTTGCCTTCAGATTACCAAAGACATCAAAAATTATACGAAATACCTAAAAAACATCAAAACTACAGCAGTTTATGGTGGTAGCAGTATTATGGATCAAATCCGATCTTTGAGAGACAAACCTCAGATTATTGTGGGAACTCCGGGTCGTGTGATCGATATGATTGGCAGAAAAGCTTTAGATTTTTCTGAAGTACAATGGGTGGTTTTGGATGAGGCAGACGAAATGTTATCAATGGGTTTCAAAGATGATTTGGAAACTATTCTTAGCGAAACGCCTGAAACTAAGCAAACTTTCTTGTTCTCTGCAACGATGAACAAAGAAGTAGAACGTATTTCTAAAAACTATTTGACCAATCCTCACAGAATTTCTGTTGGATCCATCAATGCAGTTAAGAAAAACATCAAGCACGAATATTATGTGGTTGGATACAGACAGAAAAAAGAAGCTTTGAAGCGATTGATTGATGCAAATCCAAATCAATATTCGATTATCTTTTGTAGAACAAGAATGGAAACTCAGGAAGTTGCAGATTTCTTGATGCAAAATGGTTACGCAGCAGATGCACTTCACGGTGATCTTTCTCAGGCGCAGAGAGATACAGTGATGAAGAAATTCAGATTGAAGAACATTGATATCTTGGTTGCGACAGACGTTGCAGCTAGAGGTTTGGATGTTGATTCTTTGACGCACGTTATCCATTTCTCTTTACCAGATGATCCGGAAGTTTTTGTTCACAGAAGTGGAAGAACAGGACGTGCAGGTAAAGACGGAATTTCTATGGCTTTGATTAAACCAGAAGAAAGCAGAAAATTGAAGCAAATCAAATCTGAAACTAAAATCGATATCGAGGAGAAAAAAATCCCAACTGGAAAAGATATCATCAAAGCTCAGGTGGGCGGTGTTTTCGAAAAATTATTGACAGAACACGAAGATTTCTTTGAATTTGATAATAGTTTGATTCCAGACCTTTCTAACTTTACCAAAGAAGAATTGGTTCATCAATTATTGCAATTCCAATTGAAAGATCTTGCGACTTATTATAAGGATAGAAACGATATCCAACAGCAAGAGCTTAATAGTAGAGGAGATGACAGAGGAAGCAGAAGAGAGAGAGGAAGAGAGCGCGAAAGAAACGGAGAACCAAGAGAAAGAAGAGAACGTAACGATAGAAATGACAGAGGTGGAAAACCAAGAAAAAAGAATGAAGATATGGTAAGATTCTTCTTCAATCTTGGGAAGAGAGACCAACTGAAAAAAGTGGATATGTTGGACATCATCAACAAAGCTACTTCTAAGTCCAAAAAAAGAGCAGATATCGGTAATATCGAGATTTTGGATAAGTTCAGTTTCTTCGAAATAGAGAAGTCATACAAGAATGAAGTTTTAGATGGATTGACTAGTATGAAATTTCGGGGAAAAGAAATGCGTGCTGAAGTTGCAAATTAATGCTTGAATATTGATTTTAACGCTGAAAATAAATTATAAAAACCTGCTAATCAGCAGGTTTTTCTTGTTTCTAATCTTAATAATTATTTAACATAAAAATTTTCATGACCTTTTGTTTTTTATCATATTTGCAGAAATTAATCCGAAATAATGGGAATAGGAAATCTTTTCAGAGCATTTCAACCGAAAGATAAAATCTTTTTTGATTTGTTTCTTAAGGTCGCAGATAACTTAGTAGAAATGTCAAAAACATTCCACGACGGTTTGCTGGATTTTGATATCAATGATGAAACGTTGTTGAATCAAATGAGCGATTACGAACACAAATTAGACGATCTTACACACGAGATCTTCGTACAATTAGGAGAAAACTTCATCACACCATTTGACAGAGAAGATATCAATTATTTGGCTTCTGGTTTGGATGATATTGCAGATTATATATACGCTTCTGCAAAATATATTTATCTATACAAAAGCCCAGATAACAAAGTTTACTCTGAGTTTTCTCTTCTAATCCACAAATCTTGTCTTGAGATTAAAAAAGCTTTGGAAAATTTGAAAGACTTCAAAAATCCAAACGAAGTAAGAGAATCTTGTATCAAGATTAATTCTTACGAGAATATTGCAGACGACGTTCTAAGTCAGGCTATTGTGAAGTTATTTGAAACCAATGATGCATTGTTGATTATCAAGCAAAAATCTATTCTTGATTATCTGGAAATTGTTACGGATAAAGCAGAAGATGTTGCCAATACAATGGAAAGCATAGTTATCAAATACGCATAAGCGTGCGACCAAAAATTAAAAACGAATGGATTTTCCAATTCTACTCATTATTATTATCGCATTAGCGCTGATATTTGATTATATCAATGGTTTTCACGATGCAGCCAATTCTATCGCAACCATTGTTTCTACAAAAGTACTTACGCCTTTTCAAGCTGTTCTTTGGGCAGCATTTTGGAATTTTGCGGCATTTTTTATCGCTGCTTATGTTGTAGGCGAATTCAAAATTGGTAATACGATTGCAAAAACGGTGGATGAAAACTTCATCACATTAGAAGTGATTTTTGCTGGATTAATTGCTGCAATCGCCTGGAACTTATTGACTTGGTGGTTCGGGATTCCGTCCTCATCATCTCATACTTTGATTGGTGGATTTATCGGAGCAGCATTGATGCACGCTTTGATTACTGACTATCATTTGATTGCAATCACACATCCAGAATATTCTTTTATCGAAAAAGCTAATCAGGCATTTGTCCAGCTTTTCTCGCAAAATGTTGTAAAATATAAAGTCGTAATTCCGATTTTCCTTTTCATATTTTTGGCACCATTTATTGGAATGGTAATTTCAATTATCATTACTCTAATCATTGTAAATATCTGTAAAAGAGCCAATCCACATAAAGCGGAACGTGTTTTCAAAAAGTTACAGTTGGTTTCATCAGCGTTGTTTAGTCTTGGACACGGAACCAATGATGCGCAGAAAGTAATGGGAATTATTGGAGCAGCGATGATCTATTTCCATGTGAATATGATGAAAGATCCAATGTATTTGAATGTTGCAGAAGCTGATCGTTTCAACTTCTTCGCAGATCATTATCTTTGGGTACCTGTAGTATCATTTTTGGCTATCGCATTGGGAACAATGAGTGGTGGTTGGAAGATCATTAAAACAATGGGAACCAGAATCACGAAAGTTACTCCATTAGAGGGTGTAGCGGCAGAAACAGCTGGTGCAATCACGCTTTTCATCACAGAACAATTGAGAATTCCGGTTTCTACAACGCATACCGTTACAGGTTCAATCATTGGAGTTGGGCTCACAAAAAGAGTTTCCGCAGTAAGATGGGGAGTGACAGTTAGCTTACTTTGGGCTTGGATTCTTACAATTCCGATTAGTGCAATCGTAGCAGGATTTACTTATTTGCTTGTAGCATTATTCTTTTAAAATCAAATCTTTACTGATTATATTATAGCTTCTCATTTTGAGAAGCTTTTTTATTTTAAATTAATCCTAAACAGACAAAAACAAGAAACGAAAATCTTGGTAAAACAATTGTAAAAATCGTATTTTTGCATTAAACAAGTTTTTTAAATGGAATTTCTAGATCAGTATCAAAAAGTTGTAGCGGAAGCTATCGAAAAACATACTTTCACCAACAAGCCGGATGAGTTGTATCAGCCAATGAATTACATTATTTCTCACGGTGGAAAAAGACTTCGTCCGATAATGCTGTTGATGGCTTGTGACCTTTTCAAAGGAGATTTGGAAAAAGCTTTAAAACCTTCTTTAGCGATAGAATTCTTCCATAATTTTACTTTGATTCATGATGATATTATGGATGAGGCGCCATTGAGAAGAAATAAACCAACGATTCATACTTTACACGGAATCAATGTTGGAATCCTTTCTGGTGATGCTTTGTTAATTAAAGCTTATCAGTTTTTTGAAGATTTGGAGCCAGAATTATTCAAAAAATGTATCAAAATATTTTCTGAAACCGGAGCTGTTCTTTGCGAAGGCCAACAATTTGATATCAATTTTGAAAACAGGTCGGATGTAAGTTATGAAGATTATATCCAGATGATTACCTTCAAAACTGGTGTTTTAAGCGCTTCATCGTTCCAAATCGGAGCATTGATTGCTGGTGCGTCAGAAGAAGATGCAGATGCACTTTATAACTTTGGGAAGCATATTGGTATTGCGTTCCAAATTATGGATGATTATTTGGATGTTTTCGGAAATCAGGAACAATTTGGGAAAAAACACGCTGGAGATATTTATGAAAATAAGAAAACCATACTTTACCTTTTGGCTTTACAACACGCCAACGAAGAAGAATTATCTGAGCTGAATTACTGGTATTCTAAAAAAACAGATAATGTTGACAAGGTTTACAGTGTTGAGAAAATCTTCAGAAGAACAAAAGTAGATGATAAAGTTTTGAGATTGATTCAAAAGCATAACGAAATTGGACAATCTTATTTGGATAAAATCAATCTTCCAGACGAAAGTAAATTACCATTCAGAGAATTAGCAAATTATTTGTTGAGAAGAGAAAGCTAGAGAAATGTAAAACTGTAAAATCGAGAAATTGTCGAATCGATGCTACATCAAAAGCGGTTTTACAAATCAACAAATCCACAGTTTAACAACAATAAAATGAAATTCAGGACAGAAGTAGAGATTAATGAGAGTGGGAAAAAAATAGGAATCGAAGATTGTATATTTTCGATTGGTTCTTGTTTTGCGACGGAAATGCACGAGAAATTTTCTGAAGGTCAAATTCAATCTCTTAACAATCCTTTCGGGACTATTTTCAATCCGTTTTCTATTCTTCAAGCGGTTCAACAGATTTATGATGCGAAAGAATATCAGGAAAATGATTTGATTTTAGCTAATGAAAATTACATCAGTCTGGATCATCATTCGTCGTTTGACTCCAGATATGCGCACAAATCTTTGGAGAAAATTAATCAAAATATAGAAGAAGCCAATCAGTTTTTGCAAAGCACAAATTTTGTGATTATCACATTTGGAACTTCTTATATTTACGAATTTCTGCCGAAAAACAGATTAGTAGCGAATTGTCATAAGATTCCACAAAAGTTTTTTGAAAAACGATTTTTATCACATCAGGAACTTACGGATTCTATCCATAAAACGATTGAAATTCTGAAAGACATTTGTAAAGATAATGTTCAGATTTTGTTTACAGTTTCGCCGGTTCGTCATACCAAAGACGGAATTGTAGAAAATCAATTGAGTAAATCAAAGTTGATTACAGCAATTCACGAATCTATTTCTGGAAAAGAAAATTGCAGTTATCTACCCGTTTACGAAATTTTGATGGATGATTTGCGAGATTATCGTTTTTATAAAGAGGATTTGATTCATCCTAATTCTCAAGCTGTTCAGTACATTTGGGAGAAATTTGGGAATGCTTATTTTTCTGATGAAACTAAGATTTTCATCAATGAAAATAATAAAATCATAACGGCTCTGAATCACAAAACCAACGACGACAAAAATCCAAAATATCAGGAGTTTTTGGATAAAATCAATCAGAAAAAGATTGAACAACAAAAAAAAGTTAAACATAAAATATTTGGCTAATCGCTTTTCGCTAATTGCTATTAGCTATTTGCCAACTGCCAGTCGCAAGACAATATGATAGACACTCACACCCATTTATATTCCGACCAGTTTGATGAAGACCGTCACGAAATGATTCAACGGGCTTTGGATAAAGGCGTAGAAAAATTCTTTCTTCCCGCAATTGATTCTGAAACGCACGAAAAAATGCTCTCATTAGAGTCTGAATATCCTGAGAAAATCTTTTCGATGATGGGATTGCATCCTTGTTCAGTACAACCAGAATCTTGGGAAAATGAATTACAGTTAGTCAAGAATTATCTTGATCAAAGAGATTTTGTAGCAGTTGGAGAAATCGGAATTGATTTGTATTGGGACAAATCGACTTTAGATATTCAGGTAAAAGCCTTTGAGCAACAGATTGATTGGGCGATAGAAAGAGATTTACCAATTGTCATCCATACAAGAGAAAGCTTCGAAGAAACTTTTGAAGTTCTGGAAAGAAAAAAACATCCAAAACTTCGTGGGATTTTTCATTGTTTTTCTGGAAATTTGGAACAAGCGCAACACGCTATCGACCTTCAATTTATTCTAGGAATCGGTGGAGTAGTGACCTTCAAAAACGGAAGAATAGACCAATTTCTCAATGAAATTCCATTAGATAAAATCGTTTTAGAAACAGACTCTCCTTATCTGGCTCCCGTTCCTTTCCGAGGAAAACGAAATGAAAGTGCTTATGTAGAATTGGTTGCAGGAAAACTGGTAGATATTTACAAAACTGATTTTACAGAGATTGATAGAATCACGACAGAGAACGCTTTGAAGCTATTTGAAATATAAAAACCGGAAATTACTTCCGGTTTTCTTTTTTATTTCTTCCTAAAAAATCCTTTGTTTTTAGGCTTCTTGAAACCTATTTCGGTTTTTGCCTGAGGTTTTGGTCTCGGTGTGAAAGGCTTGTTATTACTGTCTCTTTTCTGTTCAACCAAATTATCAGTATGATAAGGATGATCTTTTACGACAGGAATCTTTTTTCCAATCAACTTTTCTGTGCTTCTAAGATTTGCCAAATCCAATCCATCAACAAACGAAAAAGAGGTTCCTTCTGAACCGGCTCTACCAGTTCTTCCGATTCTGTGAACATAAGTTTCTGAAACATCGGAAAGTTCGTAATTTACTACATATTTCAGCTCATCGATATCAATTCCTCTTGCTGCAATATCTGTAGCCACCAAAACTCTTGTTTTCTTCGATTTGAAATTGTTGAGCGCATTTTGTCTTGCGTTTTGAGACTTATTTCCGTGTATCGCTTCTGCAGAAATTTTAGATTGATGCAGTTTTCTGGCGATTTTATCTGCACCATGTTTGGTTCTGGAAAATACCAAAACCTGATCCAGCTTCGGATCTTGCAAAAGATGAACCAAAAGATCAGTCTTGTTATCTTTCTCCACAAAATAAATACTTTGCTGAATTGTGTCTGCGGTAGAAGAAACCGGAGCAACTTCTACTTTTACAGGATTCACCAAAATCTCGGAAGCCAAATTAGCAATCTCTTTCGGCATCGTTGCAGAGAAGAAAAGGTTTTGTCTTTTGGCAGGAATTATTTTAAGGATTTTCTTCACATCGTGTACGAAACCCATATCCAACATCCTGTCAGCCTCATCTAAAACAAAAATCTGAAGATGATGAAGTTTGATAATCCCTTGAGAAATGAAATCCAGCAATCTTCCCGGCGTGGCAATCAAGATATCAACACCTCTTTTCAACTGTTGTTCCTGTGCGTGTTGTTTTACGCCACCAAAAATTACCAAAGATTTTAGTTTCAGATGTTTGCCATAAGCTTGGAAGTTTTCCTCAATTTGAATGGCTAATTCTCTTGTAGGCGTTAGAATCAAAGCTTTGATTTGGTTTCTATGTTGTTCTTTTTCAGAAAGGTTCTGTAATATTGGAATTGCAAATGCCGCTGTTTTTCCCGTTCCTGTTTGTGCGCTTCCCAAAAGATCTTTTTTTTGTAAAATTGATGGGATTGCTTTTTCCTGAATGGGTGTAGGTTGTTCGTATCCTTGTGCTTTTAATGCGTCTAATATTGGCTTAATCAAGCCTAATTCTTCGAAATTCAAATGAAATGTTTTAAGTGTAAATAAAAAAATCCCTTCAATTCAGAAGGAATTTATGTTTTGCAAAGTTAACTTATTTAAAATAAAGTTATTTAATTAACTTTTTGCCAGTTTTGTTTTTGTTTCAATTCGTCAATGAAAGTGATAAGTGCCGTTAGATTTTTAGGTTTTTCACCAGCAGTCATCGCTATATCTTTTTTGCTGCCATCTGAAAAATAAACTCTGAGATTACTTTTAGATGCATCCATAATTCTCTTATCAATGTAACTGTCTGATAATGATTTTACATTAGCCACGTCTGTTAAAGTAATCAATTTGTCATAATTTGCGGAACTGATTTTAGATTTGAAAGTCCCTTCTCTTGGTTTGTCCAAATCACCTTTACCTTCTCCTTGAGAAAAATTAAAGTGTTCTGCCTCAAGAACAGCATTTTTATCAGTGTCAACAGTTATCTTGTAAATAGGACAAAATCCGAAGCAAGGACCAACTTCGTACTCTATTTTAGAATATTTGGAAGTTTGAGAAGTACTGCAGGCTATTAATCCAATTAGAAGCAAAAGACTTAGCAAATATTTCATTGTCAATTTTTTGTTCAACAGCTTTCAATAATTGTTCCGAAATATTTATCCGTGTAATTTTTTCCAAATCGCATCTTTCAATGCCTGAAGTCCTTCACCAGTTACACCAGAGAAAAATAAAGGCTGTCTGTTTTCAGGAAATTCTGCTGAGATTTCTGCCTTCAATTCATCATCCAACAAATCTGATTTTGAAATAGATAAAATAAAATCTTTATCCACCAGTTCAGGATTATATTCCTTCAATTCATTTTCCAAAATTTTGAATTCCTGAAAATGATCTTCAGAATCAGCCGGAATTAAGAATAATAAAATCGAGTTTCTTTCGATATGTCTCAAAAATCTGTGACCAAGTCCTTTTCCTTCTGCTGCGCCTTCTATAATTCCGGGAATATCAGCCATTACGAAAGATTTATAATTTCTCCATTCCACGATTCCAAGATTGGGTGTCAAGGTTGTAAAAGCATAATCTGCGATTTTAGGTCTTGCAGCAGAAACTGATGCCAAAAGAGTGGATTTTCCTGCATTTGGGAAACCTACCAATCCAACATCAGCCAAAAGTTTCAATTCAAAAATGATATAACCTTCCTGACCTTCCATTCCTGGTTGAGCATATCTGGGAGTTTGGTTGGTAGAAGACTTGAAATGCTCATTTCCTTTTCCTCCTTTTCCTCCTTCCATGAGGATGATTTCTTGTCCATCTTCCAAGATTTCTCCTATGATTTCGCCCTCTTCATTTTTTGCAATAGTACCCAATGGCACATTGATGTAAACATCTGCACCGTAAGCTCCTGTCAATTGATTTTTTTGGCCATTCTGCCCACGTTCTGCTTTTACGTGCCTTGTATATCTTAAAGGTAAAAGAGTCCATTCGTGAGCGTTTCCTTTCATTATTACGTGACCACCGCGACCACCATCACCGCCATCTGGACCACCTTTCGGGATGTATTTTTCTCTACGAAGGTGAGCCGATCCAGCACCGCCGTGACCACTTGTACAATGGATTTTCACGTAATCTACGAAATTTGACATAATGTTTTTATTGATGGAAGATGGAAGTCCGAAGATGGAAAAATTCCCGCTTCATACTTCCATCTTCCTGCTTTTACTTAATTTTTTCTACTTCAGCAAATAACTTCTCAGAGATTTCGGAGATTTCGCCAATTCCGTTAACTTCTACGTATTTGCCTTGATTTTTGTACAATTCTGCAACTTCTGCAGTTTTTGTATAATATTCTTTGATTCTGTTTCTGATGATGTCTTCATTAGAATCATCTGTTCTTCCGCTTGTTTCTCCTCTCTTCAAAAGTCTTTCTACTAAAACTTCATCTTCTACAATAAGCGAAAGACAAATGCTGATTTCAGAATCTAATTCTTCTTTCACAATTGTTTCCAACGCTTCCGTTTGAGTAGCCGTTCTGGGGAATCCGTCAAAAATAAATCCATTGGTCTGTGTCGGTTTTCTCAACTCATCAATTAGCATATCAATCGTGACTTGATCTGGAACCAATTCTCCTTTGTCAATATATGATTTGGCTAATTTTCCAAGCTCTGTATCATTCTTCATATTATATCGGAACAGATCTCCGGTCGAAATTTGTTTTAAATTAAATTTCTCGATAAGATGCTGTGCCTGGGTTCCTTTTCCACTTCCCGGAGGACCAAAGAGAACAATATTGATCATAATTTCTTTAAATTTATTATTGATTTATTTCTTTCAGTATAATACTAATGATTGATTCTTCCTTCTTCTAATTGATAAAGATCTGGTAGGTTTCTTCCCAATTCATCATAATCTAATCCATAGCCTAAGACAAACTTGTTAGGAATTTCTTTTGCAACATAATCTACTGTAAAATCTTTTTTGAAAACATCTGGTTTCAAAAGTAAAGAAGCTACTTTCAAAGATTTAGGACGTTGCGTGTTTTTGAAATATTCAAAAAGGTTTTCTAGCGTATTTCCTGTATCTACGATGTCTTCCATAAGGATGATGTGACGATCCACAACTTCTTTTGTAAGTTCCATTTTTTTATAAACAATCCCTGTAGATTGGGTTCCAGAATAAGAACTTACCTGTAAAAAAGCAATTTCACATTTACCAGGATAATATTTTAAAAAATCCGAAAAAAACATAATTACTCCGTTCAGAACACCTACAAAAATAGGCGTTTCATCTTTGTAATCTTCGTAAACTCTTAAGGCTAATTTTTTTATAATTTCCTGAATTTCATCGTGTTTCAGGTATGGTACGAAACTTTTGTCGTGAACTTGTATAGACTCCATATATATTTCAAAGTACAAAAATAAGGTTTTTATGCCAAATGACCGATTTTCTTTTTATGAAGCTTTTTCAGCAAAGGGTAATACAATTTAATTATCTATATTTGCGTTACGTTTCTGAAAAAGAATAATTATGTTCAAATCACTTTTCCATTGGAAAGTTTTACTTAATATCGTTTTAGCAATGGCGTTTTTCGCCGGTCTGGTTTGGTTGACGTTCCGTTGGCTGGAGTTTCATACCAATCACGGAGAGGAAGTTCCTGTCCCGAATGTAATGAATATGACCGTCCACGAAGCTATTAAAATCTTGGATGATTCTGGTTTGGAATATGAAGTTGATAGTTTCAAATATGATCCTAAATTCCGTCCTTTTCAGGTTTTAGCGGTTAATCCAAATCCTGGAGCTAACGTTAAAAATGGGAGGGTAATTACACTTAAAGTGAATCCAAGAACTTGGGCGAAAGTGGCTATTCCAGATATTATTGATAGATATAAAGGTTTAGCTTTTAATCAATTAAATCTTGTTGGTCTTAAAGTCGGAGATACACTTTATGAACCAAGTATCCAAAGAGATGCTGTGCTCAGAATTATATATAACGGAACAAGTGTGAAACCAGGAACTCAAATTCCTAGATTTTCAGCCGTTGATTTGGTCATAGGTTCTGGTCCTTTGAGAAATGTCAGTATCCCTAATGTTGTAGGGAGAACAGTTCAGGAAGCTAAGAAAATTATTGCGCAAGCTTTATTTGAAGTTGGGATTGTAGAACACGAAGATGGCGGAAAAGACGATTCTGATATTGTTTATTATCAAGATCCAGAATTTGGTTCTCTACGAGATCAGGGGATGCAGATTGATCTTTGGGTGAGTAAAAAAACACCTGCAGAATTACAGAATAAAATCAAGCAGCTGAATGAAATGTATCGTCCAAAAATTGATACGACATTGGCACCAATACAATATAATGAAATGCCAAATGTAGAGCCACCGAAACCTCAGGTTCAAAAACCCGCAGCTTCAGTAGAGTCTAATACGCCAAAGCCTAAAGCTGTAACGCCTGCACAAAATTCAGGAGCTAATAATTCCACTGGAACTGTAGCAAAACAAACTGCCACGACAACTGCTAAACCACAAGAAAAGCCTAAGCCAAAAAAAGTGGTTATTGAATAAAAAAATTAAAATTAATATCAAAAAAAGGCTTCGACTAATGGTTGAAGCCTTTTAAAATTATAATATGTTGGACGAAAACGAAGATTTTTTAGAAGACGAATTTATCAACAATGACACTTCTTCTGACGACGAAGAAAATAGTGGTTTGTATGAGCATTTCAATATTACTGTTGATGGTAATCAAGAACCGTTGCGTATTGATAAATACTTGTCCATCTTCCGCCAGAATTCTACAAGAAACAAAATCTCTCAAACTTGCAGAGCCGGAAATGTTATTGTTAACGGCAATGTTGTAAAACAAAATTATAAAGTAAAACCTGGCGATAATATCAGTGTTTTATTGGCTCATCCGCCAAGGGAAAATGTCATTATTCCACAAGATATTCCAATTAATATCGTTTATGAAGATGATGATTTGATTGTAGTTGATAAAGATGCGGGAATGGTAGTTCATCCAGGTCACGGAAATTGGGACGGAACATTGATTAACGCTTTAGCTTTTCATTTTGCAAAAGATCCTAATTATAACTCGGATTTAGATAGGGTAGGATTGGTTCATAGGATTGATAAAGATACTTCCGGATTGCTTGTAATCGCTAAGAATGAATACGCTCTGAGTTATTTGGCAAAACAATTTTTTGACAGAAAAACCAAGCGCCTTTATTGGGCTTTTGTTTGGGGTAATCTTCAGGACGATGAAGGAACAATTACCGGTCATATAGGCAGGCATCCAAAAAATAGAATGCAGATGTACACTTATGAAGATGGAAGCCAAGGTAAGCACGCTGTTACGCATTACAAAGTTTTGGAAAAATTCCGTTATATGACTTGGATAGAATGTAAGCTAGAAACAGGAAGAACCCATCAGATTCGGGCGCATATGAAACATATTGGACATACATTGTTTAATGACGAAAGGTATGAAGGCAATATTATACTTAGAGGTGTTAACCTTCCAAAATATAAGCAGTTTGTAAATAATGTTTTTGAGGTTTTGCCAAGACATGCTTTACACGCTCACACACTTGGCTTTATTCATCCAACGACTAAAAAAGAACTGTATTTTGAAAGTCCAATGCCAAAAGACATGCAGGAGGCTTCAGAACGTTGGAGAAATTATTTAGAAAACAATTAGAGTTTCATATATTTGTATTGTGAAGAAAAATTACCTATTATATAAAATATTTTTATTGATTATCACGGTTTCTTTTATGGAAACCAAAGCTCAAGAAACATTGCCTTTCTATCAACAATATCTTTTGGATGGTGATTTTTTGTTCAATCCGGCTTTGTTAGGAAAAACGGATGATGTTGTTCTGAATTTAAATTACCAGAAGCAATTTTCTCAACTCAGCGAATCACCCAATGTTCAAACTATTGGATTACACGCTAATGTCTTTGACAGAGTTGGTGCAGGGATTTCTTTTTTTAGAGATCAGAATGGACCAATTTCTTCTAATGGATTGTCGTTAGGAGCTTCTTATTTTATTCCATTATCAGATGAGGAAGATCGCCAAGATCAATTCTCTTTTGGTATCGGAACCAATCTCTATAATATGAATATCGATTATGGACAGATTAATGCTGCTCAACAAGGTGATCAAGTTTTAGGGGAGAATACCAACGATATTTTTCTAGCTTATGCTAATTTGGGAGCTGCTTTTAAATACAGACATTTCTTTGCGGGAGTTTCAGTAATTGATATTCCAATCAGTAATGATCTTCCGATTATAAATGGAATAGAACCTTCTCCAACCAAGTTTTATCTTAATGCAGGCTACGATTGGCATTTTACAGACGGAATGTTCTTAACACCGTCATTAATGATGAATCTGAATACCAATTCTTCAAGAATAATAGATTATAACTTGATGGCAACTGTTTTCGGTGAACAAAATAATGTTTCGGCAGGTCTTAGCTTCCGAAGTGCAAAAAGTGCGGTTGGGAGCCAGAACCTTGGTCTTTCACCTGTCATCAAAGGAAAAGTAGGATTTCTGACTTTTGGAGCAGTTTACAATTTCGGAGTTTCAGAATTGACAGAGAATTTCGGTAATAGTTTTATGTTATCAATTGGATTTAATATAGAAAACTTTATTAATTCTAGAGGTTTCCGTTATAGATAGTTTTATTAAATTGTCAATGGTTAATTGTTAATGATTTTCAATTTATAACTAACAATTCATAATTAATCATTTATAATTCAGCTTGATTTACCTTCACATCCCTTTTTGCAAGCAGAAATGCAGCTATTGTAATTTTCATTTTTCAACTTCTTTTAGTTTGAAAGACGAGATGTTATCTGCTATCAAAAAAGAAATCCAACTCAGACATAACGAACTCGAAAATAAAACTCTGAAATCCCTTTATTTCGGTGGAGGAACACCTTCTTTTCTCAGTGTTGATGAAATCAAATCGTTGATTGAAGAAGTTCAAAAATATTTCAGTTTTGATGAAAATATTGAAATCACTTTGGAATCTAACCCAGATGATTTGAATAAAAATTTCCTCAAAGCATTATCTCAAACAGAAATTAATCGATTATCAATCGGGACGCAGAGTTTTTTTGATGAAGATTTAATATTAATGAATCGTGCACACAATGCTTCCGAAGCTGAAAGCTCAATAAAGAGAGCGCAGGATTTTGGATTAGAAAATATCAGCATAGATTTAATTTACGGCTCGCCAACTTCCAACTTCGAAATCTGGAAAGACAATCTCAATAAAACTATTGAATTACAAGTTCCTCACGTTTCGTCTTATGCTTTGACAGTTGAACCAAAAACAGCTTTAGAAAAATGGATTGAAAATGGAAAAATCAATTCTCCCGAAGAAGCGGAACAGAATCAGGAATTCTATTATATGAAAGATTTCCTAAAAGATAATGGATTCGACCATTATGAAATTTCAAACTTTGGAAAGCCTGGTTTTCACTCAAAACATAATTCAGCTTATTGGAAATCTGAACCGTATCTAGGAATTGGTCCTTCGGCGCATTCTTATAATGGTAGTTTGGAAAGAAGTTGGAATCTTGCCAATAATCCAATCTATATCAAAAACCTGAACCAAAATATTCTTCCAATAGAAAAGGAAATACTCACGGAAAAAGATAGATTCAACGAAATGATGATGATTGGTTTAAGGACAATTTGGGGTGTAGATTTGAATAAAATCAATCAAAGTTTTTCCTCAGAAATAATAGATTATCTCAATCAAGAAATCAAACCTAAATTAGAAACCGGAATTTTGAAAATAGAAAATAATTATCTCAAAATTCCTGAAAAACATTGGTTTTTGGCGGACGGAATTGCGAGTGATTTATTTATTGTTTAAATTTTTTGTTCCAACAAAATCCGTATTTTTGTTATATAATTTTTCCAAGTTTTGAAAAAGAAAAAAGCCGACTACACACATCTTTCAGCCAATCAGCCAATCGGGATTTTTGATTCCGGAGTTGGCGGATTAACGGTTGCGAAGGAAATTAAAAGATTATTGCCTAATGAAGATTTGATTTATTTTGGCGATACAAAACATCTTCCTTACGGTGAAAAATCCCGTGAAGCCATTGTCGGTTACTCTACAAAAATCACCGAATTCCTTTTAGAAAAAAATTGTAAAGCGATTGTGATTGCCTGCAATTCTGCGACTGCTAATGCACTTCAGGAAGTTCAAGAATTGGTTGCAGACAGGGTTCCTGTGATTGATGTAATTAATCCGGTTGCAGAAAAAGTATCTTACGAGATTCACAATAATGTTGGCGTGATTGCAACCAAAGCAACGGTTAATTCAGGGCTTTATAAAAAATCAATTAGGAAACATAACAAGTTCATCAAGGTTGATGAGTTGGCAACGCCACTTTTGGTTCCTGCAATTGAAGAGGGTTTTAAAAATCATCCGATTACACATTCTATTATTTATAATTATTTGAGTAATAGTAAATTAAAAAATATTGAGACCTTGATTCTTGGTTGTACGCATTATCCACTTTTGATTGATGAAATCAAACAATATTACGGAAACCGCGTTCGTGTCATAGATTCTCCAAATATTGTTGCCAATCAATTGAAAATGATTTTGGATAAACATCATCTTTTGAACGAAGAAAATCACAGTCCGACTTATCAGTTTTATCTTTCTGATTTGACTAAAAATTTCGAGAAAATCTCTAAAAAATTCTTCGGAAAATCAATAGACTTGGAACTGAAAGTTCTCTAAGTTAAACCACATAGATATATAGTTTTTTACTATAAAATTAAGAGCAAGTAGGAAAAACAATTGCTCTTTTTTATTAATAATTTAATTCACATTTCTATGTGGTTAAATCATACAGCAATAATTAAAAATTCTCATTTCTGAAGATTTCTTTAATTATGTCAATTTCGTTTTGAACATTATTTTTTACACGTTCGCCGAAGTAAAGTGTGTTTTCAATTTTATTATTCCCTTCCCAAGTAATATCGATTCCGCCGCTCGCAATCTCTTTTTTGCAGAGAAAATCCGGAACAACAGAAAATCCAGAATTACCACTTAAACAACGGACAATCGAACAAATATTTGGGACAATGTAGTTTGGTTTAAAATCTGGATGTCGGTTAAAATTCGCTTTCCAGAAATTATTAAGATGTTCCATATCCGCCGCTGTACTGTACCAGATTTGCTGTTTCAACCAATTTTCTGCTTCTTCGATTTTATTGGTTTTAATTAATTTTTTGAATTCGGAAGTGTCAGTTCCTGTTCCATTAATCAAAACAATTTTTTCCTTAGAAAAAGCTTCGAAATTCAGGTTTTTAAGATTTTTTTTTCTTGGAGTAATAATCAAGTCCAGCAATCCGTTATCCAAATCTGTAAACATCTGTTCATACAACCCAAATCTGATAATCACATTGAAATCAAAATTCGGAATATGCTTTTCCAAAGTGAATTGAAAAGTCTCAAAGCACATCCCGATGCTCACAGTTGGACGTTCTGTTTTTGTGGTTTTATGAAAGGTTTGTTCGGCGGTTTCCAGTTTTAAAAGTGGCTCCAAAGTAAAATTATAAAGAATCTTGGCTTTCTCGGTCGGAATCAATTTTTTCGAAATTCTCTCAAACAAAGCGTAACCAACATAAGCTTCCAATGAGTTGATATGAAGGCTCACACCTGGCTGAGAAATGTATAATTCTCGTGCAGCTTTAGTAAAAGACTGAGTTTCGTAAACACTTTTAAAAGTTCGAAGCCATTCTAGATTTATCATTTATCATCATAATTATAATGCAAATATATAATTTATATTATTTTTATAATTAAATTTTCTATCGGAACTTTGCATCATTAAATTATTAAATCAAAAAATCAATGCAAAAAATATTTGTAATCAACGGTGGACAGACTTTCGCACATTCTGGCGGAACATTCAATAAAACAATCACCAATTGGACAAAAGATGTTTTGGAAAACGAAAATTTTGAAGTTAGAATCAGCAACGTCAATGATGAGTTTGATGCGATGGAAGAAGCGGAAAACTTCAAGTGGGCAGATGTCGTGGTTTATCATTTTCCGGTTTGGTGGTTTCAGGTTCCGAATCGTTTGAAATTTTATATTGATGAAGTTTTTACTGCTGGGCATAATAACGGAATCTATAAAAGTGATGGACGTTCTAGAGTAAATCCTGCCATCAATTACGGAACTGGAGGTTTGATGCAGGGTAAAAAATATTTTGTGACGACAAGTTGGAATGCACCGGAAACTGCTTTCACTTTGGAAGGAGAATTTTTCAATCAACATTCTGTGGACGAGGGAGTTTTATTCGGTTTTCATAGAATGAATGCTTTCACGGGAATGTCACATTTGGGAAGTTTTCATTTTCACGATATGGAAAAATCTGCGAGTCAGGAAAGAATTGATAACTATGAAATTGAATACAAAAACTATTTGAAAAATGCATTTCAAAGCGCTAAATCAGAAGTTTTAAACTAAAAAATATTAAAAATGTCTATCTATTTAACAGCAATTTTAAAAGCAAAAAAAGAATCAGTTCAGGATTTGAAAGCGATTCTTGACAATATGGTTCTGAATACGAGAAAAGAAGAGGCTTGCGAGAAATATGAATTACAACAAAGTCTGGATGACGAAACTGTTTTTATCTTTCACGAGATTTGGAAAAGTAAAGAAGGTTTGGATGCTCATAATCAACAATCTTACATCAAAGAATTTGTTGAAAAAGTTCCTGAATTATTGGAAAAACCGGCAGATATTTATCTGGCGAAATTAGTTTAAAATAAAAACGCCTCGATTAATCGAGGCGTTTTTTATTTTTGTAATTCCGAGGAACGAGGAATCTATAGATTCTTCACTTCATTACATTTCGTTCAGAATGACAAACTTACTAATATTAATATCTTCCAAAAATCGATTATCGTGTGAAACTACAATCAAAGTTCCTTCGTAATCGTTGATTGCAGATGTCAGAATCTCAATATTTTGGATGTCCAGATTATTGGTCGGTTCGTCCAGAATTATCATATCCGGAGAAATATTCTGAATGGAAAGACAACAGAGTAAAAGCTTTAGTTTTTCGCCTCCGCTTAAGAATTCACACTTTTTATCCCAATCATTTTTCCAGAAAAGAAAACGAGCTAAAATCGTTTTAATTTCGTGTTCTTCGAGGTTTTTTAAATTAAATTGTTGCGCTTGTTCATAAACCGAAAGTTCATTTTTAATCAAAGAATATTCTTGGTCAATGTAAATGGTTTTGGTTTCTGATAGATAAATATTTCCTAATGAAGGTTGAGTTTCTCCCAAAATCAGTTTTATCAAAGTTGTTTTTCCGGAACCATTGTCGCCTTTAATTGCAATTCTTTCTCCATTTAAAATTTGAAAATCGAGATTGTTTTTCCAAAGATTTTCTTGATGATAAGAGAAATTGATTTGTTCGGCTTTGACTAAAATTTTCCCTTTATGAAGATGAGAATTATCGAAATTAATTTTCATTTTATCTATTCCGGAAAGATTGTCTTTCAAGTTGTGAAGATTTTCTCTGATATTATCGATTTTTTCAGAATGAACAGATTTCAGTTTTGAGGTGCTGTTTTCCGCTTTGTTGCGAAGCGTATTCATCATAATTCTGGAAACACCTGATTTTTCCTGCTTTCCTTTTCCTCGGGAATCTAATTTATTTTGCCTTTCAATCGTTTCGCGTTCTTTTTCTTTGGCTTTTTTCAGTTCCTTTTCTCTATTCTGAATATTCTGTTCAAGCGAATTTTGTTCGATTTTTTTCTGCTCAGAATAGAAATCATAATTACCACCATAAGCCGAAATTTCGTTTTTGCTGAGTTCGCAGGTCTTAGTCAAAAGATTGAGTAAAACTCTGTCGTGACTTACAATTAAAAGACTTTTCGATGTTGATTTGATAAAATCGTAAAGCAAATTTCTACTTGCCAGATCCAGATGATTTGTAGGTTCATCCATTAGAATCAAATCCGGCTGATGAATCATCATTCCTGCAAGAAACAATTTGGTTTTTTGTCCGCCACTCAGATTTTCTAATTTCAGATTCAAATCAAAATTCGAAAGATTCCAATACGTGAAAGCTTCTTTGATTCTGTCTTCGATGGTCCAATCGTCATTAAGGATTTCCATATTTTCTTCGGTTACAGAACCGTTTAGGATTTCCTTTAGAGCATTCAGTTTTTTATCAATGTTTAAAGCTTCAGCAATATTCAAATGATTATATTGACCGAAAATTTGTGGGATATAATAGATATTTGAATCAGATTTAATCGTTCCAGATTTTGGTTGTAATTCGCCTGCAATTATTTTGAGCAAAGTCGATTTTCCGGAACCATTATTTCCGATTAAAGCTATTTTTTCCTGAGAATTAAGTGTAAAGTTGATGTCCGAAAATGGAACATCTTTATTGGAATGTTGATAAGATATATCTTGTAAAATTAACATAATTTCTTTTTTAAGATGAACAATAGCAGACGAGATTGTCCGCAGAAAATTGCCTGAAAAGAAATTGTATTTTACATTGTAATCTTTAGAATTTTATTTATGCAAAGTTAGAAATTATTTTTAAAATCAAAAAAGCCTTGAATTTTCAAGGCTTTTATTATTAAATCACATCCAGAATCTCTTCAAAATTCAATCTTGATTTGGCTTTGAGTTTCGGCTGATTGAAATCATTTTCATCTCTCACGCCAATTGCAACTGCGAACAATGTTGTGTATTTCTCATTATTCAGAATATCATCATATTTTGCGATTTCAATTCCTTCCATTGGCGTAGAATCTATTTCCATTTGTGCACACGCGCTCAGCAAAACGCCCAATGCAAGATAAACCTGATGCGACATCCAGCTTTTTGTATAATCTTCGCCGTGTGGTTTTATCATTTTGTTGTAATATTGTATAGAACCTTCAGGTAAATTTCCCTCGATTTGTCTTTCAAAATCTTCTGTATTCTTCAAAACCTGAAAAACCACCAAAAGCTGGCTGTCATTGATTTTTTCTTTGTTGAAATAAGAAACTTCAGCAAATTCTGATTTAGCTTTTGAATCTTCCACAAAAGTGAATTTCCAAGGCTGACTGTTGATTGAAGATGGACTCAGATGTAGAATCGATTTCAATTGTTCTTTAATTTCATTGCTAAGTTTTCCTTCAGAATTGTACTTTTTTACAGTGTATCTTTTCTGCATTTTGGTAAGAAATGTTTCCATAATATTATACTATCAATTTTATAGTTGCAAAAATAAGTAGTGTTTATCAACTTTGCAATAACGGTCAATAATGATAGTATATGTTTTTAATTGATAATAAGAAATTTCCTTGCGGAACAAGCGTTACAATGCGTTTCATTGGAGGAAAATGGAAAGCAGTCATTCTCATTCATCTTGCAATGGGAACGAAACGTTATAATGAAATCAGGAAAGAAATCCCGACAATCACGGAGAGAACCTTGAGTCTGCAGTTGAAACAACTGGAAGATGATGGAATTATCGAGCGGAAAGTTTACACGCAAAAACCACCGCTAATGGTAGAATATTCTTTGACAGAATTTGGAAAAACTTTGATTCCTGTTTTGCGTTTGATTTGTGATTGGGGAAATGAAGCAATTAAAGATTCAGATAAGATTTTGGTTCAGAACTGATTATAATCCGATTTTCTTCATAACGGTATTCAGTTTTTGCTTCCATTCTGCGGGTTTTGTAGAATAACCGGAGGAAGCAATGGCAACAAACCATTCGTTATGATTTTGCGAACCTTTTAGATTTTGATAAAATTTCTTTTTCGCAACCCATTCACAAAAGGCGCGATAAGAAGCTTTGGAATCGGTAAAACTTTTGAATCTAGAATTGTTGATGTCATTTTTTCCAGTCATTCCAAAATGGTTGTTCAGCACTTTACAAGCCGAGCTTGTACCGCCACCTGTTTCCATATAAGCAATGGAAAGTATTACCGAAATCGGAATGCCAAACTCCTGGGAAAGCTCTGTTGCAAATGGTTTATGTTGATTGACGTAAGAATTCTGCGCAGAGATTTTCAAACTGAAAAACAGAACGAAAATCATTAATAATCTGATGTGGAAATTCTTACAATACATAAATTTATATTTTTTATAATTGTTTTTAATAGTTAAGAAATCCAAGTTTTATCAACTTTTTTTATTTTCCATTTATTGTTTACCATTTCAATATATACTAAATATCCAACAGTGCAACTAATGCCACAAATGTATGTAGTACTTAAAATTCCATTTTTCATTTCTTTATCAAAATAGATTTGCGAAAAACTTAGAACGCCAAAAAATTTAGGATATTTATTTTTCCAATTTTCGTAAGAATTATCAAACGGAAGTTCGGAAGTTTTCTTGAAAATATATTTGTTGGTATTGTATTTTTCCGGAGTGAAGGACCAAACAGAATCGCTGATTGATTTGTAATCTTTTGGAATTTTCTTTAAATCGTCACTGTCAATACTTCCTAATTTTGGAGTAAAAGCTACAATTCTATTCAGTGAATCTTTTTTAATTGAGTCTATTTGCTTTTTTGAATATTCGAAACCAAGATAAGTTCTTCTGTCAATCAAAGTTGAGTCAACTATGCTTATGAAAATATCATCAAACACTTTACTTTCAATCTCATAATTGCTTGCTTTTCTACAATTAAGTACTGTGAAAAAGCTTATGATGATTAAAAATATTGGTCTGATTGACTTCAATTCTAATTGGATTTATTCAGAAATCGGTTCGCTTTGGAAGAAGGAGAAACTTACGTTTCCATATTTTCTAGTGTCTTTCAAATTCGGATGAGAAAACTTTAGTCTGCTCTGATGTTCCAAAATGAAAACGCCGTTTGGTTTCAGTAATTCGTTATTCAGAACCAAATCAATCATTTCGTTGTACTTGTTTTCTTCCGTTTCAAAAGGTGCATCAGCAAATATGATTTCGTATTTTTTCTCGTGATTTCTTTTTCTTTTCAACCAATCAAAAACATCAGCTCGCTGAACATTCACTTGCAATCCCATATCCAATTCGTTTGCTGTAGAATTGATAAATCCGGCGTGTTTTGGATTCAGTTCAACGGACGTAATGTCTTTGCAGTCGCGGGAAGCAAACTCCAAAGTAATGGAACCAATTCCTGCAAACAAATCTAAAACCGAGCAAAACTCAAGGTCATATTTGTTATCAATAATGCTGAACAGTGCTTCTTTTGCAAAGTCGGTTGTTGGTCTTACATCGAAATTTTTTGGTGCCGCAATTTTTTTGGCTTTCCATTTTCCTGATATGATTCGGAACATAAATAATTTTTTTTAACGCAAAAAGCGCAAAGATTTTTTAAATGATTAAAAATGTCTTAAAGTTCGCAAAGCTGCTTCGATTAGGTGAGTTTTACGCCTTTCTGAACTTTATATCTTGAGCTACTATTATTCTTTGCGGACTTAATTCAATATAAAACTCTTTTTATGAAGATTGTCGAAAACGATTTTCAGATTCGGAACAAACTTCTGCATTTCTGAGATGAAAGTTTCGTTCTCAGTTGTTTCTCCATAAATATAAAAATGAGTTTCAGAAATTCCGAAATCAATTTTACTCAGCGTAAACATTATGAAATAAAGAAAATCTACTTCCGAAGTCGCATCCAGATTGTTATAAAGAACCACTTTTTTATTCTCAATGGCAAAGAATTCCGCTTGTTGATGATAAAGATTCACGTGGATTTCTTTTCGATTTTTCACATTCAAAGAATTCAGGAACTTTTCGCCCGAAAAATTGAAATGCGTTGGAACTTCCAATTGCTTAATTTTCTGATAAAAATCTTTAGGAAAACTATAGTAAAACTGAATCCCAAATTTCTTGTTTACAGATAACATCAATTCCTCAGAATCTCTTTTTACATCAGCATTGTAAGAAATTAAATCATATCCCAAATCGTGCTGGTCAAAACCTTCTTCCACGATGGAAAAATGATTGATGGAGGAAATCACAGAGATTTCAGAAAACTTTTCCGAAGCCAAAACTATATTCAGTTTTTCCTCAACCAGATTTTTTGGTGTGTCTTCATCTTTCAGAAAGATTTTTTCTTCCAGCACTTTTCTGGACTTAGAAATCTGCCACTGCAAACCATCTTTTGTAAAAAGCAAGGATAATTTCCTCATATTTTTTTGTTCTGATATTTAATTGTTTTCAGTAAAAGCTGAAAAACTGAGATTTGCAAAGTTAAAAAATTAAAACTTTACTATTCCATTCTCGGTCAATTCTTATATTATGGTTATCTTCGCAGTTAATTCGATTTATTCTCAGGATGAACAAGATATCAATTTTACTTATATTATTCGTTTTTCAGTTGAGTTTCTCTCAGCAGTCCATCAAGTTTGAAGATTCAGATTTTGCAACAATCCTAGCCAAGGCCAAAGCGGAAAAAAAACTGGTTTTTATGGATGCTTATGCAGCTTGGTGCGGACCGTGTAAATTGATGGAAAAAAATGTTTTCACAGACAAGAATGTGGCAGACTATTACAATCAAAACTTCATCAACGCTCATTTTGATATGGAAAAAGGTGAAGGTAAAACGCTTGCCGCAAAATATGGTATCAGAAGTTATCCAACATTATTATTCCTAAATGGCGAAGGTGAAATAATTGGGAAAGAATTGGGTTATGTCAAAACTGAAGAATTCTTAGCATTAGGAAAGAAAAACAATAAACCAAGTTTAGTCAATACAAACCTGAAAGATGAGTTCCTAAAAGGAAAATTAGACCAAGCAGGCTTACTGAATTTCATTAATCTCTACGCAAGCAAAGATCCAGCCTTGGCAAAACAAGCTTCAGAAAAATATTTTGCCAACAAAAAAGATAAAACGTTTTCTGGAGAAGAGGTTAATGCGCTTCTTAATTTTACTCAGTCCGTAGATGATGCTAATTATAAAGTTTTTGTATCGAACAAAGCAGGAATTACTGAACTTCTTCCTGAGAACAATTACAAACAATTTGATAATTATTTGAAATTGATGAAACTTGTTACTTCCGCAACAGACGATAAAACCAAGACAATTGATGATGCCAAGCTTTTAAAAGAAGGCGAAGGATTATTCCCAAAAGATGAATTGGAGAAAAGTCTGAATATTTATAAATTAAATTATTACGCTGCTCACGAGAATTTTCCAGCTTACGAAAGAACAGCTTTAGAGTATTACAAAAATCCAGATGAATTCAATGCTAATGAGTTATTAACAGCTGCTAGTACAATTGGAGAAAAGTCCAAAGATGTAAAATCTCTTCAGGCTGCATCGCGTTGGGCAGAAAAAGTGGTAATGTCTTCAGAAAATTTTGATTCAACAAGTATTTTGGCAACTTTGTATGATAAATTAGGCAAAAAAGAGGAAGCGAAAATGTTTGCAGGAATGGCCGCCAATTTTGCCAAAGAAGAGAACAAAGATGCCACAAAAATGATTGAAATCCTAAACAAAAAATAATGATGAAAAAACTTTTTTTACTTAGTTTCATTAGTGTTATCACTTCCAGTTTTGCGCAAAAAAATGAAACTTATATCAAAGCTAATGCTTTATTTCTTCCCATAGGAATGCTAAATGTTGGGGTTGAACACGGTTTCACAGAACATATTACTGGTCAGGCTGATATTTTCTTTTCTCCGTGGAAATCTTTTGCAGGACATCAAGCTCAGTTTGGTATTGCCACGGTGGAAGGAAGATATTATTTTGATCAGGCTTTTAAACATTGGTATCTTGGAGCAAGTTTAGGTTTCGGTGTCTTTAATATCCAAAAATGGAATTATTGGGGAGATGAAATTTATACTGATAAAGAAGGTAATTTGACCCCATATAAAAAAAATGAACTTTATCAAAAAGGTTTTTCTTATATGTTTGGGTTGACAACAGGATATCAATTCCAGATTGGCAACCGTTGGAATATGGATATTTTCTTAGGAATTGGTTCTCAGCAAGGATTTTATAAAGGCTACGTAGAATATCTTCCGGAAACTCAGGAAAATAGATATGACAGAGTGAAAAACTGGGATAAAAGTGGGGAAATTATTCCTTTCAAAGGAGGTGTGATGATTTCGTACAAATTGTAAAATTATGATGATGAAGAATCCAAAATACATTTTAATTGCAGCTATCACTTTCATCATTATTTTTCTGATGAATTATATTGGAAATGATTCTCCAGACAAGCTTTCTAGAGCTTTATTAACTGCTTTTTCAGCGGTAATAGGTTTGGGAATAGGGATGTGGATTTACAGCAAACGTGACCAAAATGACGAACGTAACAATTTTGATTAATTAAACTGATTTTTATGCAGATCGATTTACAATCGGGCAAAAAAATATATTTCGCTTCCGACCAGCATTTTGGAGTTCCGGATTTGCAACAAAGCAGAATTCGGGAAGAAAAATTTATCCGGTGGTTGGATTCTATCAAGAAAGACGCACAAGTTCTTTTCTTGATGGGCGACCTTTTTGATTTTTGGCACGAGTGGAAATATGTTGTTCCAAAAGGCTATATCAGAGTTTTAGGGAAAATTGCAGAATTGAAAGATTGTGGTATCGACATCTATTTTTTTGTTGGGAATCACGATTTGTGGATGAAAAATTATTTCGAAGTAGAATTAGGAATTCCTGTCTTCTTTGAAAAAAAATATTACGAAATCAATAGTAAGCAATTTCTTTTAGCGCACGGAGATGGACTTGGTCCTGGAGATAAAGGCTATAAAAGAATGAAAAAAGTCTTTACGAATCCCATTGCTCAATGGGCTTTTAGATGGTTGCATCCAGACATTGCAATGAAAATTGCCAACTATATGTCTCAGAAAAATAAGATGATTTCTGGAGTTGAAGATCAAAAATTTTTAGGGGAGGATAAAGAGTTCCTGATTCTCTATTCTAAGGAAAAGTTGAAGACAGAAAAAATAGACTATTTTGTTTACGGTCATCGCCATTTGCCAATGGTTTTGGATTTGGAAAAAGGAGCTAAATATATCAATCTCGGCGATTGGATTTCTTACTTCACTTATGGCGTTTTTGATGGAGAACAATTTGATCTGAAAAAGTTTGAAGATTAAATTCAAATATTGAATTGAAAAATGAAGCAGAATATTTTTGATATTAAAACAGAAGAAGACTTCCGACTAGCTTGTGTGGAAACTTTTTTATATCAATACAAGAATGTAGAAGTTTACAGGAAGTTTGTGGATTATTTGAACATAAATCCGTCGTCGATTAATCAAGTTTTGGATATTCCATTTCTACCAATTGAGATGTTCAAAAATCATTTGGTTTTGGATAAAAATGCTGTAACCGAAAATTATTTTCAAAGTTCTGGAACAACACAAATGAATCGTTCCAAGCATTATATCGCCGATTTTTCTCTTTACGAAGAAAGCATTTACAAAAGTTTTGAGCAGTTTATTGGTAAACCAGAAGATTATATTTTTTTAGGATTATTACCTAATTATTCAGAAAATCCACATTCTTCATTGATTTATATGATTGATTTTTTGATAAAAAAGTCAAACAAACCAGAGAATGGCTATTTTCTTTACAATCATCAGGAATTGTTTGATTTGCTACAAACTATATCAGATAAAAAAGTCATTCTATTTGGTGTATCATTCGCATTGCTAGACTTTCTTGATACATTGGAATCTCTTAATATTTCAATTTCTGAATCTCAAAATTTAACAGTTATTGAAACAGGCGGAATGAAAGGAAGAAAAGAAGAAATGACAAAAGATGAGCTTTTGAAAATCTTTCAAAATGGCTTCAAAACGGATAAGATTTACTCAGAATATTCGATGACAGAGTTGTTGTCGCAGGCTTATTCGCTAGGTGAAAATATCTATAAAAGTCCCAATTGGATGCGAATTCTCATTAGAAATACAGAAGATCCGTTTTCTTATGTGGATGATGGAAAAACTGGGGCGATTAATATTATAGATCTCGCCAACAAACATTCTTGTTCGTTCATTGCTACTCAGGATTTGGGTAATGTTCAAGATGATACGTTTCAGGTTTTGGGAAGAATAGATCATTCTGATATCCGAGGATGCAGTCTTTTGGTTTCCTAAAATTTTAATTAAATTTAATTTTAAAAACACAATTTGATTTAGTCAAAGTCTAATTTAAAATCAGCCTAATGAGGTTTTTAGCATTAATTTTTCTTCTCTCTTTTTCTTTTTTCAAATCTCAAAAATGCTATGATTTGAAGACAGTTTTGAAAGTTGAGCCTACAGAATTATACAAGCCCCATTTATTAGCTTCACAGAATTTCGGTGTTAAAATTCTTGAAAATGTAAAGTCTGTTGATAAGTACATTGCTAATGGAAAATTTGTAAAAGTGAAGAAAAAATCAAGAGGCTACAGATTACATGCTTTAGAATATAGCCGCCCATATTTGGTTAAGAAAGCGAGAACTACTTTGGAAAGAATGGCGAATAAGTTTGCGACCGATACCAAAAGTTTCTTCGTTGTGTCGTCTGTTACCAGAACTTTGGAAGATCAATGCAGATTGAGAAAAGTTAATTCTAATGCATCTCTCGGGATCAGTTCTCACAATTATGGAGCAGCATTCGATATTTCTTATGTTCGTTTTGATCACAAACTGAAAATCAATCCAAAGCTTGAAAAAGAATTAGAGAAAGTGTTGACAGAATATAAAAATCTGGGTAAAATATTTTACATCAAGGAAAAGCAACAAAGCTGTTATCACGTAACTGTTCGTAATTATTAAAGTCTGAATTGATGTTGAAAATAGAGGAATTGGTTCACGCTTTCGTCAATACCAACTGTGATTTTGATAAAGAAATTGTTTTAACTAATTTTTTTCACTCTGATTGGGAGGCTGATATTTTATTGATTAATAATGAAGGTTACAGTCACGAAATTGAAATCAAATTATCCAAATCTGATTTTAAAAACGATTTTAAAAAATTCTATACCAATCAAAAATCTGGAGAGAAATTTCTGAAACATGATAAGATTGGTTGTGGTGACTATATTTGTAATTCATTCAGTTTTCTTCTTCCAATGGGAATGATTAATCATCAAGATATCCCGGAACATTGTGGAATTATAGAATTCTATCATGACGAGGATCATTGGGAAACAAGTTTTTATAATATTCGGGAACCAAAAATTATTCACGGAGATTCTTATTGGAAATTGTGTGATAAAGATTATTTCCTGAGAAATATGGCCCGAAGTCTTCTCATCAAAAAATTCGAACTAAAAGGAAAAAAGGAAGAACTGATTTTTAAAAATTACTTCGAGGAACGAAATAAGAAGTAGATTTTGCCTGAAATAGAACATTAATGTTTCAACTTTTGTACTGATCACTTCGGCAATAAAGCTATAGTTAATATTATTTGTTGCTTGTTTCTATCAATTTGTTATCATAAATCTAGTCAAGTTTTAAAAGGATCGATGAAAATTCATTATATGAAAGTTTAAGTGACAAAATTTCCAGTAATTTTTTCATTTCTAGTAATGGTTTGTTTTTTGTGTTAAACAATCGTATAAATTTTTGAAATATGGCTTTGAAATATTCTATATTAGATTTGGCAACAGTTGTCAAAGGAGACGATATTCACACAACTTTTAATAAATCAGTAAAGTCGGCACAACTTGCCGAAAAGCTTGGTTACACCAGATATTGGTTCTCAGAACATCATAACTTCCCCAATGTTGCCAGTGCCGCAACTTCGATTTTAATAGGTTACATTGCTTCGCAAACCACAACTTTGAGAGTCGGTTCCGGCGGAATTATGCTTCCTAACCATTCCACACTATCAGTTGCTGAGCAGTTTGGAACCCTGGATGGATTATTTCCGGGTAGAATTGATATGGGATTGGGACGAGCGCCAGGAACAGATATGTTGACAGCAACGGCACTAAGAGGAAACAACTTCAACCCTAATTATAATTTTGAATTCCACATCAAGGAACTTCAGAAATATTTGTCAAAAGATAATGCTGAAGCGAAGGTTAGAGCGATTCCTGGAGAAGGGGCTGATGTTCCGCTTTACATTTTGGGAAGTTCCACAGATTCTGCTTTTTTAGCGGCTAAGCTAGGTTTACCGTATGCTTTTGCAGCGCATTTTGCACCTGCGCAGTTAGAGGTTGCGCTGGAAATTTATAGGGAACATTTTCAGCCTTCTGAGTTTTTGCAAGAACCTTATGTTTTGGTTTGTATCAATATCATTGGTGGCGAAACTGTAGATGAAGCTCATTATTTATCGACATCGCATTTTCAGGCGTTCGTCAATATTTTGACTGATCAAAGACAGCCTCTTTCACCACCAGATGAAACCGAGTTGGCTGATATTTGTGATGAAGTAGCTGTTCATCTCAATAGAATGGCAGCCAAAACTTTTGTGGGAGATAAAGAAACTTTGAAAGATAAACTTGGCAAATTTGTGAAAGATTACAAACCAGATGAGATTATCGTTTCAGGAAATATCTATGATTTTGATAAAAAACAAAGGTCTTACGAGATAGCGTCAGAAGTTATAAAATCACTATAAGTAAAAAGCACAAACCTAGGTTTGTGCTTTTATTTTTTATTTCAGAACATCAACTTCTATTGTACTGCTGTTGTAGACTTTGATATTGGCTTTTGTATAATCTTCCTTTGTTGCTTTGTAAGGATTCTCAAGGAATTTCTGAGGATTGATTGCCATCAAAGGAAACCAAGTGCTTTGAACCTGAATCTGGATTTTATGTCCTTTTTTGAAGGTATGCAAAACATCTTGCAATTTCACATTCACGATTTCTTCTTTATTTGGAGTCAAAGCTTCTGGTTTTTCAAAACTATTTCTGAATCTTGCCGGCATAATCTCGCTTCTTACCATCTGGTGATAATTAGCATAAATAACATTTGGCTTGTCAGGATTTGCTTTTTCATCAGCAGGATAAACATCAATAAGTTTTACCACAAAATCTGCATCGGTGGAAGTGGAAGCTATTTTCAGTTTGGTTAAAATTTCTCCTGCAAAAGTAATATCATTGTCCAAAATATCTGTTGTGAAAGTTAACACATCGGGTCTGTAGCTTGCGAATCGTTGGTCTTCGCTCATATAATTTCTTGGCGTGAAACCATTCATATCTTTGTAATTCTCGCTGCTCAAGCCTGGTTTGTTAGGGTCTGATATATATTCTGAAAATGCAACTTGATTCAGAATGTTTTTGGCTAATGTTCCTGAATTATCAAGATAGAAAGATACTTTCTGAGTTTGTTTTGGTGGCCAGTTCTCGAACTGTTCCCATTGTTTTTTTCCGGTATCAAACATATAAGCTTCGGGAAGTTTTGCGGCAGTTTTAGAATCTTCTTTCAGATAATGGTGGAAGAAAGGCTGCTCTATATTTTTTTGATAATAAGTTGCAATACTGTCTCCAAAATAGATGTCGTTATGAAAATGTTTTCCTGCCTCTGCATTCCAGCCTCCGTGAGAGAATGGTCCCATAACAATAGTATTTTTTGCTTTAGGGCTGGTCTTTTCAATCGTTTTGTAAATTTCTAAAGGACCTCTTAAATCTTCTGCATCAAACCAACCGCCAACTGTCATTACTGCGTGGTTGATATTTTTAAGATGGGGTAAAAGATTTCTCTTTTGCCAGAAGTCATCATAGCTTGGGTGATTCACAACTTCCTGCATAAAGAAATTGTCTTTGTAATATTTGTCCACACCATCTTTCAGTGTTCCCATATCTTTGTAGAAAAGATAACCGTCATCAGAAGTTGGCTTTATCATTTTATCAGCGAACCAGCTTTTGTTTTCTGCTTTGGTTTTCTGAACTCCGAATACCGGAAAGGTTTTGAAATACCCCATCAAGAAAGCACCGTTGTGATGGAAATCGTCAAACCAAAAATCAGAAATTGGTGCTTGTGGAGAGGAAGCCACTAGTGCTGGATGATGTGCTAAAGTTCCGACTGCGGTGTAAAATCCAGGATAAGAAGTTCCATATTGCCCAACTTTTCCATTATTATTTTGTATATTTTTTACCAGCCAATCCACGGTGTCATAGGTATCAGTACTTTCGTCCACATCTTTTTTGGTTTTATGGTCAACCTGTGGTGTCATATTCGTGAAGGTGCCTTCGCTCATATATCTTCCGCGAACGTCCTGAAAAACGAAGATGTATTTTTCTTTTTCGATGAAAGGATTAGGACTTAATTTTTTTCTAAAATTACTTTCGCCATAAGGTGCAACGCTATAACAAGTTCTGTTCATAATGAATGGATACTTATTACTTTTTGAAATGTCTTTTGGTGTGTAAATAATAGTAAACAGCTTGGTTCCATCTCGCATTGGGATGTAAACTTCTTTTTTTGTGAAGTTGTCTTCGACGGGATTGGTTTGTGAGTAACTGAAACTGACTGTCACAAAACAGAAAAACATTAATAATCTCTTCATTGATAAATAATTTTGAATAAAATTAAGTTTTTTGAAGGAATTGACAGTGGAAAATTAAACAAAAGTTTATTATTATAGTGAATTATTATTCTGTGCTGAAATCTGCGCCCCGGCTTGAGCGGAAATCCTTTTTACGCAACGAAGTGAAGTGAAAAGATTGGGAGTGGAAGACGGATAAAGGCGCCCGAATTATTTTAAATATTAACATAAAAAAACCTGACTCGCTGGAATCAGGTTTTGTATATTTTTAATTTTCTATAATCCGAAAATTTTAGCAAATAAATCTGGGATGATTCCCATAGATACTAATGCTAAAATAATCACTACAGAAACGATATTGTAAGTGATACTCGCTCTTTCCGTATTGTGGAAGTTGTCTTCTTTGTAGAAAAACATTGCAATAATCAATCTCAAATAGTAAGCGATACTCAATGCAGAACCTAGAACGGCAACCAGAACCAAGAATTCATAATGTCCGCCAATAGCTTGATTGAAGATTCCTAACTTTCCAATGAAACCAGCTGTCAAAGGAATTCCAGCCATTGATAACATTGAGATGGTAGAAACAACAGCTAATAAAGGTTCTCTTTTTCCTAATCCGTTGAAAGCAGCAAATGAAGTTTCTTTCTTGATTTTCTCAACCCAAATCAAACTAATGAAAACACCAACTGTTGCTAATGAGTAGGCAAACAAGTAATAGCCTAAAATGTAAGTTGAGAAGTTATTGATTCCGAAAAATATCAAAGCAATATATCCGGCGTGAGAAACAGAAGAGTAGGCCAGCATTCTTTTTGCATTGGTCTGAACCAATCCCATAACATTCGCCAAAAGCAAAGTAAGTATGATGAAAACGCCTAAGATGTTAATCCAGTCTCCAGCGATCCCGCCGAAAGCAATTGTCATTAATTTGAACAAAGCGAAGAAACCAGAAATCTTTACGACTGACGCCATAAAAGCAGTAATCAAAGATGGTGCACCTTGATAAACATCAGGACTCCACATATGGAATGGTGCTAATGATACTTTGAAAGCCAAGGCAGACAACATCAAAATAGCTCCCATTATCAACATTAGATTCTTTGGATTGTTGTAAGCAAAATCGTGAATTTGGTAAAGGTCAAAACTTCCTGTACTTCCATACACCAAAGCTACTCCGAACAAAAGAAATCCTGTTGCGAAAGCTCCCATCAAGAAATATTTCATCGAAGCTTCTGTAGAACGAAGGTCCGTTTTATTAGCTCCAGCCATTACGTATAGAGGAATTGATAAAATCTCGATTCCGATGAATAATGTTACCAAGTTTTGGAATCCGAACAATACAATCCCGCCACAAAGTGCAAATAACATCAATGCATACAATTCTGACTGATGACTTCTGTGATTGCTGAATGCAAAACCTCCTAAAAAGAACAATAACAAAGTAACAGCAACCGATATTTTTGTAAATAATTCGGCATTGTAGCTGTATTCGTACATTGATTTGTACTGTGCGAAAAACTCGCAATCAGGAAGGAAACTAGTCGCCAGACCAATGATTAATCCCAAGATTCCGATATATCTTGCGTATTTGCCTTTCTCGAAAACACCTGAGAATAATACCAGAATTGCCGCAAGGAATAAAACTATTAAAACACTCATTTCTTTATTTATTTCGTAGGAAACCGGAAGTCCGATGTCCGTTTTGAATTTTATTTAATATTTCTTTTTATCTGAATTGATTTCAAATCCAATCTTAGTTAAGCATAGAAGAGTAGATGAAGTTTACAGAACTTGTGACCATTTCTATAACCGGCTGAGGAAAAACTCCTAAAACGATTACGAAAACTGATAAACTTGCCAATACTGTGAACTCAACGGAACTGATGTCTTTGGTTGTAGCCAAAACAGCTTCGTCTCCTTTTCCAAACATTGCTTTTCCGTAGAATCTAAGCATATAAGCTGCCGCAAGAATCAACGTTAATCCAGCTAAAACGGTCATTATTAGATTGTATGAGAAAATTGATTTCAATAAGATAAATTCTCCGATGAATCCGTTTGTTAATGGAACTCCTGTTGCCCCAAGCAAAATTATCATAAACAAGATGGCGAATTTAGGAGCGACTTTTGCCAAACCTCCCATTTTTCTAATGTCTCTTGTTTTGAATCTTTTGTAAAGAATATCGGCGCAATAGAATAATCCAACCACGTTGATACCGTGAGCAAAACTTTGAATCATCGCACCTTGAGCACCTTCGAAGTCTAATCCAACTCTCATCGTCACCACTGCTGATGCGAAGATTCCCGCAACAATTAACCCAACGTGAGATAGAGAAGAATAAGCAATCAATCGCTTAGTATCTGTAGAAATCAAAGCGATTAAAGCGCCATAAATAATTCCGATAACAGAAAGAATGATAACAATCTCTCCGGAAATTCCGCCAATTGCCAAAGGTGTAATTGGAAGAAGATATCTCATAACACCGTAAACTGCCATTTTCAACATAATACCTGATAACAACATCGAACCTTGAGTAGGAGAATAAGTATAAGTGTCAGGCTGCCAAGTATGGAAAGGGAATACCGGTAATTTCACCGCAAAAGCAAAGAAAATAAACCAGAATATTACCGTTTGTTCATTGAGATTAAGGTCAGCATTGTAAAGGTCTGTCAATGCAAAAGATGCGGCGTGATTGTAAACATAAATCAATCCAATCAACATAAACAACGACCCTACGAATGTGTAAACGAAGAACTTAGTTGTGAATTTGATTCTTTTATCTTCCTGACCCCAAAGTCCTGCAATTAACCAGATTGGAATCAATGTTACTTCCCAGAAAATGTAAAATAACAATCCATCTAACGATGTGAAAACACCTAACAATCCGAATTGCATTAGTAATATTAATGCGTAGAAAGAATTAGGATATCCTTTTTGCTCATTAAAAGAAGATAGAGTAATGATTGGAACCAAGATGTTTGTCAATAGAACCATCAACATACTCATCCCATCAATCCCGAAGTTGAAGCTGCTTTTGATATAGCTCGACCAAGGATAAGAGATTTCGTATTGTAATGGCGCATCTACAGTTGGATTGAAATCGAAATTCCCTAACATATAAAATGCGATGAACATCTGTGCAAAGCCAAAAGCCAATGCGATATATTTACTAGAAGGACTCTTCCAGAAAAATAGTAAAACCGAACCTACGAGAGGTAAAAGTAATAATGTTAATAGTAAACAGGACATTATTATTTCAATATAAAGTTAACAATCAATACAATTCCTATCGCCAATGACATAATCAGCACATAGTTTTCTACATTTCCGTTTTGGAGACGTTTCGCTGCACGTCCAGAATCTTGTGCTCCTAATCCGATGAAATTCACAATCGGGTCAAGAACTGCTTTATCAAACATTGCAGCTGCTTTTCCAGCTTCCTCGATTGGTCTTACAATGCACGCATTATAAATCTCATCAACAAATAATTTTTTAGCAGACAATTTCTCCCAACCTGTGTATTTATCTTCAGGAAGAGCCATTTTCTTCTTATTAACGTAGATGTTTTTAACAATGAACCAAACGCTGAAGAACATCAAAACTGTTGCTCCAAGAAGAATCATTTCTGTATTAAAATCAACACCAGAAAGTGTCGCTTCCATTTCACTGAAACTCTGCTCCGTCAATACTGGTTTCAACCATTCCATCAAATGAGCATAATGACCGTGACCGATGAAGTGAGGAAGATTGATAAAACCTCCAACTACTGAAAGGACAGCCAAAACAATTAATGGCAAAGTCATATTAAATGGACTCTCGTGCAAATGATGTTTCTGTTCTTCCGTACCTCTGAACTCGCCGTGGAAAGTCAAATAATACAATCTGAACATATATGCTGCGGTTGTTGCTGCCAAAACGAATAACATTCCCCAATAGATTGGACTTTTAGCATAAGCTGCAACCAAAATTTCGTCTTTGGAAATCATCCCGGAAAGTAATGGGAATCCTGAGATTGCCAATGTTCCGATAAGGAAAGTAATGTGCGTGATTGGAACATACTTCTTCAGTCCACCCATAAAACGCATATCCTGCTCGTTGCTCATTGCGTGGATAACAGAACCAGCGCCCAAGAACATCAAAGCCTTGAAGAAAGCGTGCGTCATTACGTGAAACATTGCTGTTGTATAAGCGCCCAAACCTAAAGCGATGAACATAAATCCAAGTTGCGAAACTGTAGAATATGCCAATACTTTTTTGATATCGTTCTGGCGAAGTGCGTAGAAGCCAGCTAATGCAGCGGTCAAGAATCCGATGAATAGAATTCCGTCCTGAACAGTTGGTGCTAAAGTAAATAAGAAATTACTTCTCACCACTAAATAAATACCAGCCGTAACCATCGTTGCTGCGTGAATCAAAGCTGAAACTGGCGTTGGTCCAGCCATTGCGTCTGGTAACCAAGTATATAATGGAACCTGAGCTGATTTTCCAGTTGCTCCAATGAATAAACTTGCCGTGATGAATATAATAATATTACTATCTAATTGGAATTTTGATGCATTCTCTTGTACGCTCAAATAATCGATAGCGTTGACTTGAGAAGCGATTGTAAAAATACCAATTAATAATGCCAAGTCACCAATACGGTTCATAATGAAAGCTTTTCTTGCTGCTTTTCCGTAATCCTCGTTGGTGTACCAGAATCCAATCAATAAATAAGAACAAAGTCCTACACCTTCCCAACCAATGAATAAAATCAGATAATTGCTTCCTAAAACCAAAAGCAACATCGAGAAAATAAACAGGTTCAAGTATGTAAAGAATTTGTAGAAACCTTTGTCGTGGCTCATATAGCCAATAGAGTAGAGGTGTATTAATGACCCAATTCCAGTGATAATCATTACCATCATCAATGATAATTGGTCAACCTGGAAACCAAAATTAACCTGAATCCCATTCACTCTAAACCATTCAAAAGCTTTTACGATAACTGGTGCGTCATCACTTTTGAATCCTAAAAATATACTAGTTGTGATAACAAATGAAGCGAAAACTACTAATGTTGCCAACCCTCCAACAAAAACTTTCGGAAGTTTTTTTCCAAAAAGTCCGTTAATCAGGAATCCGGCTAAAGGCAAAAGTACAATTGCGTAAACTAAATTTTCCATTCCTTTATTATCCTCTTAATTTATTAAAAATACTCACGTCCACAGATTTGGTATTTCTGTACATCATTGCAATAATTGCTAATCCTACAGCTACTTCTGCTGCGGCAACCACCATAATGAAGAAAACCAAAAGCTGTCCGTTACTATCACCTTTGTAAGCAGAAAATGCTGCTAATAAAAGATTTACGGAATTAAGCATCAATTCTACACATCCCAAAATCACGATAGCATTTTTACGAATCAAAACTCCCAAAACACCAAGGCAAAATAAAACGGTACTCAGAATAATGAAATATTCCAAAGGTACTTGTTGTATAAATGTATTCACTTCCATAATCTTATAAATCTTTTTTACCGATAAGAACAGCGCCCACGATACCTGCTAAAATCAGAATCGAAGCCAATTCGAATGGCAATACATATTCGTTAAACAATAATCTTCCCAGATTTTTGGTCAAACCAACCGAATGGTCGATGTTGTCTGCAACAGTTGTTTTCCCGGAAAGACCCCTGTAAGCTCCTAACATTCCTACAAACAAAATACAAACAGAAATAATCCCAATGAATTTTGGAAGACTGTCTTTCTTGCTTTCATCTTCTTTGTTCAAGTTCAACATCATCAAGATATAAAGGAACAAAACCATAATAGCTCCCGTGTAAACGATAATTTGAACAATACCTAAGAACTGCGCATTAAGAAGAATATACATTCCCGCGATGGAGAACATTGTTACAATCAAAGAAAGAATTGCATATAAAGGATTTCTTGCAAATACAAAGTAAACGGCACTTGCAATGGCGATAAACGCTACGATAAAAAATAAAATCTGGTCCATTATTTTACTGCATTTTTTTGTTTCTCAGATTGTCTCTCTGTGATATCAATCCTTGCATTAATTTTTTCGACCAGCTTATCTTTACCATAAATAAAAGAATTTCTATTTGTTTCCACATCAACTAATCTGTCAGTAAGATAGATCGCAGATTTAGGACAAGCTTCTTCACACATTCCGCAGAAGATACATCTTAACATATTGATTTCATAGATAGATGCATATTTCTCCTCTCTGTAAAGATGTTTTTCTTCTTTTGTTCTTTCAGCAGCTGTCATTGTAATGGCTTCTGCAGGACAAGCTACTGCGCAAAGTCCGCAAGCTGTGCATCTTTCTCTACCTTCTTCATCACGCTTCAAAACGTGTTGTCCTCTCCAGATTTCTGCTCTTGGTTTCTGAACCTCTGGATAAGAATATACTGCAGGAGCACCTTTCAACACAGTTCTTACAGCGTGTTTGAAAGTGATTCCCATACCTTTGAAAATCGCCGGCAAATAGATTTTTTCACCCAGAGTCATTTCTTTATTAGAAACAACTTTTGACCTATTAGTAAGTTTCATTTAATATAAGTTAGATGTTAGAAGTCAGATGTTAGATATTAGATTTTGAATCATATTATCACATCACCTCATTATCAAATTTTCAATTTTTTAATTTCCAAATGCTAAAATCACAGCACCTGTAGCAATTAGATTCACCAAAGCTAATGGAATCAACGTTTTCCATCCAAGGTGCATCAATTGATCATATCTGAATCTCGGAAGTGTCCATCTAATCCACATAAAGATTAAAATTCCGATGATTGTTTTTGTTAAGAAAGCCACAATACTCAAAACACCTGCAATATTTTCTCCCCAATTGTGAGTTACCCAGTCGATTCCAGGATAATTGTAACCTCCGAAGAAAAGAACTACCATAAATGCATTGGAAATGAACATATTCACATACTCTCCAAACATATATAGTCCTAATTTCATTGATGAATATTCGGTAGAATAGCCAGTTACCAATTCAGATTCACATTCAGGTAAATCGAATGGATGACGGTTGGTTTCTGCCATTGCAGCAATGAAAAATATTAGGAAAGCTAAAGGCTGATAAAGGATGTTCCAGTTGATTCCGGAAATCGCAGGAATGAATCCCCAAATTTTTCCAGCCGATTGTGCTTCTGTAATTAATTTTAAATCCAAACTTCCAGACATCATAATAATTGACAACAATGATAATCCCATTGCCAATTCGTAAGAAATCATCTGAGAAGAAGCTCTGATTGCGCCTAATAATGAATATTTGTTGTTAGAAGCCCAACCTCCAATCATAATTCCATAAACTCCGATAGAAGCCATTCCGATGATGAAAAGAACACCAACATCAATGTTAGCAACTTGTAAATCGTAAGAAATACCTCCGAAATTCAATGTTTTCCCCCAAGGAATTACTGCTCCAGTAATTAAGGAAATAAACATTACCAAAGATGGTCCTAAAATGAAAAGGAACTTTTCTGCATTTTGAGGAGTAAAATCTTCTTTAAAGAAAAATTTACCACCATCTGCCAAAGGTTGTAATAACCCGAATGGTCCCGCTCTGTTTGGTCCGATACGGTCTTGCATTATAGATGCTACTTTTCTTTCTGCCCAAGTAGAGTAGGCAGCAATAGTAAGCGCTAAAAGGAATAAAGCAAGTACTAATATGATTTTAAAAGTCAGTAATTCCATATTTTATAAGTTCAAAATTTAAAGTTCAAAATGAGTTTAAATTTTTATTAACTATCTAATTTTTCAATTTCTATTTCGTCTGCAACACCAATTTCTTTAGCTTCTGGATTATCCAAAACATTATAGCTATCTGTTTTTTTCTCGTAGTGGTTAAGAGAAATTACAGAATGTCTGTCGATATGTCTTGGTCCTTCGATGTTCCAAAGGGCAGTATCTTTTTTCTCAAAACGACATTCGTTGCAAATCCAATCTTCAACTTCGCCGTATTGGTCTTTTCTAGCAGTTACTCTTACAACTTCATCTCCCTTCATCCAAAGTACGGCTTTTCCGCTACATTTATCACATTTGCAAGTTGCATTATAAGGTTTAGTAAACCAAACTCTGCTTGCGAATCTCGCAGTTCTATCCGTCAAAGCGCCTACAGGACAAACATCAATCACGTTTCCGATGAAATCATTGTCCAAAGCTTTGTTCAACATTGTTGATATTTCTGCGTGGTCACCTCTGTAAAGGATTCCGTGTTCTCTTTTCTCAGTTAACTGATTCGCAGCCAATACACATCGTGCACAAAGGATACAACGGTTCATATTCAATTTGATGTATGGACCGATGTCGTCTGCATCGTAAGTATTTCTTTCGAATTCTGTTCTGGTTTCAAGATTTCCGTGCTCGTAACCCAAATCCTGAAGATGACATTCTCCAGCCTGGTCACAAACAGGACAATCCAATGGGTGATTTACCAAAAGGAATTCTGTAACCGCTTTTCTACCTTCCTGTGCTTTTTCAGAAGTTAAGTTTTTCACTTCCATTCCGTCCATCACACCAGTTCTACAGCTTGCAACCAATTTTGGCATTGGTCTTGGGTCTGCTTCAGAACCTTTAGAAACCTCTACAAGACAAGTTCTACATCTACCACCACTTGTCTCCAATTTACTGTAATAGCACATTGCAGGTGGAACAGATTTTCCTCCGATTTGTCTTGCTGCTTCCAAAATAGAAGTACCAGGCAAAACTTCGGTAGTTTGTCCGTCTATGGTTACTTTAAATTTTTTGACTTCTTCGCTCATATTTCAAGATTTTAGATTTTAGATTTTAGATTTTTGGTGAAAATCGTAGTTCCAAATCTTATGTCAATTCTATTTATTTTTCTAAGATATATTTAAAATATCTTAACTTTTTATTTTTCTATTAAATACGTATCCGATTCCAAAATTAACTTGGTAGAATACAAAGTCCTGACTCGCTTTATCAGGTTTATTATTAAGTGTAGTTTTGATATCCGGCATATTGATATACCCGAATTTTCCTTCTATTCTTGCCATCCAATGATTCCAAAAAACAGTATTAATACTAGTTCTCGCATCCAATCCGAATCCTGCTAAATGGTATCTATCACTTCTTTCGTTTCCAAAAAGTTTAACATTACTTTTCGGCATCAGAGCACCAATTCCGCCTCCGTAAGCCCAAAACATATTAAAATCTTTTTTGGATAATACGTTTTTGTATTTTTCCAGACCTAGATTGATATAATTAAGTCCATCAGTATGTTCAAATGTCAAAAATTGTTCATCCAATAAATTAACCTGACCATTTTGAACCATCCCTGCATAAGTTGGGTCTGAAATATGACCATCAATATTTACAGTCTGATTCTGGTCCATTACATATTTCATATGGTCTTGAGCAATTACAAGAGCCAAATTATCCTTAATAAAATAAGCTAATCTAAAATTAAATTGCGGAATCGAAAGTCTGGTTGGATCGATGTAAGCCATACTTAATTCAGATGGTCTGTCGTGAGCAACTACATTATTCAAAGTAAAATCATAACCATTTCCTTTGAATCTAATATCAGACTTGCTAAATCCCGCTCTGTTCCAACCCCAATATACGAACATTGTTCCCTTGGAAAATTTAGATTGATTATATTCAATTTGATTAACAGTATCTTCATTTTGTCCAAACAACATTGTTATCCCAACAAAAAATACAAAAACTAATTCAAAGAACTTCTTCATTATCTTAATGAATTTGAAAACTCAAATTCTATTCTTAATTGTTAGCCACTGCTGGTATTGGGTCAGCGTAGTTGGCGATTCCGTAATTTTGAGTCTGGCTCAACTCAGGGTTGTTCACGTGCCATTCGAACTCATCTCTGAAGTGTCTGATAGCAGCAGCAACCGGCCAAGCAGCAGCATCTCCCAAAGGACAAATAGTATTTCCTTCGATTTTTCTCTGGATATCCCAAAGTAAATCGATGTCTTCCATTTTACCTTCTCCTTTTTCTATTTTTTTCAAGATTTTGTACATCCAACCCGTTCCTTCACGGCAAGGTGTACATTGTCCACAACTCTCGTGGTTGTAGAATCTTGCTAAAGTCATTGTATGATTAACCACACATTGGTCTTCATCCAAAACAATAAATCCTCCTGAACCCATCATTGTTCCGGTCGCAAAGCCACCGTCAGCCAAAGATTCATAATTCATATATCTTGGTTCGCCATTGATGGTTTTCAATAATAAATTGGCTGGGACAATTGGAACAGAACTACCTCCAGGAATACAAGCTTTCAGCTTTTTACCGTTCGGGATTCCACCACAATATTCATCAGAGTAAATAAATTCTTCAACCGTAATCGTCATATCGATTTCATAAACGCCTGGTTTGTTGATGTTACCACAAGCGGAAATCAATTTAGTTCCAGTAGAACGACCAACTCCAATTTTAGCATATTCAGCGCCACCAATTTCGATGATTGGAACAACAGCTGCGATAGATTCAACATTGTTTACAACTGTAGGTCTTTCCCAAAGTCCTTTTACAGCTGGGAAAGGCGGCTTCAATCTTGGATTTCCTCTTCTTCCTTCAAGAGATTCAAGAAGAGCCGTTTCTTCTCCACAAATGTAAGCACCAGCACCTCTTTGAACATAAATCTCCAAATCGAAACCAGTTCCTAAGATATTTTTCCCAAGAAATCCAGCCGCTTTCGCTTCTTCGATTGCTTCTTCCAAAATATCTGGAATCCAAGAATATTCTCCTCTTATATATATATAGGATGTGTTGGAACCTAAAGTGTAAGACGAAATCAACATTCCTTCAATCAAAAGATGTGGAAGAAACTCCATCAGATATCTGTCTTTAAAAGTTCCAGGTTCAGATTCATCAGCATTGACGACCAAATGTCTTGGAACACCTTCTGGTTTTGCAAGGAAACTCCACTTCATTCCGGTAGGGAAACCAGCGCCACCACGACCACGAAGTCCGGAAGTTTTAACTTCTTCCAAGATTTCTTCAGGTTTCATTTTAAGAGCTTTTTCCGCTGCTTCGTAACCACCGTGTTTGCGGTAAGTTTCGAAATAACGAATCCCCTCTATATGTGCATTTTTAAGTAAAAGTTTTTTACTCATTTCTTTAATATTAATCTAAAGCGATTGCTCCTTGTCTGCAAAGTTCAAGGATTTCGTCAACTTTTTCAATTGTTAAATTTTCGTGATAGAATTTCCCCAGCTGCATCATTGGTGCATATCCACATGCTCCTAAACATTCAGCAGGCTTCAGAGTGAATAATCCGTCTTCAGAAGTTCCTCCATCTTTGATATTCAGTTTTGTGCGGATGTGGTCTAAGATATTTTCACTTCCGTTCAGCATACAAGGTCCGGTTCTGCAAACTTCCAACACATATTTCCCAACCGGTTTCATATTGAACATCGTATAAAAAGTCGCTACTTCATAGACTTCAATAGGAGTGATATTCAATAATTCCGCTACATAATCCATTACTGGAACTGCCAACCAACCATCGAATTCTTTTTGTGCCAAATGCAAAACAGGAATAAGAGCAGATTTTTGTCTGCCTTCCGGATATCTTGCGATAATTTTATGAACCTGTGCTAAGCTTTCAGGTTTAAAAGCAATTGTTGCGCTCATATTTAAAGATTTTAGATTTTAGATTTTAGATTTTAGATGAAAATCGTGGTTCTAAAAATCTTATCAATTGTGATATTAATTTATATTTAAAGAGTTTAGATTAATTTAAAATTTATAATCTAACATCTATAATTTCTTTTATGCGTCTAATTCTCCCGCAATAATATTCATGCTACACATCGTTACGATTGCGTCAGAGATTACCGAACCCTGAATCATTTCCGGATACGCCTGATAATAGATGAAACAAGGTCTTCTGAAATGTAGTCTGTAAGGACTTCTTCCGCCATCGCTCACAAGATAGAAACCTAATTCTCCGTTTCCACCTTCAACAGCGTGGTAAACTTCGCCTTTAGGAACATCAGTTTCTCCCATTACGATTTTGAAATGGTAAATCAAAGCTTCCATTTTTTGATAAACGTCTGCTTTTTCTGGAAGATAAAATTCTGGAACATCTGCGTGGAAAGGACCTTCTGGCAGATTTTCGTAAGCTTGTTTGATGATTTTGATTGATTCCCAAACTTCCTGCTGACGAACCATAAAACGGTCATAAGTATCTCCAGCAGTTCCTACAGGAATAATGAAATCAAAATCTTGGTAAGAAGAATAAGGTTGTGCGACTCTCACATCATAATCTACACCGGCAGCACGCAAGTTTGGACCAGTGAAACCATAACTCAAAGCTCTTTCTGCTGAAATTGCTCCTGCGCCAATCGTTCTGTCCATAAATATTCTGTTTCTCTCCAAAAGATTACAGAATTCTTGGAATCTTGGTGGGAAAGTCTTTAAGAAATCTTTGATAAGTTCGTGGAACTTCGGAGTGAAATCTCTTTCGAAACCTCCGATTCTTCCCATATTGGTTGTCATTCTCGCCCCACAGATTTGCTCGTACATATCGTAGATGCGCTCTCTTTCGATGAACATATAGGTAAGACCTGTAATAGCTCCTGAGTCCATTCCCGTTACACCGTTGCAAATCAAATGATCGCCAATTCTTGCTAATTCCATCAAGATCACACGCATATAATCTACACGCTTTGGAACTTCGACACCAATCAGTTTTTCTACAGTCATATGCCAACCAAGGTTATTGATAGGCGCAGAACAGTAGTTCATACGATCGGTGAGCGTTGTAATCTGAGAAAAGTTTCTTCTTTCGGAAATCTTCTCAAACGCTCTATGGATATAACCAACGGTTTGCTCTGCGTGAAGAATCCTTTCTCCGTCCATCGTAAGAACGTTCTGGAAAATCCCGTGAGTCGCAGGGTGAGTAGGACCAAGATTCAACGTGTACAATTGTCCGTCGATTTGCTCCTTGCTTTCGTATTGGTTTAGTATATTAGATAATGAGTTATCTTTCATAATATTTGCTTTTAGCTATTTGCTTCTGGCTACATTTCATCAGCCATTGGCTATATTATCTTCCGAACATAGCGTCGTTCTTATCTGTCCTTGTCCCGTCTTCCAAACGATATTCCTTCAACATTGGATGATATCCTAAATCTTCCATATTTAGAATTGGTCTCAAATCCGGATGACCTTTGAATTTAATTCCATAAAAATCAAAAGTTTCCCTCTCCATCCAGTTTGCTCCGGCATATAATTCTACAAGAGAATCTACTTCTATGTTTTCTCTGGACATAAATACCTTGAGACGAATTCTGAAATTCGTCATCATATTATGTAAATGGTAGATTACACCTATTTCTTTTTCGGGTGTCTCTGGATAATGAATCCCACAGATATCCGTTAGGAAATTAATTTCCAAAGAAGAATCTTTAAGGTAATGGATCACTTTCTTGATATCATCTTTTTTTATTTCTACAGTCAGCATTCCATATGGTTCTGAGCTGGAAATCACGGAATCCGCAAATTCTCTAGTAATGGCTTCTAATACAAACTCGTTCGTCATAATTAAATTCAAAATTAAAAATCCTTGAGGCGAATTTTAATTACTAATATTATAAGAGTCTAAAAGTGCCTGGTACTCCGGCGTATCTCTTCTTCTTATACTTTCGCTTTCGGCAAGAGCCTGCACCTGCATCACACCTTCAATAATCTGTTCTGGTCTTGGCGGGCATCCTGGCACGTAAACATCGACAGGTATGATTTTATCAATTCCCTGAAGAACCGAATACGTATCGAAAATCCCACCACTGGAAGCACAAGCTCCGACAGCAACAACCCATTTTGGCTCAGCCATTTGGGTGTAAACTTCTTTCAAAACAGGACCTAATTTCTTAGAAATAGTTCCGCAAACCATCAACATATCTGCTTGTCTTGGTGAGAAAGAGTTTCTTTCCATACCAAATCTTGAAGCGTCATAAGTTGGATTCAATGTCGCCATAAACTCGATACCACAACAAGAAGTTGCAAATGGTAAAGGCCAAAGTGAAAACTTTCTTGCCATCCCAATTACACTGCTCAGCTTAGTAGCAAAAAATCCTTCTCCTTCAAATCCTTCCGGAGCTGGCGCATCTGTTATTATTACTGGTTTTTTATCTGACATTCTTTCTTGATTTTAGATTGTAAATTTTAGATTTTAAATTAATTCAAAACTCTTATCTAAAATTTATAATTCATAATTTAAAATTATTTTACTTATCCCAATCCAATGCGCCACGTTTCCAAACATAAAAAAACGCTACAAAGAAAATAGCTACGAATGTAAGAACTGCTAAAAAGCCTTCCATTCCAAATTCTCTGAAGTTGACAGCATAAGGATAAAAAAATACGATTTCTATATCGAATAGCACAAACAATACAGCTGTTAAGAAATACTTGATGGAAAAAGGTGTTCTTGCGTTTCCTTCTACAGCAACACCACATTCCCAGCTTTGGTTTTTAACAGAATTTCCTTTCTTCTGCTGTGGTCCCAAGAAATGGGCACCCAATAAAGAAACGATAACAAAGCCTAATCCAACTCCTGCTTGAATGAGTATTGGAATATAATTTTCTGGTAAATTCATAAAGTCTAAATTTAACTATGCAAAAATACTAAATAAAGATTTAATATATTAAATTATCGGCCTTCGGAAAAGCAGACAAAGCTCTGTTTTTGTAAATTTAGAACAGTTATAAATAAGGATTTGTTAGTCTTTCTTGTTTATCTTCTTGAGAACGAGATATGCAATATAAGCGATGTAGAGAAACAATACGCTGGCAAACAAGATATTGATGATAGCGTCCAATTTGTCATCTTCCACAGGCTTATAGAAATTGTAAGCGACAAACAAAATGATAAGACCAGCGTATATGTAAAGTTGCTTTTTCAATTGAGTTGGATTTTAAAGGTCAGAAATCGGGGTTGAAATATAATTTAGTTAAACAATTGTTTAACTAAATTAATCATTGATGTTCAAAGAGTAGGTTCTTCTGCTTTTGTGATGTACCGGATGGTAATCTTGCCAAAGTACCTGTACATTTTTGTTTTCTTCTAACTCTGGATTGGTTTCCAAAAATTTAATGCCTTTACTTTTAAGGTTCATTTGTATGGATTTGAAAATCATAGAAGTTACGCCACGTCTTTGATATTCTGGATGAATTCCAATTAAATAAAAATTAGCTCTGTCGTTTTTCTTTCCAGCTTGTAAAAAATGCCACCAAGCAAACGGGAAAAGCTTTCCGTTGGCTTTCTGTAAAGCTTTAGAATAAGAAGGCATTGTAATCGCAAAAGCAACTAAATGGTCATTCTCATCCGCAACGCAAGTGATATAATCTTTATCGATGAAACTGAAATATTTCTCTTTATAAGATTTGATTTGCTCGTCCGAAATTGGTGTGTACGTGGAAAGTGATTTGTAAGTTTCGTCCAATAATTTGAACATCGGCTCAACATAGGGAAGAATCTCTTTTTTGTTATTGAATTTTAAAGTTCTCAGTTTATATTTCTGAGCAATTAAAGAACTGAATTTCTCCACTTTTTCTGGCAAAACATCAGGGAATTGCAATTCAAATTCAACCCATTCTTTTTCCTTAACCAAACCTAATTTCTCAAGATGTTTTGGATAATATTCGAAGTTGTAAATCCCAATCATCGTTGCTAATTTATCAAAACCAAAAATCAACATTCCGGCTTTGTCAAGATTGGTGAATCCCATTGGGCCTTCGATTTTATCGATTTGATTTTCTTTGGCGTATTTAATCGCTTCATCAATCAGAGCTTTGGAAACTTCCTCATCATCAATAAAATCAATCCATCCGAATCTCACTTTTTTGATTCCTAATTCCTGAGCTTCCTTATTATTAATCATCACAGCAATTCTGCCAACGATTTTATCATTTTTATAAGCTAAAAATTGTTTCGCAACAGAATAGAGCAAAGCAGGATTTTCGTCCTTGTTCCAAATATCTTTTTCATCGTTGATGAGTGGCGGAACAAAATTCGGGTTGTTTTTGTATAATTCCATCGGAAATTTTATGAATTTTATCAAATCACTTTCTGTAACCACTTGCTTTATAATGATGTTTTCCATATTCTTGCTTATCAATATGACAAAGATAGTTTTTAAGGTAAAATGTGCAATGCTTTGGCATAATTTTTACTCAAAAATCATAGATTTATTTTAATGTAAATTATATAAAAAATGACTGGTTATTATTTAATTATAGGGATTTCGATGTTGTTGAGTTGGATAGTTTCTTCTAGACTGAAATCGAAATTCGAATATTATTCCAAAGTCCATCTAAGAAATGGAATGTCTGGAAAAGAAGTTGCGGAAAAAATGTTGAGAGACAACGGGATTACCGATGTTCAGGTAGTTTCTGTTCCGGGACATTTGTCTGACCATTATAATCCTGAAAATAAAACAGTAAATCTTTCGGAAGCGGTTTATATGCAAAGGAATGCAGCTGCAGCTGCGGTTGCCGCTCACGAATGCGGTCACGCTGTACAACATGCAGTAGGTTATTCTATGTTACAATTGAGGTCGAAAATGGTTCCAATTGTTAATATCAGTTCCAACTTATTACAATTCGTCTTGTTTGCGGGAATTGCTATAATGGCAGCAACCAGAAGTATTGATAATCCAAACGGAAATACAACAGTTTTAGCAATTGGCGTAATCTTGTTTGCGGTAACAACATTGTTTGCATTTATAACATTGCCAGTAGAGTATGATGCAAGTAATCGTGCTTTGCAATGGTTAAAATCTACAGGTACGGTAACAGCAGAAGAATATGAAGGCGCGGAAGATTCTTTGAAATGGGCAGCGAGAACATACGTTGTTGCAGCGCTCGGCTCTTTGGCACAACTGCTTTATTTTGCTTCTATGTTATTGGGAAATAGAAGGGATTAAAAGTTATGAAAAATTAAATTCCAAAAGCATCTCGGACAATTCGTCTGAGATGTTTTCTTTTTTAGACGTCTTTATATTAGCATTGATAATGCAAATTTCCTGAGCATCGAAGTCAAGAATTTTTGCATCATATTTATTAAGTAAAGTAAAAATCTGATTTTGTTGCGAGAATTTGAATTTCAGTTCAATTTTAGATTCTAATTCTTTAGTGATAATTTTGGCTTGTTCCAGAGTGTATTTCGCTGATTCTTTGTAAGTTTTTACTAATCCGCCGACACCTAATTTCGTTCCTCCATAATATCTTATTACAACTAATAAAATATTTGTGATTTGGTGAGCGAGAAGCTGATTGTAAATCGGTAAGCCAGCACTTCCAGAAGGTTCGCCGTCATCATTAGCACGATAATTTTCTCCATTAATTCCTAATCTGTAAGCATAACAATGATGTGTTGCTTTTGGATGAATCGATTTTAAATGATTTAATGACTCCTTAATATCAGACTCAGAATTTACCGGATAGGCGAATCCAATAAACTTGCTTCCTTTTTCTTTGAGCAAAATATCTTCAATCGGTTGTTGTATGGTTTGGAATTCAAACATCCGTCAAAAATATAAATTCCAAAAAGAATTTCAAATTGTAATATTTAATTATTATATAAAAGTATGTGAATCTATATAGTGTTGATAGGTCTTAAGTGGGAATTGTCAAACGAATTATGGGAATTTCCTAAAGAAATCTTAAAGAAATAAAATTCTATAAATTAATTTTTGCGTAATTTTGCATTCAAATTTTTTTTAAATCAATGCCTAATACAGTAATCATTGGCTCCGGAAGTTATATCCCGGAAAACGTAATAGAAGGTTCTCATTTCAAGGACTCGATTTTCTATGATGATAATAATCAATTGATTGAGAAACCAACTGAGGAAATCATCGAGAAGTTTGTAGATATTACAGAAATCGAAAGAAGACGATATATGAATCCGGAAGATTTTAACTCGGATTTGGCTCACAGAGCTTCTTTGATAGCGATTGAAGACGCTGGGATTGATAAAGAAGAGATAGATTACATCATTTTTGCAACCAATTTTGGAGAAGTAGATACTGATGGTGTTCCGAATTTTATGCCTTCTCTTTCTGCAAGATTGAAAGGTAAATTGGGAATTAAAAGAAGGACTTGTGTCAATTATGATATGATTTTTGGTTGTCCAGGTTGGGTAGAATCTTTGATTCTTGCAGATACGATGATAAAAGCAGGCAAAGCAAAAACTGTTTTGGTTGTTGGTTCAGAAACTTTGAGCAGAGTGACTGACCCTTTTGACAGAAACAAAATGATTTTCTCAGATGGTGCTGGAGCGGTTGTTGTGAGAGCTACAGATGAAGAAAATGTTGGCGTAATTGCAGATAATACGCTTTGCGACAACGGTGAAGAACTTTGTTTCTTGGAAAATGCACCTTCATTAAATCTTGAATCTGACCAAAGCAAATTATACATCAGAATGAGAGGTCGTAAAATCTACGAATATGCTCTGAAAAATGTTCCTGACGCAATAAAAGCAACGATTGAAAAAGCTAATCTTGATATTTCTGATATCAGCAAAGTTTTGATTCATCAAGCTAATGCAAAGATGGATTATGCGATGATTGGTAGACTTTTCAAGTTATACGGACAAAAAGAATATGACCACGCGATTTCTCCAATGACGATTCAGGAATTAGGGAATTCTTCAGTTGCTACGGTTCCGACTTTGTTTGATTTAATCAGAAAAGGAAAAATGGAAGGTCAGCAGTTCACACCAGGTTCTCATATTTTGTTTACATCTGTTGGCGCTGGGATGAACATCAATTGTGTTGTTTACAAGTTTCCTGAAGGGAAAATTTAAGATAAATCATTTTGAATTAAAGTAAAATTCAATTTTAAACGTTTATAATTGCAAAAGGAATGATTTTTTATTCCTTTTGTTTTTTTTATATCATAGTATGCAAAAGAATATTTTATTTCTTCTAGGAGTTTTTTTAGTGCTGGAAACTTATGTTTATCAAGCCTTTAAAACGATTTACACGAGCCAGAATGCAAGATTTATTTATTGGATTCCGACGATTCTGATTTACACATTTCTGATTTATTCTGTCGTGACTTTCAACAGAGCTTCTCACAAATATCTGAATTTTCAAATCGTCTTTTCAGTCATTTTAATCTTTGTTCTGCCGAAGATTTTGGTCGCTATTTTTCTTTTGATTGAAGATATCATCAGGCTTCTGAATTTTGGTTACAATTATGTAGCAACAGATAATCACGTTTATCCGTCAAGGAGGAAGTTTATCAGCTTGGTTGGACTTGGTTCAGGTGCGATTTTAGCAGGAATGGTTTTGGATGGAATTGTCTTCGGGAAATACCGTCACAAAGCACGAATTGTTAGACTTAAATTGAAAAATCTACCAGCAAGCTTCAAAGGTTATAAAATCGTTCAGATTTCTGATGTTCACAGCGGAAGTTTTCAGAATCCTAAGAAGTTGCAACACGCTATTGATTTGATTAATGAACAAAATGCAGATTTAGTGCTCTTTACCGGAGATATGGTTAATAATTATGCGGATGAGTTCATTCCTTTTATCGATTTATTTTCTCAGATTAAGGGCAAAGATGGAAAGTTCGCTGTTCTTGGGAACCACGATTACGGCGAATATGGGGTTTGGAAAAATATCGATGAACAAAAGAATAATATTCCGAAGCTTATAGAAAACGAGCGCAAAGCTGGCTTCGAGATGCTCAGAAATGAAAATAGGGTGATTGAAAAAAATTGTGAGAAGTTGTATATTCTTGGTGTGGAAAACTGGGGAATTCCACCGTTTCCGCAATTTGGAGATTTGGATAAAGCAACGCAAGATGTTCCTGTAGAAGCTTGTAAAATACTAATGTCGCACGACCCGTCACATTTTGATGCTGTAGTGAGAAACCATCCAAAAGACATCCAATTAACACTTTCCGGGCATACGCACGGGATGCAGTTCGGAATTGATTTGAAAAACTTCAAATGGTCACCTGTTAAATTCAAATATCCTAAATGGGCAGATTTGTACCAAACCGGTGATAAATATCTTTATGTTAATCGTGGTTTTGGTGTGATTGGATACCCTGGTAGAGTAGGCGTATTGCCTGAGATTACAGTTTTTGAGTTGAGTTAATTTATTAATTCTCTTTTTAATAATAAAAAAGCCTGTTGATCAATAGAATGATAACAGGCTTTTCTGTATGGTTTCTGTAAGGTCGCTGTACACTTTCTGTACTCTAACTTTGCTTTAATAATATTATCAATTATTCAAAAATATATTTCATTATTTGCTGAATCTGAAAATTGAAATTGAAAGCTTTTTAAGCTCATTAAAACAAATAATCCTTCATTCTCGATACAGCTATTTCATTCTCATCAATGAACTGAAAAAGCTGCTCAAGACGGTCTTCAAATGTGCGACCTGTGTTTATCTTTTTGTAAAATGGTAAGTCAAATGGCGACTCATTTTGATTGAAAAATTGCCATGCATTAACGTAAATCATCACGTACTCATTATTCTTCAAACTCTCCAAAAGCATATTCTCATAATACTTCATTGGTGTGACCTGAAAGACATAATCATTGAACGGAAGTTGAGAGTAGGGCGACTGACTTTCTGGAACTATCGTTAAATCATTTTCGATGTGAATGTGAGTTTTTGAAGTCAGTTTTCGCCATAGAAAATTGAGCTTAGATTCTTCGATATTCGAGACGTAATTGAAGTCCAAATTCTTGATTTCTAAATAAGAAATCTGATGGTGTTTTTGTCTCAAACCGCGAACTGGTTTTTCCAAAAATTGCTCCAAATTCTGCTTGGTTTTTTCTATGTTTTCTGGCGTAGAATTGACGTTGTAAAATGCAATTTCGTGTCTTGAAAATGAAATCTTTTTTAGGAGTTTTTTCAGCTTGTCAACAATAGAAACCTCAACAAAGAATGTGGCCTTGAAATCGTGGGTCTCTAACAAAAGAAGAATGACTTCTGCTTTATCTTCGATAGATGTAATCAATTCAGTTTCCGGAATATTTTTGTTTTTTAATATTATATTTTCAGAAATTGATATGTTAAAAGTCAATAAAACCACTTAAACCAAAATTTATATTTTATTTATAATTAATTCAAAATCAAATGTTAAAATGTATTTAACTTAAATTGATTATTCAGATTTTGCTATTTGCTTAATTTCTTTTTAAGATTATTTATCATATCTATTGACATAGAAGAAATGTCAAATTTGTAATCTAATCCCCAATCTTGTTTTGCAGCAGAATCATCAATACTCGCTGGCCAAGAATCTGCAATGGCCTGACGGAAATCTGGCTCATATTTTATCTCAAAATCCGGCATTGTTTTTTTGATTTCGCTAGCCAATTCTTGAGGTGTAAAACTCATCCCTCCAAGGTTGTAAGAGTAACGTATTTTTACCTGTTCTTTTGGAGCTGTCATTAACTTGATGGTTGCATCAATGGCGTCGTCCATATACAACATTGGCATCGCTGTATTTTCACTAATGAAGCTTGTGTATTTTCCGTTTTCTACAGCCTCATAAAATATCTCAACGGCATAATCTGTAGTACCTCCACCTGCTGGTGCTTTCCAAGAAATCAAACCAGGATAACGGATGCTTCTGATATCAACGCCGTATTTTTCAAAGTAATATTCGCACCATTTTTCGCCGGCCATTTTTGAAATTCCGTAAACGGTTGTTGGATTCAAAACAACGTCTTGTCCCACATTTTCTTTAGGAATTCCTTTCCCAAAAACAGCAATAGAACTTGGCCAGAAAATCTTCTTCAAGGTTCCTTCTTTTGCCAATTCGCAAAGGTGGATCAATGGATCGAGATTCAGTTTCCAGGCAAATAGTGGTTGCTTTTCTGAAGTTCCGGATAAAAGTGATGCTAAATGATAAACTGTTGTGATGTTATGTTCTTTGATAACGTCTGTAACAGCTTGGAAATTAGTCACATCTAATCTCTCGTAATAACCAGCTTCGGTAATGCCTTCTTTCCACTTATCCAGACCAGAAGCAATAACGTTTTCTTTACCATAAATTTCTGATAATCTTACTGTTAGTTCTGTTCCAATTTGTCCCAGCGCACCTGTGATGAGAATTTTTTCTGTCATAGTTTCATTTTTACTTTTCTTGATTGGCAAATCTAATTAAATTTGGGATTGAGAATCAAAAAGAATTCCAATAAATTTTTTAAAAATTTCATAATATGCAAAATCTGTCGCCAATAATAGAAGTTGATGAACTAACACAGATATCTGAAAATCAAAATCTCAGAATTTTTGATGTCAGAACTGGTTCCAGTGCTAAAGAAGACTATCTTAAAAAACATCTTGAAAATTCGGTTTTTGTTGACCTGAATTCTGATTTGGCAGAAATAGATAATCCTAAAAATGGAGGTCGTCATCCGCTTCCGAAGTTTGAAGATTTTGTAAAAACTTTGGGCACACTAGGAATTGATAAAGATTCTCACGTTGTAATTTACGATGATAAAAATGGCGCTAATGCTGCTGCGAGATTTTGGTGGATGTTGCGTGCGGTTGGTCACAACAATGTTCAGGTTCTGAATGGCGGATTGCAAGCTGCAGAAAATCAGAATTACCCATTAAGTTCTGTTGACGAGTATTATCCTGAAACCAAATATATTTCTGATTACCAAGATTGGCAGTTACCACAGTTTTGGATTGATGATGTGAAAAAAGCAACGCAGGATGCAGAATCAGTAATTGTAGATGTTCGAGAATCGCAACGTTATGATGGGATTATGGAGCCAATTGATTTGGTTGCAGGACATATCCCGAATGCTCAGAATTTTCCGTTCATCGATAATCTGGATGAGAAAGGTTTGTTCAAGTCTCCGGAGGTTCTCAGGAATCTGTATTCGGAATTATTTGATAACTATGAGAAAAACAAAATCATTTTCCATTGTGGAAGTGGCGTAACGGCTTGTCATTCTCTTTTGGCTTTGGATTATGCAGGTTTCGATATTCCGAATCTTTATGTTGGGAGCTGGAGCGAGTGGAGTAGAAACGGGATTTAATTGTCAATTGTTAATGATTAATTATCAATGGTAACAATTAATCATTATTTAAAAGCTGGCGCGGATTTGCATACTTCCGATGTGGATGGTTCTATCACCAGAGTTTCGACCTTCATAATTCACATTAAGCTGAATAAAGGAGTTTACCGCCTGCTGGATGTATAATGTCCAGACTTGATTTTTCCCAGCTTTTAATCCTTCTAACATTTGATTTCCAACAATGCTGAAACTATTTCCAGAGAAATCATTATTGATGAAAGAAAAATTGGCTCTTATAGACGTTTTCGCTTTTTCCCATTGCAAAGTTCCTGAGATTTCGTAGGTTTTCAAAAGTTCCTCACCGTCGGTTCTTTTTTTCTGACGGAGCGCGCCGGATAATTCGGTTTGCAAAGTTTCGGTCAATTTGTAAGTTCCTTTTGGCTTGGTTTCCCAGTTTTGAAGAAGATAATTTCGGGAAGCATAAACCTGCGAACTGTTCGTTACATTTTGCAAAGTATTTTCCCAATCTGCGCGGAAAGTCTTAGAGAAAGAATAACCCACATTCAAGAAATGAGATTTCTGCCCGTGCGCTTCGTTACTGTAATTGGCATTAACCAAATTATCATTGTCAGTATATCGATAACTTCCGTTCCACCCGGATTTGTCATTAGAATTGAATAAAGCAGAAGCTAATATATTCTGCGTTCTCAGTAATTGATCTGCTTGTTTTTCGAAAGGATTCCAAACCAAAACTTTGCTTCCTTTCATATAAGAATTTTGGGAAAGTAAAGACAGATTGAAGTTCCATCGCTTCAAAAAAGCATTCTCAGAACTGATAATTACTGATGGGTTGACGAATAAAGCGACTTGTAATTTGTTTTTGTTTGATGCAAGATAATTCACGCTATTGGTATAAACTCTGATGTACTGAGCCAAATCCGCATATTCCGCCACTTCGAACTCGTCCAATTGCTGTACGCCATCGTTATTATAATCCGTCCATTTGTAAACGCCTTGTCCATCGGTTACTTTGATGTATTGAAATTCTCGTTGCGCTTCTTGGCCATTTCCTAATTCGTAGAAAAATTGTAGGCGCATTCCGTTTTTGAACAATTGCTGATTATATAAAATATTTCCAACTACGAAATCCTGATTTTGGTCATTCGCCAAAGTCCGATTTTCATAATAGAATTTTCTGTAGTGAACCAAGGTCGATAGTTGTGTTTTTTCGGTTTTGATGATTTGACTTTCCGCCATCAACCCCAAAATATTGTTCATCTTCTGAAGCATATTATTTTGCACCGAATCATTACTTCTGAGATAAATTTTGGACAATAATTTAGTTCTTGCAGAATCCGCGATTTTTTTCTGAATGAAAACTTCTTTCCAACTGAAACTCGTCACATCCAACAATTGTGTTGCGTTGTATTTTTTCTCGTTGTGTTCCATTGAACCGCCCAACATCCAGCTTCCTTTTTTTCCTGCCAATTCTGTAGAAACAGCACCACGAATGAAAGTTGTGTTAAGATCAGTCGATTTGGTGTCGAGATAAGAAACCGATGCGAGGTTATTGAACTTTCCGATTTTCCAAACAGCATCGATGTCGTTTTTGATGCCTTTGTAAGTATCCGTTTCTTCAAGATAATTCAGTTTATAATTAATCTTTGAAGTTTTGTTAAAGTCATTCAGGAATGAGAAAATAAATCTGTTCTGAGTAATCTGGCTGAACTCATTGGTTAAGTTGAAATCTCTCCAGAAATCAACATTGTTGATTCTGTCCAAAACGTGAAAGTTTTTTTGGATAATTTGATATTCCACCATTGGCGTTCCAGTCCAAGTATTTTTTCGGAACGTTTTGTTGGCGTAGATTCTTGCTGCATAACCAAGATTTTTATCATTGTCTTTGGACGAAAACATATTGATATCATAATTGCTCATTGAGACATCTGTTCCGATGACGCCTTCGTTCAAAGCATATTCGAAGTTAGCAGAATAAACTTGTGATTTCTCCGGTGCCGGCAATTTTCTGACTGCCATATAATCTCCCAATCCAGCTCCGACGTATTGGAAAACGCGACCATTGTTGGTAGATTGTTGTAACTGATAATCCCCTTTTCCGCTACCGAAATAAGTGAATGAAACCTGATATAAAACCTGAGTTTGGTCGGTGGAAAACTCGTAATGAAAAGAATCTGTGTCGAATATCTTTTTGTACAGAATTTTATTGACGTCGTATTCTGTTTCCACACCCGATCGCGAAAACATTGCATCCTGATTGTTCCCTGCATTGACCAAAGTTTGTTGGTCTTCTTCGCTAAGGTTGAGAGAAAGCGGTGCATTTTTGTTATCATTCTCCATAAACCAACTGAAGCCGGCTTTGAACTTCTCACGTTGATGTTTGATGTTTCCTGTGATTAAGAATCTGGTGTAATTTCGATTGGTATAATTATATGATACGTTGATGAAGTTCTGAGAATAAATCGGTCGGAAACTCGTAAAAGTGATTTCTCCTGTATTATAATTAATGATGTAATCCTGATTTTCACCACGTTTCATCAATATTCCATCAATATAAACCTGTTCTGAACCAGAAATAATTGTGATGAATAATTCGCCGTTTTTTCCAGTCAATCTATAAGGTCCTTGATTACCTTCAACACCTTGGAATCGCATCCTGAAAAATTCACTTCGGGCAACACCTCCGGAAACATCTACGGAGGTTTTGTTACCATTCTTTTCCCAATTGGTAAGGAATTGCAATCCCATACTTCGCCTTTGGTAACGCCCGAAATAAGTCGTTTCATCATTTAAATCGAGATGTCCGGCGCGTATGATGCTGTGATTTTTAATATTCAGTTGAAGATAAATCTTATCAAATTCCTGCAAAGTCTGTGTGTATCCATCTGCCTGAACCGGAAGATTATGGTCGGAAATCGATGCTAAAATCGAAACATCAGGACTTAGTTTTCCCGAAATCTGCATATCCATAGAACTCTGCACAGATGAACCTTGGTTATTCCCAAAAGTAATTCCTCTAATAATAGAGCCTTTGGAATTGAGTTCTCCAAGGATTCTTTTCTTGTCATTTTTTACCAGAACTTCTTCATCATAAATCACACGATTCTGTTTTTTGATGAAGTCAAGTGTGTCTTTGGTGAAAAAATCTTGATTGATTTTAGAAATTAGGACACTGTCTTTTTTAAGGGAATCTTGCGGGATATTTGGGTTTTTCCAACTGAAAATCTGTGCATTAACCGAAATTAGTGCAGAAAAAGTATAGATTATTAGAAAAATTTTATTTATCTTCGACACCCTTTTCTTGTGATGTGTAAATGTACTAATAATAGGCTTTACAGCGAATTAACAATTATTTAAAACGTAAAACAGGCCTTTAAAATTATAGTTAACATTAAAATTTTATATTTGCCCCAGAAGAAAACAAAACAATTTTAAACTTTTATATTATGAAAAAATTTTATTCTTTATTAGCAGTTGTCGCTTTGACTGCAACAGTAACTGCACAAAGTGAAAATATGGGTACTGGCGCAACAGGGAATCCTTTAGTGTCTGCTTATGCTGGTTTTCAGAATGCTGGAACTTGGTCTTACTCAGGAACTGCAGATGTTAGAACCTCTAATGCATCTACGGCTAGTGATTATTCTGGAGCTTCTGGAAGTAATAATGTAATGGTAAATGCTACTGGTGAAAATTTCATCATTTCAGGAATCAATACAAGTACTATCACTGCTTCAAATGTAAAGTTATCTTTCGGTCTAAGAAAAGGTTCAAGTGCTGCAAATAACGAGTTAACTGTAGAAGTAAGCTCGGATGGATCAACTTGGACACCTCTTACATATACAAGAGCTACAGGGTCTGGTACTGCTGTATGGGCATTGGTAACTCCATCTGGATCTATACCTTCCACTACAACATTATCAATTAGATTTACAGGAACTAATACTACAGAGTGGAGAATTGATGATGTAAAAGTATATGATGCAACTACAATGGCAGTTGTAGATGCAACAAAAGGAAAAGCTAATTTGGTAAAAAATACAATCGTTTCTAACGAGCTTATTTTCGGAGCTGCTGCAAAAGTATCAGTTTATAACACTGCTGGTCAGGTTGTAAAAACTGCTGAAGTTGCAGAAAACTCTAGATTAGATGTTTCTGCTTTGCCAAAAGGGACTTATGTAGTAACTGGTCTTGTAAACGGACAAGCTGTATCTCAAAAAATTATCAAGAAGTAATTCCCTTACTTTTAAAAAAAAATCAATAAAACCAGTGCTTTTCGCGCTGGTTTTTTTATTATGATTTAAAACAGGATTAACATTTAGTTGTTTTTAGATGTTTACCTTTGTTGCAAGAAAATAATGGAAAGTTAGATGATGTAAAATTGGTAGTTTTTGAACGTTATCATTTTGCATTGCTGACTAAATCTAATGTTGTAGATATAGAAATGTTAAAAAATAAACAAAATTTTGCTGAATACATTTTTTTATTAACTTAGCATCCCTTTAATATTACAAATAAAACAATTTTTAAACTTTAATAAAATGAAAAAAATCTTTACAATTTTAAGTATCGTGTCTGTTGCAACTGTTGCAAATGCACAAATAGTTATTAGCGAAGTATACGGCGGTGGCGGCGGTGGTACTGCTATTTATGCTAATGATTATGTTGAGTTGGTAAATTTAGGGTCTTCTCAAGCTACACTAACTGGTGCGTCTTTACAATATGCATCTGCTACTGGAACATTTAACTCTTATGTAGCTTTACCTTCAATTACATTGAATGCGGGGCAAAAATATTTAATTGAAATGGTTCCTAGTACACCAGCTACTGCTGGCGCTGCCCTTCCTACAGCAGATTTTCAAGTAACATCTAACACAAGTTTCTCAAATGGAAATACTTACCAAGGTGGTTTTGCAATGGCTGCTGCAAATGGTAAAGTAGCATTGGCAAATAACACAAGTCAAGTTACTGGTCCTACTGCATCTAATGTGATTGATTTTGTAGGTTATGGAACAGCTAACTTGTATGAGGGTTCAGGTGCTGCTCCAGCATTAGATGCTACATCATCTGCAACAAGAGGTACTGTTGATACTAATAATAATGCTTCTGACTTTACAAAAACTGCTCCTAACCCACAAAATATGGCAACTTTAGCGGTTTCTGACGTTACTAAAGCTAACTCAACTCTAGTTAAAAATACTGTAGTTTCTGAAACTTTAGCTTTCGCTAAGACTGCCGATATCCAAATCGTAAACGCTGCTGGACAAGTTGTAAAAGCTGCTAAAGTAACAGAAGGTTCTACTTTGAACGTTTCTTCTCTTGCTAAAGGGATGTACATCGTAACTGGTACTGTAAACGGAGAAAAAGTATCTCAAAAAGTTATCAAAAACTAATCATAGTTTTTCTTAAAAATAGAAGGCTTCTAATTTTGGAAGCCTTTTTGTTTTTACTTATTTCGATTCAAAATTTATCTAATTTTTAGAATACCCCCCGTCTCAGGTTATTAATCAACGCACCAAGATTAAGAACCAAAGTATAGCGTATTCTGTAGCCATAATCTTTGAAACCGGGCTCGAAGCCTAAACTAGAGGCAACAGGGAAATAAACTTCTAAGAAATCGGGAATTACTTTCACTTTTATTCCAGAATCCCAAATGAATTGTGTTGCTCTGTCTTTGTTTTTGTAAACACCGGCATCTGCATACACATTAAACCATTTCCAAACGTGAGAATCTACATTAAGACTTGTGATAAACTGATTGACAGATGTATTGAACATCGATTTGAATCCACCTTCTGCCAAGATAAACTGCTGAGAAAGAATCCCAGAAGTTGCACTTTGCCCTAATAAACCATAGGAAAAAGAGTAGTTGGAAACTCGTGAAATTCCGTAATTAAACAAAGCGTTCTTTGTAGCGTTCTTTATAAAATAACCAGCAAACCAACGGAAACTGATTTTTTTATCTTTTGAAAATTCCCAACGGTAAAAAGCTTCTGCCGAAATCTTTTGGAAGTCTTCCATCCATTGCAGGTTCCCCGATATGTATTTTTCGTGAATCAATCGGTTATCAGAATAAGAGTAACCCAAATTCCAAAGATTGTATTTGGAGTAAAGATTATTTTCAATCATCAGTGGAGTTAGTTCTCTATCGTAATAATTGTAGGAGAAATATAAGCTTCTTCCAATGGCACTTCTCGGATTTTTATTAAAATTAATGGAAGTTCCTGCGCCAAATCTCTTATAAGCTAAATTATTGTTATAATGAAAGTAAGAACCGGAAACGGCAAAATTCCAACTTCTGAAAAAGCTATTCGGTGGTAAAATCGAATAACCTACGGCTCCAGAACCGGTTAACTTCCCTGTTCCGGTACTGAAATATGGTGTGACAGAATAATCGAACTTTTGGTCAAAAATACCTTGGTTTTTGAAATTCATCCCAATAAGAATCTTGTCATAAGCATTGAAAGTCAATCTTGGTGTTAAGAAAATTTCGTTGTATTCAGGATTTTGGATATCTTTTATTAATTTGAATCTTATCTTTTTTGTATTGGAAAATAATCCTTTGGTGTAGATGTAATTGTCGCGGTAGTTAGATTCTGGGAAAATGTAATTGTCATTTAAAACAATTTTTTCTACATTCTCTTTTGGAACCAGAAGAGTATCGCTTTTTCCCGAACTCGATTCTTTCCAATAGGTAGTCGTTTCGCCAGAACTCTTCTCTGTTTCTACTTTTAGAGGTATTTCCAGTATGTTATTTTTATGAATTTCAACCAAATAATCATCTTTTTGTTCTTTGACGTTTTTCAAATTGAAGTTGATTCTGTGTTTCTCAGACATCATTTGCTGCAAAAAATTAGACTTTCCGTTGGAAAAGTTTTTTAGGTCATTTAAGAATTTTTGACCATCTGTTTTGGATTGATAATTAGCAGAAAGGTAGTCTTTCAAAAAATTATCAAAAGATTGCGCTCCAGTATATTCTGAGATTTGAGCCAAAAGACTTCCCATTTCAAACTGACTGATAGCTGTTGTATTGAAGTTGCTCAGAAGATAATAAGGCGTCGTGATTTTCTGGTCAAGGTTCTGAGTCGAGATGTAATGATAAGCCAAACCATAACGCTCGGATAATTTCAGTTTCGAAGCGTGAAACAGCTTCAAAGGTTTGATGCCGAAGATCCTTGCATTGTCTGGAAGATTTCCCAAAAGTTTATGCTCTGGATAGAATTGTTTAAGATATTCAATCTCAAGATAAGACTTCAAACCATTCTTCAGCCAATGGTCTTGGGTTTTGTTGGTGATGAAATGATTATCCATTACTTTCTTAGAAATCACGCTGAAATAATCCAAATCCGTCTTCTCATAATCCGTAAACAATTGATATTTGAATTTCCAAAACTTAATATCATCAATCCCAATGAATTCTTCTTTATTCAGGAATTTTTGAGTGATGAACAATTTGTTAGGAAGATTCCCAACTTTCGTTTTTATAAATTTAAGATGATTCGTAATGACAGAACCTAAAATCTGACGTTGATATTCCGTCACCTGATAACCGAGTTGAACATTAATTTGTTGCCAATCAATATTGATGGGAAACTCAGGATAAATTTCTGTTGAAATTTGAAATTCTGGGTCATTGATAGATTGTCCTTCGAACTCAGAATTATTATTTTGACTAAGGTTTGAATAGATTTTCCAATTAGTCGGAATCTCGAAATTGACTTTCCAAAATGAGCCTGCATTAGCTGTTTCTTCTGTATCACGATAGAAAGATTTTTTGTGAGAATCATCCTCATAAGTTTCTGGAACTAGGAAAAAATATTTTAATAAAATAAAATTAGCATCCAAACCATAACCCGTAAAACGAGCATCAGGAAGCTGAATTTGATATTTCAGATTAAGTTTGATGTTTTTTCCAGCTTCCAAAGGTTCTGAAAGAGGAATGAGAATGTTTTCCTGAGTTTTATTAAGAATTTCCGCAGAAATATTTCCGTAAGAATATTGAAGGCTTTCCAGTTTTCCGAGTTGTTCATCTTTTGCGAAAAAAAGATCTTTTTTTCGATCTTCTAATTTTCTTTTTAGTAGATGTGTTTTTCTGTTCTGATATGCTGAAACCCAATTCAGAAGCTTGATTTGTTTAATTGCTTTTTGATGAGAATTATGGTAAATAAGAACCTGTTCAACAGAAATCGTTTTCTGATCGTCATTTAGCCTGGCTCGGATTGAGATAGTATCTCGCTGCGCTTTTGCCGAGAAATAACAAATTAAGGATAGACACAAAAAAAATCGCTTCATCAAAAAATATCAGTAACTAAAACTACTATTTTTTTCTGATGAAGCGTGATGTTTTTTTGTTAAAATTACAAAGAATCCTGATAAGCTTTCCAGCCTTCGTTTTTGTAGCGTAAAGCTTCTTGTTCAGGTTCATCGGCTTTGTAAATTCCGCGTCCAACGATGATGAAATCTGTTCCGTAATTTCTAATCACGTGTTCCGGCGAATTATATTGCTGTCCTTTGTCATCTCCACTTGTTCCCAAATTAACACCTGGCGTGAACAATAAAAGCTGGTCAGAAACTTCATTTTGAGCTACGCAACCAATTATACTCGGATGGTTTTCTATAACTTTCAAAGCTTCTTCACGATAATGAGAATCGGTCAAAGTTCCTTCAGAAGACATTCCTAAAATCGCTACAACACCAACATTCACAAAGCAGTCCAAGCTTTTGCTTCCGCCAATAACGTGGGAAGTAACCAAGTCTGCCCAGTTGGAGATCTTGTAAGTTCCGTAAGAAAACTGCAATTCCTGAGTATTTCCGATGTCGGCAAATTTCCTGTCTTCCATCAAAAGGAAATTATGTTTCGTTGCCAAATCTTTGAGCGGAAGAATGGTTTCATCAGCATCAAAATCATTCAAAATATCGATGTGAGTTTTAAGAGCGACAATGTGTGGACCAACGATATCAGCAAAATCTAATAATTCTTTTGTTGTGATAAAGTCTGCAGATGCAATTAGGTTTGATCTTTTTTCAATGGCTATTTCAAGGATTTTCTTAGCGAAAGAATGTTCAGCAACTTCCAATTTTTGTTCGTAAGACAAACGTTTTTTCTCCTCAAAAACAACTTGATTTCCGTTTACAAAATCTTGAATTCTTGCAACTTCTTCGTCATCAATATAATTAACTTCTCTCAAGATTTCCACAACCTCAGAAATATTGAAAAGCGAGTGAACTGTGTAACCTTTGGCTTCCAGCTTTTCCTTTCCGCCTTGTTGTCTGTCCAAAACGACTACAATGTCCGAAACTTTGATGCCTTCATTTTCAACTTCATCAATCGTTTCAACCAAAGATTTTCCGGAGGTGATGACATCTTCTACCAAAAGGCAGTTTTGTCCTTTCTCGTAAATCCCTTCAATTAGTTTTTTTGTTCCATAAGCTTTGGCTTCTTTTCTTTTGATAATCAACGGAAGATAACTTTCCAGCGACATTGCTGTTGCCATTGGAAGCGCTGCATAAGGAACCCCGCAGATGATATCAAAATTATCCAAAGGAAGCATTTCCAAAAGATAATTGGCTAGTTTTTTTAGGATTTTTGGGTCAGAAGCAAGTGGACGCAAATCCACATAAAACGGACTTTCTATACCGCTTTTCAGTGTGAAACGCCCAAACTTGATTATCCCGAGTTTGTAACACTCGAGGAAGAATTCTTTTTTACTTTCCATTTACTTTCTTTAGATTTCTACAAATTTAAGGCGAATTTTTCAGACTGAGAAAATCGTATTGAATCTATTTAGTTTCTCTCCACTTCGGATTAGTTGCAAAAATATTCTCATTGATTTTACAGTTATCGGAATGCGCACCTTTCAGAAAGCCGATACTCATCAGAAACTCACCTACAATTTCTCCACCAGTAAATTTGAAAGTTTTCTTGAAGAGTTTTACCCATTCTTCTTTCGTTTTTGGATGATGATGTTCCAACCATTTTTCGAACGAACCGAATTCTTTTTTCAATTCCAAAATGGTTTTTGCATTTTCTATGGCTGCATTTACTTTTAGTTTATTTCGGATAATTCCTGGGTCTGATAATAATCTTTCGCGGTCTTTTTCAGTATAACCAGCAATTTTTTCGATACTAAAATTACTGTAAGCTTTTCTGAAAGATTCTTCTTTTTTAAGAATTGTTTCCCAGCTCAATCCAGCTTGATTGATTTCCATAATTAACCTTCCGAAAAGTTCATCATCATTGTGGATTGGGAAACCATAATGATTATCATGGTAATTTTTGTGCAATGCTTTTCGCTCTTTTGGCTGCATCTTTTCTATGGCTTGGCAATAGGACATTGTATTTTGGGGTTAAATTTAAAATGTAAAGATAATTAACCCATAATCATTATCAATTAAAAATTACAAATTCCTATCTTAGCCTAAATTCTAATTTAAAAATGAAAAGAAATATATCTTTATTCTTTGTTCTTTTTTCGTTCACTGTTTCCAAGGCGCAGATTGAAGAAAAAAAACTCGACGAACTGATTCAGAATTCTTTAAAAACATTTGATGTTCCTGGGATGTCTGTTGGTGTTGTGAAAGATGGAAAACTTATTTATGCGAAAGGTTTTGGTGTTCGTTCGCTTAAAAATAACCAGCCGATGGACGATAATACATTGGTGGGAATAGCGTCTAATAGTAAAGGTTTCACTTGTACCGCTTTGGCGATTTTAGCTGATGAAGGCAAAATCAACTGGGACGATAAAGTGACAAAATATATCCCTGAGTTCCAGATGGCAGATGCATATGTTTCTCAGAATGTGACCATCAAAGATTTGGTAACTCACAGAGCTGGTCTTGGTTTAGGACAAGGCGATTTGATGTTTTTTCCGGAAGGTGGGAGTTTGACTGTTAATGATATTGTTCACAATGTGAGATTCCTTAAACCAGAAAATCCTTTCAGAACGACTTTGGATTATAATAATATTATGTTCATCGTGGCTGGGGAAGTGATTCACAGAGTTTCCGGTTTGCAATGGGCAGATTTTATCGAGCAGAGAATTATGAAACCTGTTGGGATGACGGCAAGTTTCGGTTCTTATAGTAGAGCAAAAAATTCACAAAATATTATTGATGCGCACGCTCCGGTTGACGGAAAAGCGATTGCAGTTCCTCACGATTGGAACGAAACAGCGAACGCAGCAGGCGGAATTATGAGTAATATCCAAGATATGACGACTTGGGCGAATTTCCTCCTGAACGGATTTGTGACCAAAGACGGAAAGCGTTTGGTTTCTGAAAAAAATGCTCACGAACTTTGGAGCCTTCAGATTTCTGATAAAGTGGGAATGAGTTCGCCTTATGATACTCATTTTTATGGGTATGGATTAGGCTGGTTTTTGAGCGATGTGAAAGGTCATTTGCAGGTTCAGCATTCTGGAGGTTTGATTGGAACTGTGACGCATTTTACATTGATTCCAGATATGAAATTAGGAATTGTGGTTTTGACTAATCAGCAATCTGGTGCGGCATTTTCTACGATTACAAATTCGGTTAAAGATGCTTATCTGGGTGTTGAAAACCGTGATTGGCTGAAACTTTACGGTGACAGAAATAAGAAAAATGAGGAAACTTTCGCAAAACAAAAGAAAGAAGTTTATGATAAAGCTTCAAAATTCAAATCTGATTTGAAAGATGACCAATTCATCGGTTGGTACAAAGATGAGTGGTTCGGAATTGTTGAGGTTTCTAAACAAGGGAAAGGTTATAGAATTATTTCTAAATCTTCTCCAAGGCTGAAAGGTGATTTGATTCCATACTCAGCGAATTCTTTTGTGGCAAAATGGGATGACAGAAGTTATGATGCCGATGCGTTTTTTACTCTTAATTTTGATGAGAATGGAAAAGCGGTTTCTGCGAAAATGAAACCAATCTCTGATGTGACGGATTTTAGTTTTGATTTTGAGGATTTGGATTTGAAAAAGATTAATTAATGTTTTTAGAATAACATAAAACCGAAATTTCCAAAAAAAAATTACAAGCATCAATGTTGTATTACCAGATTAAAAAATCAATTAAATCATTAATGGTAATTGAATCAGAAAACACGAAGACCTTTAGCATAAAAAAGCCGATTTGAAATTTCAAATCGGCTTTTTTTATTTATTGAGATGAAGCTTCATCATAATGTCAGTTTGCTCATCATTTCCAAATTTGAAAATATGTTTATCAAACTCTAAAAAATTATTTTTCTTGTAGAAACTTATGGCTCTTGCATTTTCTTCCCAAACACCTAACCAAACGTAATCAACATTTTTGGATTCTGCAATTTCAATAGCTTTGTTGTAAAGGTGTTTTGCAATACTTTTTCCGTGAAAATCCTTTATGACGTAAATCCTTTCGATTTCCAAAGCATTTTTATCTTTGATCTCAGTTTGGGAATTGCCCAAATTGACCTTAAGATAACCCACAATATTCGTATCAACCAAAGCAAAATAGAACATCGAATTCTCGTCTGAAAGTTCTGATTTCAATTGCGACACAGAAAACTTTTCTTCCAGATATTGCTTCATATCTTCCTCTGAGTTTCCTTCTGAAAATGTCTCGGCAAAAGTTTGTCTTCCGATGATTTGTAAATCCGCAATATCTTCTAAACCGACTTTTTTGATTTGAATATCACTCATTCCCAATAATTAAATCGGCTTAAACTCTAAGTTTTGCTCTTTTAATAATTTAGCCGCAGCTTCTTTGTAGTAGCCGCTCGTCAATTTATTATGAATAGATTCGAAAGCAGATAGTGTTTCATTGATTTCAGCATCGGTGTGAGAAGCTGTTGGAATCAATCTTAAAAGAATCATTCCTTTTGGAATTACAGGATAAGAAACTACAGATGTGAAAATCAAATAATTTTCTCTCAAATCTTTCGCCAACATCATCGCTTCCATCGGTCCTCCTTGGATGAAGACAGGTGTTACACAAGTATTGGTATCTCCAAGATTATAACCGATTTTCTTAAGTCCGCCTTGTAGTTTTTCAACATTTTCCCAAAGTTTAGCTTTGATTTCTGGTCTTGATCTCAATAATTCCAATCTCTTCAAACCTCCGATTACCATTGGCATTGTCAAAGATTTTGCGAAAATTTGAGACCTTAGGTTGAATTTCAAATAACGGATAATCTCTTTGTTCCCAGCCAAGAAAGCTCCGAAACCAGCCATAGATTTTGCAAATGTTGAGAAGTAAACATCAATCTGGTCTTGACATCCTTGCTCTTCACCGGCACCAGCTCCAGTTGCTCCAAGCGTTCCGAATCCGTGAGCGTCATCAACCAAAATTCTGAAACCATATTTTTCTTTCAAAGCGCAGATTTCTTTCAATTTACCTTGTTGGCCTCTCATTCCGAAAACCCCTTCAGTAATTACCAAGATTCCGCCTCCAGTTTCCTCAGTTACTTTTTTAGCTCTTTCTAAGTTTTTTTCAAGACTTACGATATCGTTGTGTCTGTATGTAAAACGTTTTCCAGCGTGCAATCTAACACCATCTACAATACAAGCGTGAGAATCTACATCGTAAACAATCACATCATTTCTGGAAACTAATGCATCGATACAAGAAACCATTCCCTGGTAACCGAAATTCAGAAGATAAGCGGATTCTTTTTGAACAAACTCTGCCAATTCTCTTTCCAATTGCAAATGCTGTTCAGTTTCTCCAGACATTGCTCTTGCGCCCATTGGATAAAACATTCCGTATTCTGCTGCGGCTTTTGCATCGGCAGCAATAACTTCTGGGTGATTACAAAGTCCTAAATAATCATTAGCACTCCAAAAAATCACTTCTTTCCCCTGGAACTTCATTCTCGGGCCAATTGGTCCTTCTAATCTTGGGAAAATATAATAGCCTTCTGCGTAATCTGCAAATTGTCCTAGTGGGCCTGGATTTTGTTTTATTCTTTCAAAAATGTCCATTTTTTCTAACTGATATTTTTTATTGATTGAAAAAACCTTTTGCATAACAAAAGGTTATAGATTTTGTGATTAAATTTTATTTGATGATTTCTGTTTTGAACACTTCATCATAATTGTGGAAACAATTGTTGATAAAACCTTGTTCTTCCATCCATTTGTCGCTGTAAACTTTCGTAATATAACGTGAACCGTGGTCTGGGAAAATCAAAACAATCAAATCATCTTCTTTGAACTCGTGAGAATTCGCATACTGAATCAAAGCTTGAGTTACTGCTCCAGTTGTATAACCACCCATAATCGCTTCTTTCAAAGCAATCTCGCGTGTTTTGTAAGCAGACATCTCATCATTAACTCTTACAAACTCATCGATTCTATCAAATAAAAGAGCGCCAGGAATCAAGTTTTTTCCAAGACCTTCAATTTGATATGGATGAATTTCTGTTTTGTTGATTTTTCCTGTTTCGTGGTAAGTTTTCAGAATAGAGCCATCTGCATCTACACCAATTACTTTGATGTCAGGATTTTGTTCTTTCAAATATTTTGCAGAACCGGAAAGCGTTCCACCAGTTCCTGTGCAAGCAAAAAGGTGCGTTATTTTTCCTTCTGTCTGTTTCCAGATTTCAGGGCCTGTGGTTTGGTAATGTGCATCAATATTCAATTCGTTGAAATATTGATTGATGTAAACCGAGTTAGGTGTTTCTGCGGCAATTCTCTTCGCTACTTCATAATAAGATCTTGGATCGTCTGCAGGAACAGAAGCAGGGCACACATAAACTGTTGCGCCAAGCGCTTTAAGATAAGCAATTTTTTCAGCCTTCGTTTTGTCGCTAACTGCAAGAATACATTTGTAACCTTTTACGATACAAACCATTGCAATAGAAAAACCGGTGTTTCCTGAAGTAGTTTCTACGATTACAGAATCTGATTTTAGGATTCCTTGTCTTTCCGCATTTTCTATAATATGAAGAGCAATTCTGTCTTTTGTAGAATGCCCAGGATTATAAGATTCCAACTTAGCGTATACTGTCGCAGGAATGTCCTTGGTAACTTGATTTAACTTGACCAACGGTGAGTTACCAATTAAACCAAGAATATTATCGTATACATTCGTCATTTTTATATCATTTTTCTCTCAAAAACTGTCTGCAAAAATAAAAAAAAAATCGCAATGTTTTTGGTTTTGAGACATTAATATGTTAGAGCTGTGATGTATTGTAAATTATTTGGTTAATTTTCACTCATTTATAAAGTTTAATTTTTGTTAAAAACTCAGATAACTGAATCAAAAACGTTAAATTCGCCGATATTTCATTTTCCGTATGAAGAATTGGACTTTTAAACAGTGGAACACCATCTTGGGATGGGTCATTTTTGTAATTGCATTTATCACTTATTTATCAACCATAGAACCCAACTTTAGTTTTTGGGATTGTGGAGAATATATTTCTTCAGCTGTTAAGTTAGAGGTTACTCACGCACCTGGAGCTGCATTGTTTCAGTTAGTTGGAGCAGTTGTAGCATTATTTGCGTTTGGCGATGGTCAACATTATTCCTTAGTGATTAATGCAATGTCTGCTTTGTTTAGTGCATTTACAATTCTGTTTTTATTCTGGACTATTACACATCTTGTAAGAAGATTACTGAATAAAGAATTCGAAAATATAACGATTGCTGAAGAGATTGCGACATTATTTGCAGGAGCAGTTGGTGCTTTATGTTTTACATTTTCAGATACATTTTGGTTCTCTGCGGTTGAAGGCGAAGTTTATGCTATGGCAAGTATGTTTATTGCTTTAATTGTCTGGCTGATTACAAAATGGGAAAATGAATATCTAGAAAAAGACAACGAAAGATGGATTATCCTTTTATTCTTCATCATCGGTTTGTCTGTGGGTGTGCATATGATGTGTATGTTGGCGTTGCCTGCAGTTTGTTTGATTTACTATACAAGAAACTATAAATTCACATGGAAATCATTTTTGATAGCAAATGGGGTAACGTTGGTTATTCTTGCCATTGTATTCAAAATTATTTTCCCTGTGATAATGACTTTATTCGGGAAATCTGAAATATTCTTTGTCAACGGATTAGGTTTGCCTTTCCATTCTGGGACAGTTTTCGCATTTGTTATTTTGGTTGTTCTTTGTTATTTGTTCATCACTTACACAAGAAAAACGGGGAAATCATTATACCAAACCATCGCATTATCTGTAGTTTATATGATGATTGGATTCTCTTGCTGGTTGGTAATCCCAATCCGAGCAATCGCCAATCCACCAATGAACCTTAATGACCCAGACAATGCTTTGGGGATGTTGGATTATTATAATCGTGAACAATACGGGGATTGGCCAACTTTGTACGGTCAAAATTATACCGCTTATCTTGACCCGAATGGAATTCAGAAAAACGAAGACGGAAGTTACAAAACCGAAAAAACAGGTGATACTTACGAGAAAGATGCCACAACAGGACAATATCGTAAAGTAGGAGAAAAGTTTAATTATGTTTTTAGTAAAGAGCACGTTGGTTTCTTGCCAAGGATGTTCAGTGAAGATAAATCGGTAATGCCAAATTATATTTCGATGTACGGCGCACCAGATTTCACGTTCAATTATGGGAATGAGCAAATTTCTGAAAGTCCGGAAGCAAAACAGTTCTTTGATGAACTTCGTCAAAAATATGAGAACGGAACTATCAAAATGGATGATTATCTGAAAGCGAAACAATTCGGAATCATCAATGTTCAGAAACCGACATTAGCTCAGAATTTGGATTACTTCATCACATTCCAGAACTACTATTATTTCGGAAGATACCTGCTTTGGAATTTTGCAGGTCGCCAGAATGATGTAGAAGGTCATATGGAAAATACCAATGGAAACTTCATTACTGGGATTCCTTTCATTGATAATAATATTTGGGGAGACCAGAGCGAAATGCCGGCTAAATTCCAGAATGAAAGTACGGTTAAGTTCTTTATGTTGCCTTTAATTTTAGGATTATTAGGATTCTTCTTTCAATTAAATAGAGATTTCGGAAGATTCTATGCGATATTATCTTTATTCATCTTAACAAGTGTCGGGATTGTATTTTATACGGGGATGAAACCATTCGAACCTCGTGAAAGAGATTATGCGATGGTTGGTTCTTTCTATGCGTTTGCGATTTGGATTGGATTAGGTGTGGCTTCCATTTATTGGTTACTTCAGAAAAAAGTAAAAAGCAAATCAGCTCAGATTATTGTGGGAGTTGTATTGTTGGGAATTCCTTTTATGATGGGCTTCCAGAACTATAATGTTCACGACAGAAGCGGGCGTTACACGGCTTACGATTACGCGTATTCCAGTTTAAAATCACTGCCAAAAGACGGCATAATGTTCGTTTACGGTGATAATGATACGTATCCGGTTTGGGCAATTCAGGAGACTGAGGAATTCCGTCCGGATGTAAAAGTTGTGAATTTCACATTGTTATCTACACCTTGGAACATTGATCAAGTTAAGAGAAGAACATATAACGCAATGCCTGTTCCATCAACTTTGACTCACGAAGATTATCGTGAAGGTTCCAACGATCAGGTTTATATGATGACGAAAGATGATTGGTCTAATATTTTTGCGAATCTAAAAGACCAGGGCGCACCAGATACAGAATTTGCAGCCTTCAGAAAATATCTGACTCAGGATTCTATCACAATGAAAGAAGCAGTTAACTTCCTGAAAATGAAGTCGCCTGAAAAAGATGAAATTGTTAAAATGATTTTCGGAGAAGAGCGTTATGAAAAATTCAACTTCCTTCCGGTTTCCAAATTTGTACTTCCAGTCAATGTCAATAATGCAATCAAATCAGGAACGATAACACCAGCAGAAGCTCAAAAAGCCGAAAAACAAATAGTCATCGACTACAAAGGTTCTAGTATGTTCAAGAATAATATGATGATGTTGGATATCCTGGCAAACTTCGATTGGAAACGTCCAATCAACTTTTCAAGCGGCGGGATTTATGACGGAAGCAATCTATTCTTCCTTTCCAATTATTTGAAATTTGATGGATTCAGCTACAGATTGGTTCCAATCAAAACCGAAGAGTCTCCGGATGGCGAGTTAGGAATGGTGAATGCGGACGAACTTTATAATGTAGTTAAAAATTACAGATGGGGTAATTTCAAAGATTTGAAAACCCATTTTGACGAGACTTGCACGCAGAATATCATCGGTTACAGATCATCGGCAAGTAGAGCGGCTGAGGCTTTGGTGCTGAAAGGCGACAAGAAAAGAGCGATTGAAGTTTTAGACTTAGCAAGCAAAGAAATTCCTGTTTCCAAATATAACGACCCAAGGTCTTTGAGTTCTATTGTTTATGCCTATATCGTAGCAGGACAGGAGCAAAAAGGACTGAAACTGGCAGAAGACCTCAAAAAAGGAATCTTCGAAGAGTATGATTATTACACAAGATTATCGCCAAAATTCCAGGTTTATGCAGCAAGACAGATGAAAACCAAGCCAATGGAATATTCCCTTGTTGTGGGTGCGGTTTCTGATGCTTATAACAAAATCGGGCAGAAAGACAAAGGTTATCAATATCTTGTCAACTCATTGAATGTGATTGATAAAAGATTCAACACATTCATCAAAGATTTGCAGGAGATGGGCAAAGAAAAGGCTTTCAAAAAAGCAGATGATGTACAGAAAGTGACATCGTTCTACTCTTATCTATTTGATATTATGAAAGATTACGATACCACTTATGAAGCTGAAAAGATGGACAACATCACAAAACAGTTGATGAAAGTCACACAATAAATAAATTAAACGTCTCGATATTTCGGGACGTTTTTATTTTATAATTTTAGCAAAATCTTTTTGGGACATCTAAAATTTATCATTTAAAATCTAAAATTCTATGAAGTACTGTGCTTTTCTCCGTGGTGTCAATGTCAAAGGGACCAATATGAAAATGGCAGATGTTTGCAAAGTCTTTTCAGAGGCAGGTGTCCAAAATGTATCTTCGGTTTTAGCAAGCGGGAATATTCTGTTTCAATCTGATAAAGACTCTGTAGAATTAAAGAAGATTTTGGAAAAAGCAATGTCTGAGCATTTCAATTATGAAGCTTTTCTCTTCGTCAAAAATGAAAAAGAAATCAACGAAATTTTACAGAATAACCCTTTTCCACCAATAGAAAATTTCCACAATTATATTTTCCTAGGTTTAGAAAAAGTCGATGAAACCTTGTTGGAAGAGTTTGAAAAATTAAGCAAAGCAGAAGACGAAAAAGCTAAAATCGTCAACAATATATTCTATTGGCAAGTTCCAAAAGGACAAACTTTGGATTCCAATTTCGGGAAAGTTCTCGGTAAGAAAAGTTTAAAAGATAAAATGACTAGTAGAAATGCCAATACGTTTGAGAAAATCATTAATAAATTCGGGAAATAGATGATCTCAACCCTTTCGATAGTTTGAGTTGGAAAAGGTTTTCCTGCATTAATTCCGTATATTTGTATTCGGTTTTCAGACCATCTATCATCTGGAATTTATAATTTAAAATCAAAAAAATGATACAATATTTAGATAACATTCATCACAAAGATTCCAAGAATTTTTTCCTGATTGCAGGACCTTGCGCAATCGAAGATGAAACTATGGCTTTGCAAATAGCAGAAAAAATTGTGAAGCTTTCCGACAAATACAATATTCCTTACATCTTCAAAGGATCTTTCAGAAAGGCGAACAGAAGCCGTGTAGATTCTTTCACGGGCATCGGCGATGAGAAAGCTTTGAAGATTCTTAGAAAAGTAGGAGAGACGTTCAATGTTCCTACTACGACGGATATTCACGAGAATGGTCACGCGGCTTTGGCTGCAGAATATGTGGATGTGTTGCAAATCCCTGCTTTCTTGGTTAGACAAACAGATTTGTTGATTGCAGCGGCAGAAACTGGAAAAGCGGTGACACTTAAGAAAGGACAATTTCTTTCTCCTGAGGCAATGAAATTTGCTGTTCAGAAAGTAAAAGATTCCGGAAATGATAAAACAGCGATTATCGAAAGAGGAAATACTTTTGGTTACAGCGATTTGGTGGTAGATTTCCGTGGAATCCCGACTATGAGAGAATATTCTCCAGTTATTTTGGATGTAACGCACTCTCTTCAACAACCAAATCAAAATTCTGGTGTTACAGGCGGAAGACCAGAGTTGATTGAAACTATTGCAAAAGCGGGAATCGCAGTCGGAGCTGACGGATTATTCATCGAAACCCATCCAGACCCTTCTGTAGCAAAATCCGATGGTGCGAATATGTTGAAATTAGATTTGCTTGATGACTTGCTTGGGAAACTGACAAGAATCAGAGAAGCAATATTATAAAATTGAAAGTCCGATTGATTCGGGCTTTTTTTATGTCTTCAAGTGATGATATTTAAAACTTTGACTTAATATTTCTTAATTCATCAGCAAATATTCTGAAACAAATCGATTTTCTGCATAACAATTACAAATATTCTTTCGTTCTTTAGATTAATTGTTATTTTTGCTCAACCTAGGATATTTCAAAATATAAAATCGATAATAAAAACTACAACATTGAAAAATTATATTCTCTTAATTCTTTTCTTTTTGCCGGTTTTGGCATTTTCTCAAATCAATTTAAAAGTTCTGGACGAAGACGGAAAATCTGTTTCTGAGGCTGAAGTTAATTATAACAATCAAACTTATCAAACGGATAAAAATGGTTTTGTAAAAATCCCGCTTGCTGATTCTGAGCAAACTTTGAGCGTACAAAAATTGAACTTCAAGGGTTTTTCTAAAACGATCAAAACTTCACCAAAAACTCAAAGCGTTAATGTTCTTTTTTTACCTGTCGTTAATGCTACGGAGATTCAGGAAGTTGTGTTTCAGAAAAAAGGAATCCGTAAAACCAATGACCTTACTTCGGTAGAGATTTCTGTGAAAGAAGCGAGAGAAGTAGCGTCTTTAGGAGGTGGCGTGGAAGGGCTTTTGAAAAGTTTGCCTTCGGTCAATTCCAATTCCGAGTTGTCTTCCCAAATTATGGTAAGAGGTGGAAATTATGATGAGAACTTAATTTATATTAATGATGTGGAACTTTATCGTCCGTTTTTGATTCGTAACTCTTTGCAAGAAGGGATGAGTATCATTAATCCGGATATGGTTGGTATGATTAATTTTTCTGCTGGTGGATTTGAACCAAGATATGGCGATAAAATGTCGTCTGCACTTAATATTTATTACAGACAGCCAGAAAAATTTGAACTTTCCGGAGAAGCAAGTTTGATTGGCGGAAGATTGACAACAGGTTTTGCATCAAAAGATAAAAAATTCACAGGATTAGTTTCTGCCAGATATAGAAACACAAACCTTGTTCTTAATACTTTGAATGAAGATACAGATTTCAATCCGAGATATATGGATTTGCAGACTTATCTTAATTATCAGTTCAATGAAAAATGGTCTTTGTCTTTCTTAGGCTATTATGCAAAGAACGATTACCAGATGGTTCCGAAGCAAAAAGAAGTAGATTTTGGAAGTCTTTTACAACCTTTGAAATTGACAGTTTTCTACAACGGACAAGAAGACGACCAGTATAAAAATATGATGGGAACGGTAAGCGTTAACTTCAAACCTAGTAAAAAATGGCAATTCAGTTTAGATAATTTTGCTTATCAGAACAGAGAAAGAGAATATTATTCTTTGGCATCTGGTTATATCTTGGAAGCGTTTGATGAGGAAGGAAATCCTGTTGCTGGTTATGATGCAGGTGGGCAGATTGATCACGCAAGAAATGACTTATTAGTTAGAGTGGTTGGTTCACAATTCAGAACGAGATTTTCTCCGGATGTAAACACAGATATTGAAGTTGGTGTAAAATATGAAAGAGAAACCATCAAAGATTTTACCAATGAATGGCAGTTTGTAGATTCTATCGGTTACAGCAATCCTAGAGATTTCGTAATCCCAGGAAATCTTGATACTTCTGCGCTTAATCTTAAATATTATATTGCAGGACAGAATAATATTACCCCGACAAGGATTTCTGCCTATGCCCAATTCTCCAAAAAATTTATGTGGGGAAGTAATAAAATCTCTGTCAATGGTGGAGCCAGAGTTCAGAATTGGAGTTTTACCAAAGAGACATTGTTCTCTCCAAGAGCGCAATTTGCGATCAAACCAGATTGGGATATGGATATGTTGTTCCGAGTTTCCGGAGGTGTTTACTATCAAGCGCCTTTCTATAAAGAGATTAAGGATTTGACAGGCGCTTTCAACTCAGACATCAGAGCTCAAAAATCTTATCAAATTATCATTGCCAATGACTACGAATTCAAGATTGGAAATAACGATAACAGAAAGCCTTTCAAATTGACTACGGAAGCTTACTACAAGAAAATGGAGAATTTGATTCCATATTATCTTGATAATGTAAGAGTAAGATATGCTGGAAAAAATAATGCGGAAGGTTATGCTTACGGTTTGGATGCAAGACTATACGGGCAATTCGTTCCTGGTGTGGATTCTTGGATTTCTGCAAGTTATGCGAGAGTTTATGAAAATATTGAAGGAATGGGTTATATTCCTAGACCTACGGATCAGCGTTTCCGTTTTTCTATGTTCTACCAAGATTATATGCCGAAGTTCCCAAGTATGAGAGTTAATTTGACTTTGACTTATGCTAGTGGATTGCCTTCTGGAACGCCAGTTTTATTTGACTCAGCAGGTTTGCCAGATTATTTGGCGGCTTACCGTTATCAGAAAACATTGCCTGCTTATAAGCGTGTTGATATTGGTTTGACGAAAGTTTTCCTCGATCAGAAAGACAATAAAGCAAGCGGTAATTTTTGGGGCAAATTCAAGGAACTGACTTTGGGTGTTCAGATTTTCAATGCCTTTAATATCAATAATACGATTGCAAATCAATGGATCAGCGATGTTAATTCTTCACCTCAATTATACTATCCAGTTCCAGTAAGATTGACAGGAAGATTCTTCAATGTGAAGTTGGAATTCAAACTTTAAAATAGAGTTACATCAATAAAAAATGAAAGCTTCCTACTTCAGGAAGCTTTTGTTTTATAGAGGTGCGAAGCACCGAAATATTGGTAGAAAACATTGAATATAATAAAATAGAGGTGCGAAGCACCGACATATTTTTTAAAAATAAGACCTAATGAATCTCAATTTATGCGTATGCTTATTTTGGTCTTTGTTGAAGATTCCGCTTGTGTCAAGGCTGTCGATTCTTACTTTTCCGTGCGCGTGGATGATCTTTTGATCTGCCAAGATAATCCCAACGTGATGGATTCTTCCATCTTTGTTTTCGAAGAAAGCAAGGTCACCAGGTTTAGCTTCCTCAATAAAAGTTAAAGCATCTCCAATTTCCGCTTGCTGATAAGTATCTCTTGGGATTCTAATTCCGTGAATTTTGTAAATAATTTGTGTAAAACCACTGCAATCAATTCCGAAAAAGCTTTTTCCACCCCACAAATAAGGAACATTCAGGAATTCCTTAGCGCAGTTGACGATGCTTTCACTGAGGTCACGTCCACGAGTAGGCGCAGTTGTTTCAAAATTGACTTCAGAACCCATTGATAAAAGCACTTTTCCACTCTCAGTCATTGTAGATTGGAAAGGCTCTTTCACAAGATTTCTTTTTCTTGATGTTACAAATTCATCAGAAACAGGCGAAATTTGTTTTGTGTCCATCCAAGCTTCGTAGTTATCATAATGCGTTATGATTTTAGTCCAATTATCTTTAACCTCGATGATATCCGCAGATTCGCCGTAAAGAAGTTGTGATACGATTTCGCTTTTGTCGGAACTGTCTGCTCTCAGCGGAGCGATGGAAACATTGCAAATGCCTTTATTCATTTCAATCAATTATGAATTTAAAAATACGAATTATTTCTTTCTAATCAAGTGTAATCCGTCTCGCAAAGGTAAGATTAGATTTTCGAAATCGGAATCTTCAGCGATGATTTTATTCACCAGTTTGATTTGTTCCGTTTGTTTATCTTTTGGATTGTTTTCCAGGACTTTTCCATACCAAAGAACATTATCAATGAGAATAATACTTCCAGAACGAAGATTGGGTTTGATGAGTTTCAAATATTCCAGATAACTTTCTTTATCCGCATCAATGAAAATCAAGTCCCAAACTTTATCCAGTTTTTTGATTTCTTCTTTTGCATCTCCTATTATGAATTCGATTTGGTTTTTATAATCACTTTCTGCAAAGTATTTTTTTGGGATATAAGCCAAGTCTTCATTCTTATCAATCGTATAAATTTTCCCATCTTTGGGTAATCCTTCCGCCATACTCAAAGCAGCGTAACCTGTAAAAGTCCCGATTTCTAAAACGTTTTTTGGCTGAACGATATGCGATAGAATACTCAATAAACGACCTTGTAAATAACCGGAAATCATATGCGGTTGAGTCGTTTTCTGATAGGTTTCTTTTCTTAATTTTTTGAGAATGGCTGGTTCTTCAGAAGCGGTTTCTTCCAAGTATCTATCCATTTCTTTGTCTAATTCTTCGAAATAACTCATTGGGAGTTCAAAGTTTTTGGTTTATAGCTCAAAGGTACTAAATGTTTAAATTATGACCGATGTTGTATTGATGTCGAATCTGCAGCCCGACTTGAACGGAGCTCATCCGCTTCTGGCGGATAGCGGGAGTGGAAGGCGGATAAAGCTACCCAAACCTAACAAAGTGGTTCGACGTAGTCAAATAAAAAAACCTCGCCATTTCTGACAAGGTTTAGATTTATAATTCTGGATGAATAATCAATTATCATTCATCTCATATCATTTATTTCTTAACCGGAGCAATGTCCATCAACTTCATAAACTCATCCAGTTTCGGCATAATGATGATTTCCGTTCTACGATTTTCGCTACGTCCGGAAACGGATGCATTAGTCGTTTTAGGATTGTATTCGGATCTACCGCCAGCAGTGATTCTGTTAGGATTCACACCAAATTGATTCTGAAGAACTTTCGCAACGGCAGTCGCTCTAAGTGCAGAAAGATCCCAATTGTCTCTCGGCGCATTGGCGCTGTTCAGAGGCGTGTTATCTGTATTACCTTCAATCAAAACGCTATATGTGTCATAATCGTTGATTACTTTAGCAACCTTCGCTAAAACATCTGCAGCAGCTGGTTGGATGTCATATTTTCCAACTTGGTAAAGCATTTTATCAGATAATGAAATCAATACAACACCTTTTAGTACTTTCACATCTACATCTTGGTCTGCAACGTTGTCAAGTGAACGTTTCAATTTGTTAGATAACGCAAGATTCAAACTGTCATTTTTGCTTTTTCCGGAAATCAATTGCTTGATATAAGCATTAGAAGCGTTGATTTCTCCAACTAATTTATCAATGTTTGCAGAACCTTTTCCAGCGTTAGATAAACAAGCATCCAAACTAGATTTCAGCGCATTGTTTTGTCCAACTAGCAAGTCGTTCTGCCCTTTTAGAGAGGAATTTTCTCCTTTCAAATCTTGGATTTGGCGCATTCTTTCACCAGCATCTTCAATACATTGTTTGTAGTTCAGATTAAGCGCGTCGAATTGTTTTTTGCTGACACACGATGCCAAGGAAAGTCCGACGGCAGTGATAGTCAAAATTTTAAATAATCTCATAGTAAATATTTATTTGTTTTATTGTTTTTATTGAGTGGTTATTGGTTTTAAAACGTTTCAAAAGTAAGAATTAATAACTGTATATTTGTGCTTATAACTTAATGTTTCGTTATAAAATTGTGTTAAGTCTCTTAAAATTTCAAAACCTGTTAGAGCAAATGCTCCACCAACCACAACAAAAAACATACCTTTTGGCTGTAAGTGGAGGAGTGGATTCTATGGTTTTGGCTGATTTGTTTCAGCTTTCTGGATTTAATTTTCACATTGTACACATTAACTATCATCTTCGTAATGAGGATTCTAACCTCGATCAAAAGTTGGTTTTTGACTTTTGCGAAAAACATAAAATTCCTTTTCATTTATACGAAGTTTCTCAGAAAGATAATCAGCCGGAAAATTCGATTCAAAATTGGGCGAGAGAATTGCGTTATCGGTATTTTAGAGAAATTCAGCAGAAAGAAAATCTTGATTATATAGTTACAGCACATCATCTGAATGACCAATTGGAAACTTTTATCATTAATCTATCCAAAGCTTCCGGAATCCGAGGTTTGAGTGGAATTCCGCAAAATGAAAACGGAATTATTCGTCCGCTTCTTGGTTTTTGTAAGGACGAAATTTATGATTTTGCGAAAGAGAATCATATTGATTTTCGGGAAGATCAATCCAATCAAAAAACAGATTATCTAAGGAACAAAATTCGACACAACATTGTTCCGGAATTGGAAAAAATCAATTCAGATTTTCTGACTAATTTTTCGAAAAGTATCAATTATATTAATCAAGCTAAGGTTTTTATCAATCAATCAGTTGACGATAAAATTAAAATTCTCAAGATAAATTCTGATGAAAATCAAATCATTATTAATAAAGAAAAATTCTCACAAGAATCTGAATTGATTCGATATGAGATTTTGAAAAGATTTGGTTTTAATGATGAAAACGAAATGCAAAAAGTTTTCACAGCTCAAACCGGTAGTTTGTTTTTTAATTCTGAATTTCATTTAATCATTAATCGCAATGAATTGATTTTTAAGAAGAAGTTAGAAGTTAGAAATGAGAATTTAGAAAAAGTTTTGCTTGAAATTATTGATAACGAAATCATTATTCCTGAGAATATTAAAAATGAAATTCAGGAATTCGGAAATTGTTTTTGGAAAATTGATAAACAAAAAGTTCAATTGCCTCTGAAATTGAGAAGGAAACAAGAAGGCGATTTGTTTTTTCCTATTGGAATGATTGGTAAAAAGAAAATTTCGAAGTTTTTTAAGGATGAAAAATTGTCTATTTTAGCGAAGCAAAAAATCTGGCTTCTTTGTGATGTTGATGAACGAATCTTAGGTGTGTTGCCTTTTCGTCAAGACGGAAGATTTTCATCAGATAATTCAGAAACAGAATTAGTTTTAAAAGTATAATTATTAAACCATAATATTTGTCATTCCGTAGGAATCTAAACTTTGCTGAGATTCCTACGGAATGACAAAACCCTAAATTATTGTGGTTAAAACTAAATAAAATGAAAGATTTTAAAATAGTGTTTTCAACACTTTTTCTATTTATAATAACCTTATTCAATGCGCAAATAAAAAATCCGGTTAAGTTCAAATTCGATGTTAATCCCGTTGGAAAAGACGAATATGAAGCGGTTTTGACAGGAACCATCGAAGATAAATGGCACATTTATTCTCAGGATTTACCACCAGATTCAGGAATTCCAACTGAATTTAAAATCACTTCAAAACAAAGAATCCAACTGATTGGTAAAGTTCAGGAGATTGGAAAAAAACACGATGAGTTTTCAGAAGCTTTTGGTGCTCAAATTGTTTATTACTCAAACAAAGTTGTTTTCAAGCAGAAATTCAAACCAAAAGATGCGACAAAACCGGCGACAATTACGGCTGAAATAATGTATCAGACTTGTAATGACCGCGTTTGTCTGGCGCCAAACACTTTGGAATTTGAAAAGCAAATCGAAGGGAATAAAGTAGCGACTGCTTCCGAAGAAAAGGTTGAAAAAACAAAAGATACAGTTTATGAAGTTGCACCTATGGGCAAAGTTGGAACTGTTTTAAAACCAACAAATATTGAAACGCCTGCTGTTGCAAAACAAGACGGTTTGAAAATCAATTCTTTGGACTTCAAAAATCCGTTGACCAACTGTGGAACTGTTCAGGAAAAACCGAATGATGACAATTGGTTGGTTCTGGGATTAGGATTTTTGGGAGGATTAATTGCATTGCTCACACCTTGCGTATTCCCAATGATTCCGCTGACGGTTTCTTTCTTTACAAAAGGGAACAAAGACAAGGCAAAAGGCAAAAGAGATGCGTTTATTTACGGGTTTTTCATTCTCCTGATTTTTGTTTTGTTGAGTATTCCGTTTCATATTATTGATGGGATTTCGGGGAACATTTTCAATCAGATCTCAACCAATATTTGGCTGAATTTATTTTTCTTCGCAATATTTTTATTCTTTGCTGTGAGTTTTTTCGGGTATTACGAAATTACTTTGCCAAGCTGGATAGCCAACAAATCTTCCAAAGCTGAAGAAGCGGGCGGACTAATTGGAATTTTCTTTATGGCATTGACTTTAGTCATTGTTTCATTCTCTTGTACAGGTCCAATTTTAGGAAGTTTATTAGGAGGCGTTGTTGCTGGAGCGACTAATGTTCCAACTTTACTGACATTTGCTTTGGCTGGTTTCGGATTGGCTTGGGCATTGGTTTTCGGATTGTTGGCATTGTTTCCACAAGCACTTCAAAGTTTACCAAAATCTGGCGGTTGGATGAACACTGTGAAAGTCGTTCTTGGATTCATCGAATTGGCTTTAGCATTAAAATTCTTATCCAAAGCAGATTTGGTTTCCAAAACATTCTTGCTGAAAAGAGAATTATTTATCGCGCTTTGGATTATCATTGCGATTGGATTAGTTGTTTATTTATTCGGGAAAATCAGATTTCCACACGATGATAAAAAACCAAAAATCTCATTAGCGAGAAGAATTTTGGGTGTTTTCGGGATTGTTTTTGTGGTGTATTTGATTCAAGGATTAATTCCTTCAGAAAAACCAAAATTACAGTTGCTTAGTGGGATTCTGCCTCCATTGAATGTTAGTTACTTCCATAAAGAAGAAGACGGAATTCTAGGTTTGAAACCTTATCACAATTACTTCGAAGCGATAGAAGTGGCGAAGAAAGAAAACAAACCGGTTTTGATAGATTTCACTGGCTACGGTTGCGAAAATTGCCGAAAAATGGAAGAGTTTGTTTGGAGTCAGGATGATGTTTTGCCAATTCTTCAGAATGATGTGATTATTGCTTCGGTTTATGTTGATGACAAGGAAGAATTGCCGGAAAATGAACAAATCAAAATCGATATGGGCGAAGGTCAAATGAAGAAAGTGAAAACGATTGGTGATAAATGGAGTTTGTTTCAGCAAGTTAATTTCAATAATAATTCTCAGCCGCATTATGTTTTGGTAACGCCTGACCAAAAAGTAATTAATTCACCAGTTTCAGGCTATATGCCGAAAGAAGATTTCAAAAAATTCCTAAAATGTGGGATTGATTATTTTAAGAATAACAATTAATATGTCCTAAATACTTATTTTGATAATAATTAAATAAAATTTATTTTTAGGAATAAATTTTGTATTAAAAAATCCATAATGATAACAAATCATTATGGATTTTTATTTTCTATTACTAACTACTAAAACTTAAAGCTATGGCAGAAGTACAGGTTAATGACCGTTCAAAAAGAAGCAAAAAAAATGGTAGAATTGGAATAAAAGTAGATATGACTCCAATGGTGGATTTAGGATTTCTGCTGATTACATTTTTTCTATTCTCAACCAATTTCTCAAAACCTAATGTGATGGATTTGGGATTGCCTGCAAAAGGTCCGCATACTCCAACAGACATTGATTTTAGAAACTCAATTACTTTCATCCTCGGTAAAGAAGGCAAAGTTTATTATTATCAGGACGAACGAAAAAATCTGAATGATAAAAGCTTAAAAGAAGTTTCTTTTGATAAAGCACAAGTTGCAAAAACTATCGAATTGGCAAAAGCAAATGCACCGAAAAAAGAGAATTTCACAGTGCTTATAAAACCTGCAGATAATTCCGAATACAAAACTTTGGTGGATATGTTGGATGAGTTAGCAATCACAAAATCCGAGCGTTACGGAATCTCGGAAATGAACGATAAAGAAAAAGAATTGTATCAGAAAAAAAATCAATAATTAATACAAATATTTTGTAAAGAGTGTCTCAGGACGCTCTTTTTTATTTATTTTCGTGATGAAAATTAAAACGATGAGAAAACTAATTCCTACTATTGTCCTTTTGTCCCTCGTTTCCTGTAAAAAATCGGAAAAAACTACAACTCCGAAAGTTGATAGTGTGAAAATCATCGATTCAATCAATACAGCTAGAACAAAAATCAACGATAGTATTCTCAGTAGCCGAGCTTTCAAAGATTTGTCAGGAACACATACTTTGACACACGACCAAGTGAATGGTTCAGGGAAAATCACTTTTACGAAAATCGGTCCAGACGAATATAAAATCTCTGGCGAAAATAAATCGGGAAGTAATTTTGTGAAAATTGAAGGTACTGCAAGAATGACGTCACCAAAAAACCTTAAATTCGATGGAAGCATTACGCAAAGTATTTCCGATTATGAGAATGGTAAATTGGATGTAAGAAAAGGCAAAAGAAATTTCTCTACAAAAGATGGCGGGAAAACTTTCAAACTCTACGAATCTGTAAATAATGCAGGATTTGGAGACAAAATATGGATTAAACTGTAAATTATGCTTAACTACGAAATAGAAGGAAAAGGAACTGAAAACTTAATTCTACTTCACGGATTTATGGAAAATCTGTCGATTTGGGATGATATGATTCCGTTTCTGTCAGAGAAATTCCGATTGATAAAAATCGATTTGCCAGGCTTTGGGAAATCTGATGTTGTTGCAGAAATTCAAACGTCCGAAATAATGGCGGATGAAGTCAAAAAAGTAACTGATGAACTGGGTTTGACTGAATTCCATTTGCTGGGACATTCGATGGGCGGTTACATTTCTTTGGCTTTTGCTGAAAAATATCCTGAGCTTTTGAAATCATTTACATTGTTTTTCTCAACTTATTTTGCAGATGATGAAGCAAAAAAAGAAACCCGAAGAAAAGGATTGAGAATCATCAAAGAAAATCTCAGAGCTTTCGTGAACGCAGGTGTTCCGAATCTTTTCAATCCCAATGAACACGATATTCTGGAATCCAAAATCAAACTAGCCAAAGAGACAGCTTACACTTCTTCTGTTGAAGGTGTTTTGGCATCTCAAAAAGGAATGATAGAAAGAGCCGATAGAAAATCGATTTTAGAAAACTTCGAAGGAAAAATTCTGGTTTTGTCGGGCAAACACGATTCGGCAGTCAATTCAGAAAAAACTATCAAAAATCTTCCTGACAGAACCAATATCAAATCTTATGTTTTGGACTGTGGACACAACGGACATTGGGAAAAACCAGAGATTTGCTCTGCTATTATCAATACAGAATTGCTGCATCATTTACCCAAAAATCTTGTTTTTTAAAAATGGAAATCATATCAAAAATTCTCATCGCCATCGTCGCCCTGGAGCATCTATACATTCTTTATATGGAGATGTTTGCTTGGGAAACATTGGGCAAAAAAACATTCAAAGGTTCGTTGCCAGACGAGATGTTCAAACCAACTAAAAAGCTCGCTGCCAATCAAGGTCTCTACAACGGTTTTCTCTCTGCAGGACTCATTTGGAGTTTCTTTATATGCGACCAGATTTGGGCAAAAAATGTCTCCATATTCTTTCTCGCTTGCGTTATTGTAGCAGGAGTTTATGGCGCATTATCAGCCTCGAAGAAAATATTTTTTGTTCAGGCTTTACCAGCAATTATCGCAATGATTTTTGTTTTATTAAGATAAATTTTCAGGAGCTAATCCCGCTATCCGCTATATCTTTTTTGTCATTGCGAACGAAGTGAAGCAATCTGTTGAACTTTTTGTCAATCGCAATCACAAAAAAGGATGCCGCTACTATCGGGGCTAGGGCTTTTGTCAAGAAAACAAATTTTGTCTATCAATTAGAAGATTAAAAATCCTCCGTTTCAATTTTTTCTTTAAAATCTTCAATAGTGTCTTCCATAGATTTAAAATATTTCCCACCAGAAGCATTGATATGGCCGCCCCCATTGAAATGTTTTCTTGCAAACTGATTCGTATCTACAGAATCTTTGGAACGGAAAGATATTTTGATAAAATCTTCGTAAAGGTCTTCCATAAAAAAAGCTGCCATTTTGGTTCCTGCCAGGCTTAAACCGTAGTTCACAAATCCTTCTGTATCACCTTTATCAAAGCCATATTCTTTTAGTTCAGTGCGTTTTAACCAAAGAATAGCGACTTTTCCATCTTTAATCAACTCGATTCTGCTAAGAACTAAAGAAAGAAGATGTAATCGTGAGATTGTATTCGTATCCCAAGTATTGGAAGTGATAACGGCAGGATCGGCGCCTTTTTCAATCAAATCTGCTACAATTCTATGAGTCGTCGCACTCGTAGAACGGAACCTGAATCCGCCTGTATCGGTCATTATTCCTGTATAAAGACATTGCGCAATATCAAGATTGACCAGTTTTTCGTCATTATTCGCTTGGATGAAATGATAAACCATTTGGCAAGTCGCAGGAACTGTGGTGTCAGAATAAACATAATCAAATTGTTCCGGCATCTGGTGATGGTCAATCAGAACTTTTTTGGCTCTGGATTTGGTTACCCAATCGCCAAGAAGTCCAATTCTTGAAGGTGAATTAAAATCAAGACAAAAAATAACATCAGCACTATAAATCGCTTCACCAGCCACCTTTCTTTTGTAATCTGCAATCAGAATTTTTTTGGCTTCCGGCATCCATTTCAGGAATTTTGGAAAGTCGTTTGGCGTAATTACAGTGGCATCCAAACCTTTTGTTTTCAAGTAATGTTTTAGACCGAGAGAAGAACCAATGGCGTCTCCGTCGGGATTATAATGCGTTACAATAACGATATTATTTTCCGGAACGAGAAGATGATTGATTTCTGAAATTTCTTTGTCTGTAAACATAAACGATTATTTGAAATAATGAATTTTCAAAGGTAGAACTTTAAAATAAAAAAATAGGCTCAAAGTTGAACCGATTTTTTATTAATCAACAATTTCAAATCTTCCCTTGAAATTTCCGTAACTTTGCAATCCATTAAAAGGTTTTCAATCTTTTAATTTTTAATCATTTTAATTTAAAATCAATGCACAAAGCAGGATTCGTAAATATCGTAGGGAAACCGAATGCCGGAAAATCGACACTTCTCAATCAATTAATGGGAGAGAAACTGGCAATTGTTACCCAAAAAGCGCAAACGACACGTCACCGTATTTTCGGGATTTATAATGAAGAAGATTTGCAGATAGTTTTTTCTGATACGCCAGGTGTTTTGGATCCAAAATATGGTTTGCAGGAAAAAATGATGGATTTTGTGAAAGATTCTTTACAGGATGCAGATGTTTTCTTGTTCATTGTAGATGTGACGGACAAATCAGAACCATCCGAATTTTTAATTGATAAACTGAATAAAATTCCTGTTCCGGTTTTATTACTATTAAATAAAATTGACCAAACTAACCAAGAAGATCTAGAAAAAATAGCAACAGAATGGCACGAGAGGATCCCGAAAGCTGAGATTCTTCCGATTTCTGCGCTTAACAATTTCAATACAGAAATTATACTTCCGAAACTGAAATCTATGTTGCCAGAAAGTCCTGCATATTATGACAAAGATATGTACACAGACAAACCTGAGCGTTTTTTTGTGAATGAGGCTATTCGTGAGAAAATTCTTCTTAATTACGAAAAAGAAATTCCATATTCTGTAGAAGTGGTGACGGAAATTTTCAAAGAAAAAGAGGGCGCAATTGTGATAGATTCTATTATCTATGTAGAAAGAGATACGCAGAAAGGAATTATCATCGGCCACAAAGGCGAAGCTATTAAGAAAGTTGGAACAGAGGCAAGAATAGATTTGGAGAAATTCTTTGGAAAGAAAATTCATCTTAATCTGTTTGTGAAAGTCAAAAAAGACTGGCGAAAAAATGACAGAGATCTGAAAAACTTTGGCTACCGTTAAAAAATTAAATCCTTTATTATAAAGGATTTTTTTATTTTAAATAAGTAGTAAAACTTAGTTTAATCAAACCACTGGGTCACATAATCTTTGATGATGACCCAAAAATTTTTCCCAAGAAAATAGATTAGGGTAGAAGTGATGATGCCTTTTACTGTAAAAAAAATAATACCACCAATTCCAAATTTTTTCAGCAGACTTTTCCACTTCGGCAATTTCTTTTCTTCAGTAGTTTGTAATTGGTCTTCCATTTTTATTTTTTTCAAAAATATGAAAATTTTTGCAATTTAGATTGATTCAAAATTATAAAATCCTTAATTTATAGATTTTTAAGTCGCCGTTGTTAAAGTGACTTGATTCGTAACCTTCTCATTTACAAATTAATTATTTTGTTTTATTCTTTAATTTCCTATTAAGTTTTAATCTATTACTAACGTTTGTTAGTTTTGAATTTTGTCGTTCGAAATATATTTTTATCTTTAGAAACTTCTAAAAAAACAAAATTTATGTCCTCTATTTCGATATTAGATAACCTAAAAAGATTAGGCATATCAACACAAAATAATGGTACTTCTACCGGATTAGAATTTTTCTCGTCTGGACAAAATATAGAAAGCTTTTCTCCCGTTGACGGAAATAAGATTGCTTCTGTGAAAACTTCAGATGCTAATGACTATGAAAAAGTGGTTGCGAAAGCACAGGAAGCTTATAAAGAGTTCAGACAAGTTCCTTCGCCGAAACGTGGCGATTTGGTTCGTCAATTTGGAAATAAACTAAGAGAATACAAAGATGATTTAGGTAAATTGGTTTCTTACGAAATGGGGAAGTCTTTGCAGGAAGGTCTTGGCGAAGTTCAGGAAATGATTGACATCTGCGATTTTGCAGTCGGATTATCCCGTCAGCTTCACGGTTACACAATGCATTCAGAAAGACCAGGACACAGGATGTACGAACAATATCATCCGCTAGGAATTGTTGGTGTGATATCCGCTTTCAATTTTCCAGTAGCAGTTTGGAGCTGGAATGCAGCTTTAGCTTGGATTTGTGGAAATGTTGTCATCTGGAAACCATCAGAAAAAACACCACTTTGCGCGATTGCTTGTCAAAATATTTTCGCTGAAGTTGCAAGAGAAAATGGATTGCCAGAAGGAATTTCTAGTCTTGTAATTGCGGATCACGAAATTGGAGACAAATTAGTCAATGATAAAAGAATTGCTTTGGTTTCTTTCACTGGTTCTACAAGAGTTGGAAGAATTGTCGGGAAAAATGTAGCAGAACGTTTCGGAAAATCGATTCTGGAATTGGGTGGTAATAATGCCATCATCATTACAGAAAATGCAGACCTTAATATGTCAATCATCGGTGCCGTTTTCGGCGCAGTTGGGACGGCTGGACAAAGATGTACTTCCACAAGACGTTTGATTATCCACGAATCTGTTTATGAGGATGTGAAAAATCGTCTGGTAAAAGCTTATGGACAACTTAAAATCGGAAATCCCTTGGATGAAACCAATCACGTTGGACCACTTATCGATAAATCTGCAGTTAAACAATATCAGGATTCTATCGAGAAATGTAAATCTGAAGGTGGGAAATTCATCGTAGAAGGTGGCGTTTTGGAAGGTGAAAATTACAATTCTGGTTGCTACGTAAAACCTTGTATCGCTGAGGTTGAAAATAGTTACGAGATTGTTCAGCACGAGACTTTTGCACCAATTCTTTATTTGATTAAATACAAAACTTTAGAAGAAGCAATAGCAATCCAAAATGATGTTCCGCAAGGTTTGAGCTCTGCAATTATGACTCAGAATCTTCGTGAAGCAGAATTGTTCCTTTCCAACGGAGGTTCAGATTGTGGCATTGCGAACGTCAATATTGGAACTTCAGGTGCTGAAATCGGAGGTGCTTTTGGTGGCGAAAAAGAAACCGGCGGTGGAAGAGAATCTGGTTCCGATGTCTGGAAATATTATATGAGAAGACAAACCAACACGATTAATTACACAACCAGTTTGCCTTTGGCACAAGGAATTAAATTCGATTTAGATTAATTAAGTTAGAAGCTGGAAGGCAGATGTCGGAAGTTTTTACTCCGCATTTATCATTTATCAATCATCATTTATCACTTATAACAAATGAGCACACTTGTACACGAGAATAAAGTAAAAGAAACATTAGGAAAACACATCCTAGCCGATGGTTTCGATTTTGTAATGGATTTTGAAAAGTCCCACGGTTCATACATTGTGGACCGCTTGACAGGCAAAGAATATCTTGATATGTTCTCTATGTTCGCATCGGCTTCCGTAGGTTACAATCATCCTTACATTTTGGAAAAAGCTAATTGGCTGGGAAGATTAGCAACGTATAAACCGACTTTGAGCGATGTTTATTTACAGGAATATGCAGATTTTATGGAGGTTTTTTCCAGAGTGGCGATTCCAAAAGAATTACCTTATTGCTTTTTCGTAGAAGGTGGTGCTCTGGCTGTTGAAAATGCTTTAAAAACTGCTTTCGACTGGAAAACCAGAAAGAATTGGCAGAAAAATATTGATAAAGAAGCGGGAATGGTCATCCATTTCAAGCAATCTTTCCACGGAAGAAGTGGTTATACATTGTCTTTAACCAATACATCTGACCCTAGAAAACACCAATATTTCCCCAAATTCGATTGGCCAAGAATTACCAATCCAAAACTGAATTTCCCAATTACAGAAGATAATTTGGAAGAAACAATTAAGCACGAGCAATTGGCTTTATTGCATATTCAGGAAGCGATTTTGACGAATCCTGATGAAGTGGCTTGTGTGATTATTGAGCCAATCCAAGCAGAAGGAGGCGATAATCATTTCAGAAATGAATTCTTTACTGAATTAAGAAAAATCTGTGATGAAAACGAAATTCTTCTTATCCTTGACGAAGTTCAGACAGGAATTGGAATGACGGGGAAAATGTGGGCTTTCCAACATCTTGATATTATTCCGGACGTTATCACTTTTGGTAAGAAAACTCAGGTTTGTGGAATTCTTGCCAATAAGGAAAAATTGGATGAAGTAGAACATCACGTTTTCGTAGAAAGTTCTAGGATCAATTCAACTTTTGGAGGAAATTTTATTGATATGCTTCGTTTTCAACTGGTTTTAGAAATTATTGAAAATGAAAATCTGGTTGAAAATTCTAGAGTTGTAGGTGAATTTCTATTAGAGGGATTGAAAAAATTAGCGCAGAAATTTCCAGACCATATTTCTGCTGCAAGAGGAAAAGGTTTGATGTGCGCATTTGACCTGAAAGATGGCGATTCCAGAGAGTGGTTGAGAAGCAAGCTTTATGACGAAGGAATTATCATTTTAACGTGCGGAGACCAGTCGCTTAGATTCCGTCCACATCTGAATGTAAAAAAAGAAGAAATCCAAATTATTTTAGATAAAATTAATTCAATATTTGAGAATTTAATATAAGGAATTTCAGATTATGATATTTTTTTCGTAAATTGCTTTGCTTAATAAAAATCAAAAATCTGAATTATGGATGCAACAACAAGAGTGGCTGTTTACGAAAGTAATAGCCCACAGGAGATTCAGCTTATAAAATTTAGGCTGGAAGATGCAGGAATAAAATGTGATGTAGAGAACTCTTATCTTAGTTTTTTATCTACGCCCACTGCAACCAACACTTTTATTAAAGTCGATATCAAAGACGAAAAAAAAGCATTTGATATCATCGATGAGTATTTAAAATCAAATCAAAATTGATTTCATATTTTTAAATTTTACGTTTTACAGGAATCGGGTTTAGATTTATTTGAGCCCGATTTTTTATTTTAAATTTTTATTAAGTTTTTGATATTTCTTCCCACAAAATTCTTATCATTGTAAGATTAATGGGGGATTAGCTCATCTGGCTAGAGCGCAACACTGGCAGTGTTGAGGTGACGGGTTCGATCCCCGTATTCTCCACTGGAAATAACCTTCTGAATTTCAAAAGGTTATTTTTTTTGTTTGGCAAAAAATTTGCTCATAAAAAATCAAATAAGCAAGTTCATAGAACCTGATTATTGATTAAAGGGGGCACTAGTTGCCCTCTTTTCGGACCACATTACAATCAATATATTTACCTGAGAGAAGTTTTTAAAACTTCTCTTTTTTTTATTCAATTGTTTGTTTGGAAAATTAAACTAACCTATTTTTGTACAGTAAGCAAAAATTGATTCATATCGAAGCATAATTACTTTAAAACAATGTCTAATGAAAAACTCTGTACTGGTAATTATATTTTCAATTATTCTGGTTTCCTGTGGTGCTTCTAAGCCTACAAAAAAATATTCTTATAAAAAACCAACAACCACTTCAAAATCTGCAAGTCTTAAAAAATTAAATTCCAATTATACTGGAAGTGTTTCTGAAACAAGAAAATCAATTATCAACGATGCTGAAAACTATCTTGGAACACCTTACAAATATGCAGGAAATACAAAAGCTGGTTTTGATTGTTCAGGTTTAGTTTGTAAAGTTTTTGATGAGAATGATATGAAAATGCCAAGACGTTCTGAGGATCAAGGGAAATTTGGAAATTCAGTCAATATTTCCGATGCAAAACCGGGTGATCTTTTGTTTTTTGCAACAGCTGGCGGATCTTCAGTCACCCACGTTGGAATTGTTCACGATATTCTTAATAATGGGGAAGTAACTTTTATTCATGCCTCAACTTCAAAGGGAGTTATTATTTCTTCCCTTAATGAAGCTTATTGGAACAAAGCTTTCCTTTTTGCGAGAAGTGTGCTTTAGATTTATTATTTTTGTCCAAATTCAATTTAATTTAAAAGTAAAATATAAATAATGTCTTTACAGGAAAAAATCGAAAAAGCTTGGGATAACCGAGACCTTTTGAAAGAAGAAGAATATCAGAATGCAGTAAGAGAAGTTGTTGCAAAATTGGATGCTGGAGAATTACGTACCGCTGAACCAACTGAGAATGGTTGGCAAATCAACGAGTGGGTAAAAAAAGGTGTGGTGATGTATTTCCCAATCCAAACAATGGAAACCATAGAAGTTGGTCCATTCGAATTTCACGATAAAATTCCGTTGAAGAAAAATTATGCTGAAAAAGGTGTAAGAGTAGTTCCTCATGCGATTGCAAGACACGGAAGTTTTGTAGCAAGTGGCGTGATTATGATGCCTTCGTATGTTAATATTGGAGCTTATGTAGATTCAGGAACAATGGTTGATACTTGGGCAACTGTAGGAAGCTGCGCACAAATCGGTAAAAATGTTCACTTGAGTGGAGGTGTAGGAATTGGAGGTGTTTTGGAACCACTGCAAGCGGCCCCAGTAATTATTGAAGACGATGCGTTTATCGGTTCACGTTGTATCGTGGTAGAAGGTGTTCGTGTTGGTAAAGAAGCAGTCCTTGGCGCAAATGTTTGTCTCACAATGTCAACTAAAATTATTGATGTTACAGGAGATTCTCCAGTTGAAATGAAAGGTTATGTGCCAGAACGTTCGGTTGTAATCCCTGGAAGTTATACGAAGAAATTTCCTGCAGGAGAATTCCAGGTTCCGTGTGCATTAATCATCGGAAAAAGAAAAGAATCTACCGATAAAAAAACTTCTCTTAATGATGCGTTGAGAGAAAATAATGTAGCGGTATAATAAAAATATAAAACTAATAACCAAGGTGTTGCCTTCTAATCTTTTGAGACATGGCTATTCCAAAACAAATCTTTCAGACTTTCAAAACCAAAAAATTGCCATTTATAACAAAATGGCATATTTGGAATATGAAAAGACGTAATCCAGATTACACTTATCATTTATATGATGATGCGGAAATTAATCAATTTTTGGAGCAGGAATATCCTCCCAATTATTTGAAAGCTTATAATCGCCTAACTATTGGTGCTGCAAAAGCTGATTTTTTCCGTTATGCAATTCTTTACAAAAAGGGCGGTGTATATCTGGATGTTGATAGCGGAATGACTAAGCCGTTGAAATATCTTATAAAGCCAGAAGATTCAGCAATTTTAAGTAGGGAGAGACATCCTCAGTTTTTTGTTCAATGGGCTTTGATTTCTGAAGAAGGGCATCCATTTCTAAAGAAAACTTTGGAAATGATTGTCGACAATATAGAAACCCATCGTTTCCCACACGACGTTCATCAAACTACTGGGCCAGCAGCTTTTACTATCGCTGTGAACCAATGTTTGGAAGAAAATCCTAATATTCCACATAGAATTTTTGAAGGGATTGAGTTTCGAGGTTTTTTAAAATTCAAATATAAATTGGGCAAATTTTTCCTTTACGAGAAAAAATCAGAACACTGGAAGAAAAAACAACAAACAATAGATATCATAAAACCTGAATAATTATTTTATGAAGATTGCTTACGATGCCAAACGTTTTTTTCATAATGCTTCAGGATTAGGGAATTATTCTCGGGATTTGATTAGGATTTTGGCGAGATTTTATCCTGAAAATCAATATATTCTTCTCAATAAAAACAAATCCGAAAGAGGAAAACAAATTCTTGATTCTTCGAATGTTTCTTTTATTGAAACTTCCATAGGAAAAATGTCACGCCAACTTAAAATGGGAAAAGATGCACAGAATCTTGATGCAGATATTTTCCACGGATTATCTGGCGAATTGCCATTAAAATGGAATTCAAAACCAATTAAAAAAGTGGTTACAATTCACGATTTAATTTTCGTGAGATTTCCGCAATATTATACTTGGTTTGATAGAAAAATTCATTTTTGGAAGTTCAGAAAAGCGGCTAATTCTGCGGATAAAATTATTGCTATTTCCGAACAAACCAAGCGAGATATAATCCAATTTCTTAAAGTTGATGAAAATAAAATTGATGTTGTTTATCAGGGTTGCTACGCAAGTTTCAAAGAAAAACCAACGGAAGAATTCTTAAATCAAGTTAAAGATAAATTCAATCTTCCTAAAAGATTTCTTTTGAATGTTGGAACAATCGAAGACAGGAAAAATCTTCTGAGTGTTGTAAAAGCATTGGAAGGAAGCGATATTCCATTAGTTGTCATTGGGAAAAAGAATAAAAAATATTTTCAAAAAATTAATCAATTAATCAAAAAATATAAAATTGAAGTTTCTTTTCTCGAGAATGTTTCGATGGAGGAACTTGCTGGTATTTATAGACTTGCCGATATTTTCATTTATCCGAGTTTTTTCGAAGGTTTTGGTATTCCTATCATCGAAGCTTTGTTTTCAGAAACCGTGGTCATTACAAGCAACAAAAGCTGTCTGCCGGAAGCTGGCGGACCAGATTCTGTTTATGTGAACCCTGAAAATGTGGATGACATCAAAGCAAAAATTAATTTCCTTTGGGACAACGAATCTGAGCGAAATCGCCGTGCCGAAAAGGGTTTGCAGTTCGTTCAGAAATTCAATGATGAGATAATTGCTGAGGAAGTGATGAAAATTTATAAGGATTTATTAAACCACAAAGACTCAAAGTCTTTCACAAACAGCACAAATTAAAAAAAATCTTTGTGTACCTTGTGCGGAAACTTAGTGTACCTTGTGTTTAAGAATAATGCCTTTCTCCAAAAATTGCCGAACCAACTCTTACAGAATTAGAACCAGATTCTATTGCAATTGGAAAATCGCCGCTCATTCCCATTGACAGAATTTCTAAAGATTTTAGTTGAGATAATTCATCAAAAAGATTTTTCAGAACAGAAAATTCTTCACGGATTTGAGTTTCATCATCCACAAAACTCGCCATTCCCATCAAGCCTTTGATTTCGATGTTCGGAAAATTACCATTAAGATATTGATTGAAAATAGCTTTGGCTTCATCAACTGTTAAACCAAATTTAGTGTCTTCTTTAGCTATTTTTACCTGAAGCAAAACATTGATTTTCCGATTGTTTTTTAAAGCTTCTTTATCCACTTCTTTCAACAGTTTTTCGCTGTCGATGCTTTCTATCATTGCAATAAAACCAGCAATGTATTTTACTTTGTTGGTTTGAAGATGTCCTATCAAATGCCATTCGATATCATTTGGAAGAACAGGCTGTTTTTCCAGTAATTCCTGAACTTTATTTTCTCCAAAAGCACGTTGTCCCAGATCATAAACTTCTTTTATTTTTTCAGCTGGATTAGTTTTGGAAACCGTTACCAATTTTACATTTTCTGGAAGTTGAGAAAGGATATTTTGATAATTTTTTTCGATTGACATATTAAGGAATTTTGAAATATCTGTTGCAAAAATAGGCATTAACCACAAAGGCACAAAGTATTTCACAAAGTCCACAAATTAAACTGAAAACCTTGTATGCCTTGTGAGAAAACTTCGTTTTCATTGTGTTTAAATTCGTCTAAAATTCGTAAATTTGAGGAAATTTTTATTCGAATAATAATCACAAAGATATGAGTCAATTTGATGTAACCGTTATCGGTTCTGGTCCTGGCGGATATGTTGCAGCAATCAGAGCTGCGCAATTAGGTTTCAAAACTGCAATTATTGAAAAATATTCTACGTTGGGCGGAACTTGTCTTAACGTGGGTTGTATCCCTTCCAAAGCTTTGCTGGACAGTTCTGAGCATTTCGAAAAAGCAAAACACGAGTTTGCAGATTACGGAATTATCATCGATGAGCCGAAAGTAGATTTGGCAAAAATGATTGAACGTAAAAACGGTGTTGTAGAGCAGACAACAAAAGGAATTAACTTTTTGATGGACAAAAACAAAATCACTGTTTTTGAAGGTCTTGGAAGCTTCGAATCTGCAACTCAAATCAAAGTGACGAAAAATGACGGTTCTTCAGAAATCATCGATTCAAAATATACAATTATCGCAACAGGTTCTAAGCCATCTAGTTTACCTTTCATCACTTTAGATAAAGAAAGAATCATAACTTCTACAGAAGCTTTGAACTTGAAAGAAATTCCAAAACATTTGGTAGTTATCGGTGGTGGTGTTATCGGTCTTGAGCTTGGTTCTGTCTATTTGAGATTAGGTTCTCAGGTAACTGTGGTTGAGTTTATGGACAAAATCATCCCAGGAATGGACGGTGCGCTTTCCAAAGAGTTACAAAAAGTTCTGAGAAAACAAGGGATGAAATTCGAACTTTCTACGGCGGTTTCTGCTGTGGAGAGAAACGGAGATTCTGTAAAAGTAACCGCTAAAAACAAAAAAGGCGAAGAAGTAAACTTCGAGGGCGATTATGTTTTGGTTTCTGTTGGTAGAAGACCATACACAGACGGACTTGGTTTGGAAAAAGCTGGTGTAGAACTGGACGAAAGAGGAAGAGTGAAAACCAACGACCATTTGCAAACTAATGTTTCTAACATTTACGCCATTGGTGACGTTATCAAAGGTGCAATGTTGGCTCACAAAGCGGAAGAAGAAGGAACTTTGGTAGCTGAAATTTTAGCTGGACAAAAGCCTCACATCAATTATAATTTAATCCCTGGAGTAGTTTACACTTGGCCAGAAGTTGCTGGTGTTGGTAAAACAGAAGAGCAACTGAAAGAAGAAGGTGTGGCTTACAAAGTAGGAAGTTTCCCAATGAGAGCTTTAGGAAGAAGCCGTGCAAGTGGAGACACAGACGGATTTGTAAAAATCATCGCTGACGAAAAAACAGACGAAGTTCTAGGTTTCCATATGATTGGGGCGAGAGCTGCGGATTTGGTTGCAGAAGGCGTTATGGCAATGGAGTTCCGTGCAAGTGCAGAAGACATCGCAAGAAGTTCTCACGCGCACCCTACTTATGCAGAAGCTGTAAAAGAAGCTGCTTTGGATGCGACTGGAAAGCGTGCAATTCATATGTAAGATTTTACATCAATATACTTATAAAGAGAAGCAGTTTTGCTTCTCTTTTTTGTTTAATTTAATCCAATGAAAAAGTTTATCATTTTGTGGGTTTTCTGCATTTCAATTTTTGGTTTTGGCCAAGACATTAGCTTGATTAGAAAACAAGTGGAAGACATTAACAAATCCAAAAACCTAATTGTAAAGAAAATTCCCAATGATTATTTTACCGATGTGAAACGTGAAGTGACGGATAATGGACAAGAAATAGAAGCTTATTATAACAATAATGAATTGAAGAAAATAGTACATTCTGTCGGATTGTCCAATTCGGAAATCTCTACTCAGTTATATTATGATAAAAAGAAATTGATTTTTGTGCTTCGTAAAAAATATCAGACTATTGATGAGAAAGGAAATCTTCGCGAGCCAAGATTAATTTCAGAATCAAGGTTTTATTTTAACAATGGAAAAATCATTCAACCTAAAAATCCTAATTCTGTAGAGATTGCAGAGTTGCTAAAACAATCTTTAAATTTTCAGGAAGATTTAAAAAATTATAAATAGGAGGATTTTTAGAGTGAAGATAATGAGTCCAAATAGAAAATTAACTTCAAATAAGTGACATCCTAAATAATTTGTTTTTATTTTTGTTAAAATTTGAGTTATGATAAAGGAACTTGACCAAGATTTCACAAGTCTTAATGAATATATCGATCAAATCAAACCAAGTAAAATTTTTATTTTGGTAGACGAGAATACGCACAATCATTGTTTGCCGATCTTACTTCCCAATCTGGAAACCGATGCACCTTTTGAAGTTATAGAGATAGAAGCAGGCGAAGAAAATAAAAATATAGAGACCGCAACACAACTTTGGGAAATTTTCTCGGAAATGGAAGCGGACAGAAAATCTTTATTGATTAATCTTGGTGGAGGTGTGATTACGGATATAGGTGGTTTTGTAGCTTCGACTTATAAGAGAGGTTTCAAATTCATCAATATTCCTACAACTTTGCTATCGATGTGTGATGCGTCAATTGGTGGGAAAACGGGAATTGATCATCAATATTTGAAAAATATTATCGGAACATTTGCATTACCAGAAGGTATTTTCTTTTATCCAAAATTCTTAGAAACTTTAAAATTTGAAGAACTAAGAAGTGGTTTTGCAGAAATGCTGAAACACGGATTAATTGCTGATGCAGAACATTGGAATGAGTTAAGTTCTCTTGATAAAATAACGCCTGAGTCTGTTTCTCCATTCATCAGCCGCAGTATGGAAATCAAAAATAATGTGGTTTCTCAGGATTTCAAAGAGGAAAATGTTAGAAAAACGCTCAACTTTGGTCACACGATTGGACACGCTGTAGAAAGTCTTTTTCTTAAAAAAGGAAACTTAATTCCTCACGGAGAGGCTGTAGCACTTGGAATGATTTGCGAAACACATTTGGCTTTTCTTTGTGGATTGATTGATGTTGAGGTTTCATCTGCCATTATTAGTAAAATAAAAAGACTCTTTCCTTACATCGATATTTCAGAATTTAAGAATGCTGCTATTATGGATTTGATGTTCAATGACAAAAAAAATCAGGACGGAAATATCAATTTTTCACTGATAAATGGAGTAGGATCTTGTCTTTTTGATCAAAAATTGAGCGCCGAACAGATTATTTTGACCCTAAATTTCTATAAAGAATTCGACAAAAATTAATTTTATTATTTGTTAAATAGTATTTTAATATGTTGAAAATGAATGTTTTATTTTGGGTGTTTAGACTCGATAAACGTTTGTAATAATTGATTTTTTGAATTTTGGCAAAGATTTTGGAATTACCCATCTCGTAAAAACAAAATTTAAAATTTGAAATTATGAAAAAGTTATTTTTAGGATTAGGTTTAGTAGCGGGAACATTTGCATTTGCACAAACTAGTCCGTCATTCGGTTTAAAAGCGGGTCTTAACATTTCATCAATCTCTGATGATGGTTATGAAGATTCAAAATCAAAAGCTGGTTTCTATGGTGGTGTTTTTATGAATGCGCCTTTATCAGAACAATTCAGTATCCAACCAGAGGTTTTATATAGCCAGATGGGAGCAAAAACAACAGAATCTGTGAATGGTAATGTATTTGGGGGAACTTATACCAGCAAAACTTCAAACAGTGTCAATTTAGATTATATTACAGTGCCAGTAATGTTTCAATTTCATGCAACACCTAACTTTTATTTAGAAGCAGGTCCTGAATTTGGATTCTTAGTTGGTGCTAAGGCAAAAGGTGATACTACAACTACCACTACTATTGGAGATACTACTACTACAAGTTCGGAATCTGGTACTCTGGATATCAAAGATCAAACAAGTAAATTCAATATGGGAGCTGGTCTTGGTTTAGGTTTCAACTTCACTCCTAATTTTGGTATCAATGCAAGATATGTTGCTGGTTTTACCGATATTAGTAAACAATCTAATGGTGAAGATGGAACTACATCCACTAGTAATGATAACAACAAAAACAGAAATAACACTTTCCAAGTTGGTTTATCATACAAATTCTAAATCACAAATTATGAAATAAAAAAAGACCGATTAATTCGGTCTTTTTTTATTTCATAATTTATATTTTTGTTCTTCATAAACGATTATATATATGAAGAAAATATTTGGGTTGTTGGGATTAACGATGATGTCATTGGTTTACTCTCAATCATTTGGTGTTAAAGGTGGAGCAAACATCTCAACCATCAGTCAAGAAAAGGGATGGGGCGATAAAAATTCTAAGGTTGGTTTTTATGCAGGATTGTATATGAATGCGCCGGTTAATGCTTTACTTAGTATTCAACCAGAATTAATTTACAACAATATGGGTGTAAAATATACGAATGGTAATACATCACACACGCTGAATCTTAATTATTTATCAATGCCAATTATGTTTCAGTTTGAATTGATTCCAAAATTTTATGTAGAAGGTGGACCTCAGTTCGGGGTTTTGATTGGTAATAAAAATAAATACGTAAGCGATAGTAAAACTATAATAGAAAAGGATAAAGATGCTTATAACCAATTAGATCTCAGTGGAGGGATTGGGTTGGGTTTCAAATTCAATAATATGGCAATTGGAGCTAGATACATTATTGGTTTTACTGATATTAAAAAAAATGGTTCTACCAGCTGGAATAATAGTGACAAACAACTTAGAAATAGCGGTTTCCAAATTGGATTGCAATATGGATTTTAATATTTGATTATTCCCTATAAAACAAAAAACCAACATCTAATGAAGTTGGTTTTTTGTTTTTATATATCGTTAATTATTTAACAATAAGATTTTTACTTGTTATTTCTCCATTGTTAGAGATAACTACTCTGTAAGTTCCAGTTTTCAAATTAGAAATATTAACCTGAGTTTTTTCATTTTCCAAAGATCCATTAGAAATTTGTTTTCCAGAAAGATCTACAATTTGATAACTAGCGCCTTTGTTAACCTTGCTCAAAGAGATATTAATTTCACCTTTTGCAGGGTTTGGATAGATTGCAAAACCTTTGCTGAATGCAGATTCGTTTACTGCCAAATCTTTGTTGATGTTAAATCTTGTAGCATTCACTGCAAAAAAGATATTACCAATAGCTTTAACCATAATTCTTGCATTACCATTGTTCTCATTTGGAAGTACTACGTTCGCACTTCCATTGTTAGGAACGCTTTCTGCCAATACAGTTGGGAAAGTCAGACCATTATCAGATGACAAAAGAATCTGTACGTTTTCTGTATTAATTGGGGTAGCAGTAGTTCCTTCAAAATCCCAAGTGACAGGAAGAGTAGAACCTCCGTTATAATTAGCGGCTGCTGTTTGAGAAGTTACTTTGAAAGGTGCTACATTGGTCACAGTAACAATCATATTAGCTCGAGCGGCTTGATTTCCTGTTGCTTTGTTATCATTCACAAAAAGAGCGAAATTAAGATTTCTTGCAACTGTAGGAATAACCTCCCAAGTTGGTGCCAATGTACCTGCAGAGATAGCAGTCATTGCTGGGAACGGACGAGAGCTAGAAACTGTAGGAGAATATGATCTAAAAACTGCTCCAGATGTTTGTGTAGAAATAGGTGCTTCAGATGTTGTCAGACCTCTGACATCTGTTTGTTCCCAAAGGTAAGTTAACGCATCCCCATCAGGATCTGTTGCGTTACCAGTAAGAATGAAAGCTGTCCCACTTGGTATAGAATAATTTGTCAATGGTTGTATCACTGGAACCTGATTATTGTTAGCTGTCTTCACACCACAGCCCGCACCTGATCCGGTCGTAATATTGCTATACATTTGGTTAACACTCACTACGTGGAAGTATGCATCACTTTTACTTTGTACATTTGGAGCACAAATACCAGCATAAGCCATAATGGTACTTCCACTTCCTGGCTCTACAGATGTTGTTGCAGTCCTGTTACCTGCGCATGAATTGTCAAATGTATGTTGTGCGCCCCATTGGTGACCCATCTCGTGAGCAACATAATCAATATCAAACGCATCAGTTCTAGGTGCGCTTCTTCCTGTTACACCACGTGCTTTACTTCCTGTAACGCAAGGTGATCTAAGCTGAGCAATACCACCACCACCAGTACTGAAAATATGTCCGATATCATAAGCAGAACTTCCTACTGTTTGATCTACAAATGCTTGATTTTCATTTAATAATGTTGATCCACTGTCATTAGTAAATCCGGGACCATAAGCATCAACATCTATAGAAAGCAATAGATCATTATTAGCAATCATTGTCATGGTAAGAGAAATGGTTTTTTCATAAACACCATTTACTCTCGTCATTGTCGTATTCATAGCCGCTAAAACTGCTTCTTTCTTTTGCTGTACAGTTCCTCCTGTTAGCCCAGCTCTAATGATGTGATATCTGGAATATTCCATTGTTGATGATAATGCAAGTCGGTAATTTCTGAATTGACCATCCTGTACCAAAGACTGTGGAACTGGTTCTGAAACAATATTTTCACCATCTGGATTTTTGTTACCACACACAAATCCTTCAAGATTAGGTCCCAAATCTTCACGATTATAAACTATGTAAGTAGATTTATCTTGGGTGTAAGCATCCAGATAAGCCGTTTTTCCAGCATTATAGTACATCACATTCACACCGTCATAAGGCGATACACTGAAACGGATAGAGTTTCCGGAGTTTCCTTTTTCATATCCAAGATATGATCTTAAGTTTGGATATTTAGCCTGTAAAGCAGGATCCATTACAGAAGCCTCTTGTACAACATAGTCTACCAATTTTCCTTCTGCTGTTGGGAATTTTAAGACCAAAGACTCATCATTGGAAAAACGTTTTGGAGCTGTTGCAAGATCCGCTTTGATGTCCTCAATATTTAGTTTGAAAAGCTTATATTTAGAAGGCGTTGCTGTTTTGTCATAAACTGGCTGTTTGTTGTCAACGCCTGACACTTGCTTCCAGTAATTTTTCTGCGAGAACAACATTCCCGAGAACATTACACCTACTGAAAATAGTAATTTTTTGTTCATTGTTAATATAATTTTAATTATCTTATTTTTTAATTATTACACTATTGTAATTGCTTTTTTTATTAAGCTTAATGATGATTGCAGGATATTTTTTATTTTTAAATTCAGGATTATCAGATTGTTGAATTTGTATGTCTAAATTTTGATTGTTTTCTGAAACCTTTGAAACCGTGAAGTCCAATCGTTCAATTTTAGGTTGTAAAACAATATAAGTTTCATTTTCTTCAAAAGTTGGAATTGGATTTTTTCTTGGAGAAGGATTATTGGCGTTGATGATTTCGTAAATATTATTGATTTCAGTCTGAGATTTTAAAATCTTAAATTCAGAATCAATTAGTTTAATATTCACATGATTAATCTCTTCAAATTCTACTTCCTTTATCTCCAAATTACCACTATTCATTTTTGCATTTTGACAAGAAAATAAGTGAATCAATAAAGAAAAGTATAAAAGAAACTTTAATTTCATACTTTTTTTTGCTAAAATAATAAAAATTATGCAATCTGTTTAATGTTTTAACTATTTAAAATAAGAAAGGCTTCAATTATTTGAAGCCTTTCTTATTTAATTACATTTCTATCTTATTCAGAAATCTCGATTTTCATTCCCTGCGTATGCGCATTCATCTGCGGTGCATAGTAGTTTTGTAGCGTAGTAATGCCGTTTGAGAATTTTCCACTTGCATTAGCAACATAATCATATTCGAAAATATATTTTCCTTTCGGCATATATTCGATATAGAAATTGGTGGAGGCATCTTTTGTGGATTGATAATATCCTAGATTATTCTTCCATTGATAACCAGAAATCACATCCAAAGGTTCAAAACCAGCCGCTCTCATATCTTTCAGGTGAATGAATTCCATACTTCTGTCTGTATTCAGAATCATTCTCACGGTGATTTTATCTCCAACTTTGATAGGCGAATTTTCATTGATTTTCATTAATTGTTCACCATTTTCAGTTTTAACTTTCTTATACAATTCCTTAGAAATCGAGATATAACTTTCCGAAGATTTTATTTTATCAAGGTCTTCATAATATTGCCAGAACAAACCACCTTGAACAATTCCTGCACTTTCTTTTTTGATGGTAACAGTTGAAAGTTTTTTGTCTAAATTATCAGAAGTTACAGTTTGTTTAACATAACCAGTCGCTTGCGTTTGCGGATTTAGTTGTTTTCCACCCCAAGTGATTTCGGCTTTATCGGATTGGCTCATTTCAATCGCCGAACCTTTGGTTTCTGCAGAAGTCCAAGATTTCCCTGAATTCAAAATGGTAAAAATAACTTCTGCTGTTCCTCTGGAATTTCCCCAAGAATTAACTTCTTTTTGAGTAATCAGCCAGATTTTCATTTCTTCGATGAAGTTTTCATCAGTCGGCGTCAGTTTTTGGAATGCTTCAATCGCTCCTGCGTGATTAACGGTTTTGGAAGAATACCAGCCCCAGTCGTTGAGATTTTGTTTCCAATAAACACCTTGAGTTTCTGATTGTGTTGAAGTTTCTTTCAAGTAAGTCATCAGTTTTTTCGAAACCTCTTTCAATCCATAATTGTTGAATAATAAAGCCGAACGATGCAATCCAAAGAAAGTAAAATCGGTGATTTTTGCTGTTTTTGCTTTGGAAATAACCGAGGATTTCAAACTTGCTCCTTTTGCTTTCAAAGCATATTCTTTTTCCCAATAATGTCTTGTATCAAGATAATCGATTACGAAATTGCTCCAGACATTGTCTTTATCCGTTTTCCAATATTTATTCACTTCATTATCTACATAAGAAACCAGTTTTTTGACCATTTCTTTCTGTTCAGAACTTTGATAATCAGAAAGATTTCCTTTCAGCCATTCATTGATTCTTCCTAGATTTTTCAAAATATAAAGTGAAGTATAATATGAACTTGGGTAACCTTGATACCAACTAAACCCACCATCAGGATTTTGTAATTTTACCAATTCTGACCAATCATTTTTGATGGAATTTCGCATCGTATTCGCATCGAATAATCTTGCTAATTTTTGCATTTGTTCTGTCTCATTTTTACTTTCCAGAACCCAAGGCGTTTCATCTAATAACAATTGTTTCAATTCCTGATTTTTTTCAAGATTCGAAGTCAAAAGACCTTTGGATTGATATTCATCAAAAACGGTTTTCATTTTCGGATTCGCTTTGAAAATCTCCGAAGCCAAAACATCTGCAAACCATTTGTTGAAAACAACATCTGCAGAATTATTAGTGTCATCTTTCAGGCTTGGAAGCGCAAACATAATTTCCCAAATCGGATTGGTTGTCAGTTCCAAAGTATTGGAAAAATTCGTCAAGGTTTTAGAATCCGAGTTTTTCAAATTCTCCAAAGTGAAAGTTTTAGTTTGTCCTTCTTTCACAAAAATCGGAAGCGCATCTGTCACCAACATTCTGTTTGGAAGAACTGCAATTGCTTTTTGTTCGCCATCAGAGAAATTACCTGCTTTAGCAACGATTTTAATGATGATAGAAGAAATATTATTAGGAACTTTCAGTTTCCAAGTTGCAGATGTGTTTCCATTTTCAGCTAATGAAAAAGATTGTTCTTTGTTATATCCTGAAACTGCTGTCAATTGATTGATTCCGAATTTTTCTGAAATATCTTCATTCGTAAAAGCATCGAGAATTTGTAAAACCGCAGAACCGTTTAATCGTTGATTTGTTAAATTACTAAGTTTAGTTTGAAGATTAAGTTCGTCGCCTTCTCGTAAGAATCTTGGATAATTAGGTGTGATAGAAAATTCTTTTTGTGTCACTACAGATTTTTCCAAAATTGCACTTCTCGCATCTTTTGTATGAGCCAAAAACATCACTTTCCATTGTGTCAAAGCTTCCGGAGATGTGAACTCGAATGATATATTTCCGTCTTTGTCTGTGAGAAGATTTGGATAGAAAAACGCTGTTTCATTGAGGTTTTGACGAACCGGGATTTTGTCTAAATCTTTTTCTTTTACTCTTGTTGTAACAACTTCTTCAATGTCTTTTGTCTTTGCTGAGTCGGAAATTTGAATTCCTGCAGCATTTCCTTGAAGTTCCGTAGGAGAGTAGTCTACTTTTGGAGCTTTCTTAGGCTCGGGTAAAATATTTTCGGCATAAACCATATTCATTTTTTTTGCTCTTTTTGAACCGTATCCAAGCAATACTATTTCGTTATCAAACCAATTAAACTGTGGAGAATTAATATTATAATTCTTCAAAAACTCAAATCTCTTATTATAATATTGCTGTTCCAAACCATTTTTCAATTCATAAGAACTTTGGTAGAAAGGGGAATAGAATTTCTGCCAACTCCAAGAATTCACAGCAAATTGGTCAAGCGATTTATCGTACATATTCGCCAAAACTTCAGCTGTCATTCTGAGCGAAGTCGAAGAATCTTTATCAGCACCGGAGATTTTTATCGTCCATTTTTCGTTTTGTCCAGGCTGTAATTTGTCTCGGAAAGTAACAGTTTCAATTTTCAAATCATCTTTACTGTCCGCGATTTTCAAATCAACCGATTCTGTTTTTACATCATTAAAAGACACCAATTGGAATTGCAAATTCACTCTCGAGATGCTTTCATCTTTCGGAATCACAGTTTCATATTCCAAAATTCCGTTTTTGAAAGATTTGGTTTCCGTTACGGTTTCACCTTTTCCATTTTGAATAAAAATATTGACCAAAGCATCAGGAATCGCAGAATAAACAAACACTTTTGCTTTTTCTCCTCGCTTCAAATCTTGTGTTGGTTTAATCACTTCCAAGAATGGATTTTGATTTTGCCCCAACGATTTTTTATCCCAAACTTTGAAGAATTGCTCCGTTTTTATCGTGTCTTTTCCTTCGATATTGTAAAGCAATATTTTATAAGTTCCAGCTTCCAGTTTACCAAGATTCAGTTTTTCGTTTGTCATTCCGAGGGACGAGGAATCTTTAGATTCTTCACTACGCTTCGCTTCGTTCTGAATGACAGGGTTCTTCACTTCATTTAGAATAACAGAAGAAACTTTCCAATTCTTCACATCATCATTTTTATGAAATCTGTCGTGAGGAAATTTCTGTACAAATTCATCTTTTGATAATTGTGGTAAATCTTGAATTACAGAAGCAAAATTCTCTCTGAAAATCTGTCTTGGTTCTTCCAGTTTTTCCAATTTTACGTTGTAAGATTTTGGTAAAACTTGGTCGTTGTAATTTTTAGTGTCAACTGTCAACTTCACAGCTTCATCAGAAAATATATTTCCGATTTCATTTGCTGTGATGTAATGAGAAACCGAAGCTACTTTCACGTTGGTATTTGCAGATTGAGTTTCACCATTAATATCTGTCACATAAGCATTGATGGCGTAATTATCAATCTGAATGCCTTCCAGAGTTTCGTCTTTTTTCAAATCAATTTTGATGGTGAATTCTCCTTTCTCATTGGTTTTTACATCGCCAAGAATTGAATTTTCATTATCATTTCCACGAGGGTACCACCAAAAATATCTCCAACGGATATTCTGTTTTTTGATTTCATAATTTACAGTCGAATTGCTCAAAGGTACACCTGAAAACATCGCGGCTTTTCCTTTAAGTTCAATAGTTTGACCGTATTTATATTCGTTTTTTATTGGTTCGAAAGTCACTTCAAATTTCGGACGTTTGTATTCCTCAACCTGAAAATCTGTATATCCATTAATATCAAAGTCAGAATTGTCATCATCATTATTAACCTCAATATTGAAACTTCCATTCAGTTTATTTTTAGGAAGCGTAAAACTTCCGTTAACAGAACCAAATTCATTGGTTGTCAGTTTCAAAGTCTGTAACTCTTCGCCGTTGGCGTCATTCAAAGTAATATTCAACGGAACTTTTTCCAATGTTTTTACTTTCTGTGTTTCGCCATTAATTCCTGTTGCAATAACTTTGAAATAAACAATTTGTCCAGGTCTGTAGATTTTTCTGTCGAGGAAAATTTGTGCGGATTCTTGATTTTCAGATTTATTTCGGTTATTGTAATCATTATAACCATAAACATTTATCATCGAATAATTGCTTCCGTTTTTCACAAGAAAATTTCTGTAATATTCTTTGTTCTCAGAATTTGGAATTTGGAAATTTCCAGAACCATCGGTTTTTACAGAATGTTTTACGATTGGTTTTCCTCTTACGTATTCAACAATCTCAAGATTTTCATTGCCAAAAGCTTTTTCGTTTTCGTTGTTTACGAGTTTTAGAATATTAGCTTTTGGATTAGAATCATCTTTTTTAGAATAAATGATTTTGGAATCAGAAACGATAAAATGAAAATTCCTTTGAACCATATTTTCCACGACATATTCAGCCAAATAAATTCCTGCTGTAAGTGCTTTCAGCTCCAAAGAAGTTTTATGAGTTTTGAAATCAAAAGATTCTGGCAAACTAAATTGGTCTTTTCTTACCAACGATTTTTTCACTTTCGCAAAAGGTGTTTTGTAAGAATCAAAAACGTAATGCAGAAAACCTTGCGTATCATCTTTGACCTCATAAATATTCAAAGAAAATTGCTTTATATTTTTTCCTTCTGCAACAATGTGAATAGGCTTGTTACTTTGTGTTTCGTTTTCGTAAAATAGGTTTAACTGAGGATTTTTAATTTGATTTTCTTTGTTTTTGATGTTATTCATAAACTTAGATTTTGGAAACATTTCTTTTGCATCATTAATCCAAATCAAAGCCAGTTTATAATCCTGTTTTTGCTGAAGAATCTCAATCATATCATCGATAATCAAGACTTTGTAATCGCCTTTTACAGATTCATCTTCAACCAATTTTTCAAGTTGAGCAAATTTATCTTTACAATTAATGAATTCACAATTATAATTGATTTTCTGATGTTTGAAATACAATTGAGAATTTCCAGAGAGTGAACCAATTTCCGAATCAAAAATTGAATTGATTTTTGTCGAATTTACTTTCAATTCGTTCGGGGTGAAAAGATTGTGATTTCTTAAGAACTCGATATAATTATAGTTGTACCAATCGGAAAGTGTTGGAAAATATTCAAGATTATCAGCGTCGTCAAAGATTTCCTTGTATTTCTGCATTTGGATTTTTTTCAAAACAGAATTGTCTTTTTCTAAATCCGCATAATTCTTAGATAAATAATTTTTGAAATCCAACTTGCTCCAAGTTTCGATTTGTGACAAATCTGCATTGTCTATATTGGTTTTTTGATTGATTTTCCAAGAATTATTTTGATAATAATCTTTGATGAATTCCAAAGTCAGAAGATGAAACAATTGTTTTTCATCGCCTTTCAATTTTGTTTCCGTGCTTTGAAGTTTTGCAAAGAATTTAGAATTTTCATCATTTTTCGTGTCATCATAAGTCTGCTTTGTAATACTGAATTCCGCTTTCAAAGATTTGATGATTTGAATCCCGTTGTTGTCTTTCAAAGCTTGATTTTGGATTTCCAGAATAATCGGAAGATTGGATTTGTAAGTTCCTTTTTTATAATTGTCTTCGATTTTTTTCCATTGCTGGTCGTAGTAGTTTTGAGCGGAAAAATTCATAGTAGCAAATATTAATAAGAATACTAATAAGGATTTTAGGATTTTCATATGTAGATTGTATTTTTTAATCAGTGAACCGAATCACTTTATAAAGATGCATTGTTTTATCATAAGGTTGGAAGGAAAAAATATTTTTTTGATTTTAACGCTTTTAACATTACATTTATTTAGAACATTTTTTCCGACATTTGTTAAATTAATGTCGTTTTTAAATTTAGCAAAAAAATATGTTATTGATAGTCAGATTTATGTTTCATTAATGGGAACTTTTCTGGCTGGTTTTTTTATGCTCGAGCAAAATATATTCCGTTGGCCGAGTTTATTGCTGATTTTCATTACCTACTTCAGCGGCTATCTTTACACCAAGTATCAATACGATAAAAAGAAATTCATTAAAATTCTGATTTTCAATTCAATTTGTGGAATTTTAAGTTTTTGTTTGATTGCTTTTAATCATAACGAAATCAGGTTGTTAAAATGGGCTGTGATTGTCGTCATTGGTTTGCTTTACAATTCCTTTTTCTTGGAGAAATTTATCAGGAAAATCCCATTACTAAAGATTTTTTACGTTGGTTTGACTTGGGCTTTAATCAATTCTTGGTTGATTCTGCCGGAATTTAATTTAAAAATATTTTTCATCACTTGGTTATTTATTTCAGCTTTGGTTTTGCCTTTTGATATTCGAGATATGGAAAGTGATGATGTAGTAACTTTCCCGATTCTCATTGGGGTTCAAAAGACTAAATTTTTAGCGTATGCTTTAGTTTTTATCTCAAGTTTGTTGGGTATTTTTTTTCTGGATTTTATTTTTTCGCTGTGTTTTTTCTTGACTACAATTATCACATTTTTATTAATTTATTTTTCAGAAAATAATAATCGGGAAGCTTATTTTAGTTTTTTGGTTGAAAGCTGTAGTGGACTTCCTTTGTTATGTCTTTTGGCTTATAAATTGTTATTGCAGTTTTGTTAAAATCTCATAATGTTCAATAACAAATCTATTCTTCTTATTCTCGTTTTTCTAAACTTCTTTTCCGTTGCTCAAGCGCAGGAAAGAAAAGATTCTATTTATTATAAAATTGAAGAATTTTCGGATAAAAGGAAGTTTACAAAATTCATCCATCGATTCATATTTCGTCGTGAGGCAGATTCAGCTTCTGTAAATTCAAGAACTGAAAAACAAGTTCAAGAAACCTATGACGGCAAGTACATTAGAAATATCAGAATTGAAACAATTGACCCTTTTGGATACAACACCAAAGAGAAAAAAGAAAAAGCCAAATGGTACGATTGGTTTACGAATCATCTTCATTCGAACACAAGAATTTCAACGGTTAATAATTATCTACTGTTCAAAAAAGATGAAGAATATAATGCCCAAAAACTTTATGAATCTGAACGATTGTTAAGAGAAATGCCTTTTGTAAACAGAGTTAATATTGCGGTAGAAAATAGTTCTAATGATTCTATCGATGTCGTTGTTAAGGTTTTGGATTCCTGGAGTTTGAAACCCAGACTCAGTTATTCTGGAAGTAAAATTGGTTTGGGTGTGACGGAAGAAAACTTTCTTGGTCTCGGTCACGAAGCAGATTTTCTTTACAGAAACGATTCCAAGGAAAAACAGGATTATCTTTTGGGAAGTTACACGGCTTATAATCTTTTCGGTTCTTATATCAATGCTCAAGTTTTGGGAGAAAGAGATTTTTGGAAAAACGAACGAATCAATCTAAACGCTAAAAGAGATTTTTTCTCCCCATTGACAAAGTGGGCAGGAGGTTTCACTTTCGAATATTTTATGCGAAATGTCGCACTTCCAATGGAAACCGAAACTGCTTTTCCTGAGGTTCAAATCAAGGTTTACAGTCAGGATTTGTGGGGCGGTTACCAAATTCCGGTTTCGGCAAATCCCGAAGAGAAAGTGTCCAGTAATATTGCTTTGATAGGGCGATTTCAGAATTATCAGTACAAAGATAGTCCTTACATAGACCAGTTTGGATATTTCCGTTCTTACAGTAGTTTTTTGATGTCTGCGGGATTTATTCAAAGAAAATTTGCGGTTGAGAAAAATATTTTCCAATATGATTTACCGGAAGATATTTCTTACGGTAATTCCTTCAGTCTGACTGGCGGATTATTATCAAGAAGCAAAGAAGTAATGCCTTATTTAGGTATTTCTGGAGCTTATGGGGATTTTACAAAAATAGGTTATTTCAGTTTAAAAGCTCAGTTTGGAAGATTCTTTAATGAAGACAGCCAAAATCGGGAGTCTTTCCGATTAGACGGAACTTATTTTACAAATCTTATGGATTGGAAATTTGCTAAAGTCAGACATTTCTTTTCGCCGACTTTAGCGCTAGGAAATCCTCAACATAATTATTCTTACAGAGACAGAATCAATCTTTCTGCTGCAGAAGATTTTCCTGTTTACAATGCAGATTATATCGGGACAAAAAAATTAGTTTTGAGATATCAGCTCCAGCTTTTTGTTAATAAAACCTGGAAGAATTTCCATTTCAGTCCATACTTAACAACTGCTGTTGGCTGGCTTGGAATGCCTGATGATAATTTGTTAAAAACAAAAGCGAATACAAAAATCGGAATTGGTGTTTTGATTAATAATCCATATTTGGTTTTCAACAGGATTCAGATTTCCTTTACTTATTATCCAAGAGTTCCTTTCAATAATAATTCTGTTTTTGATTTTAACAGCAATCGAAATAATCTTTTGCCAATGAACAGTTTTGCGACGGATATTCCACATTTTGTAAACTTCGGAAATTGATTTTGTAATTAAGAAGTTTTATCTTTACATAAATTTTTGAGTGATGGAAAATATTGAAGTATTAAGAAGCAAATTGGTAGAAAGAATATTTTCTACTAATAATGTCAGTTTTCTACAAGCTATTGAAAATCTTTTTTTGTCTGTTCAACCTGAAGGGGAATCAGATAAGTATATTTTGTCCGAAACCCAAAAAGAAATGATTCTTATTGCTGAAGAAGATATAAAATATGGAAGAACAATTTCTGATGATGAGCTAAGAAAATTGGACGAAGAATGGATGAAGTAAAAGTGATTTGGACTACACTTGCAAGAAGAGAGAGGGACGCCATTTTTGATTACTGGAATATGAGGAATAAAAGTAATCATTATTCTAAAAAATTAAATCTTATTATTTATCAAAAAATTGATTTATTAAAATCTAATCCATTTATTGGCATTGAAACCGATTTTAAACCGTACAGAATTTTGCATTTTGAGAATTACGGATTGGTTTATAGGTCAGAACAAGAATTACTTTATATCATTTCTGTTTGGGATAATCGTCAAAATCCTAGTAAATTGAAAAAACTTTTAGGATTATGATTATCAACACACTTTCACTCATCAATTTCAAAAGCCACTCGGAAAAAGCTTTCCAATTTTCTCCTCAAATCAACTGTTTTGTTGGGAATAATGGCGTAGGGAAGACCAATGTTCTGGATGCACTTCATTATCTTTCTGTTGGAAAAAGTTTTTTGGGAAATTCCGACCTCAATAATATTAAATCAAATGAAGATTTCTTTGTCATAGAATCCGAAATCCAGAATGAGGAAAAGGAAGATCTGATTAAGATTCTGATGCATAGAGAATCCAAAAAAGTCATTAAGAAAAATGATAAAAGCTACGACAGACTGGCTGATCATATTGGTTATCTCCCAAGTGTGATGATTTCGCCTTACGATTCTAATTTAATTTCTGATTCTGGAGAAAGCCGAAGAAAATTTCTGGATGCAATGATTTCTCAGACCGATTCCTCTTATCTTTTTGATTTGATTCAGTATCAGAAAACCGTTCAGCAGAGAAATGCTTTATTAAAATATTTTGCAAAGAACAGAACGTTTGATAAAGATTCTCTGGAGATTTATGATGACCCGATTTCAAACTTCGGAACAAGGATTTTCGAGAAAAGAAAAGAGTTTGTAGAAAAACTAAATCCAATTGTTCAGCATTTCTACGAAATCATTTCTGGTGGAAAAGAAATCGTGAATGTCATTTATGAATCTCATCTTTTTGATAATAATTTCAAAGAACTTTTATCGAGTTCAATTGACAAAGACAGAGCTTTGACCTACACCTCAAAAGGAACACACAAAGATGATTTGTTATTTGAAATGAATGGAAATTCTATCAAAAAAATAGGTTCTCAAGGTCAGCAGAAATCTTTTTTAATCTCATTAAAGTTGGCTCAAATCAACCGAATCAAAGAACTCACAGGAAAGTCTCCAATTCTTCTTCTGGACGATATTTTTGATAAGTTAGATGACACTAGAGTTTCTCAATTGATAGAATTGGTGAATAAAGAAAGTTTCGGGCAGATCTTTATAACGGATACGCATAAAGAGCGGACAGAAAACCTAGTCCGACGAATCAACGAGGAAAGTAAGATTTTTGAGATTTAAAAAAAAACATCGAAGAAAAGATAAATCTTCAACCTAGCCCTGATGGGAACGGCATCCTTTTTTGTTATTGCGATTGTTGAAATGTTCTACGGATTGCTTCACGTCTTTCGCAATGACAAAAAAGATATAGTGGACAGCAGGTTGGGATGTTCTACCGAAGCTACCAACTTGTTGCTCCTAAAAAATTATAAAAAACTACCGTCAAATGAGAATGGCAACAAGTCTCGGATAGATTTTGTTTTGATGATTTCTCCGTTTGGTGCGGCAAAATAGATTTCGATTTGTTCTTTTTGCTTAGCTTCATATTCCAAAATAGATTGTCTGCATCCGCCGCAAGGTGGAATTGGAACGGAACTCAAGGCGTCTTCTGGTCCTCCAATCACGAATAGTTTTTTGATTTTTACATCTGGATAATTTGCCGAAGTCCAAAAAATCGTCGTTCTCTCAGCACACAAACCGGAAGGATATGCGGCATTTTCCTGGTTACTTCCTGTGATTATTTCGCCGTTTTCCAAAAGAAGCGCGCAACCAACAAAAAAATGGGAGTAGGGCGCGTAAGCTTGTTCCCGGATGGTTTTAGCTTTATCAAAAAGTGTTTTTTCTATATCGTTGAGTTCATCGTAACTCGGGATAACTTCAAAGTTGATTTTTATCTCTTTTTCCATTTTTTAAAATGAGGGAGGTAAAAATACATTTTTTGTGGAAATAAATTAACATTAATTGAAAAAAAACATCTAAGAGATATGTTACGACCATTTTTAGCACTTATTTTTCTGTTTATCATTGGATTGACAAATGCTCAAGACAAGATTTTTTGGAATGAAAACCGAAAGTTGGTTTGGGAAGATTTCCAGTCCAAAACGCAACCGAATACTTCCAAAGCTGCCGCGACAACCTTTTGCGGAATTTCTTATTTGTTGAAAAGTCCGACCAAAAAATTTACATCCAAAGAAGTTAAGATTCAATCTTTTTTCGTGCCTTCAAAATCTTGGGCGCATAATGAGCACAAAACGGATTTGGTTCTGATGCACGAGCAAAGTCATTTTGATATTGCTGAATTGTTTGCAAGACGATTCAGAAAATTAATCAGCGATAAAACAATGGATGCAAAGACGCTCCAAAAGTTTTATGTCATAGTTTATGATGATTACAAAGATTATCAGCAGGATTATGAAACGGTAACCAATCACGGGAGAATTCGTGAGAAACAGTTGGAATACACAGAGAAAATCAATCTGGAAATAGAGAAATTGTCAAACTTTAAAACCTGAATTTTCGGTTTTCTTTTTTCTCGGACAATTTCTTTTTGTTATCGATGCGTTTCTGGATTTGACCTTTCGAAGGTTTTGTAGAAATACGTTTTTTGTGAACAAAAACTGATTTTTCAACCAATTCTAAAAGCTTTTCGGTCACAATCTTTTTATTCTGAAGTTGTGTTCTGCTTTCTGATGAAGTCATTTGTAGCAAACCTTCAGAATTGATTCTGTTTTTGAGTTTTTCAGAAATTCGGAGCTTTTCATCAAAAGAGAAGAATTGACTTTCCATTACGTTCCATATTGCTGTCACAGCTGTTTCTACCTTATTCACATTTTGTCCGCCAGCTCCGGAAGAGCGGGAAGTTTTGTAGCTGATTTCAGTAGAAAAATCTTTCATTTTAGTTAGTAATCATTTTTTTTAATTCAAGACGATTCACTTTTCCGTTCGGCGTTCTTGGGATTTGTTCTACAAAAATAATCTCTTTTGGTTTATGAAACGACTTTTGAAATTTTAAATTATGGATTTTAAATTTTAGATTTTCATTAGATTCTCCTTCGATTACGAGAACTAATTTTTGTCCGAGTTTTTCATCTTGGATTCCTAGAAAAACGGCTTCATTGGGAATTTCTTTCTTAACGAGTTTTTCTAACTCTTCAGGAAAGATCTTCGCGCCTCCAGAATTAATCACATTATCGATTCTTCCCAGAAATCTAAATTGCTTATTATCATTAATTTCAACCAAGTCATTGGTCTGTAAAATCTCTGCATTAAGTTTTGGAGCAAATATTTTCAAACAACCTCTTTCATCGAGAGAAATATCAACGCCATCAAAAACCGTAAACCAATCTTCCTGATTTGGGAAAACCTGTTTCAAAGCGATGTGAGAAAGCGTCTCGCTCATTCCATAAGTTTCAAAAATTTTAGTTTGAGAGTTTGAGAATTTGAGGGTTTGAGAGATTTTTTGCTTTAAAGTTTCCGAAACAGCTGCGCCGCCAATAATTAAGTTTTTAATTAAATGAATTTTGTCCAAAGAATTTTCAACTTGTAAAGGTGTCATCGCACAAAAATCGATTTCTTCATTTATATTTTCTAATGGATTGATAGAAATTGGAGCGATTTTCAGGTTTAATTTTCTCGAAATACTTCTTACGACCATCATTTTTCCCGAGATATATTCAATCGGAAGACAGAGTAGAGCCAAATTTCCTTCTTTCAATCCTAAAAAATCACAAGTCATCTCTGCTGAGTTCAACATTTTGGATTTTTCTACGTCAAAAACTTTCGGAATTCCAGTAGAACCAGAACTCTGAATTTTCACCGTTTTTGACTCCGAAAACCATTCTTTTATGAAGTCTAAAACTTTGGTTTCAAATTCGTTAGATGAGGTTTGGTTGATTGGCGATGCTTTGGAAAGGTCGATTAACATTGGGATGTGTGAAAAATTATTTTATAAAATTATGCAATTTTTTTTGAAGAAAGTTTGGAAGTTAAAAAAAAAGCTGTACATTTGCACCACAATAAACGACAGACCCATGGTGTAACGGTAGCACTTCGGTTTTTGGTACCGCCTGTCGGGGTTCGAATCCCTGTGGGTCTACAAAGTTTAGTTTTAAACGCTCTGAATTTTCAGAGCGTTTTTGTTTTTAAGTGTTGTATTTAACTAAGTTCTTTGATTAAAAAATTCTGTTTTCTAGCTTTGTAAGACTTGGAATATTATATTATAAATTTTCATACCATCCCAAAAATAAAAAACTCCGCTCGAAAGCAGAGTTTTAATTTTATTTAAAAGCGAATTTTACATTCTATTCACGACGTTGATTCCTAGCATAGATAACGATTTCTTAATCGTTTTTCCAGCCAGTTCAGACAACTGAAGGCGGAACTGTTTTGCATTCTCATCATCCTGATTCAGGATTGGATTATTTTGGTAAAATGAATTGTAAGTTTTTACCAATTCATAAACATAATTCGCAACCAGAGCCGGACTTAGAGATTCCGCAGCTTTGCTCACAACATCTTTTGATTCAGATAAAAGCATAATCAAATCTTTCTCGCTTTCATTCGGAAGATAAGTTCCCAAATCTTCTTTTGCAGCATAATCAGCCTTAGCCAAAAGCGACTGAATTCTCGCATAAGTATATTGAATAAAAGGTCCCGTATTTCCATTGAAATCAATACTTTCCGCAGGATTGAAAAGCATTTTTTTCTTCGGGTCAACTTTTAGGATGAAATATTTCAAAGCACCCAATCCAACCGTTTCGTAAGATTTCTCTTTGTCTTCGTCAGAAAGCGTTTCCAATTTCCCTAATTCCTGAGATTTTTCCTTCGCAGTTTTGTACATTTCTTCCACCAAATCATCGGCATCAACCACAGTTCCTTCGCGGGATTTCATTTTTCCTTCCGGCAATTCTACCATTCCGTAAGACAAATGGAAAAGTTGGTCAGCCCATTCGTAGCCCAATTTTTTTAGGATTTTGAAAAGCACTTGGAAGTGATAATCTTGCTCATTTCCAACAGTGTAAATCAACTTTTGGATATCATTATTTTTGAAACGCTCCACAGCAGTTCCCAAATCCTGAGTCATATAAACCGAAGTTCCGTCAGAACGCAGCAATAGTTTTTGGTCAAGACCTTCGTCAGTCAAATCGCACCAAACAGAACCGTCATTTTTTTTGTAAAGAATCCCGTCCTCCAAACCTTTCTGAATCAAATCTTTCCCAAGAATATAAGTATTGCTCTCGTACTGAACTTGGTCGAAATTAACACCCAATCTGGCGTAAGTTTGATTAAATCCTGCATACACCCATTCATTCATCATTTCCCAAAGTTTACGAACTTCTGGGTCGTTTTGTTCCCATTTCAAAAGCATTTCCTGAGCTTCGATGATAGATGGCGCTTGCTTTTTCGCTGTTTCCTCATCTATTCCGCCAGCAACCATTGCTTTGATTTCGGATTTGTATAATTTATCAAATTCTACATAATAGTTTCCAACCAATTTATCGCCTTTCAAACCTGTAGATTCCGGAGTTGCTCCCTTCCCAAATTTTTCCCAAGCCAACATCGATTTGCAGATATGGATTCCACGGTCATTGATGATTTGAGATTTGATGACATTGTAACCATCCGCTTTCAGAATTTCGGCAACAGAAAAACCGAGAAGATTATTTCTGATGTGTCCCAAATGGAGCGGTTTGTTGGTGTTTGGCGAAGAATATTCCACCATTACCGTTTGATTTTTCGGCTTCACATTATCAAAATCCTTACTGATTTCTGATAATTGCTCAGCGAACAATTGGTCTTTGATTTTTAGGTTAAGAAAGCCTTTTACCACATTGAAGTTTTCAACAAAATCAATTTGATTTTTCACTTCTTCGCCCAATTCGTTTCCGATAACATCCGGACTTTTTTTCGCCTGTTTTACCAAAGGGAAAATGACGATTGTGAAATCTCCCTCAAACTCGGTTTTATTTTTCTGGACTTCCAGCGTTACGGCTTCTATACCGTAGAGTTTAGCGATGATTTCGGTTATTTTTGACTGTATATTTTGTTTAATATTCATTTCGAAATTTTGTGATGCAAATTTAAAAATTTAAAATAGGTTTTGAAATAATTTATCAACCACATAGTCACATAGTTTTATAAAATATTTTTAAATAGAATCCTATTTTAACTTTATTAATAAAAATTTTTCTATTTGCCTATGTGGTTTTCACTAATGTTTAGTTTTAATTAGCCAGAGCTTTCCTCTTGCTCAACCTCAAAAATCTAATCACTAAAAGAATCGCTGAAATAGTCAATCCAATTCCCAAAGCAATCCACATCCCGAAAGCGCCCATTTTCATAGTCACACAAAGAAAATAACCAACCGGAATTGTGAAAACCCAATAAGCTAAGAACGTAATCACACTTGGGATTTTCACATCCTGGATTCCTCTCAAAGATCCTAAAGCCGTAACTTGGATTCCGTCTGATAATTGGAAAAGCGCCGCAATAATCATTAGTTTAGAAGCTAAATTAATTACCATAACATCGCTTTCTTTTGTGAAAAAATGAGGTAAAACATTTCTGAAAAGGATAAACATCAATCCACAGAATCCCATATAAATCAAGGTTAATTTGAAATTATTAATCCCGATTTTTCTCAATCCGTCAAAGTCTTTCATTCCCATTTTATTTCCAATCATTACCGTAGAAGCCACACTGAAACCAATACAAAGATTGAAGGTGAATGACGCCATAGACAACGCAATCTGATGCGAAGCAATATCGGTCGAACTTATTAATCCACAGATAAAAGCTGCTGCTGCAAAAGCTGTAACTTCAAAGAACATTTGCATTGCAGTTGGGAATCCCAGTTTTATCATTTTGGAAAACATCTCTTTACTGAATTCTGAAATTTTCAAAGAGAATTCTTTGATGTAACGTCTCGTTTTTGGCTCCTTTACCAAGACAAAATACAGGAACACAACCATGAAAATTCTGGCAATCAAAGTTGCTAATGCAGAGCCCTGAACGCCCATTGCCGGTAATCCGAAAAGTCCTTTGATGAAAACATAATTCAAAGCGATATTAATTACGTTTGCAATGATTGTCGCTTTGGTTACACCGATTGTAAATGCCAAGCCTTCCGAAACTTCTCTCAAGGTCTGGAACATCATAAAAGGTATCATTGTGAATGCCATTATGCTGAGGAAACTTATTGTATTTGGGATGATTTCTTTAGGTTGATCCATATGATAAATCAAAGGTAAAGCAGCTAGCAGAATAATCATCAGCAAAGTTCCGATTCCCAGATTAATCACAAATCCATGTCTGAAAACTGAGTTAATCACATCGTGTTTCTTCTGAGAATTTGCTTCTGAAACCAAAGGTGGAATTGCAAAAGAAAAGCCTAAAGCCAATACGAAAATTGAGAAAAATAAAGCATTACCAAGAGATACAGAAGCCAAAGCCTGAGCGCCAAGAAGTTTTCCAACGATAATGTTATCGAACAGGTTTACAGAAACTTGTCCAACTTGTGTTATCATTACAGGAAGTGCTAACTTCAGTCCTTCCTGCGTATATTGTTTGTTTAAAAAGTTCATTTTATTTCATATAATTTTATTAAAAGAAAAGTTATAATCGCAAACTTTTCATTTTTATTCAAAAAAAACCGCCTCGTTGAAAAAACGAGACGGTTAAATATTTTTATTTATTTAATCTCATTTCTTTACAAAGCTCGCAACGTCATCAGCAGTCACAGGATCTGCACCTAAGATAATTAATCTTTCCACTACGTTTCTAAGTTCTCTAATATTTCCAGTCCAGTCAAATTGCTGCAAAGCTTTGATAGATTTCTCATCAAATTTTTTTGGAGCAGTTCCGTTTTCAGACGCAATCAGGCGAGTGAAATATTCTACCAATAATGGAATGTCTTCTTTTCTGTCGTTTAAAGATGGAACATTGATTTCTATAACAGAAAGTCTGTGATACAAATCTTCCCTGAATTTTCCTTGTGCAATTTCGTTTGTCAAATTCTTGTTCGTTGCCGCAATGACACGCACATCCACTTTGATTTCTTTGTCGCTTCCAACAGGGGAAACTTTACTTTCCTGCAAAGCTCTCAACACTTTTGCCTGAGCAACCAGACTCATATCTCCAATCTCATCCAAGAAAATAGTACCGCCATTAGCTTGTTCAAATTTTCCGGATTTATCTTTTATAGCGCCTGTAAAAGAACCTTTTACGTGACCAAATAATTCGCTTTCAATCAATTCTGATGGGATAGCCGCACAGTTCACTTCAATCATTGGTCCTCTAGAACGTTCGCTTTGTGAATGGATAGCGTGCGCTACCAATTCTTTACCAGCGCCGTTTGGTCCTGTAATCAAAACTCTGGCGTCGGAAAGTGCTACTTTATCAATGATTTCCTGAATCTTTTTAAGAGCAGAAGATTCGCCAATCATCTGATATTTTTTGTTCACTTTTTTCTTAAGCTGAGAATTTTCCTGCTTAAGGTTTGAGTTGTCTTTCTGGAGATTACCTTTGTCAAGTGCGTTTTTTACACTCGTAATCAATCTGTTGATATCAATAGGTTTGGAGATGAAATCGTAAGCACCTTCTTTCAGACAGTTGACGGCAGTATCAATATCTGCGTGACCAGAAATCATCACAAATGTGGTTTCGGGTTTCAACTGAAGGCTTTGTTTTAGAAGTTCTGTTCCAGATATTTTTGGCATTTTGATATCAGAAATGACCAAAGAAAAATCTTCTTTTTCTATAAATTTGAAACCTTCGAAACCGTCTTCCGCGATTTCGAATTGGTAATCTGGTAGTTCGTCTGATAAAATACTGTGTAGAACGCCGGAAATTGCTTTTTCGTCTTCTACTATTAAGATTTTCTGCATAAGGACAAAGATAGTGATTTTAGATTTCGTAAAACGAAATAATTACGATTGATTATTTCAAAATTGAAAAAACTTCATAACAAATTGTTTGCCGAATTTTTTGATGAAGGTCTCAGCTTGTTTGCAATAGCGATAGAAACGGCTATCCTTTTGTTTTTTTAATAGATTTAATAAAAGTCAAAAACAAAAGATAATAGTGGATAGCGCGACCTAAGCTATAGCAAATGAGTAGGCGAGGGGATTGCTAAAATAATATTGAAACTTTAAAAAATTAAGAAATTGAAAATCGAAATTTTCTTATTCTACAATAATTTTCTTGGTAATCTGCTGTTCTCCGATTTTGAATGTTCCTAGATAAACACCATTCTGAAGATTGGAAATATCAATCCTAGTTTGGTTTTCTGTCTTGCTAAGCATTTTTCCTTCAAGAGATGTAATAGTAAAACTAAAATGTTGATTCTTGCTGTTTGGAAGCTCCAATTGAAGATAATCTTTTGCTGGATTTGGATAAAATGTGAAACTCTTCTCCATATCTTTTACTGTTTCGACGCTTAAAGTTTGACCTGCAATCGCAAAATGCTGGACAGCTCCAGTTGTAGCCTTCGCAATATTGTAAATGTAAACTGGGTCGAGATTAGCATAAGTGTCGTTTACAGTGTGTGCATATTGCGTTTCTTTATATTCAAAAAGTCCGGTGATGATTTCTCCATTGGCTTGAAACGGCATATAATCTGAAGAATAAGCATAACTCAAATTGGTTTTCAAAGTTGAATAAAGCGTTACACAGTTCATCAATTGTTGTGTGAAAGTATTGGAAGCTGAATTGTTGGAACTTGGACTGTTAGATTCGTCTCTTTCGCAAGTGATTGTATCGTTTGTTTTTCCTTTTACACCGCCAACTTCATCGATATTAAGAACTAATCGGATGCTCATTTTCGGACTGGTTGCATTCACGACATTGGAAACATAATGTGCAGAACCGAGTAAACCTTGCTCTTCTCCAGAAAAATTAATGAATTTGATAGAATATTCCGTAGAAACATTTTTCAAAAGTCTCGCTACTTCAAGAATCACAGAAACACCGCTTCCATTATCATTAGTTCCTGTTCCGGTAATCGTATCATAATGTCCGCAAATAATGACGTAAATATTTGGGTATTTGGTTCCTGTTTTTGTGACAATCAAATTGGATGTGGTTTTTCCATTGTATGAAAAATCATCTTTTGTAATTTCAGATTCCGAATATCCAAAAGAAAGGTATTTGTTTCTAAGCCAATTGTAAGCATTATTGTTGGCTGTAGAACCAGTGGTTTTTACACCTAAACCTTCGAATTCCTGTAAATAAGTATTGATGTTAGACTGAGAAACAAGATTTGCAACATTTGCATAATCTTGATTGAAAGTTTGAGAATTTGCAAAAAACCCTAAAAATAAAACCGAAAATAGTAAGTTCTTCATCTTCATTGATAATAATTTTGCAAATATAATTAAAAAGGAGAAGACAAATCATGGTCTTCTCCTTTTCGTGAAAAACTATTACTAACTTAAAAACTAATTCGTTGCTTTACGCACTTCTGCTTTTACATCCTCAGCGGCATCTTTGGTCTTTTCCCAAGCATCAGAAGCGGTGTCTTTTGTTGTTTCCCAAGCTTTATCTGCAAAATCTTTGGTGTCTTCCCAAGCATCTGCAGCGCTTGATTTTAGATTTTCGAAGAAACCTTCTCTCGATGGTTCTTCATTTTTTCTTTTCTGCTCATCTATGTATGAGCGAGCTTTGTCCGCATATTCATTCACCTTATTTTTTGCTTTATCGGCAAAGTTTTCTAATGAATTTTCTGTTCTGTCTACTGCGTTTTCTGCATTATTGTATTTTTGGTCCTGCGTATTCATAATATTTTGTTTTAGTGATTAATATTGAAAAATTTGATTTGATACTAACCAATTATTCAATTACAATGCCGTTAAATCTTAATGAACGTTAAAGTAATTATAAATAAATCCAAAACGAAAAAAGCAACCTCCATTTTTGGAAATTGCTCTTAAATTAGATGTGAGAATTAGAAATTTAATCTAACATCTAAATTCTAATCTCTAACGTCTAATTTCTACTTAATAATTCTATCAAGAACCCATTCTATCATCATTTTTTCTGATGCGTGATGGTCGCTTGCAAATTCGCCGCGTCTTCTGTTGGCAATAACACAATTTACAGTAATGGCCTTGTGTCCTAATAATTTTGATAAACCATAGATGGCCGAAGTTTCCATTTCGAAATTGGAAACACCAAGGTCATTCAAAGTTTCTAGGAATTTATCATCAAGCGCTTTTAGTCTTAATTGACGGCCTTGTGGTGCATAGAAGCCTGGAAAAGTCGCGGTGTTTCCTTTGTATTTTGCATCAGCATAATAATCCGCAATATCTTCTGCCCAATCTGAGAAATACAACATAGGCTTGATTCTCTCGTAAGGGAATTTTTCCATGAAATTCTTACTGAATTCATTCTCAAATTGATAATCCTGATAAAAATGCATCAATCCGTCCAGACCAACAACATTCTGCGTTACCAGCATATTATTAACTTCGATGTCAGGATTTACACTTCCGCACGTTCCCATACGAAAAAGTTCTAGCGACTTATGCTCTTTTTTGAATTCTTTTTCTTTCAAATCGATATTGACCAAAGCATCCAATTCGTTCATCACGATATCGATGTTTTCTGTCCCGATTCCTGTTGACATTACTGTAATTCTCTCGCCACGCAAAGTTCCCGTGTGCGTATAAAATTCTCTTTTGTTCTTTTTGATTTCGATAGTATCGAAGAATTTTGAAACTTTCGGCACTCTGTCCGGGTCGCCCACAAGAAGGACTTTGTCTGCAAGGTCTTCCGGAAGAAGATTCAAGTGGTACACACTTCCGTCGTCATTCAGTACCAATTCGGAATCTGCTAATTTGTTTATCATATTATTTATATTATAATTTTGAATTTTAAATTTTAAATTATAAATTTCTGAGTGTTTGATTAAGAGCAAACATTTATCATTTAAAATTTATAATCCATAATATTTTTTATCCTCCTACACGTTTGGTTTTGTAACCAAGGTCTTTTAGGATGTTCATTATTTTGTCGCGGTTGTCGCCTTGGATAATAATGGTTCCATCTTTTTCAGAGCCACCGATACCCAATTTGGTTTTGATTTTTTTCGAAATCTCTTTCAAACCTTCATCATCACCTTCCCAGCCTTCGATTAGGGTAACAGGTTTTCCGTTTCTGCCTTTCTTCTCGAATTTGCAGACCAAAGGTTCTTTCTGTTTGAAATTTTCTTTTGTTTCATCGGGCATTTGGAAATCCTGTTCTTTGTGTTCGGGGAAAAGGTTTTTTAGTTGGTCTCTTAAGTCCATTTTGATTTTTAAAAAAGGTCTTAAAGTTAATCATATTTATTAATCTGCAAAAAATATCTTTAGAAATTATTTTAACGCATTTCCATTTCGTAAATTTGTAATAACAAAACAAAATTAAAAATGTCAAAGAAAGCAATTCTTGCAATATTAGATGGCTGGGGAATCGGTCTTAACGACAGTGTTTCCGCTCTGGCTCAAGCTAAAACTCCTTTTATAGATGCAGCGCTTAAAAACTTCCCAAACACAACTTTGGAAGCGAGTGGTCTGGCAGTTGGTCTGCCGGCTGGACAAATGGGAAATTCTGAAGTAGGACATATGAACCTTGGTGCCGGTAGAGTGGTTTATCAGAATCTTGTAAAACTAAATATGGCGGTGGAAACAGGAAGTCTTGGAAAAGAACCTGTCATCCAAGCTGCTTTCGAATACGCAAAAGCGAACAACAAAAAAGTACATTTCATTGGATTGGTTTCCAATGGTGGTGTGCATTCTCATATCAATCACTTGAAAGGTTTGCTGACAGCGGCTCACGAATTTGGATTCAATGATAATGTCTTCGTTCACGGTTTTACAGACGGTAGAGATTGTGACCCAAAATCTGGAAAAGGTTTCATTGAAGAACTTTTAGCTCATATGAATGCTACAACAGGAAAATTGGCTACTATCATCGGTCGTTATTACGCTATGGATAGAGACAAGCGTTGGGAGCGTGTGAAGTTAGCTTATGATGTGATGGTAAATGGTGTTGGAAAAGAAACTAAAGATTTCGTTCAGTCGATTCAGGATTCTTACAATGCAGATGTTACGGATGAGTTTATCCAACCAATTGTTGCGGTTCAGAATCATTTCCCAATTGCTAAGATTGAAGACCACGATGTTGTGATTTCTTTCAATTTCCGTACAGACAGAGGTCGTGAAATTACAGAAGTGCTTTCTCAGCAGGATTTCCCAGAGTATGGAATGAAAAAGTTGGATTTGTACTATGTGACTTTGACGAATTATGATAAAACATTCCAGAATGTAAAAGTTGTTTTTGATGAGAATGTTCTTGAAAAAACAATGGGTGAAGTTTTGGAATCTGCAGGCAAATCTCAAATCAGAATTGCTGAAACAGAGAAATATCCGCACGTTACGTTCTTTTTCTCTGGAGGTAGGGAAGCGGAATTCGTACAAGAAAGACGTTTGCTTTGCCCAAGTCCGAAAGACGTTGCAACTTACGATTTGAAACCTGAAATGTCAGCTTATGATATCACCAATGCAATCGTTCCTGAGTTGCAAAAAGAATCTGCCGACTTTGTAGTTCTTAACTTTGCAAATACAGATATGGTTGGTCACACCGGCGTTTTCTCTGCAGCGGTAAAAGCGGCTGAAGTTGTAGATTCTTGTATTCAGAAAGTTGCTGAAACGGCTTATGAGCACGGTTATGCAGTTTTCATCTTGGCAGACCACGGAAACTCTGATGTGATGATTAATCCAGACGGAAGTCCAAACACGCAGCACTCTACGAATTTGGTTCCATTCATTGTGATGGATAAAGATCACACTTGGAATTTGACGCCAGGGAAATTGGGCGATGTTGCTCCAACAATCCTGAAAGTTATGGGCGTAGATATTCCTGAAGAAATGACAGGGAACGTTATCGCTAACTAAAAGCTTAAAACAAATAAAATAGGAAAGTCGGTTTTTTACCGGCTTTTTTTATGTGAAAAATGTTAACTTTTGCTACAATAAATTTCAAAAAAATACATTTATATAATTTGTATATTTGCTCACTTATTTTCATAAAAAACAACAATGATAAAAAGTAATAAAAAACTTGCAATTGATTTCGATGGAACTATTGTAGAAGATGCTTATCCTGGAATTGGGAAAGCCAAAACATTTGCATTCGAAACTTTAAAAAAACTGCAGGGAGAAGGTTACAGATTGATTCTTTGGACTTACCGTCACGGTAAATCTTTGGAAGATGCGGTAGAATTCTGCAGAAAAAACGGTTTAGAATTCTACGCAGTTAATTCTAGTTTTGAAGGCGAAGTTTTTGATTCGGAAACACAATCAAGAAAGATTGATGCAGATCTTTTCATTGATGACAGAAATCTTGGTGGATTCCCGGGTTGGGGAGAAATCTATCAAATCATCAACGAAAGAATAGAGTTCCAAGTGGCAGGGGGCGAGGTTCACGCTTACTCCAAAATGAAAAAAGAAAAGAAAAAAGGACTTTTTTGGTAAAGTTCAAGACTTATAGATGATAGACGGATAGATTATAGACATTCAAATCTATTATCTATTCGTCTATTATCTCAATATCTAAGATAAAAATGATTCAACTCAAAAATATAGATGAGCTTCGATTGATGAAGCAAAGTGCAAGATTGGTATCCCAAACTTTAGGAATGTTGGCAAAAGAAATTAAGCCTGGTGTTACAACGCTTTATCTTGACAAATTAGCTTACGATTTTATAAAAGACCACGGTGCAGAACCTGCATTTTTAGGTTATGGCGGATTCCCTGCTTCACTTTGTATCTCTCCAAATGATCAAGTTGTTCACGGGATTCCAAACTCAGAACCGATAAAAGAAGGAACGATTCTTTCTGTAGATTGTGGTGTTTTCTGGAACGGATTTGTTGGTGACCACGCTTACACTTTTGAAGTTGGAGAAGTTTCTGATGAGGTTAAAAAACTATTGAGAGTTACCAAAGAATCATTATATAAAGGAATTGAACAGTGTGTAAAAGGAAAACGTGTAGGCGATATTTCAAACGCTATCCAAAAGCATTGTGAGAAAGAAGGTTATGGCGTTGTTAGAGAATTGGTTGGTCACGGTGTTGGTAGAAAAATGCACGAAGACCCACAAGTTCCAAACTACGGAAAACCAGGAAGCGGAAAAGTTCTAAAAGACGGAATTTGTCTAGCAATAGAACCGATGATTAACCTAGGAACAGAAAAAGTGAAATTCCATAATGACGGTTGGACGGTGACAACATTGGACAATCTGCCTTCTGCGCATTTTGAACACGATGTTTGTGTTTACAATGGTAAACCGGTTTTGCTATCGACTTACGAATATATTTACGAAGCTCTAGGTATTAAATCTGACGAGGAGAAAGCTTTTCAAGTTGAGTTTTAATTATTGGCTTTTTTGTGAAGCGACGAAGTCGCGAAATGTTGGTAGAAAAAATTAGAATGTTGTTAGAAAGGTGCGAAGCACCGAAATATTGGTAATTCAACCAAATTTATTAGCTTTAAGAAAATTATTAATCTTATGGCTGATTCTAATGCAACTTACACTCAAATTCATATTCAATTGATTTTTGCTGTGAAATTCAGAGATGCTTTGATTCAAAATCATTGGGAGGATGAACTTTATAAGTATATAACAGGCATTATTCAACATCATAATCACAAATTATTGTCCATCAAAGGAATGTCTGACCATCTTCATATCTTAATTGGTTTAAGACCAAATCAAGCACTTTCAGAATTGGTCAATCAAATCAAAAGCAATTCATCCAAATGGATTAACGAAAAGAGATTTTGTAATGTAAGATTTGAATGGCAAAAAGGTTATGGCGCATTTTCTTATGGTAAATCTCAAGTCGCAGATGTCATAAATTATATCAATAATCAAGAAGTTCATCATCAAAAAAAATCATTTAAACAAGAATATTTAGATTTTTTAAATAAATTTGAAATTGAATATAACCAAGAGTATGTTTTCAATGATTTGATTTAAGACCAAGATATCGATGCTTCGCACCTTTTTATTTATTATCGTTTAATTCTACCGATATGTCGCGACTTCGTCGCTTTTCACAAAATTTGCAAATTGAAAAAAATATCCAAATTTCTACTTAATAAAATCCCAAGGCCAATGCTTATTAAACTGAGCATTTTTTTGCGTCCGTTGATTGTTCTGTTTTTCAAAGGAAACAATTTCACAGACCCGATTGACGGGAAATCTTATCGCAAGTTTCTGCCTTACGGTTATGGGAAGCAACGTCCCAATGCGTTGTCTCCAGGAACTTTATCGTTAGAAAGACATCGGCAAATGTGGCTTTATCTTCAAAACGAAACCCGTTTTTTTACTGATAAATTAAAAGTTCTTCATATTGCGCCTGAGCAAGAGTTTCTAAGAAAATTCAAAAAGATGAAGAATCTGGATTACACTTCTGCTGATTTGTTTTCGCCAATTGTAGATGTAAAAGCGGATATTCTGGATTTACCTTTTGAGGATAATAGTTTTGATGTCATTATTTGTAATCACGTTTTGGAACATATTGTGGATGACAGAAAAGCAATGTCCGAACTTTACCGAGTGATGAAATCTGGAGGTTGGGGAATTGTTCAAGTTCCAATGAAAAACTCTCTGGAAAAAACTTACGAAGATTTTACAATAACAGACCCGAAAGAACGTCAAAAGCATTTTGGACAATACGACCACGTTCGTTGGTACGGAATGGATTATTTTGACCGTCTTAAAAGTGTTGGTTTTGACGCGCAAATCAATTTCTATTCTCAAAAATTCTCTGAGGCTGATATCAAAAGATTTGGTCTTAATAAAAATGAGATTCTTCCTGTTGTTAGAAAATAGCGATTACTTTTCTGTAAGGAATTTAGATTTATTGATATAATAATCCAAGATTGCTACGCCTAAATAATAGATTCCGCCAAACATCATATTCATCTTGATTTCGTTGTCATCAAAGAGAAAATAAGACAATGAAAAGAGTAAAAGGAAAAACCATAAAAGCAATTTTCCTGCATAAACACTTGCAAATCTCACTGTCATTTCTTCGTCTTTTATTGTTTGAGATTGAATCAAACATTGAATTAAAACTACCAGATAACCACACAAAAGTTCCTTTTGCTCAAACAAATCAAACGTGTAGAAATACAAAACCGAACCGGATAAAACCAATCCAAAAACCACAAACTTGAGAAACATATTGACTTTGGCACCTTTCGAAAAAATCAGAATTGAGAAGATGAAAAGCGGATAAACCAAGAAAACGGAATAAAGCGCATATTTGTAAATCAAATATTCAGGCGTTTCAAAGCCATCAGAAATCCAAAATAATCTGAAGTATAAAAACGACAGGTATAATGAGTTGAGGCTGAATAAAATTGGAAGTGTTTGGGGTTTCATAAAATACTCGCACTTATTCTTATTTCAAATATCCAAAAATAAATTCTGATTTTCAAATTATTAATTAAAAGTAAAATTGGTAAGTTATTCCGTAATTCGGGTAATGTTTTTTTAATAATAGAAAAGTAGCTTTGCTTCATTAAGAATAATTATGAAAAATTAACAATTAAAAGCTTTTGAAAATAGGAATTAGTGGAAGTTTTTGAATTTTGTTTCAAACAAATGTTTGATAAAATTGTGTTAAATATTCTTTAAAATTATTTTTTAAGTTATTGAACATCAATGATAATAGTTTTTGTTGATTATCTTTGATAGATATTATTATTAATTACATAACACAAGTGTTGAAGATAATCAATAAATTTGAACGTTTGTTTGAAAACACATCTAAAAATTAGTATTTATGAGGAATATCGCAATTAGCTTTTTTGTTGTTTTGGGTCTTTTGACGTCTTGTTCAAAGTCTGAAAATAAAGATGACAAAAAAGAATTGCCACCGCAACCGTATGAATATATCGTTGCGAAAAGTGGACCAGCTGAAAACCTGACACAATATCCTGCCAGACTGGAAGGGATCGAAAATGTAGAAATTCGACCAAAAATTGATGGATTTGTTGAGAAAATTTATATTGATGAAGGAAGTCAAGTAAGCAAAGGTCAACTTTTATTCCTTATCAGAAACCCACAGTATGAGCAATCTGTTTTGGCGGCTCAAGCTACTGTAAATAGTGCAAGAGCACAAGTAGCTACAGCTCAGATGCAGGTGACAAAAACCAAACCTTTGGTTGATAAAAAAATCATTTCCGCGTACGAATTGGAAGCTGCAGAATTAGCACTTAAATCTGCAAAAGCAGCGTTGGCAGAAACACAGGCTCAGTTGACTAATGCGCAAGTGAATCAAGGTTATACCAAATTATTCAGTCCAGTAAGTGGTGTTGTTGGGACTTTGCCTTATAAAGCAGGAAGCTACATCAGCACAGCTACGGCTCAACCTTTGACTACGGTTTCCAATGTCTCAAAAATATTCGCTTATTTTTCTATTAATGAAAAACAGCAGTTAGACTTTTTCAAGCATTCGACAGGTTCTACAATTCAGGAAAAAATCAAGAATTCTCCTTTGGTAGATTTGGTTCTTTCTGACGGAAGCAAATACGACGAAAAGGGAAAAATCGAATCCATTAGCGGATTAGTTGACCCAAACACAGGTTCGTTTTCTATGAGAGCCACTTTTCCCAATCCTAAAGGTTTGATAAGAAGCGGTTATAGTGCCACAGTTCAGATGCCAAATAGTTTGGAAAATGTAATCGTTATTCCTCAAGCTGCAACTTACGAGATGCAAGGGAAGGTTTTGGTTTACCTAATTGGCGCTGATAACAAAGTAAAATCTACAGAAATCAAAGTAGAAAGTCTTCCGGATGGATTGACTTATGCCGTGACATCAGGATTGAAAGCTGGCGATAAAGTGATTGTAGAAGGCATCGGACTTCTGAAAGATGATACGCAGGTGGTTCCAAAAGAAACGACTCTGCAAAACGTAATCGATAGAAAATAGTCTTCCAAATTATATTAATGTCAAAAGTGAGAATTTGAAACTTTCCATTTTGAGAGTCTTTTATCTTTCATTTTTTTTCTTTTAGCCTGAAAAATATGTTTAAAAAATTTATAGAACGTCCGGTATTGTCTACCGTAATTTCCATTATCATCGTTATTCTCGGTGTTTTGGGAATCGTGACTTTACCGATTTCACAATATCCGGATATTGCACCGCCGACAGTAGTTGTAAGTGCAAGTTACCAAGGTGCCAATGCCGATGTAATTCTTAAAAGTGTAATTGTCCCACTGGAAGAGCAGATCAATGGTGTGGAAGGGATGACGTATATGACTTCTACTGCAACCAATGATGGTTCGGGTTCGGTAACAATTTATTTCAAGCAAGGTGTTAATCCGGATATTGCTGCAGTAAACGTACAAAACAGAGTTTCCAGAGCAACGCCCTTGTTGCCTGCGGATGTTACAAGAGCCGGAGTTACCACAACCAAAAGACAAAGTTCCAACGTATTGATTTTCTCGCTTTACAGTGAGAATCCCAACTATGATATGACTTTCCTCCAAAACTACACCAATATCAACATTGTTCCTCAAATCAAAAGGGTAACTGGAGTTGGAGACGTGACCGTTTTTGGTACGAAAGATTACTCAATAAGAATTTGGTTGGATCCAAATAAAATGGCATCTTATGGACTTGTTCCTTCAGATATCAATACAGTTTTAGCTGAGCAGAATATCGAAGCTGCACCCGGAAGTTTAGGCGATGAAAGTAACGAAAGTTTCCGCTATACCTTAAAATATAAAGGAAGATTAACAGAAATTCCTGAATTTGATAATATAATTCTAAAAGCTACTGCCAACGGACAAATATTGAAATTGAAAGATGTTGCAAGAGTAGAATTAGGAGCACAAGATTATACAGGAACCAGTGTTACGGACGGTCATCCATCAATTGGTATGGCAGTGGCGCAAACTGCTGGATCCAATGCACAGGATGTAATTAACCAATCCATTGCGGTTTTAGATAAAGCTCAGGAATCTTTCCCAAAAGGTGTAAAATATGTAGCATTGGTTAATGCCAATGACTTTTTGGATGCATCCATTGAGAAAGTAATCCATACCTTATTTGAAGCGTTTATATTAGTATTCATCGTAGTATTCTTATTTTTACAGGATTGGCGTTCGACAATGATTCCGGCGATTTCTGTTCCGGTAGCGATTGTCGGAACATTTTTCTTCCTGAGTATTTTTGGATTTACCATTAATTTATTGACGCTTTTTGCATTGATTCTAGCGGTAGGAATTGTGGTCGATGATGCAATCGTAGTTGTAGAAGCAGTCCACACCAAATTAGAACAAGGCGAGAAATCTCCATTAAGAGCATCTGTGAATGCAATGGACGAAATCAGTAGCGCGATTATCAGTATTACATTGGTAATGGCGGCGGTTTTCATTCCGGTAAGTTTTATCTCTGGTTCGGCCGGTGTATTTTATAAACAATTTGGCTTGACATTGGCGATTTCTATTATATTATCCGCGGTTAATGCCTTGACATTAAGTCCAGCTTTATGCGCAATTTTCCTTAAACCTCATTCTCACGAAGAAAAGAAAAAGAATTTCTTGCAGAGATTTTTCACCAATTTCAACATCATTTTTGATGCGATGGTAAGGAGATATTCGAGAGGTATTTTGTTTTTATTAAAGAAAAAATGGATGGCATTCGCAGGATTGGCTGTGTTTGCAGGGATTTTCGTTTGGTTAATGAATACGACTCCGAAATCCTTCGTTCCAAGTGAAGATATGGGAGGGATTTTTATGGATATTTCGCTTCCAATTGGTTCCAACGAAAACAGAACGAGAGAAGTTCTCGCCAAAGTTGAAAAAATTGTAGAAAAACAACCTGAAGTTTTACATATTTTCAAAGTTTCAGGAAGAGGGATGATTTCGGGAAGTGGTTCTAATAACGGAATGCTAATCGTAAAACTGAAAGACTGGAAAGACAGAACCAAAAAAGGTGAAGATTTGCAATCGTTCGTTGCGAAAATGTACAAGGAAACTGCTGGAATCAAAGATGCAAAGATGACTTTCTTCGGAAGACCAACGTTGCAAGGTTTTGGAAACGCTGCAGGTTTTGAGATGCAGATTCAGGATCAAAAAGGCGGAAGTATCGCCGATTTGACCAAGGTAACGAATGATTTCATCGATAAAATGAATCAACAGCCTGATATCCAAAGAACATTTACTTCTTTTAACCCGAATTATCCTCAATATATGATTGATATTGATATTCCTGCTGCAAAAGCTGCTGGATTCTCGGTTTCAGATATTTTGGGAACAATGCAAGGTTATTATGGAGGCGTTTATTCTTCGAATGTCAATTTGTTTGGAAAACAATACCGTGTGATTTATCAGGCACCTTTTGACCAAAGAGAAAATCTGGAAAGTTTCAATATGATTCAGGTTAGAAATTCTAGTGGAGAAATGGCTCCCTTGAATAGATTTATCACAGCAAAAAGAGTTTACGGACCTCAGGCAATCGGACGTTTCAATTTGTTTACAGCAATTTCTCTGAACGGAACACCAAATCCTGGTTTCTCTTCCGGAGACGCCATTGCTACAGTTGAAAGAGTTGCAAAAGAGACTTTACCACAAGGTTATGGCTACGAATTCTCTGGATTAACGAGAGAAGAAGTAACAGCTGGAGGACAAACGGTTTATATCTTCATTTTGTGTTGTGTATTCGTTTATTTCCTTTTGGCGGCACAGTATGAGAGTTACATTTTACCATTTGCAGTAATGTTATCTTTGCCGGTTGGTTTGGCTGGTGTTATGATGTTCAGTGCGTGGATTGGAGGTTCTAATAATATTTATACTCAGATTTCACTCATTATGTTAATTGGACTTTTGGCGAAAAATGCGATTTTGATTGTAGAATTTGCGCTTGATGCTAGGAAGAAAGGTTACAGTATTGCTCACGCTGCAATCAGTGGAGCTAAGCAGAGACTTCGTCCGATTTTGATGACATCATTTGCATTCATTTTCGGGTTGATTCCATTGGCGATTTCAACTGGAGCGGGAGCTGTAGGTAACCAATCGATTGGTATCGGGGCTATTGGAGGGATGTTATTCGGAACTATTTTTGGAGTCTTTTTTATTCCGATTTTGTTTGCAGTATTTATGTATTTGCAAGAAAAAGTGAGCAGCAAAAAAGTATCTGATAAATACGAAGGAGAACTTAGCGAATAACCAAAATTTGAGAAAAATGAAATTAAAAAATCTAATCATATTAGCTGTTGTTGCGGGTTTCTTTTATTCGTGTAAAGTCACGGATACTTACAAGAGTCCGGATATCGAGCAAAGTCGTCAAGACAACCTCTTCCGACAAAAAACTAATAACGATAGTACTTCTGTGGCCAACATTGCGTGGAATCAAATTTTCACCGATGATAAACTTCAGAATATCATTAATAAAACCATTCAGAATAATCTTGACCTGAAGGTTGCTATTGCCAGGATTCAGGAAGCGGATGCCGTTTTCAAACAATCCAAATTACAGAATCTCCCAAGTCTGGATGGTGTTGCTTCTGTTACGGAAACTAAAAATAGTGGCGCTGCGCAGGCAAATACTTTTGTAATGCCAGATTTAATGAATTATCGATTGGGGATTTCTACAGGTTGGGAAGTTGATGTTTGGGGAAGAATCAAATCTCTGAAAAGATCAGCTTATGCCGGATTTCTTCAGACAGATGCAGCGAAAAGAGCAATTCAAACTCAAATGGTTGCACAAGCTGCAACTTTATATTACCAGTTGATTTCTTTGGATAAGCAATTAGAAATCACAAAACAAACAATAGAACTTCGTAAGAAAGATGTAGAATCTGTTCAGTTGTTGATGGATGCGGCTTATTTAACGGGTGCAGATGTCGAACAAAGCAAAGCAAACCTTTATTCGGCGCAATTGTCGGTTCCAGATTTGGAATTACAGATTCAGCAGGCGGAAAATTCTTTGAATATTTTAATGAATGATAATCCTCAAACGATTGAAAGAAATTCTATCGATTCTCAGGTTATTTACAGCGATTTGAAAACCGGAGTTCCTGCTTCATTACTGAAAAATCGTCCGGATGTTCAGGCGGCTGAATTGACATTCCGTCAGGCATTCGAAAATAAAAATATGGCGATGGCGCAGGTTTATCCTACAATTAGTATCACAGGAACTTTGGGATTATCTACAAGATTACTGGAAAATTTCTTTACTAATTCTTTGTTTTATACGCTTGGTGGAACTGTAACACAGAATATCTTCCAAATGGGAAATAGAAAAGCGCAGGTCAAAATAATGGAAGCTCGTAAAATGCAGGCTTATTACACATTCGAAAAGACTTTGCTCACAGCAGGTTCCGAAGTTTCTAATTCATTATTGTCTTATCAAAAAGCTAAAGAAAAGGAAATGACAAGACAACTTCAAATCCAATCTTTGGAAAAGGCTGTTGAATTTAATAAAGAGTTGTTAACTTATTCGTCTAATGTTAATTATGTGAATGTGTTAACGTCTGAACAATCATTATTAGCCGCTAAATTAGCTGGAGTGAATGATAAACTTCAACAATTACAAGCCGTTACCGAATTTTACAGAGCACTTGGAGGTGGACAATTTTAGACACTAAATTTTTTTTTACTATACTTGAAAACCTGGCAATTTTGTTGGGTTTTTGTATTGTCTAAAATTATAAATTCATAAAACATTAAATTTGTGGGATGACAGCTTTAGAACAATTCGGGGTTGAGATTTTTACTCAGGAAACTATTCACCAAAGAATCGCGACAGACAAACCTTTTCGCCCCGATAATCCTGCGTTTTTATTTATCAAAAGCGGAACAATAAAACTTCGCCAACATCTTAGTGATCTGGAATTGACCGCCAATACTTTTATAGTAACAGATCCGCAAACAGTATATGAGTTGATTTCCATCAGCGATAATTTCCAGTCGAGGATGGTTTCCTATAAACGTGAATTTATTTCTGCACTATCTCTGAAATTCAATAGGTTAATTACTTATAGGTATTTTCGACAGCAGATGAATGTGGGTGTTCCTTTTTCTAAGGATGAATTAGATGTGGTTTGGAAAAGTGTCAATTTCCTGAAATATATTCTCGATTCTGAAACCGAGATGACCTACAAAAAAGAGATTGTGGAACATCTTTTCTCGGTTTTCTGTTATCAGATGGCAGGAATTATTTCCAAGGAAGACAATAGCTCAATGAATCAGATGTCGAGACAGGAAGAAATTGTTTTTATTTTCCTGAATGACCTCGCCAATCATCATCTCAGCAATCGAAATGTTGAGTTCTATGCAGAACGACAATCGATTACAACCAGACATTTTTCATCCGTAGTAAAGTCAATCACGGGAAGGTCTGCAAGTCAGATTATAGCTTCCATTGTTATCAATGAAGCAAAAGTATATCTTAATTCTTCTAAAATGCCTATATCTGAGATTTCTGCAGTATTGGGGTTTAGTGATCAGTACTCTTTTTCTCATTTTTTCAAAAAGCATATGGAGATTAGTCCTAATCAATACCGCGCGCAGTTTGTAAAGTAAAATCTTACATTTGAACATCTTTTTCCAAGTCTCAAGCATTTATTTACTTTTACGATTATCATAATTTTGTACCCGAAAAACAAGTATAATGATAAAGTGTACAAAGGCTATACTATCTATATGGTTAGCAATTTGCCCTGCGCTGTTTTTTTCGCAGGACAGACAGATGACAGCTAGGGAAGTAGCTGATATGGCAATTGTGAACCATCAGCAACTCAAGGTGGCTGCTCAAAATATTGACATTGCAAAGCAGAATGTGGAAATAGCAAAAGAGCACAAATTACCTTCTATTAAGGCTTCTACCAGCCAGTTCTATCTTGGTAATGCATTCGTTTTAGAAAAAGATCTCACAGATTTTCAAAATGTGACGATGCCGCATTATGGCAGTACCTATGGTATTGAGGCATCTGAACTCATCTTTAAAGGTGGTCTCTTGAAAAAAAATATAGAATTAGCAGGACTTCGGGAGCAATTGGCTTTATTGGATTTTGATAAAAATAAACAAGATATAAAACTGTTGGTGATTTCCAATTATTTGGATGTCTACAAAATCATAAACCAACAAATCGTTTATGAAAATAATAAAAAACTAGCGCTTGAACGTCTGAAAAATATTCAAAAATTTTATCAGCAAGGGATGCTCACGAGAAACGAAGTTATCCGTGCAGAACTTGCGATAAAAAATCTGGATCAAGGAATTTTAACATTATCAAATAATAGGAAAATCCTTAATTATAATCTTGATATCGCTTTGGGATTATCTGATGAGATTCAAATAGTGCCAATAGAAGATCTAAGTAGTAAAGAAGCTGGATTGGGTTTAGAATATTATAAAAACTTAGCACATGAAAATAATCCTCAGTTAAAATCTGCAAAGACCAATATTGATGTAGCTGATAAAAATATTGAGATCATAAAAACGGATAAAATGCCAACCTTAGCTGCTTTTGGAGGATATTCCGTTCAAAGACCTTTTACGAATGTAATGCCTGCGATGGATATTTATCTCAACGTTTGGCAAACAGGTGTACAACTTAGTTATAATATTGATAGCCTTTTCAAAAGCAAAGGAAAGATAGAGCTGGGAGAGATGCAGAAACATCAGGCACAAGATGCCTTGACTCTTGTTAAACAGAATATCGATATGTCTGTGAATGCAGCGTATATAAAGTATGAAGAATCTATCCAGCAGGTAGATATTCTGGATGAAGCTAAAAAGCTAGCGGAAGAGAATTATAAAATTACAGAAGCAAAATATTTGAATCAATTAGCTGTTCAGACAGAAATGATCGATGCACAAAATCAAAAATTACAATCGGAATTGGATTATACAAATGGTGAGATCAATGTTTTATACCAATATTATAATCTTTTAAAAACTACAGGCTCGTTATAATTATTTACTGAAAACAAAACAATGGAAAACAAGAAACAAAATACTCCAGAAACAAAATCTGCGCCTGTACAGTCTGCGGTTGCACTCAAGAAAAAAGAAAATAAAAAAAATAAAGTAAGAGCCATTATTTCGAACATTATCGTGTTTATCGTTATAGGTGTGGGTTTATTTTATCTGATTCGCGAGTATTACCACCTAGGTGATAAAACTTATACAGAAGATGCTCAGGTAGAAGAATTTATTAACCCGATTAATACCAGAGTGTCGGCTTATATCAAGGAAATCAAATTTATAGAACATCAGCAGGTTAAAAAAGGAGATACACTTTTGGTATTAGACAACCGGGAGATTCTTACACAATTGGGACAGGCAGAAGCGGCGTATCAAAATGCAATAGCTCAAAAAATGACTGCAGGTTCTTCTGTAGTTACAGTCTCTAATAATACCAATGTGGTACAGTCTAATATTGCAGGTTCAAAAGCTAGATTATGGAATGCTGAACAAAACCTCAACCGCTATAAAAATCTTCTTGCAGCAGAAGCGGTAACACAACAACAATATGATCAGGTGAAAACGGAATATGATGCGCAAAAAGCGGCGTACGAAACATTACTTAATCAAAAAAATTCGGCCAATCTTTCTACTATCGAAGCCAAAAATAGATTGGGGATTAACGATGCAGAGATCAAAAGAACAAAATCAGCTCTGGATATGGCAAGAATCAACCTTTCTTATACCGTGATCACAGCACCTTATGATGGGGTAATGGGAAGAAGAACAATATCAGAAGGTCAATTGATACAGCCGGGACAACAGGTTGCAACCATTGTTCTGAATGGTCAAAAATGGGTTACTGCCAATTTTTTGGAAAGTCAGATGCCCAATATCAAAATTGGAGAAAAGATGATAATGGCAGCAGATGCTTTGGGCGGACAAAAATTTGAAGGCAAAGTGACTGCGATTTCTGCGGCTACAGGAGCAAAATATTCTAGTGTTCCTACAGATAACTCGACAGGTAATTTTATAAAAGTTCAACAAAGGATTCCGGTAAGGATAGAGTTTACTTCCAATAACAAAAAAGAAGATATCGATAAACTGAGTGCCGGCATGAATATGAATATCAAGCTAGAATCTAATAAATAATAATGTACAACAAAGGTCTATATAACGATTGGGTTCCCAAGCCATTGCAGTTGCTATTGATAGTGTTGATGCTTGCATTGCTTATGCCGCTTAGTGGCGTTTACACAGGGAATATTACCAGTTTATCCAGCGGACTAGGTACGCAATCCGAATACTTTTTGTGGGCCAATTATGCCAATACAATTGGAATGGGAGCTTGTATGCCCATTGTTGGAAGACTGAAACAACGATTTAAAGTCAGAGATAAGATTATTTTCATTCTGATTGCTTTGGCGATTCTTTGTTTTATTAATGCAACAACATCCTCCCCAATGATTTTTGTGTTTACAGCACTTTTGATAGGTTTTTTGAAGATGATAGCATCTCTGGAATTTTTCTTACCATTGATGGTAATGATGGGGAATAGAGGGTTTTTCTATGGTGCCTTTTATACCTTCGTACTGGTTCTTCAACAATTGGCATCATATTATGCAACAGAAGTATCCTTAGTATATAATTGGCAACAGTTTTACATTTTAGCTGCTATAGCTTGTTTATTGATGGCTGTTTTACATTGGTTTTTTATGCACGATAAATATTTTGCCATCAAAATGCCTTTGCATTATATCGATTGGATGAGTATTGTTTTGTTTGTTTCAACCTTTATGTTTTCGGCTTATGTTTACGCGTTTGGTAAACAACAGGATTGGTGGAACTCCCGCAAGATCATTCACGCAAGTCTAGTTGCTTTTGTAAGTTTTGGGATGCTTTGTGTAAGACAATTAACTCTCAAAAGACCTTACCTTTCTTTTAATATTTTTAAAAAAAGCAATGTTGTCAATGGTTTGATCATGTTATTCTTTCTGGGGATGTATCTTGGAACTGCTTCTATTCAGAACACTTTTTCAATGGGCGTGTTGGGCTATGATCAACTTACAAATGCAAAACTAAGCACATTGATGATTCCTGGGATTATTGTTTCCGGTATATTGGCGATGTTTTGGTTCAAAAAAGAATTACCGGTTAAGATGTTTGTCTTTTCTGGTTTCTCTGCGATGCTGGGCTATGCTATCATAATGTACTTTTCTATGGTTTTAGAGTTCAGTTATAATAATTGGTATTTGCCAATGTTTCTCAAAGGCTACGGGATGGGCGCGTTGTTTATATCTGTTTGGTACTATACGTTGGACAAATTAGAGATTAATGACATGATAGCAGCTATTGGATTGGTTCTGGTTTGGAGAACGTTTTTGGCTGTTGGGATTTTTTCTACATTATATTCGTGGTTTCAGTACAGATATCAGATAGAGAGTATTGGCAATGCTGCTGTTTATTTGGATGGGATGACAATTACCCCACAAACACTTTCCAAAAACATCAAGCTATTACAGCTGAATGCCATTATAGTGGCAACTAAAAAAATATTTGGTTACATCATCATCACAGGCTCAGGCGTTCTGGTTTATGTTCTTTTTCATCATTTTGGAAGAGAAAGGTTTGAACAGCTGAAGTTTATGAAGGCTTTAGCAGGAAAAAAAGTTGTTACCAGAAGAAGGTTAAAAGAACGGAAAAAATTTACAGAAAGCCTGAAAGACGGCGTTGGTTCTGCGATTTAAAAATTACTTGTAAAGTCTCGTTTTGTTTTCAAAATGGGGCTTTGCTTTTTTAAGCATAATTTTAGGAGCTTAATCCCGCTTTCCACTATATCTTTTTTGTTGACGACCAATTGGTCTTCAATAGAAATTGAAAAGAAAAAACAAAAAAGGATGCCGTTGCAAAAGAAGTTTAGACGATGCAAATAGAAAAATAAAAATAAGAGTCAATCGGGGCTATGGATTTTGTCTTTAAAACCAAATTTTGTTAATAATCATCAACATTACCAAACTTTCATTATTTTTATAAAATGAAAAAACTAGTACTATTTTCACTCACGATTATTTCGTCATTTCTGCTATCTCAGAAATTTACCATCGATACATTATTGACTGACAAAATCAGCATTCGAGCCATTCAACTCTGGGACGGAAAAGTCTGGTATGCAGGAACAGATTCCAAGTTTGGGTATGTAGATTTAAAGAATTCTAATAATAAAAAGCAAATCCGATTGTCTCAAAAATCTCTTCATTTCAGAACTTTAGCTCAAAACAACAAATATTTTTACACAATTAATATAGAAAGTCCGGCGCATTTTTTCCAAATTAACAAAAAAACATTAGACTTCAAAGTTGTGTTTAATGATAATGATTCAACCGCTTTTTATGATGCTTTGAAATTCACAGATAATAATTTTGGATTAGCATTTAGTGACCCATCAGCCAATCAAAGACTGAATATCTCTCAAACCCGAAATGGTGGTGCAAATTGGATCAATTGTAAAAATTGTAAAGATTTTCCTTATTTAGAAAAAGGCGAAGCCGCTTTTGCTGCTAGTAATACTAATATTGCAAGTTTTGGAAATGTTATTTGGATTGCTACAGGAGGTGCAAAATCCAGAATTTACAGAATGAAAAATAAAGATTGCAACTGGCAGGTTTTCGAAACACCTTTCACTCAAGGAACATCATCCCAAGGTATTTACTCAATAGATTTCTATGACAAAAATTTCGGAATCGCAGTTGGCGGAGATTATACAAAACAATCCGATAATATCAATAATATCGCAACAACCAATGATGGTGGACAAACTTGGCAAATCCAAGCCAGCGGAAAAAATGCGGGTTATATGACTTGTGTGAAATTCCGACCAAAAACCAAAGGAAAAGAAATCGTTGCAGTTGGTGACCAGCACATCAGTTTCTCATCAGATTACGGAAAAACCTGGACCAAAATATCTGACGAAAAAAATTTCTACGCTTGCGAATGGCTGAATCACGATACGTTAATTTTAGCAGGGAAGGATAAAATTGTCAAATTAACATTTCAATAATTTCCAAAATCTTTCAGTTTAATTTTTCAATCCCTACTTTTGCTCCGAATTAATGAAACTGAAAAGAGAAATTAGAAGATGAAGAATACTGTTATTTTTGATATGGACGGTGTGATTGTAGATACAGAACCACTTCACAAAAAAGCTTACTACCAACATTTCAAAGAATTGAACATTGATGTTGATGCCGAATTATTCTCAAGATTTACAGGAAAATCGACCCGAAATGTCTATCAAATGATTAAGGAGATTTTCGGAATCGAGACCAATGTTGAAGAATTAATCCAAAGAAAAAGAACCATATTTTATGATCTGTTCGATTCTGACCCAGCTTTGAAATTATTGGATGGAGTTGGAACATTGATTAAGAATCTTCATTCTGCCAATTTCCAATTGATATTAGCTTCGTCCGCAGCAAAATCAACGATTGACAGAGTTTTCAAAAGGTTTGACTTATTTCCATTTTTCTCACATCTCGTAAGTGGTGAAGATTTTCCCGAATCAAAACCGAATCCTGCGATTTTCATCGAAGCTCAAAGGCTTTCTGGAAATGAAAAATCGAATTGCATCGTCATAGAAGACAGCACAAACGGAATACAAGCCGCCAATGCTGCAGAAATCTTCTGTATCGGTTACAAAAGCGAAAACAGTAAAAGTCAAAACTACGAAACTGCAGATTTAGTCATTCATCATTTTGATGAGCTGAAAGTTGAGAAATTGGAATTGATTTAAGAGATTCTCTTTTTGTTGGAAGATTCTACCCATTCATCTTTTCCGCAAACTCTGCAATTGCTTTGTGTTCCACTATCACATTCCTGAGTATAACCACAAAATGTACAAGAATAGTAGGTGTTTTTAGGAAATGTTTTTAATGTTTTTTCTAATGAATTGGGCATTATCGGCAAACCATATTTGATGTCTTTATCCTCATAATAAAAAACGCTGATTTCGCCAGAGATTTCTTCAATGGCTTTTTCAATTTGACCAAGATGTGAGACGCCTTTTAGTCTTAATTCTGCAAAAAATTCATCTTCTCCCAGCGACTCTTTCTTAAAATCATCAATGCAGAAAACGCCTTCATCAATCAAACAAATTGGTTGGCCTTCTACCAACTGTTCAAATTTTTTGCTTTTTCCAATAAAGTATGTAATGATGGAGTAAAGGCTAATAATCATTGTGAAAACAACAATTGCCGGAATAATTCCAACATCTTTATAAAACATCGGGTCGCCGGCTGCAGAACCAAGTCCAATTATCACAACGAGTTCAAAAACGGATAGTTGCTTCACGCCTCGCTTACCTAAAAGTCGAAGTCCTAAGATGATGATAACGAACATTATACTTGTTCTCAGAACAGTTTCTAAAAGGAAACTCCAATCTTCTGAACCCAGAAGAATTTGTTTGAAATCTAACATAGTTTTTTATCGCTATGTTCAAAAAATACGCCAGAGATTATTACTAAAAGTGAAAGCTATTTCTCAAAAAAAGCCATAGAACTTCCAATCCAAATCGCATCTTTCTTATTAAAATCCACATTCACCATTGCAGCTTTGGTCATTCTTACAAGATTTACAAGAAGTTCAGGATTTTCTTTTTCTGGACTCCAAGCAAAAAGCAACCGAATTTCGGCTTTGGAAAATTCTCCGTTGATGTCTTTAAAAAGTGGTGCATAAGTCACTTTTCTTTGAAGAATATAATTTTCTTTATCTTCAATTGTATTGATTATTTCCTGAGTCGGATTAAGGTTTACGCCACTTCCAGCAAAAGAAAAAAGTGGTTTCAGAACAAAATTTTCCAATAGTTCAGTTTCAGGAAAATCTGCTAAAAAATAACTTTTCGGAACAAACTCGTGTTTTAGTTTTGGAAGGATATATTTTGAGATTTTGAAAAACCAATTCGGATGTGTAATCCATTCTACATCAATGTTTTCTCGGAAATCAAATTCAGATTCCAAACCTTCAATTTTATCTAATTCATCAAAAATCACACGATTATAAATTCGGTTGATTTGGATTAATTTTCCATCATTTTCATAAAATAACTTTTTGCCTTCTTTTTTGATTTTCGTCAGACAAACCGTTTTGATTCCAAGATATTTTTCTGTGAGAATAAAATCAATAAGCGTTTTTTGTCTTTCAGGATAGATTTCCAGAAGAATTACATTTTCAGGATTCTCATTTCCTAAGATCACCTGTTTCAGTTTTTTGATGTAATCATCTTTCGGAAGAGAATTTTTCAGTTCGTTCAGAAAAGGATAAACTTCGGTAATCACTTCTTCAAACAACTTTTGAAATCCAAACAAACTCGGAAAAGCCTGCAATTCTATCAACTGCGGAATTACATTTCCATTCTCATCTTGACAAATTCCAAAATCTATGGCTACAAAATGTGGTTTTTGAGTATCATTCGGAACATTGCAATTCGCAGGAATAGCTTTTCTCAAGTCTTCGTCAGACATCTCTTTGATTTGAGAAATAATGGATTGGGAAGCATCATTCAGCTTTTGCCAAAAATCTTTGCTAAGAAAAATTGGACTCTCAGAAAGTCGAAACGCGGCTTCGTGACCGCATTTCTCTTTTATTAATTCATTGACTTTTTGATATTTTTCCTGAGAAAATTCTCCGTTGAATTGAGTTCTGTATTTTGGAATCATAGTTTAAATTTTGTTGATAGTTGTGCGTTGAAAGTTGTTAGTTTCAAAATAAAAACTATCAACAGTCAACCACTAACCAAATACCAAATTTTTAGTAATTTGTTCAGACGCCAGCTGTAAAAACCTTGGGATTATTTGGGCTCTGGTCAATATAATTTTGTCGTCATCATCCATTCTGTCAATGGTTTCAAGGTATTTTTCCATCCCGAAAGTTTCAATCATTGCTTCTTTATTTTTCTCATCTTCCAGATTTTTGATGAAGCCAATTGGGTCAGCTTCTGGATGAAACTGAGTTCCGAAAATCTCGTCAGAAAAACGAACGGCCATCATTGCTCTTTCCAAACGAACCGTAGGGCGGATTTTTTCTAAAGCCACGATTTTCATACCCAATTCGTCTAATTTTTCCAGATTAGGTTCGATGCATTGATACGCTCTGGAATCAACTGCGTAAAAAGGGTCTGGAAGATTTTGGAACAGAAACTCACTGTCGCCTTCTTCCGATTTATGAATTGGCATCACGCCGAAAGAATATGATTTTCTCTTGCAGACATTTGCAATTCCGAAATGAATAACTGCCAATTGGAAAGAATGACAAACCAGAAACAAATATTTTTTCTGCTCACTGTTTTTGTTGTGTTCCCAAACTTGCGTCAAAAAATCAGCAAATTTCTGCTCCCATTCATAACCTTCACGGTGCGGATTTCCTGGCCCTCCGGAAGAAATGAAAATGTCAAAATCTTCAATATTTGGCATTTCATTTTTATAACGGATATCAAAAACATCCACAGAAACTTCGTATTCTGATTGCTCCTGAAACGCTTTCGACAGCTCTTTTATATTTCTCATCCCTTGATTCGGATGATTATTATTCATATCCAAAAGTGCAATTCTTACATCATTTTTACTCATATTCATAATTTTTTACAAAAATACGGAATCTAAAATTGATAAAAAGCGAACAAAATTCTCATTACTGTAATTAGGGCAATTCCCTCGCCAGCGCTAAATCACAGCTTGGGTCGGGCTTTCCGTTGCAATCTTTTGTTTTTCCTTATGTGAAAGAAAAGCAAAAGGATTTCCACTGCAATCCCTATTGCATGCGATTCGGAAACAATTAACCATTCATAACTAATAATTACAAAAGCCCTTTCTCTGTTTCATAAATCATATAATCCACCACTTTTTTCATATCACCGCCACTTTCGTGGAACACTTTGAGTTGTCTGTCTGCTCCGGTTCCCATTTTGATAATTTCTCTCGCAAACTCAACTTCTTTTCTGCATCCCAAATCGTCCACAACATCATCTATGAAAGCCAATAATTCTTCCAGCAAATCTTTATAAGGAACACTTGTTTCTTTCCCAAAGTCAATAAGATGAGCATCAATTCCGTCTTTGGAAGCTCGCCATTTATTCTCGGTCAAAAGCAATCTTCTGTAACTTCTGTAGCTGGTATTTTGCTGATGCATTTTATAGATTTTTGCTACCAAAGCCTGCATAATTGCTGCCAGACAAACGGTCTCATCTATCGTCATTGGCATATCACAAATTCTAAATTCAATCGTAGGGTAGAAGGGATGGACTCTCAAATCCCACCATATTTTCTTAGCATTGTCAATTGTTCCTGTTTTTACCATCAAATTCACGTAAGCATCGAATTCTGCCACACTTCCGAAATAACTTGGTAAGCCTGTTCTTGGGAATTTAGCAAAAACTTCTTGTCTGTAAGATTTGAAACCCGTTAATCTGCCAACCCAAAAAGGAGAATTGGTAGATAATGCGTAAACGTGCGGTAAAAAATAGCGCATCACATTCTGGATTCTAATTCCTTCTTCACGATCTGGAATCCCGATGTGAACGTGTAAACCGAAAATCAAATTCGACCTTGCAACATCGCCCATATCGCTTACGATTTTGTCATAACGTGCGTCTTTTGTGATGATGTTATCTTTCCAATGAGAAAACGGGTGTGTTCCACCGCCGGAAACTCGTAGACCTTGCTCGTGAGCGGTTTTTACTAGATGTCTTCTGAGGTCGGTCAATTCCTGACGTGCCTGTTGGATATTTTCACAAATGCCTGTTTCCATTTCTACGACAGACTCGTGCATCTCGTGTTTTAGATTTTCGCTGAGAACTGCTTTTCCTCCTTCTATTATTTTGGAAACGTGGGAAACCAAATCGCGGCTTTCCGCATCGATGATTTGATATTCTTCCTCAACACCAATTGTGAATTTGTGCATTTTTTTTCTTGTGTTAGTTAGTAGTTAGTCTATATTCGATGTCTTTGAGAACTTCAGATGATATTGCGGAAAAATTATCAATGTCACACTGAGCGGAGTCTAAGGGTTTTTAAAATATTTTTAAAGCTGATTAGTTACAAATTTCCCCCAATCGATATTTATTTTTCCTGGTTTGTAATCTTTAGCTTTTTCAATGGCTAGTTTTGCAGCGTGTTCTACAATCCATTGGAAATTTTCTTCGCCAACAGAGTTTCTGTCCGCATCAGGCGCTGGATTACAGAAATCAATGGCGTAAGGAATTCCGTCTCTCACAGCAAATTCCACTGTATTGAAATCGTAACCCAAAGCTTCATTCATTTTGATGGTATAGTCCGTAATCGTTTTCAATAATTTTTCAAGTTCTTTTCCTTCCGTTTGATGCGTTGTTGCATATCTCAAATGATGTGGATTTCTAGGTTCATAAGGCATAATGTGAACGTACTTTCTGCCCAAACAATAAACTCTATAATAATCCTCGAAAACAATCTCTTCCTGAACCATCATTACCAATTGCTCTGTTTCTGCGTGTTTTGCCCACATATCTTCCGGATTTTCTACTCTGTAAACATTTCTCCAACCACCACCATCGTGAGGTTTCATATAAGCAGGAAATCCGATGTAGTTGAAAATATATTCCCAATCGTGAGGGAATTTCAGGTTTCTGAAAGAAGTTTCCGAAGTGTTGGTTGGTCTTTCGTGAGATGGTAACAAAACAGTTTTCGGTAATGGAATTCCAATTTTTGACATCAAAGCATTATTGAAAAATTTCTCATCTGCACTCCACCAAAATGGATTGTTGATAACGTAAGTTCCGTTAACCGCTGCATTTTTAAGATAAGCTCTGTAGAAAGGAACATCTTGCGAAATTCTGTCAATAATCACAGCGTAACCATAATCAGCGCCTTGTTCCAATTTATCAATTTGAACGGGTTCTGCAATATATTCTCCTTTTCCGAGTTCGTTAACTTTATCAATAAAAGCCCAAGGAAACGTGTCTTCCATTCCAAATAAAATTCCAATTTTTTTTGCCATAATGTTTTGTTTTTTTGTCAGAAGTCCGATGTTGGATGTCTGAGATTTGTATGTTTGTTTTATTAATTTAATTGATTAACCAAAAAATCGTCCAACGAATGTCGGGAAAACCATTCTCCAAAGCACCCAATCGTGGTCTATCCATTTTTGCTCATCATACCAATGATTGATTCCTTTTGACGTTAAAATGCCTGCCATTTTTCTGGTCGGTTCCAGGCAAATATCACGGTCAGATGTGCTGAGAACAATGTGCATATGTTTATATTTCCAGGCTTCGTCGTTTTTTACGAATTCGTCGGGACAATTGAAATAAATCAGTTGATCCTGATAACCATCCATAAAATTCCTGATGTTAAAAGCGCCTGACAAACAGAAAAGATGCGACACCAAATCCGGAAACCTGAATGCAAAATTAGCTGCGTGATAACCACCAAAACTTGCGCCTGCAACTGCTACACGATGTGTGTTGTGCGTTCTTTGGATATAAGGAATGAACTCCTGAGCCAAGAATTGAACGTACATTTCGTAATTTCTAATTCTTTCGTAAGGCGAAATCGCTTTGTCATAAAAACTAAATTTATCGATCGTCTGAACATTGAATAATTTCAAAATTCCACTGTTTGTGAAATGTGAAATACTTCCGTTTAAATGAAAATCGGCATTCTGAGTATAGGAGCCTTGCGAAGTCGGGAACATAATAATAGGATAACCGAAATGTCCTGTAACTTCGACCTGAAGGCTCATCCCAAGAATATGTGAATAATAATCTGTATGTGTGATTTGAGACATTGTTGTTTTAAAATTAAAAGATTATGAAATTCAGTAATTTATCATTCATAATTAAGCATTAGCTGGTCGGTTTGTCTTTTGGCGGAATGATATTCAGAATCTCTTCTGTGACATAGGTTGCCGCTTCATCCAATTTTTGCTGAATTCTTTCGGGATTGTCGGATTTATAAACAATTCCGATATGATAATCGATGGGTAGAAATTTTTCCACTTCGTCGCTTTTCAAATTGTCAATATTGGGATGTTTGTCTTTTGCTAATGCCACAATCAATCCAGAATATAATTTCTGAGTTTCCTCAACCGAATATTGAGTTCCTTGTAACAATGCATTTTCCAATCTTGCCCATTCACGCCAGATATTTACGCCTGTAGCAGCTTCTACCATATCCGGAATGTGTGCGCCACCAACTCTGGAAGATGTTTCGAGGAAATAATATTGTCCATCTGTTCCTCTGATGTATTCACTATGAGTTGCTCCATTTTTGATTCCGAATTTTGTCAGAACTTCTCTGTTGATTTGTTCCAAACCTTTGGCTTCTTCAGAATTTTTATCCAATGTTTTGGTACGGAAAACGCCACCTTCATGAGAAACTTTCATCGGTGGAGATAGATATTTTGAAAAACAGGAAAACACAATTTCCTTATTATAAACCAAACAATCCACGTGATAGACATCGCCAGGTTTGAAAGATTCTAAAAGGAATTTATAACGTTCATCCCCAAGATTTTCCACAGCCGGCCAAAGTTCATCAGCCGAATTGATTTTCTTAATTCCACTTGCTGAAGCTTCAGAACGTGGTTTTAATACCCACGGTCCTGGAACATCTTGTGTGAATTGATGAAGTTTTGCATCATTGAAAATGGAAGAAAATTCTGGAACAGAAATCCCGTTGTCTTTGGCTTGTTGGCGCATAGCCAGTTTATCTCGGAAATAACGATGTGTCGTTTGTCCCATCCCAGGAATACGATAGGTTTCCCGAATCATTGCCGCTTTTTCTACATCATAATCATCCAAAGCAATAACCGCATCGATCTGGTGGTTTTTCATCAGATAAGCAAATCCCTGGACCAAATGGTCAAGATTCCAAACCGAAGGTTCAAGCTCTGGCATATAATAAATCTCGTCTATAGCGTGCCAAGGCCAATTCTTTTCTTTCAGGTTTTCTGACGTAATCAAAATGATTTTGTTTCCGAGTTTTTTGCACTCGTCCATAAAATCATAACCTTTGTAATAACAAGAGATGCAAACAATCGTTTTTTCCATATTCATTTTCAAATTTGTATTATGTAAAAAGTAAAATGTTCAAAGATTTACTTCTTTAATTTTGGCTAATAATTTTCAATTAAATCTAACAAAAGCTGAACGCCATAACCAGTCGCTGCTTTATCTTTAGCATAACCAACATTCCCAAACGCAACGCCTGCAATATCCAGATGCGCCCAATTTTCGTGACCTTCAATGAATTGTTCCAAAAATTTTCCAGCAATAATACAGTCTCCAAAAGGTTTCATCGAAATGTTCTTAAAATCTGCAACATCCGAAGTAAAATCATCTTTCCAAATATCCCAAAGGGGAAGATTCCAAAGTCGCTGATTGGTTTTATCGGCGGATTTTTCCAGTTTCTTTTTCAACTCATCATTGTTAGAGAAATAAGCACCACAAGTGTAACCAAACATCCTAACCGAACTTCCTGTGAGCGTTGCCAAATCAATCAAAACATCGGTTTTGTAATTTTTTGATAGATAAGAAAGTCCGTCTGCTAAAGTCATTCTACCTTCTGCATCTGTGTTTAGAACTTCAATTGTTTTTCCATTGTAAGCCGTCACAACATCGCTCGGCAAATACGCATTTTCTGAAACAACATTATCCGTAATCGGAAGAATGGCGATGATGTTTACAGGAAGTTTCAGTTCCGAAGCTGTAATCAAAGCTCCTATAACTGCGCTTGCTCCGCCCATATCGCTTTTCATATAATGCATATTTTCAGATGGTTTGATGGAAATTCCACCAGTGTCAAACAAAACGCATTTTCCTACCAATCCGAAAGTTTTTGCATCAGCTTTTCCACAATAGTATTCTAAAATTGTGAAAGCAGCTTCTTGCGAACTCCCTTGATTAACTGCGACGAATGCTCCTAAGCCTTCTTTTATAGACTCTTCTCTGTTGAATGCTTTATACTTCAAATCATATTTTTCCGCAGTCGAATTCAAAAAATCTGAAATTTGATTCACCTTTTTATGATTGGCAGGTTTATTCAGCCATTCCATTCCGGCAAATTGTCCGTTGCAAAGTGCTTCTGTTTTTAAGGCTAAATTTTTTCCCTCTTCTTCAGAAATATTTTCAAAATGAAGTTCAAAATTCTCCTGCCAAAACGGATGCGATTTTTCAAATGGATAGAGATAAGTTCCTAAAAATAAACCTTTTACTAATTCTTCTGTCAAATCTAATCCTAAATTTGAATGAACCGAAGTTGGAACTGCCTGCAAGCTTTTTTTATAATCATTAGAAAATTTGTTTGCGATAGCTTGGATTTCGTATCCTTTTGAATCTTTCCCAATTCCAATGAAAAAATCGAACTTATCCGAGTGAGTTTTAATGAAAATGTCATTTTTTTTTCCATTGAAGAATAATTCAACGTTCGGATACGAGTTTTTTTCCTGTTTCCAATCGTCTTCGCTGAACAGGTATATGTTTTGGGTTGTTTTTTCTTTTTTATTATAAATTTTAATCATAAACTTTTTAAATTTTGGCTAAAGCCAAATACAATCTTTAATTTTTTATCGGGCTAAAGCCCGACGCTATTGATTTAAATTATCTTCTAATTCATCTTTGGCTTTCACGGGACTTTCCAGACTGTCTATGAAAAGCCATTCTACTGCTCTTGGGAATTCCTGCGACCAGAAAAATTCCTGATGTGTTCCTTGGTCGTTGATGTTGGTTCTGACTTCAAAGTCAAATGATTTTTGAGTCGTCAATTTTTTCAAAGCTTTTTCAAATAATCTTATTCTTCCAACCATTCTGGAACCTTCTTGTCTTCCTCCGTACAAATAGACTTTTAGTTTGTAAGGATTACTAAATGTAATCATCGGAAAATCATTTTCCGGTTCTACCCAAAGCGACGGCGAAAAAATCAATAGTTTGGAATAAACTTCCGGATAAAGAAATCCTCCATAAATGCTAATCAATCCACCCAATGAGCTTCCGCCAATTCCCGTGTTTTCTCTGTCTTTTTTAGTTCTGTAATTTTTATCAATCCAAGGTTTCAAAGTATCTGTGATGAACCTTAGATACTTTTTCCCTTCTGCATTTTTTGTTACATCCTCATTATCGAAAATATATTCTTTAATTCGGTCATCGTTACCGTGTTCTACCGCAATGACAATCAAATCGCCTCGTCCATACTCTGCAAGAAGAGCCAGTTTTTTATCGATTTCCCAATTTCCAAATTCGGAACCATCATTGAATAAATTCTGTGCATCCTGCAAATACAAAACCGGATAACTTTTCTCCGAATTATAATAATCATAAGGTAAAAGCGCCCAAACTTTTCTCCTCTTATCAAGCTGAGGAATATAAAATGCTTCATCAACCAATTCAGTAATCGGGAAAAATTCTTTTTTGAAAGGTCCCCAATTCAGTCTCCATTTTTCGACAGTATCTTGCGTTTTCTTTTTCTCTTTTTTTATCTTTCTGTTCGATGTGATGTTGTCATATTTATCAATTTCGACATTTTCCCAACCACCTTTTGTAAACTTATATTCTATTTCATTATTTAATAATTCATTTGGAATATTGACGTAATAATTTTTGTCATCCATCTTTTCCAATCTGAATTTTGAATCTTTTGGATTCCACTTGTTAAAATTACCGGTAATAAAAATCGGTCGGTCATCATTATCTTCTGATGTCAGAAAAAACTCCATTCGCTTTTAAAATTCTTTTACTGTTTATAAATTTATAAAATTATTTCAGTTGATGAAGTATTTTTGAGTATTTTTCTTTTAAAATTTAAGTTTATTAATAAATGTTAATCTAATTTTAAAATTCTTTGAATTAATGAAAATTTAATATTTCGAAATAATAATCAGTAATAATAAAAAAGCTTTCGAAGAATCACTCCGAAAGCTTGAATTTTTATAATTAAAAACTTAAAATTTATTCTGATTTTACAACCTCTGTTCTTTCAGAGATTCCATTTGCATTAAAAGCTTCAATTTGAAAATAATATGCATCTGTTCTGTCTGCTCCTGTGAAGAAATATTCGTTTTTACCATAAACCATAATGCTTCCATATAATTTATCCGGCGATTTTCCCCAGTAGATGACGTAACCATCTGCGTCTGAATTTTGCTGCCATTTGAACCAGATACTTCTTCTTTCGCCATATTTTTTAGGGTCTGCTCTTAAAGGAACAAAGTTTTGAACTTTCGCAGGTTTTGTTCCAGCACCTTTCCCAAAAACTCGGAACCCGCTTAAAGCAAATTTTCCTGTCGGCATTTTCAGATTTTCCATTTTTAGGAATCTAGCTTTTGCTGGATTTTCCAATTCAATATAATCGTGAGGAACGTCGGTTTGGTTTTTAGATTTGTCAACAATTACTTTCCAGTTTTTGCCGTCATTAGAACCATAGATTTTATATTGATGCATTTTGCCTAGCGTTTTTCCCATAAACTCAGCATCTTGGTCTGCATAATTAACTTGAATCGCATTGATTGTAGAAACCTCACCCAAGTCAGTTTGAAACCATTCTCCAGAATTCCCAGTTTTTGCTGACCAATATGTTTTGATGTCTTCGTCCACTGCAAGATTTGCCTGATAACCTCCTAAAGTTGATGAAACCTGAACAGGTTTATTATAATTCAATAACATCCAACCAGGAAATAAACCTTTTGAAAAATCTTTTCCTTGTGCATATTGTGGTAGCAAAGTTGGATAATCGCCATAAGCGGTGTTGGTGTACATTACATCATCTTTATCAAATCCAGTTGGCCAAATTCCCAATCGTCTCTCAAAATTATTTTTGGTTGAAATGAAAATTGTAGAAACGTGCCACCAGTTATTGAAATTATCCTGAAATGTTGCTCCGTGTCCAGCTCCTCTTGCAAAACCTCCAGGTTTATAAGAAAATGGATTGTGTTGCTGATATTCATAACCTTCTAAAGGGTTTTTTGAAACATAAACCCCATCAGAATAACCACTGAATTCCGTTGCTGGCGCACCATATTGCATATAATATTTGTCCTTATATTTCGTAACCCAAGCACCTTCTACAAATGGTTGAAGAAAAACATTATCATTGTATTCTCCAAATCTTTCCCAGCCGTGGTCTTCTGGTTTTAATCTTAAAATAGGTTTTACGAAACCTTCGGACTGCATTGTTTTAGTTTTAACTTCGGTTCCCAAAAGTGGCCACTCGTTGCTGGAACCCCAATAGAGATATAATTTGTCTTTGTCTTCATCATAATGGAAAGCAGGATCCCAAGCGCCAACTTTCAAAGTGTCGACAGCTATTTTCCAATCGTCTTTTGTAGGATTAGTACTTTTCCAAATCGGGAAATCCTGTTCCCAGGTGGAGCCATAGACGTACAAAGTGTCTTTCATTGCCCAAACTGCTGGCGCGTTCAGGTCGTGTGTATATTTATTATCTCTCAAAAATTTTCTGTGAACGAATTTCCAATCTAACATATTATCAGAATACCAATAACCTTCCTGATTGGTAGAAAATAGGAAAAGCTTTTTCTGGAAATTAACAATCACTGGGTCTGCAGTTGCGCGGTGTTTTCCTTGTTTTGAAAAAACTTCGAAGGGCGTATAACCGTAATCTATATTAATAGGGTTACAATAAGTTTTTTGCTGAGCAGAAAATAATGATATAGTAGATAATGAAACTATTGCTAGTAATTTTTTCATTTAAGATTTATTTTAATTCCGAATATGTTAAAAATTCAAGGAAAGATAATTTATTCCTTCCAATTTTCCTTAATCAAGTCCAAAAGAAAATCCGGACATCTTACAATTTTATTAGTTTCGGCATCCAGGAAAAATAGGGTAGTGGAAGCTTCTGTAATTTTTACTTTATCTTCATTATAAATTTCATAATCAAATTCAATTTTAACGCCCGGAATTTTTTTTACGTAAGTATGAATTTCCAAAAGTTGGTCATAAAGTCCTGGTTTCAAATACTTAATTTTATATTCGGAAACGGGAAGGAAAATTCCTCTCTTTTCAATTTCATCATATGACATTCCAAGTGTCCGAAAAAGCTCAACTCTTGCGACTTCAAAATATTCTGCATAGTTACCATAATAGACATATTTCATTGGGTCTGTTTCTCCGTAACGTACTCTTATTGAGTGTGTTGTGTGTATCATTTTAAGTCGTTAATAATTCATACAAATATATTTTTTAATAATCAATAGTGAAAAAATTTTTTTATGAAAATTAATAATTAGATATTTGTTGTCTTCTTAAAAAACTAAAATCCCACCGGAAATAGCAGCAGAAAAATGAATGAAAATTTAGAATTGATCTGGGGTAGATGCATCCAGTTTATGCGGGATAATCTGAACGCAGCAGAGGACAATACGGACCTCAAAAAGTTAGAGAATTCTTTCGACTTATTGTTTGATAAAGTTCAGCCAATTTCTTTGGTGAACAATAATCTGACGTTGCTAGTTCCAAGCGATTTTTACAAGGAATATATTGAGGACAATTACTTGTCTTTACTGTCTGCTGCACTTAAGAAAAATATCGGTAAAGGCGTGAAATTGTGGTATTCTGTAATGGAAAACAAACCTGCAGGAAAAGAAAAACCAATTACGATGAACGTAAAAGGAATTTCTACTCAGGCTCCAAAAATTCAGGAAGCTAGACCGGTTCTTAAAGATAATAATGTGAACGCTTTTGCAGTTCCTGGAATCAAAAAAATCAATATTGATTCTAACTTGAAAGCGGATCAATCTTTTGATAATTTTATAGAAGGAGAAAGTAACAAGTTTGCTTCAACTGTTGCAAGATCTATTGCAAAAAGACCGGGCTCTACGGCTTTCAATCCATTGTTTGTTTATGGTGGATATGGTGTAGGAAAAACGCACTTGGCTCAAGCTATTGGACTTGAAGTGAAAGCTTCTTTCCCAGAGAAAGTGGTTTTGTATCAATCATCAGAAAAATTCATTCAGGATTTTGTGAAGGCGGCTAAGTCTCAAAATAAAACAGATTTCCAACATTATTATCAGATGATTGATGTTTTGATTATCGATGATATTCAATTCTTGTCTGGTAAAGCGGCTACTCAGGATAGTTTCTTCCATATTTTTGATTATTTGCATCAGAATGGAAAACAAATCATCTTAACTTCTGATAAAGCGCCTGCAGATATTTTGGATACGCAGGAAAGAATTATTTCCCGTTTCAAATGGGGACTTTCTGCAGAAATCAAATCGCCAAACTTCGATACAAGAAGAAAAATCATTGTTGACAAATTAAGCCGTGACGGAATTGAATTGACGGATGATATGCTAGATTATTTAGCTTCCGAAGTTAAAACCAACGGAGTTAGAGAACTAATCGGTGTTGTGAATGCAGTAATTGCTTACTCAACGGTTTACAAATCGGATTTCAGTCTTGATTTATTAAAAGATACCATTAATAAGTTAGCAACAACTCAGAAGAAAACCATCAATATTCCTTATATTCAGGAGATTGTTTGCGATTATTTCGGGATTCAGAGAGAGCAATTGTTGTCTAAAACCAGAAAAAGAGAAATCGCTTTACCGAGACAGTTGGCAATGTATTTTGCAAAAGAATATACCAATGCAACGTTCACAAAAATCGGAGAAGAAATGGGCGGAAAAGACCATTCAACCGTAATGTATGCTTGCGACACCATTCGAGATGTTTCCAAAATCGATAAAGAATTGAAGAAATATATCAAGGATTTGAAAGAGAAAATTGCTCAATAACAATACAAGGATTTAAGTTTTTAAATCCTTTTTTTTTATGATTTTATTTTTCTAATTTTAAAATCATAATACTTTTTACATCTTACTTAATACAATTTTGTACAATGAAAATATTAATGGTTTGTCTCGGCAATATTTGCAGAAGTCCTTTGGCAGAAGGAATTTTGAAATCTAAACTGGATGAAAATTATTTTGTTGACAGTGCGGGAACAATCAATTATCACGAAGGAAATGGACCTGACGAACGTTCTGTAAAAACTGCTTTCAAAAACGGAATTGATATCTCGATGCAAAAATCTAGACCAATCAAAAAATCAGATTTGGATGATTTTGATTTAATTTTCTGTATGGACAAAAACAATTACAAAGATGTTTTGAAAATGGCGGACGATTCTCAAAAACATAAAATCAGATTGATTCTCGATAACGAATTGGAAGTTCCAGACCCATATTTTGGAGGAATAGACGGATTTGATAAAGTTTACAAAATGCTCGACGATTCTTGCGAAATAATTGCAGAAAAAATCAGGAAAAATATGATATAAGTCACAAACAATTCTAAATTTGTAGGATAAGACTTTTTATGAATTTGGACATTGAACAAAAAACTATAAAACCGAAAAAATTCTTTCAGCTTCTTTATATTCAAGTGCTGATTGCGATTGTTTTTGGTGTTTCTCTTGGTTATTATTATCCCGATTTGGGCGAGAAAATGAAACCTCTCGGCGAAGGTTTTATCAAGCTGGTCAAAATGATTATAGCGCCAGTCATTTTTCTTACTGTTTCCACAGGAATCGCTGGAATGAGTGATTTGAAAAAGGTCGGAAGAGTTGCAGGAAAAGCGTTCATTTATTTTTTTACATTTTCGACTTTAGCTTTGATTATTGGGATGATTGTCAGTCATATTGTTCAGCCTGGAAAAGGTCTTAACATCGACCCAAATACTCTGAACGGTGCTGAAGTTGAAAAATATGTGAAAGCAGCGCACGATAATTCCTTGGTTAATTTTATTTTCAATATCATTCCAGAGACGTTATTTAGTCCATTAACAGGCGATAATATTCTGCAGGTTTTACTGGTAGCGATTTTATTCGGAGTTGCTTTGGCGTTAACTTCAGAAAAAAGTTACCCAGTTTTTGATTTTCTTCAGGCTTTAACGATTCCAATTTTCAAAGTTGTAGAAATTTTGATGAAACTCGCACCAATTGGAGCTTTCGGAGCTATGGCTTTTACGATTGGGAAATATGGTGTAGAATCACTCAAAAATCTGGCGATGCTTGTCGGAACATTTTACGTGACTTCGGCATTGTTTGTCATTTTGATTTTAGGAAGCGTTGCTTGGTATAACGGATTCAATATTTTCAAATTTCTGAAGTATATCAAAGAAGAAATTTTTCTGGTTTTAGGAACAAGTTCGTCAGAGCCGGCACTTCCCGGACTGATGAAAAAGATGGAAAACGCAGGCTGTGACAAAGGTGTCGTTGGTTTGGTGGTTCCTACTGGCTATTCCTTCAATCTCGATGGAACCAATATTTATATGACCTTGGCAGCGTTGTTCATTGCGCAGGCTTGTAATATCGACTTAACTTTGGAACATCAGATTGGATTGCTTTTGGTCGCAATGCTAAGCTCCAAAGGTGCGGCTGGCGTTACAGGTGCGGGATTTATCACCTTGGCGGCGACTTTGGCAGTCGTTCCCGAAGTTCCGATTGCGGGGATGACTCTGATTCTTGGGATTGACAAATTTATGTCCGAATGCCGCGCTTTGACTAATGTTATTGGGAATGCGGTCGCAACAGTTGTCGTTTCCAATTGGGAAAATAGATTGGACAAAGACCGATTAAAAGAAGTTTTGAACTAAATTTGTAAAGATTTGGATTTGGGCAGCTTAATCCGCCTTCCGCTCCCAAACCTAACGAAGTGGTTCGACGAAGTCAATCTTTTTTGCAGAAGATTTCAGTTTCAATAGAACTTGAAGTATAAGCAAAAAAGGATTTCCGCTCAAGTCGGGCTGCAGATTCAACATAAAACAAAATTCATCATAATAATATAATTTTGTCATTCCGTAGGAATCTCGGCAGTTTAGATTCTTACAGAATGACAAAAATCGTAAATACATTTTACACTATACATTAATACAACAAAAATGCTATACCTTCTCCCAGCTTATCTTTCCGAAAATTCTCCAACAGATTATTTTGCGCCGACAATCAAAGATATCATTATGAATATCGACCATTATTTTGTAGAGAACGAAAAGACAGCCAGAAAAGTCATCAAATTCTTCGCGCCAGAGAAAAAACAACCTGAACTCAAATTATATCTTCTTGACAAATATTCCGAAACAGCGGATTTGAAAGAAGCTCAAAAGCTGATGAAAGAAGGCGTAGATTTCGGATTATTATCAGAAGCCGGTTTGCCTTGTATTGGCGACCCAGGAAACATTATGGTTGGCTGGTCGCATAGGAATAATATCAAGGTGATTCCTGTCAACGGACCAAGTTCTTTCGTTCTGGCTTTGATTGCAAGCGGATTCAATGGGCAGCAGTTTTCGTTCAATGGTTATTTGGCAATTGAAAAAGACAAGAAGAAAAAGGAAATTCAGCATCTGGAAAATATGGTTGAGAAAACCGGATTCACACAGATTTTTATGGAAACACCTTACAGAAATAATCCACTATTCGAAGATTTGACCAAATTTCTGAATCCGAATACCAAACTCTGTATCGCCGCTAATATCAACGACCCAGAAACCGAATTTATCCAAACAAAAACAATTGCCGATTGGAAAAAAAACAAACCAGAATTGCACAAAATTCCAGCTGTTTTTCTAATTGGAAAATAATTTTAAAAGAAATTAGAAGTTTGATTGAAAAATCCTTCTAACTTCTGACATCTAACTTCTAACTTCTAACCTCTAATAATATGAAGCAGACTTATCCTTTTTACCTCAAGTTATCTTGCATTCTCATCAGTATTGTAGTTTTAGGTTTTCTTGCTATTATTGGTGAACAGATTTTTGTTCCGATGATTTTGGGATTGCTTGTAGCAATTCTGCTGATACCACTTTCCCGTTTTATGGAAAAACGATTGAGATTTCCGAGAAGTTTGTCATCTATTTTGGCAAGTCTTTTGGCTTTGGCAATTATTGCAGGAGTGATTTATGGAATCTCAATACAAGTGGCGAAATTGTCGAATGATTGGCCTCAGTTTCAAAAACAATTTATCAAATTAACAGATGATTTGCAAAGCTGGATTTCCAAAACATTTGGCGTCAGAAGAAAAGACCAACTTGAATATCTGAATGATACGGCTAAAAAATCAATCAGTACAGGAACAGCTATTTTGGAAAGAGCTTTGAAATCGATTGGATATATCTTGATGTTGACAGGTTTTACATTTTTGTTTTCCTTGTTTTTCCTTTTATATAGAACTCATCTTCTCAAATTCTTGGTAGCAAGTTTCACAGAGTCGCATCACAAAACGGTTTTCGAAGTGGTTCACAGCATTCAGTTTATGGTGAAAAAATATCTGGTTGGATTATTTCTGCAAATGATTATTGTGACGATTTTATCTTTGATTGCTTACACCATTATCGGAGTCAAATATAATTTTATGTTAGCAATTCTGACAGGAATTCTGAATATTCTTCCTTACATCGGAATTTTTATTGCTTTATTGATTGGTGCTTTGATTACGTTTGCAACATCGGGAATCAGTCACGTTTTGTTTATTGTGATTGCGATTGTCGTGATTCACGCGATTGACGGAAATATCATAATGCCAAGAGTTGTTGGTTCTAAAGTGAAAATCAATTCTCTGATTGTGATTATCGGTTTGGTAGTTGGCGAAATGCTTTGGGGAATTGCCGGAATGTTTTTGACGATTCCGGTTTTGGCGATTCTGAAAATTATTTTTGATAGAGTAGAAGGATTGCAATCTTGGGGTTTTCTAATGGGTGAAGATGATGACGTTCCTGTTTTCAAATCTACTTTTGACAAGTATTTTCAAATGAAAAAAGCTAAGCTAAAGTCTAATGAAGTTGATGATTCTGAGAGTGAATCTGCTGACTAAATAATTAAAATCGAATTATGAAAAAATTAAGTTTTCTATTCATTATATTGTCTCTGTTTCTAAATGGACAAACAGAAAAAGAAAATATTGCATCAATCAAAAAGTTCCAAAAAGAACTCAATACAGAATATCTGAACCCGAAAAAAACGCCTTTGCGAGGCGATAATCTAAAGAATTTCAAAAAACATCCGTTCTTTCCAATCAATCTGAAATACAGAATTACAGCAAAATTTGTAAAAACCGAAAATCCTGTTCCGTTTGAGTTGCCGACTTCTTCGGGAAAATTCAAACAATACCAGGAATATGGAAAAGCGACTTTTGATTTGGACGGAAAAGCTTTTACATTGACTTTATATCAAAGTCTAGATTTGATGAAAATGGATAAGTATAAAGATTATCTTTTCTTGCCTTTCCGAGATTTGACGAATGAAAAAGAAACTTACGGCGGTGGAAAATATATGGATTTGAAAATTCCATCAGGAAACGAAATTGTTTTGGATTTCAACCAATCATATCAGCCTTTTTGCGCTTACAATGCTTTTGATTACAATTGCCCGATTGTTCCTGAAGAAAATAGGTTGCCAGTCAGAATCGAAGCGGGCGTGATGTATGAGGATGTTTATCATCATTAATTTTAACGTCCATTAACAGCGCTTTTGCACAATCCTTGAAACTACTTTCTCAAATTTAAAATTATGAGCGATAAAAAATTAGCCGGACTATGGATTGACGGCAGAAAAGCAATAGTTGTGACGAATCACGATGGACAGGAAGTTACTGAATTTGCAATTGTTGATACGGTAAAAGCGGATGTACAACACGGAAATTCCAATGAAAATGCGGCGAACAATGTTGAGCAAACCAATAAGGTGAAGTTCTTTAAAGAAATTGAAAAGCTTATAACTAACAGTACAGATCTGTATGTAACGGGTCCAGGTACTTCGCAGGAAGAATTAAGAAATCACCTTTTGGAAACGCCGCAATACAAAAACTTGAACATCAAACTTGGAACAGATTCGCAACTAAGCGAAGACCAAGTTCTGGAAGAAGTGAAAAACCATTTTCACGCATAAAGCAAGAGCGAAGATTAATCTTCGCTTTTTTTATATTCTCTCCAATTCTCCAGAATCAATCGTGGTTTTAAAGGTTCCGTAATTAACAATCACTTTGTTTTTCGAAATTTTTTCAATGGTGCCAACACTCGTACTTCCAGCGATTCGGACGCGTTGCCCGACTTTCATCCAAACGACGCGTTCTGCTTTGCGTTTTTCTTCGAGTTTCTCGTTGGTTTCCGCAATTTTCTCAATGACTTCTTCTTTCTTAAGTTGTTGTGTAATTTTGCGTTTCACAACCTGAAGCCGTTTTGTTTCATCTTTATCAGTTCCCAGTTTTCGGAATTTTTCTTGCTCCAGAATTTTGACAAAATCTTTAACTACATCTTTTCGGGATTTACCTTTCACATAACTGTCGATAAAAGTTTCAATCTTGTTTCCGAACTGCAGTTTTCTATGTTCTTCTTCGTATAATTTTTGGAAATTGAATAACTTTTGTTGGAGTTGTTCATTCAGTTTTTGAAGATTATCACGCTTGTCTTCTACAGATTCTTTGGTTTCTGCAAGATTTGATTTCAGCTTTTCAACTTCGAATTTTTCCTGCTGAAGTTTTACGATTGTTTTGTCAAGATTTACAATGTCGTGCTCCACTTTCTTTCTTGCATTCTTGATAATGAATCTCGGAATCTTATTTTTCTCCGCCACTTCAAAAGTAAAAGAACTTCCAGCTTGCCCGATTTCCAATTTGTAAAGCGGCTCCAAAGAATGTTCGTCAAAGAGCATCGCGGCATTGGTTGCTGCAGGTAATTGTTCAACAACCAGTTTGATGTTAGTGTAATGCGTAGTTATGATTCCGAAACTTTTCTTGTCATAGAAATATTCCATAAAACTTTCTGCCAAAGCACCGCCTAATTCTGGGTCAGAACCTGTTCCAAATTCATCAATCAGAAGTAAGGTTTTATTGTCTGCTTCGCGAATCATTCCTGACATTTTTCTCAGTCGAGAAGAATAAGTCGAAAGATGATTTTCTATAGATTGATTATCGCCAATATCCGTCATTATTTTCTCAAAGAAAAACATTTCAGATTTTGGATGACAAGGAACTAAAATTCCACTTTGAATCATCAATTGTAACAACCCAACAGTTTTTAACGTAATGGATTTTCCACCGGCATTTGGTCCGGAAATACAGATGATTCGGTTATGTTCTGTTAAGGTTAAAGTCTGTGGGAAAATCTCCTTATTTTCATTTTTATTTCGAATCCAAAGCAAAGGATGAAAAGCATCTTTCAAACGCAAAGTTTGATGTCTGTTGATTTTTGGTAAAATTCCGTTGACTTTTTCGGCAAATTTTGCTTTTGCTCGAATTAAATCTAAATCGAAAATATAAGTTTGATAATCCAAAAGTTGTGGCTGGAATTCTGCAATCTCAGCGGTCAGTTGACGAAGGATTTTATCAATTTCTTTTTTCTCTTCTTCCTGATTTTCTCTCAGCTTGAAATAATGTTTAACAACACTTTCCGGCTGAATGTAAGTAATAGAGCCTGTTTTGGAAATTCCTAAAACACGTCCATTCACTCTTTTCTTGAAACCGGATTTTACTGCTAAAACTCTTTGATCTTCGACAATTGTTTCTCTGATATCTTCTAAAAAATCGGAATAAGTAACCAAAGAGCGGTTGAAGTTTTCATCAATCGCTTTTCTGGCGTGTTGGATTTCTGTTCTTAAGGTTTTCAGGATCGTTGAAGCTTCGCTTTTAACTTCTCCGAATCGGTTGAAAACTTTGTCAACTTTATCGATGATTTCTTTTCGGAATTCCAAATCTTTGATTTCTTCCAATAATGTGGGGAAAGTTTCCGAAAGCTGAGGAAAGAATTTTTGCAATTTTCCGATTTGCTCGGTAATTGTTTTGATTTTGATAAACGATTTATTCTCTAATCGATAATTTTCTATTAACATTAGTTTCAGTTCCTCTTCGATGTCTTCATATTCATCAAAAGGGATGGCGTTGGAACTTTCAAAACTTGTTAGGAATTCTGAGGTTTTCTTCAAAGAGATTTCTGCCTCGTCTATTTCCATCGGACGAAGTTCCATTATTTTGTCTGCCGTTTTCGGCGAGTAAGCGAAAGGTGCAATTTCCGAAAGGAGTTCCGGAAATTCTAATTCATTGAGGTCGGTTTGATTAATATTCACATTGCAAATTTACGAATTTGAAAATCATTAAATTTGAGTTATGAATATAAATGAAATTAATAAAATTGCTTATAGTCTAATTAAACTTTTAGAAGTCAAAAATATAGTTAAGCAAAAAGAATCTATTGAACAAAGAAAAAAATATATTGGCGAGCAAGAATCTGTCGCAGAATTTAATCTTAAAGAAGGAGATTTTTTTATAATTTATGAAAATGATATCTTGAATAATAATGTTGCTGTAAGTGCTATTATTAAAAATACTGAAGTAGGATTAAATAGAGAAAATTATCAAATATTAAATAAGTTAGTAGAAGAATTATTAATTAATAATAGTTATATTAATGACAACTGTGATTTTGAATTTGTTGAAAAGAAATTATTCAAATGGATAATTGAAATTTATTCAAAGAATAAAGCAGATTTTGATTTCTATGATTATCTAATGCTTAGCATTGAGAAAGAAAAGAATGATTATTTTTTTTATTTTAAAATTAATGATTTAATTATCGAAGAAGCTTTTAGTTTGGGCAATTGCAAATTTACATCTCTTGATAAAAATTTTTTTGAAGCAAGATTAGAAGAAATGAATCAGAATGAAGTCAATATTTCAATAGCTGAGCAAAAAGATTTTATATCATTAAATAAAATGTTTTTAAATAGGGTTTTAATAGCAGTAACTTTCTCAGCAGTTCATAGCAAAGCAACAATTAAAGCGATGAATGAAGTAGAATTGTCTGTTAATGCTTTGAAAATATTTTTAACTTTTGAATCCTTAACACAAACTAGTCTTTTTAATGTTGATTTTAAAGATATGAATAATGATTGTTTTGAATATTTTTCATATAATAAAAAAGGAAATTTTAATACAGTTATTGGTTCAAAAAAATCAACAACTCAACCAACGGAAGTAAGTTTAAGATATTTGAAAAATTTAAAATTAAAAGGATTAGAAAAAATTTCAAAGTTTTTGAAAAATAAAAAAAGTAGTGAATTATACCTTGAAATAGAAAATTTAATTAATGAATATGGAAGTATAAACTCAACTCCAGATTTACGTATAAGAATAGTGTTATTGGTATCTTATTTTGAAAGAATAATTATTCCCAAAACAAATCTTAAAGGAAAGGGACAAGCATTTTTAAAAAATAATATTTTACCAAAATTGATTGCTAACCCTGATGAAGAAATTGCTAACAAGATAAATAGAATCTATAGGATAAGAGATAAATATTTGCATAATAGAATAGAATTGCCAATTGATGTAGATTCTTTTCTAGTATTTAATGATATAGCGAGAATTTTTTTATTAAAATTAGTTGATTTAAATAATTTAAATTATGAGACATTAGATGATGTTTATGCTTATTTTAAAATACCAACATCAAAAACTGGTTAAACAAAAAAGGAACCTACAGCTGAGTCTGCAAGTTCCTGGAATCACAATGTCTTTCTAGCGCGATATTGTGACGTGGAAAAATCTAATTATATGAAAAAGTTATTGGATTAATTTTAAATTTTGGTTGCCAAGCTGAATGTCAAGTCCAAGTCGTCTTTTACGACAATCATTCCGCCCATTTTTTTCGGAGGTGTGATATTGAAATCACTGAATTTTACATTCTTGCGTCCGATTAATTTGTTGTTTTCTATTTCAAATTCTACGTTGTATCTTTTACTTTGGTTCATCATTTTGACTTCTACAACTGCGATATAATTTTTCTGACCTTTGGTAAAGTTGATGAACTTGATTATCATATTCGGATATTTTTCAGAATTTAGGATTTTCTGAAAATCTTTGGTCATTATTTTGTTTCCGCAATCGAACTCGTTGACTTTTAAAATGATGTTCGGAAGGCTTCTTTCTGTGAAAGTGTAAACGCCAGTTTCTGCTTTGAATTTGTTATTCACACACTGAAACTTGTTTACGTTGGTACTTCCGTTGATCTGCACAAAGTTCTCTTGTGCCTGTGCAAAAAGCGTTATAAAACCGAAAAGTAAATAAAGAAGTCGCATAATTTTAATTTTTTAAAACAGAGGAAACCCGAGAGTTTCCTCTGCTTCTTGTTAACTGAATATTTAGAAAGCTATTGCTGCTTCTAATACAAATCCATTGAATTTGCCACCGTAAAGGATGTTGGTTGGCGCATATCCGTCATATTTTTGGTTGACATACTCCAGTTTAGTAAGAATGTTTTTTGTCATAAACCATCCACCTCCAACATTGAATCTTGTGATATCCACTTTTTGGCCGGTAGCTAATTTCCCGTCTACGCCATTGTATCTTCCTGCGATATATAAATTCTCGTTGTTTCCAAATCTGTAAAGTAACTCTGCAGCGTATTGGTTCCAAGCTCTTCTGTCTGTCTCTGCGAAGTTTCTGCCAGATGCGTTTTCATAAGTTCCGAAGAATTCCAATCCTTTGTATTTTACAAACGGATTGACCATAAATGATGTTAGTTTGTTTTTGAAGTCAGGAACAATCTGTCCAGATCTGAAGTTTGCAGAAGAAGTTGCGGCTGTATTTTCCATTACAAAGTAATATCTTGATCCTGCTCTGTCGCCATCATAAAAATCGAGTCTCTGGGTGTGCGCTGTATTATAAACAGATCCTGTTAATCTCACTCTAAGATCTTCATTAAGCTGTTTGTCATAGCCTAATTTGGCGTAAAGAGAAGGGCTTGTACCTCCATTAGCAGTTTGGTTCAGTCTTCCATTTGTTATACCTGCCATTCCTATAAAACCGTCTCTTCTGTAATAGACCTCAGCAAAAACCATTGTTGCAAAAGCATCCATCAGATAGTTCCCTACAAAAGGGTTGTTTGTAACATAAGCATTGTCACTTCTTCTGAAATGCACATCACCATAATTGATCTCATCGTGACCGAATTTGATGGTTGCATACTTCATCACGTCTTTAAGAAAGTCTTTTTTGATGAAGTCTAATTTGTTAATTTGTAAATATCCACCTTTTACATAGGTTTCGTTGTGATGACGAGAAGATAAAAAAGTTCTCAAATGTAAGTTAACGCCGTCGTATAATGCCACGTCAAGATCAAGGTTGGCAGTGGCCAGGTTGAAGTTGTTTCCGATATCATACAATTTGTTTGTATTGACTCCAGCAGCGTTCAGTACAGGTGTTGCATTGTTCTCGTGTTGGATAGCCTGGAACTGAAGTGCGAATGCGCCTCCAACTCTCACTTTCATTTTTTCAAAAGTACTTACAGTATCTTTTGGGTTTTCAAAAGCATTGATGCTTCTATGGTCACGTGGATTAAGGTTGTCGATTGGGAATTCTTGAGCCAATCCAAAGTTTGCGGTTAGTAAAGCTGCGATGAAGCCTGCTTTCAATAGATTTCTTTTCATGATATTAAAATTATTCAGTTATTATTCAGTTAAATTTTTTTATTCTGCTACAACATTCACTTTTACAGTGACAACATCTCCAGTTTTGATTCCCATAAATCCCGGACGATCCATCCCGAATTCAGATAATTTTACAGTTTCTGTTCCGTCTATGATGTACGCATTTCCTTTTTTTACTACAGATACTGGGAAAGAAACATTTTTGGCAGTTCCTGCTATGGTTAATTTTCCAGTCACATTGCTTTTTCCGATATTGATAGAACTTGTTGTGAAGGTTACATTTGGAGCTTTGTCAGATTTTAAAGCTTCGTAAGCTTTCTTTTCCATAGTTTTACCTTTCTCTGCATTCAGTGTTTTTACTGGGACTGTCAAGCTTACATTTGTAATTGCATTTCCAGCTACTATTCCAGTGAAAGTTGATGTTGAACCTTTCATTTCCCAATCGTGCATTGGAGAAGTCCCTGAGATAATGATTGTGGTATTTTTTTGAGTTATTTTTTGAGCATTTGATAATTGTGGTAATAATAGACCAGTTAAAACTAAACCAAGACTAATTAGATTTTTCGTTGTTTTCATTTTGCTAAATATTAATTGTTATTATTATGTATCTTTCGTTATTGATAGGACAAAGGTATGAGGATGATAAATAATTTGCTATTTTTTTACAATGACAAAAATCTTATTGAACTACTCTGTTGCGATATTGATAAATAATATCAATAAGACTTATCGATTTCATCAAATAGTAATTTGTTTTATCAATAAGTTAAAGTTGTTTATGAGTAAAGATTATAGAATAATCAGAGATGACATTTGTTAGGTCGGTAATTGGTGATGAAAATCATTGCTGATATTTTTGAATATTTATAAAAAATGTTAAATTATTAAGGAATTGATGTATGAGTTCTGATTATCAAACCATCAAACCTTTAGATTCTGAAGCAATTTTGAAATGGTAAAGAAAATAGGTTGCGTTGTGACAGCTGAAGAACACAATGCGCTTTAGGCGGCAGTGTTGCGCAGCTTTTAACATTTGACACCTCGGGAATATGTTGCAACCAATGATAGTTTGGGGAAGTGGCACGCGAGCTGAGTTGATTGTAAAAAAATGGACTCAATGCAGAGTCCATTGTTGAAGCTGTTAAGAAGGTCATAACAACAAAAGTTAACTATATTTAATTCCGGATTTTTATTCGGAATTTCTTTTTTCAGAATCTTTTTTAGTTATTTGCAATAGATTCTTGCATTCATAAAATAAAAAAATGTTGTATGAAGGATATAAAATTGATTGTGACAGATATGGACGGGACTTTTTTGAATTCAAATTATGAATTGAGTCCAGAGTTTCCGGAAATCTATGAAGAACTGAAGAAAAGGAATATTTTATTTGTCCCAGCCAGCGGAAGACAAATGTCGGGAATTACCAAATATTTTACTGGTTTTGAGAACGAGATGTGTTTCATTGCAGAGAATGGTGGCTATGTTTTGTGTAAAAACAAAGAGATTTTTGCAGACCAAATGGAAAATCAGTATATCAAAGAAATCATCGAAACAATAAGAGAAATTCCTGGTGCAAGAGCTGTTGTCTCTGGAAAAAAACAGGCTTATTATGAAACTAATGATGAAGAGTTTGTAGAATTTTTCACCCAATATTATACCAATAATAAAAAAGAAAAAGATCTTACAAAGCCTTTAAATGATAGTATTTTCAAAATAGCCGTTTATCATCCGGAAGGTTCCGAAAAAAACCTTTATCCTTATCTGAAAAAGTTTCAGAAATATGAGCTAGAAACTGTAGTTTCCGGTCAATATTGGTTAGATATTATGAATAAGAATATCAACAAGGGAAAAGCTTTGTCGGAGCTTCAGATGTCATTGAACATAACACCAGATCAAACTATGGTTTTTGGTGATTATATGAATGATATAGAAATGCTTAAAAGTACACCTTATTCGTTTGCTATGGAGAATGCTCATCCATCGGTAAAAGAAATAGCGAAATTTCAGACATCTTCCAATGATAGTTTTGGTGTGATGGAGGCTATTAGAGGATATTTGGAGAATGGTAATTAAAAAATAAAAAAAATCTCAGAACTATAGGTAATGAAAAATTAATTTTTTCAAATTCTTATTTTGTCCTTATCGGTCTGTACATAAAAAATATCATTATTATATGAAATACCCCAACACTTTAGACGTGCTGGGGCATTTTTTTGTCAATTAGTTAGCTGTATAACAAAAAAAATTAATATTGGCTTCTTCTGATATATTGACATGTTCCTAATTTAGAGACAGAAAATCCTCCTTAAGGATTTAATCTAAAATTTGTAAGTTGGTGAAGACATAAATGAAAATATCAAATTCAGGGAGATATTACTGTTAAGAATTTAATGAATCTATTTTTTTATAAACTTTAACAAACTAGATGTATTTTCATTTTGAACTTTAATAAAGTAAGTCCCCGGTAATAAGTTGTGAATGTTGATGCTTTTTGAAATTGATTCAACAACTTTTCGACCATTCATATCGTAGATTTCACTTTTAATCTTTCCTTCCATTTTTATATTAAGAACGCTTGAAACTGGATTAGGATAGAGTGTAATTTCTGATGTCTTATTATAATCTTGAGCTATTAATATATTTTCTTTGTCAGCTAGATAAAGTAATGTATTTTCTGTCAGTTTTTTAACATTTTGATTACTCCCTCCTGCTGTATACCAATCATAGACTCCAGAACCATACCATATAATTGTTCCGTCGCCTGAATTTTTAGGGTTGAATTTTGCTGCCTGAATTTCTGTTCCATCACAGTTTTCCAGAAGAATCTCCGCATTGAGTGTATTTTGAAAAATTTGCCTTCTCTGAGAGATTGTTGAACTTGCACCGCCAGCATCATCATAGATTCTTCCCCAATTCAGGTTATATTGCAACGCTCTGTTTTTCTTTTCTGTTCCTGCTGTCAAAAATTCGATGCTTTGCGATGTATTGGTGCAACTCACAGCATTCGTGCTGATTCCTGTCAAAAGAATTGGAGTTTGATTTCCACTCCAGTTGGTTCCCCATGCTGCTGCTGTATTTTCGGGATTAGCTACTGTATCACCGAAGGACTGGTTTGGTTTATATTCCCAAGGATTATTGAGACCATCAAAAACTCCGAAAACTTCAAGCCCTTTTCCAGCAAAATTCCCTAACAACAATTTTTTTCCAGACTTGTAAAACTGTTTTATTTTCCACATAAAATCATCTTCAAGCTGTCCACATGGCTGATTCCATTGGAAGCCAACTTCTCGTAAAATACAATGTTTGTCACCATTTGCTTCTATGGTGCCACGTGGCCATTCGTTCAGTCTTTCTGTAAAAGTTGCACCATCGCTTTGAATCCAGATGACATCATAGCTGCTAATATCCGCTCCTTCTGCAATATCCTGAAATGAAAAATAATTTCCAGATATGTTGTTGCCAGAATGTGCCGGAACAAAGGTCTCCATAAACCATACAGCAGCAGCTTTGTCATCGTCATAAGTTAATCCATCACTAGCGGTTGGAACATTACTGTTATAAACTTCGGCTTGTCCAATGAAAGCTATTTTTTTCATTTGCGCACTTATATTAGTAGATAATAATGCAACTAATACACTTAGATAAAGTTTTCTCATAATTTTTTAGTTAAGGTTTGTATTATTTTCTTGAATGATTATAATTCTTCGAGATAATTTTTAAATGAATTTTAATCTCTTCTGTTCCAAATGTATCCGCAAAGCAGAGTTGGATATTTCACTTATTGGTCAAAATGATTTGATTTTGTTTTGAAAGATGAAATTCAATAAAGAATGCTTTATAAATCGATGTTTTGTGATTAATAATCAATTTAAAATCATTCGTAATTTTATATTGATGTTACATGACTTATAAAATCGTAACATCGATATTTTATGATTGAATGGTCTTGACAATCAATAAAGACAAATTAGTTTCACTAAAAATTGTGGGTGTAAAACATCTTTATTAATATTGTGTTAATATGTCCACAAAGAAAATTTTCAGCGCTTTTGGTTTTTTAAAGATTTCCAAAATATTATTTGTAATGCTGATGATTATTTCAGCTTGTAAGAATGATTCCGAAAAATCAGACAAAATCAATATTGGATTTTCACAAGGTTTGGGAAGTCATCCTTGGCGCCAGTCGATGAATCACGCAATGGAGATTCAGGCATCTTTGCATTCGGAGGTGCAATTGAGCATCAGCAAAGCGGAAGGTTCTGTCAAAAAGCAGATTCAGGATATTCAGAAAATGATTGACAGTAGAGTAGATATCATCATTATTTCTCCCATTGAACCTAACTCGCTCATTCCTCTTGTAGAGAAAGCTTATGAGCAAAAAATTCCGGTAATTTTAGTTGATAGGAAAATAAACTCTTCAAAATATAACACCTACATTGGTGCAGATAATATAGAAATTGGTAAAGAAGCAGGACAATATATTATTTCTGATTCCAAAATTGATAAAAAAGTCATTGAAATAAAAGGCGATGATAATTCTTCTCCAACCATTGAAAGAAGTTTAGGCTTCCAGCAAATCATTAAAAATAATCCCAATACCGAGTTGATAAAAACCTTCCGAGGTCTTCCGACAGAGGCTTTTAGGAAAACGCTGGATTCTTTGGGTAATCAAAATTTGTATGTGTTTGCCTTTAATGATGAGCTGGCTTCTCGGGCTTGGCAGGTAGCAAGAAATGCGGGTGTAGAAAATCAAATCAAATTCATCGGAGTGGATGGCCTGAACACAAAAGATGGCGGAATCCAGATGGTTTTGGATGGTAAACTAAATGCAACATTACTTTACCCAACTGGTGGAGCAGAGGCTATTGAAAATGCTATAAAGATTTATCACGGACAAAAACTTCCAAAGAGAATCAAACTCAGCACAACCATTATTGACAGACTGAATGCTGAGATTATGCGCAATCAGTTCGATAAAATTATCGAGCAGCAAGGTGTAATAGAAAATCAGGTAAAAGCTGTTAAGACCCAAACTGAATTATATTCTTCTCAAAAGGAACTTTTCAGGTGGTCTGTTGTTTTACTAATATTAATGTTTTGTCTTATTGCTTATGCGATTTATCTGATTTATGCTATTAAAATTAAAAATAAACAACTTACGCTGACCAACGAAAGGATAACAATACAACGAAATCAGATTGAGAGGATTGCTGATGAGCTAAAACAAAGCAACGAAGCAAGAGTCAACTTTTTTACAGGTTTATCCCATGAGTTTAAAACGCCTATTACGCTTATTATGAGTTCTTTGGAGTCAATGAGAGATACTTTGAAAAGTAAAGGAACAAGATCTAATTATGAAATAGAACTCATTAATAAAAATTCTAACCGATTGTTACGTTTGGTAGATAATCTTTTGGATTTTAGAAAGATAGAGAATAAAACATTTAATCTTCGAGTGTCCAAAACTAATATCTATGATTTTACTTATGGTATTTTCAGTGATTTTGAAAATGAGGCAAAAAAGAGGAATATTAAATTTGAAATTAATTCATACAACAAAAATATCGAGCTTTTTATTGACCGAAATTTGATGGACAAAGTTTATTTTAATGTTTTGTCTAATGCTTTTAAGTTTACACCAGACAACGGAAAAATTGAAATTACTATTCAAGAAAAAGAAAATCAGGTGGTTATCAACTTTAAAGATAATGGTATTGGTATTCCGGAAAAAGAAATAGGTAATGTTTTTGAACCATATTTCAAAGGTTCCAACAACCGAAAAAATAGTTCAGGAATTGGACTTCATCTCAGTCGGCAATTCGTAGAACTTCATCTTGGAAAAATCGAAGTTAATTCTTTTCAAGGAACAGAATTTACTATAAGTCTTTTTAAAGGAAACAAACATTTCAACGAAGACCAAATAATAAAAGAATCCAACGTAACAAGTGCTGCTTCTTTTTTAAACGACGAGATATTTGAAGAAGTAGACCTTGTAAATTATTCAGCAAGTCAAGAAAATGAGCAATATTCTTTACTTTTGGTTGAGGATAATTCGGATTTATCATTTTTTCTTAGTCACAAATTACAATCTGAGTATTCTGTCACTGTCTCGGATGGTATAGATGTGATAGAAAAAGCTATGACTGAGATTCCTGATATTATTGTGTGTGATGTGAATCTTCCCGATAAAAATGGTTTTGAAATTTGTGAAATTTTGAAGAATGATCATAGAACGTCTCATATCCCAATTATTTTACTCACAGCTTTGGACAACAAAGAATCGTACTTGCAGGGATTAAAATCTGGTGTAGACCTTTATCTTACAAAGCCTTTCAGTTATCCAATTCTTATTCAGTCCTTACGTGCTCTGCTCTATAACCGAGAAAAACTGCGTTACTATTATACAAATAATATTGGTAGAATTGTGGATAGTAAATCATTCGGTAGTATAGAACAGACATTTGTGAATAAACTTAATCAAATTATCAAAGACAATATTGATAATGCTGAGTTTTCTGTAGAGAATCTAGCTGACCTGCTTAATATTTCACGAATCCAACTTTATAGAAAGATAAAAGCAATGTTTGACGTTAATGTTAGCGATTATATTAGCAATATCCGTCTGGAACAGGCAAAATCTATGCTTCAAAACTACGAATTAACAATTTCAGAGGTTGCTTACAAGACAGGATTTTCTTCCCCAAGTTATTTTTCAACTGTTTTTAAAAATAAGTTTGGAGTATCACCAAATGTATTTAGGAAGAGCTAATCGAAAAGGAAAGAGTAATTAATAGTCTATAGTAAATGTCCAAGCAAAGAATGAGATAATTGAAAACAATAATATGAGAATAACCGACATATTTATTTTCCAAAATGCAAAAGTTATTATTTCTTAAATGCCAGTTGTTTTTGGTCAATCTACAACAAAGAACATTTGTTATAATTGTGATTTACGCATAAAAAAGATGTAACAATTTCATAAATCGATGTTACAATTTTGTAATGTTATTAAAAATTTCTAAAATAATTTAATTTTAAATAATTAGTTTTCAGTTATTTACACTCTGTTAACAAATAATTAACCTTGACGGTATATTTTGTTACATAATTAGAACTTCTGATTGACATCTCAAGATATATTAGCCACAAACAAATTAATAATTCTATTTATGAATAAAATTGTATTGTGGTCTATTACGGCTGCATTGGCTGGATTTCTTTTTGGATTTGATGTCGTAGTGATCTCTGGTGCTGATAAAAAATTACAAGCACTTTGGCATAGCTCAGATGCATTTCACGGGGCAGTAGTAATGGGAATGGCTTTATGGGGTACTGTAATCGGTGCTATCTTTGGGGGTATTCCAACAAACAGATTCGGACGAAAAATCACACTTTTGTCAATAGGTATTTTGTATGCGCTTTCAGCAATTGGAACTGCATTTTCTAATGATCCTTATGTGTTTGCATTTTTTAGGTTTGTAGGAGGTTTAGGGGTTGGTGCTTCTACTATTGCTGCACCAGCTTATATTTCTGAAATTGCTCCAGCAAAAGATCGTGGCAGATTGGTTTCAATGTATCAGTTCAACATTGTTTTTGGAATTTTAATTGCTTTTTTATCCAATTATTTACTTAGTGGAATAGGCGATAACGATTGGCGTTGGATGCTTGGTGTACAATCTATTCCAGCGATAATCTATACGTTATTGGTTTTAATCGTTCCGGAAAGTCCAAGATGGCTTGTTTCCAAAGGTAGAATAGCTGAAGCGCAAAAAGTAATGAAAATTGTTAGTGCAGATCAGGATTCCGAATCACTTGTCTCTCAAATGGAAAATGAACAAGCCGATTCCCCTGATGATAATATTTTTATGAAAAAATACCGTTTTCCGCTTATCCTTGCTTTCCTTGTCGCTTTTTTCAACCAAATGTCGGGAATCAACGCCTTTTTATATTATGCACCTAGAATTTTTGGTGAGGCTGGATTGGGCGAAAAAACGGCACTTCTCAGCAGTATTGGGATTGGTATTGTAAATATGGTTTTTACATTAGTGGGGGTTAATTTAATCGATAAAGTTGGGAGAAGAACTCTTATGTACATTGGTTCTATTGGTTATATTGTTTCGTTAGGCCTTGTTTCTATGGCGTTTTATTTTCAGTGGTCAGGTTTGGCTATTCCTATTTTCTTGTTTTTGTTCATTGCGTCACACGCTATTGGGCAGGGAACGGTTATTTGGGTTTTCATTTCAGAGATTTTTCCCAACCACCTTCGTGCATCAGGACAAGCATTCGGGAGTTCAACACATTGGGTTTTGGCAGCAATAATTCCCTCACTTATTCCAACATTATTCTCGACTATAGGAGCCGGAACAGTATTCTTCATCTTCACAGTTGCAATGGTGTTCCAGTTGTTGTTCGTTATCTTTATGATGCCTGAAACCAAAGGTATTTCACTCGAAAAACTCAGCAAAACATTAACTAAAGAATAGCTAAATATCTTCAAGTAATTAATACAATGAAAAAAATAATTTCAACCTTAATCACTGCTGGAGTCTTTTGTTCTGGTCTTCAAGCACAGTCAGATTTCCGACTATCGGAAGAACAGCTTTACCGTCCCAATTTCCATTTTACACCTAAAAAAGGATGGATGAACGATCCAAATGGATTATACTATAAAGACGGCGTTTACCATCTCTTTTTCCAGCATTATCCAGACAGCAACAAATGGGGACCGATGCATTGGGGACACGCAACCAGTAAAGACTTGGTGAGATGGGAAGAACAGCCGATTGCGCTTTATCCGGATGATTTGGGATACATCTTCTCGGGAAGTGCCGTAGTTGACAAAAATAATACATCCGGTTTTGGAGATTCCAAGAATAACCCTGTGGTTGCCATTTATACTTATCACAATCCCAACCGTGAAAAAGACGGCAAAATTGATGTAGAATCTCAGGGAATCGCTTTTTCTCTCGACAACAGCAAAACCTGGACAAAATACAGCTCAAACCCAGTATTAAAAAACCCCGGAATCCGTGATTTCCGTGACCCGAAAGTGTTCTGGGATGCGAAGAGAAAACAATGGGTAATGGCGCTTGCGGCGCAGGATAGAGCGCATTTCTATACTTCCAAAAATCTCAAAGACTGGACTTTTCAATCCGAATTCGGGAAAGAGCTGGGTGGTCACGGTGGTGTGTGGGAGTGTCCTGATTTATTTCCTTTAAAAGTTGAAGGTTCGAAAGAAGAAAAATGGGTGCTGATTATTAATATAAATCCGGGTGGACCCAATAATGGTTCTGCAGGACAGTATTTTGTTGGAGATTTTGATGGAAAAACCTTTAAAATAGATGAGCATTTTACGCAACAGCTTCAGCGAGAAAAAGCTGTGTGGCTGGATTGGGGCAAAGACAATTATGCCAGCGTTTCCTTTGATAATGTTCCTCAGGATAAAAGAATCATCATTGGTTGGATGAGCAATTGGGAATATGCGCAGGAAGTGCCAACCGAGCTTTGGCGAAGCAGTACGACTGTTGCAAGAGAAGTTTCGCTCAAGAAAACAAAAGATGGCTACATTCTCAAAAATGTTCCGGTTACGCAGCTGAAAAAATATCAGGGAAAGCCAATAACTAAAAAAATTAGTTTAAAATCCGAGAATCAGTTGATTACCAAATCTGACATCAATTTATCCAAAGCGGTTATTGATTTAGATTTAAAAAAGATGAATGCAGGAAAATACACTTTCTCTTTGAAAAATACTTTGGGAGAAGAAGTTCTTTTCGGGATTGATAACAAAACAAAAGAACTGTTTATAGACCGTTCAAAATCTGGTAAAACAAGTTTCGGGAAAAATTATGCAACGCCAATTACCAAAGCTCCTTTGAACGAAATTTATGTGAACACCAAAATGAAATTGGTCATCGACAAAACTTCCATAGAAATCTTCTTCAACGATGGCGAAAAAGTTCTGACGGAAATCTTCTTTCCGAACGAAAATTTCTCAGCACTGACTTTAAATACAAATACGAATGGAACTTCTCTAGAATTCAATGCTTATCAGATTAACACCAAATAAAAACTATATCATATGAAGAAATATAAAATGGCAATCGCTCTTTGTCTTCTTCCGTTTTGCTACATTTTTGCCCAGGAAATTGTGAAGGGTAAAGTGCTTTCACCAACTCAAAAACCTTTGAGCGGTGTTACGGTTACTGTTTCCGAAACAGAAACTATGACGACCACAGACAGTAATGGTGCATTTCAAATCAATGATTTGCAGAAAGGAAATACACTTGTTTTTACTTACCCGGATTATTCTACACAGGAAATTGTGGTAGATGAGAAAACGGTTCTCAATATTGTTCTCTCAGCCGATAAGATAAAGAATATAGACGAAGTTGTTGTGACGGGATATACCAAACAAAAGAAAGCAGATATTACTGGTGCGGTTTCAATTGTTGATATGAAGGATCTTAATAAACAAGCTGAACCTAATCCCATCAAATCTTTGCAAGGAAGAGTAGCAGGTGTGAACATCTCTGGAGACGGTTCACCGTCTGGTGGAAGTACCAAAGTGTTGATTCGAGGTGTTGGAACACTGAATAATACTGATCCACTTTATGTGATCGACGGCGTTCCCACAAAAGCAGGAATGCACGAGCTTAATCCGGGTGACATAGAAACGATGCAGGTTTTGAAAGACGCCTCATCGGCAAGTATTTACGGTTCAAGAGCGGCGAATGGTGTGATCATCATTACCACCAAAAAAGGAAAAAAAGGTAAGATGAGAATCGATCTAAACTATTACACCGCTTTTTCTCAATATGCAAAAAAAACATCAGTTCTAAATGCGAAACAATTTGGGCAAGTGCTATGGCAGGCGAATATAAACGATGGACTGAATCCTAATCTAAATAATCTAAGCTACAATTTCGATTGGGGCGTTCAAAATGGTGTTCCCGCTTTGTACAACAGCTACGTTCCCGAATATCTGGATGCAGCGAAAACCATAAAATCTGCCAATACCAATTGGTATGATGAGGTTTCCCAAACTGGCGTTGCCAACTCTTTGGATGTTGCGGCCTCAAGTTCATCCGACAAAGGCTCCTATTATTTCTCGATGGGTTATTATAATAATGACGGCATAGTGAAACTGACCAATTTCAAAAGATTGTCTGCGCGTGTGAATACTTCCTATAATTTTTTCGATGGTAAATTAAAAATCGGGGAAAATTTTACCTATAACAAAACCAATGAACTGATGGATCCGGGCGTGTTGGATCCTGCTTTAAGAGCGTTGCCTATTATCCCTGTTCGTACCGTAGATGGAATCGGGTGGGGAGGTCCGGTTGGCGGGATGAATGACCGTCAAAATCCAGTACGCCTTCTGGAATATAACAAAGACAACGGTTACCGCTACCAACGATTTTTTGGAAATGTTTATGCGGAATTGCAACCAGTGAAAAACCTGACACTTAAATCTAGCTTCGGGGTAGACTTTTCCAACTATTATAAAAGAATGCTTCAGAGAAGCTATGTGTCTGGTTATCTTAAAAATGACAAAAATGCTGTAAACATAGACCAGTCTGATACAGAAAAATGGACTTGGACAAACACAGCACAGTATACTGCAAAAGCTGGAAATCACCATTTCGATCTTTTGGGCGGAATGGAAATGTATAAAGATACCTACAACAATACCTGGCTTAGAAAAGAAGGATTTCTGATAGAAACGCCAGATTATATGTATCCTGATGCCGGAACAGGCGATGCTTTCAATGGCGGTGGTTCTACTTATTTCAGCTTATTATCATATTTCGGGAAGTTTTCTTATGATTATGACAATCGATATTTATTTTCTGCAACAGTGCGTTATGACGGCTCGTCAAGATTTGGAAAAAACAACCGTTTCGGAACATTCCCTGCATTTTCTGCGGGATGGAGAATTAACAAAGAAGATTTTGCGGAGAAAGTGATTCCGTTTTTCTCAGATTTAAGGTTGAGAGCCGGCTGGGGACAAACGGGAAATCAGGAAATCAGCAACTCTGCGGTGTATTCCCTTTACATTGCCAATTACGCAGGCGGAAATCCAACCTGGGCAACGTCTTACGGAACGGCTTATGATATCTCCGGTGTTGGGAGCGGTTTACTGCCTTCAGGATTCATCGCAACGCAGACTAAAAATGACGCTTTGAGATGGGAAACCACCACGCAAACGAATCTCGGTCTGGATTTCGGATTTTTCAATCAGAAGCTGACGGGAAGTGTCGATATTTATAAAAAAGATACCAAAGATATTCTCGTGTTGCCACCATATTTAGGCGTGATTGGAGAAGGTGGAGACCGCTGGATAAATGGTGCTTCAATGGAAAACAAAGGGATTGAAGTGGCTTTGGGTTATGCCGATAAAACTGCGGGTGGATTTGGCTACGAGATTTCAGGGAATTTCTCTATGAACCGAAATGCTATTACCGAGTTACCACAATCGGTTATCAACAATTATGGTGGAAATGGTACAACAGATAATATCCTCGGAAGACCTATCAACTCAATGTATGGATATGTTGCCGACGGACTTTTCAGAACGCAGGCAGAAGTTGATAATTCCGCTACGCAGCCGGGTAAAGGTTTAGGAAGAATCCGTTATGCCGATTTAAATAATGATGGAATTATTGATGACAAAGACAGAACGTGGATCGGAAATCCGAATCCGGGATTTATGTATGGCGTTAATCTTAATTTCTCTTATAAAAATTTTGATTTGTCTACCTTTTGGCAAGGCATCGGCGATGTGGATGTCATTAATTCTAAAAAATACCAGACCGATTTCTGGAGTGTGGATGATGTTGGGTCCAATAAAGGAACAAGATTGCTCAACGCATGGTCGCCACAGAATCCGAATTCTGATATTCCGGCACTCACAACAGTGGACAGCAACGCAGAATCCAGATTTTCATCTTATTATGTAGAGAACGGAAGTTATCTGAAATTAAGAGTTTTACAGTTAGGGTACAGTCTTCCGAAAAATGTGTTGGAGCAATACAAGCTTACCAATTTCAGGATTTACATCAGCGCACAGAATCTTCTGACTATTAAATCCAAAAGCTTCACGGGCATTGATCCGGAAACGCCGGCTTTCGGTTATCCGCTACCGCTGACATTTAATTTTGGAGTTAATTTATCCCTTTAAATTTTAAATATTAAAACAATGAAAAAATATATACTATTAACAGTTGCCTGTGCATTTCTGTTGGGAACAACTTCCTGCAACGATTTTTTGGATAATGAGCCAAGAGGCGTGCTTTCCGAGGCCGATGTTGTAACGCCTGAAAATGTGGAAGGTTTTGTGATTGCAGCTTATGCGGCACTTGGAAACGACCATTACGACACGCCTTTCAGCCTTTGGCCGTACGGAAATGTGCGTTCGGACGATGCTTACAAAGGCGGAAGCGGAACTAATGATATTCAGGCATTCCATTTTTTTGAAATTTCCAACAATATTCGTTCGGATTTTGGTGAATTGGACCGTCTCTGGTATCTGCATTATGTCGGAATCGGAAGATGCAACAAAGCAATTGCAGCACTTAATCAGTTAACCGATGCGCAATATCCGAACAAACAGAAAAGAATCGCTGAAATGAAATTCGTGAGAGGTCATTTTTACTTTCTGTTGAAAACCCTCTTCAAATATGTGCCTTACGTAGATGAAAATACACCAATTGACGATTATCCTAAAATCTCCAACCGAGCGAAAACCGACCAGCAATTGTGGGAGGCTATCGCTTCCGATTTTGAATATGCCGCGGCGAATCTTCCATCAACACAATCCGAAGTTGGAAGACCTAAGAAAAGTGCTGCCTTTGCATATTTAGCAAAAGTGAGATTGTATCAGGCTTATGAGCAGGATGATAATTATACAGTAACTCAAATTAATCCGGCAACGCTTCAGAAATCTATTGATGCTGCAAATCAGGTGATTGGAAATTATACGCTGGAATCAGATTTTGGGTACAATTTTCTTCCAGGAACACACGAAAACGGTCCAGAATCAGTTTTCTCTATCCAGTATTCTGATAATGACGGAACACTTTTCGGAAGATTAAATTATGGAGATGTACTTTCTTTACCACAAGGTTTGGGATGCTGCGATTTCCATAAGCCGAGTCAGAACTTAGTCAATGCTTTCAAGACAACATCTCAAGGATTACCGATGTTCGATACATACAACGACACGGATTTGAATTACAATCAGCTCAATAATTATAAAGTAGATCCAAGGCTTTACCATACCGTTGCTATGCCGGGATTGCCGTGGAAATATGAGGAGAGCAAAATTTATCAGGAAAGCTGGGTGAGAAGTCCGGGAACTTATGGTTATTATGCCTCACTAAAGGAAAATGTTCCAGTTGGATGTGGCTGTACCGTGAATATTGACCCGTTCTATGGCAATTCCAAAAACAGGATTATAATCCGTTATTCCGATGTTTTGCTGATGAAAGCCGAAGCGCTAATAGAGCTTGGACAAGTTAACGAAGCATTGCCACTCATCAATCAGGTGAGACAGCGTGCGTCGAACAGCACTGTTTTGACAGGAAGTTATACTTCAAACAATCTTATCAGCCAATATCAGCCGGGTGTGAACTGCACGTGGAATCAGGATTTTGCGAGAAAAGCGTTGCGCTGGGAACGCAGAATGGAATTTGCAATGGAAGGAAGCCGTTTCTTCGACCTTGTAAGATGGGGTGTTGCGACAACTACGATGAACAGCTATTATTCTGTAGAAAAAACGAAAAGGTCTTACTATTCTCAGGCAGGATTTGACCACGGCATTGAAGAATATTGCCCGATTCCATTGGCTCAGATTAATTTCAGCCAAGGTGTTTACAAACAGAATAATGGTTATTAAAATTCAATTGATATGAAAACAATTTTAAATAAATTTCAAACAGTCCTGATGTTGCTGATTTCTGCAATATCAATTGTGTCTTGCGAAAGTGAGATGGAAGAAGGGTTGGTGACAAATGTTTCCGTGAATGTGTCTTCTTTTAAAGTAAACGGAGTTTCAGGAGAAATAGACCACAAAAATGATAAAATTACCGTTACACTGCCATATGGAACCGCTGTGAATGCCATAACGCCAACCATTGAAATTCCATCAGGCGCAGTTATTTCTCCTGCTTCGGGTATACTTCAGGATTTTACCCAACCTATAAAATATCGAGTAAAAAATGGCAACATCTACAAAGATTATCAGGTGACAGTACAAGCTCAGGTACCAATTATAAGTTTTAAAATCAACGGATTATCGGCAACGATTAATCATTCCAACAAAAGTATTTTGCTAACAATGCCGGAAGGAACTGATCTTACTGCCTTGCAGCCTGTAATAGAAATGGCAAGCGGTGTAAGCATCAATCCGGCATCAGGAACTACGGTTAATTTCACCAATCCTGTTCAGTTCACAGTTTCTAATGCTAATCTGACTGAAATCTACACGGCAAAAGTAACGACACCTGTTTCGGGGCCAACCGTTGCATTTCTAGGAACAGCTTCTACAAGAACTGGATTGACCAATCCGGATGAAATCGCTGCTTCGGACTGGCTTTTCGGAAAATACTCAGGTGCTGTTTATATTTCGATGAACGATATTTCCAATGGTACAGCCAACTTAACCGGAATAGATGTTTTGTGGTGGCATTTTGATTCGGCAACCGCTCTACCGAATGATGCGCTAAATGCGAATGTCACTTCTAAAATCAAAACCTATCTTAATGCGGGCGGCAATATTCTATTAACGGGATTCGCAGCTCAATATGTAGATGCATTGGGAATTGTGCCTTCCGGAAAAGGTCCGAATAATGTTTTCGGAGATTTCTTACCGAGTGGTTTTGTGGATGCCAACAATGATTGGGGAATTTCCTTCAAAGGGAACGAAGCGCATCCTGTTTTTGACGGATTACAAACCTACGAATCAGGGAAAGCCAATTTTCTTCAGAAAGGAACATTCAGACTTAATCATACAGCGTGGTGGTTTTTGCCGGATTGGGGCGGTTATGTGAACGGTGCCGGATGGAGAACGCAAACCGGAGGAAATAACCTGGCTAGTGAAGCCTGGGACAATACTTTGGATGGACGTGTTGCAGTGGCCGAATTTCCGGGTGGAACTGCCAATAAAAAGTGTATCACTATCTCAATGGGTGCTTACGACTGGTACAACGAAACCTCGAACGGAACACCAAGCCAGCCGAACGGATTTTTAGATAACATCAAAAAAATCACGGAGAACAGCCTTAATTACCTTGTAACGCATTAAAATTAAAATCAGAATCAATGACAATCAAAACAATATATTTAGCCGCTGTGATGATATTGGCTACTTATTCCTGCCAGAATAATGATTCAGTCTCAGAAGTGAATCCGGATGAGATTTTCAGACAGACCAATATCTTTCCGCAACCGCCCAACCAGTGGATGGGTGAAAATAATCCTTATTACACAGCTGGTTATGTTGGTGATGTAATGCCATATTATGAAAATGGAAAATTTCATCTTTTCTTTCTGCACGATGCTAAAACCAAACCTGCAGGCGAAGGATTTCACGATATTCATAGTTTTGAGACGACCAATTTCAAGGATTTTACCTATCAGGGAAGACAAATTCCCTACGGAACAGCTTCTGAACCGGATTTTGGTGTGGGAACAGGAAGTCTGGTGAAGGTTGGAAATACCTATTACTATTATTACACAGGACATAATGAGACTGCTTCTTTTATATCGAGCAACCCAAGAGAAAGTGTTCTTCTGGCAACAAGTACAGATATGAAAAACTGGACGAAGGTCAAGAATTTTAAAATCACGGCTCCCGCCGGTTATTTCGATTATGAGTTCCGTGATCCGCACGTTTTGTATAATGCGGAAGATGGGAAATACTGGATGCTGGTCTCTGCACAGACTTCGGCAAAAAAAGCAGTGGTGCTGAAATTTACCACAACCAGTCCTGCAAGCGGAAATTGGACGGTAGAAAATCCAATTTATACCACTTCATCATCTGAAAATTATATTATGCTGGAGTGTCCCGACCTTTTCAAAATGGGCAACTATTGGTATCTTGTCTTCTCAGAAAATTGGAGCAACAACAGTGGAACGCATTACAGAATCGGTTCCTCACCAAACGGACCGTGGACAACACCAGCAAACGATAAATTGGACGGCTCTTATTTCTATGCCGCAAAAACAGTTTCAGATAATACCGACCGCTATTTGGTGGGTTGGACTGCCAGAAAAGTCCCTGAAAGCAACACAGGCGGAAAAGATTGGGCAGGAAATCTTGTCACACACAAACTCGTTCAGAATTCGGACGGAACATTAGCGGTAAAATCTATTTCAGCCTTATCATCTGTTTTCGGGCAAACTGCTTCGCTTTCTGTGGATAAAATCACGGGGAATGCTTCTCAGAACGGGAATAATTTCAATCTGTCTTCCAATTCTCAGGTCACATTTGGAAAACTTCAGAAAGCCAATCAAATCAGCTTTACACTGAACGCTTCTGCAAGTGGGAAATCTGGATTGATTTTGGCTCAGGATAATGACGGAAAGAATGGATTTAAAATTTCATTTGAACCTTCTGCTAACAGGATTGCAAGCTATGTAACAAATGACGGAAACGAAGATTATGTCGATTCTTATCCGTTATCGGGAATTTCCGGAACCAATTATAACGTGACGGTTTTCATCAGTAATGATGTTTGCGTGGTTTATGTGAATGATAAAATTGCGTTTAGCAACCGTGTTTATGATGTTGTTAACAAAAAATGGAGTATTTTTGGTTCAGATAGTTCATTCAGTAATATTAATATCAAAAATCCTTAAATTGATGTTCCTTAACAAAAAAATAAATGCAGTAAGTTACGGAGAAGTGCTCTTCGATGTGTTTGGAGAAGAAAAGAAAATTGGTGGAGCTCCACTTAATCTTGCACTTCGGACAGCCTCCTTCGGATTCCCTGTAGCGATGATAAGTGCCGTTGGCGATGATGAAGACGGAAAGATAATTTGTGATTACATCAAAGAAAATCAACTTAATAACAACGCAATCATTACAACTCCAGATTATGGTACAGGTGTTGTACAAGTAAGGTTAAACGAGCGTGGTTCTGCTACCTACGAAATTAAGTTTCCCTCTGCTTGGGACTATATTGAAACTAATGAAACTACTGAGGATATTGTAAAAAATGCCGATGTATTTTTTTATGGAAGTTTGGTTTGTAGAAATGATATTTCTAAAAATACACTTTTCAGTTTGCTGGATTCTAATCCTAAAATGTTCAAAGTTTTTGATGTGAATCTGAGAAAGCCTCATTATAATATTGAAGTTTTACAACAATTGATGAACAAAGCTGATTTTATCAAATTTAATGATGAGGAAATCTTGGAAATAGCTTCAGTATTAGGTTTTCAATCTGACAATCTGGAAGAAAATATTCAGTTTATCTCAGAAAAAACCAATACCAAATCAATCTGCGTGACTTTGGGAAAACATGGTTCATTGTTATTATGGAATGGCAAAATTTACCAACACGGTGGTTATCCTGTAAAAGTGGCAGATACCGTTGGAGCAGGAGATTCTTTTCTTGCAAGTCTTATTGCTAAACTATTATCAAATAAAAATCCAGAGGATGCGATGAGTTTTGCAAGTGCAGTAGGTGCCATTGTTGCAAGTAAAGCTGGAGCTAATCCTGATATCTCTGAATCCGAAATAGCTCAATTACATAAGAAGACTTTGTCAGATTAAATAAATTTGCTAATTGATTCCGAAAATGATAAAAAAGTCCTGCAATTTGTAGGACTTTTTTTAGATTATCCAATCACTAATGGAAATGAGGACTTCGATAAAAAACTATTAAAAAAAAGTTTTAAAGCAAAATTTTGAAAAGTTGATCAATAATCCCCAAAATGAAAAAAAGCATTCTACTGGAGATAGATCGGTTAAAACTTTGCTAAAGTCTATTTTGATGGGCATATAAACATAAAACACAAAATAATTGATTCGATATTCCCAGAAAAAGTGGAATTTTTTGAAAGTATAAAAAAACCGGAAAGAAAGTGAATTATCACCTCTTTTCGGTCTTGTACCCAGTGCCGGAATCGAACCGGCACATCTTTCGATACTAGAGTTTGAGTCTAGCGCGTCTACCAATTCCGCCAACTGGGCTGATGTTTGTTTTAAATTGGTGTGCAAATATAGGATTATTTTGTAAGCAATGAAAATGAATTTGAATTATTTTTCTCATTAATTCGTAACATTGTGTTAATCAGAAAAATATTTTTCCTAAAATTCTATTTCTAGTCCATCATAAGCCAAATGAATATGGTCTGGAAGCTCATTTTCGACTTCTTCGTGAAAGCCTAGATGATGACTGATGTGAATTAAGTAGGTTTTTTTCGGCTTAAGTTCTTCTACCAATTCCAAAACTTGAGGTAAAATAAAATGAGAATGATGAGGTTCTTTTTTTCTAAGACAATTAATAATGAAAAAATCTAAGTTTTTCAATTTCTCCTTTTCCTTATCATCAATTTTACTCGCATCTGTTATGTAAGCTAGATTTTTAAATTTAAATCCAAGAATATTGATTTCAGAATGAATAACATCAATCGGCTGAACTTCTACTTCATCAAAAAGTGTAAACCTCTCATCGATTTCAAATAAATCAAAACTTGGTGCGCCTGGATATTTGTGATCTTGGAAAGCGTAAGGAAAACGGTCTTTGATTTCTGTTGCAACACGAGAGTTACAATAAATTGGCATCGGAGCTTTATTTTTAAAAATCAAAGGTCGCAAGTCATCCAAACCAATAATATGATCATTATGTTCGTGTGTAATCAAAACTGCATCGATTTGTTCCTCTTGATTTGTCAACATTTGCTGGCGAAAATCGGGTCCACAATCAATTAATATTTTCTTTCCCGAGTCGGAAGTTACAAGTGCAGAAGTGCGTAAACGTTTATCTTTTGGGTTATTGGAAAGGCAAACAGGGTGATGGCTTCCTATAACAGGAATTCCCTGTGATGTTCCTGTACCTAAAAATTTTAAAAGCATTTTCGTAATTGCGCTGTTTTTGGTAAATTTACAAAATAAATCTAATTCTTTGTGATAAAGCCAAAACTTACCCCAAAACAGAAAGCTTTAGCTATTAATCTCGATTCTTCAATTTACGGAACTTTTGCGGAGATAGGCGCTGGGCAGGAAACTGTTCGTCATTTCTTCCGAGCAGGCGGCGCATCGCAAACTATTGCAAAGGCGATGTCTGCTTATGATAAGGATTTTTCTGATGCCATCTATGGTAAGGAAGCCAAAAACAGATACGTAACTCAAAACAGACTAAGGAAAATGTTGCGTTATGAGGTGGCTCTTATCGAGGAAAGAATCCCGAGAGAAAACAATCCCGGTAAAAAGTTCTTTTCTTACGCCAATACCGTTACAACCATCAATTTTGATAAAACAACAAAAGGTCACGGTTGGGTAGGAGTAAGGTTTCAAAATTCTGAAAATGAGGAATATAACGAAATAATTATTCACGTAAAATTCAAGGAAACGAATCCGACTTTGCAACAGGAAACTTTGGGAAGCTTGGGAGTTAATTTGATTTATGGTGCTTATTTTTATACAGATAATCCAAGAATCCTTGTAGAGTCTTTGTACGATGACCTTTCTTTGGACAGATTGGAGATTGATATGATAGATTTCAGCGGACCAGCTTTCAAATATGTTGACAATCGTTTGATGAGTCTTCAGCTGGTAAAATTGGGTATGACAGACGCAGTTATTTTCAATTCTCAAGGGAATAATATGCTTCCAGCTGATATTCTTTACAAGAAAAATATTTTTGCAGTAAGAGGAAGTTTCCGACCTGTAACTCGTGTGAATATCGATATGTTCGAGCACGGTTTGGAAATGTTCAACCAAGACAATTCTTGCGACCACGAGAATACGCAAATTCTTTTCGAAATTACAATTTCAAATCTAAGAGCTGCAGGCGATATTGATGAAAGAGATTTCTTGGATAGAGTAGATATTTTGGGAACTTTGGGTTACACGGTAATGATTTCCAATTTCTCCGAATATTACCGAATGGTTGATTATTTCTCAACATTCACCAATCAACATATTGGCGTTGCGATGGGTGTTAATAATCTTTTGGACGTGTTCGATGAGGAATATTACAAAAATCTTCCAGGTGGAATTTTGGAGGCATTTGGTAAATTCTTCAAAAAGGATATGCGCGTTTATCTTTATCCATATAAAAACCCTGAAGATGGCGAGTTACTGACTTCCGAAAATCTGAAAGTTCACGATAATCTAAAAGAGTTATATAAGTATTTCAAACTCAACAAGAGAATTGTGGACATTCATAATTACAATCCGAAATTCTTGGAAATCTATTCCAGAGAAATTCTTAAAAAAATCGTCACACACGAATTGGGTTGGGAAGAAGAGTTGCCAAAAAGCGTAGCAGAAATGATAAAAGAACGCGGAATGTTCGGTTACAAAGAATTAACTTTTGAAGGATTAAATTAAATCTTATTATAAGCAAAGCGCCTTTTTGCCCCTTAAGCAGATTAGTTGTTAAAAAAAATCTTTGTGTTAAAAATATAATGATTACAAAATGATAGAACTTAAAAAAAGACTTTCAATCATCTTAGAAAGTCCACAAGATACAAATACAAAACTTTTGAAAATCTGTCAGCTTTTGGATAAGGAAATCTCTTATTACAATTGGACTGGTTTCTATTTCAAAAACGGAGACAAAGACGAGTTAGCTTTAGGACCTTATGTTGGAGCAGTTACGGACCACGTGATTATTCCTTTCGGAAAGGGAATTTGCGGTCAAGTGGCGGTTTCTGGCGAGACTTTCGTAGTGCCTGATGTTCATTCTCAGGATAATTATTTGTCTTGCTCTATTGATACAAAAGCAGAAATTGTAGTTCCAATCTTCAAAAATGGAGAAAACATCGGACAAATCGATATCGATTCTCATACCATTGATCCATTCACAAAAGAAGATGAAGAATTGCTGAATTGGCTTTGTGAAGAAGTTGCGAAGATTTTGTAATTTAAATTTCTATAAAATATTAAAGTCGCAATCTACTGCGACTTTTTTTATTGATTGATTTCTGTCAAAAGTTCTCTATAATAATTCCCACACTTCGCAAGATGTGTTCCATACCAGGAAAAAGCTTCGCCGTCAACAATTCTAATTTTCTGATTTTGACAAACTTCTTGGATTTCATCAATATGTTTTTCTTTGAAAGGAAATGGCTCTGACGAAAGGAAAATCAAATCGGCGCCTTTCAAATCTTCCAATTGAACTTCGGGATAACGTTTTTGGTTTTTAAATAAATTCTCAAATCCTAATTCTTCCAAAATCCTCGAAATAAAAGTATCGCCACCAATGGTCATATAAGGATTTTTCCAAATCAGATAAGCGACGTTCAAACGTTTTTCAGATTTCTGAATATCAAAAGCTTCATAAGTTTTCAGATTGAAAAATTGAGCTTTTTCCTCTTTCCCAAATAGATGCCCGAGTTGTTTCAATAGATAATAATTGTCTTCCAGAGTTTCAATATTCGTTACCAAAACTTTGAAATCTTTCATCAATTCCTCAACTTGATCTTTGACGTTTTCCTCCTTGTTGGCGATGATTAGGTCTGGTTTTAGAGATTTAATTTTATCCAGGTTAAGATTTTTAGTTCCACCAATTATTTCAATTTTATCAACATAATCTTTTGGATGGATACAGAATTTCGTTCGACCAACAATTTCGTCAGTTGTCAAACCCAAATCAAACAAAGCTTCCGTAATCGAAGGAACTAATGAAACAATTCTCATAAATAAAAAACTCTCTCAAAAATAGACATTTCTGAGAGAGCATTTATAATTTATAATTATCAATTAATAATTATTCTTTGTCTTCTTTTTTAGTCGCTTTTTTAGCAGCAGGTTTTTTAGCTGGCGCTTTTTCTTCTTTAGCTTCTTCTGTTTTTTCAGCAGCTTTTTTTGCAGGAGCTTTTTTAGCCGCTGGTTTTTTCTCTGCTTTTTCTTCGACTACTTTAGCTTCTTCTACGGTTTCTTCAGCAAGAGCTTCTGGCTTTACAAAACTTTCAGGCGTGATGTAACCTGCTTTTTGAAGCAAGTTGTACCATTGAGCCAATTTTTTGATATCAGACTCATAAACTCTTTCCAAATCGTAATTAGGAAGAGATTCTGCCATAAAAGCTCTTAGTTCATCACTAGAAGATTTGTGGTTGATTGTTGGCTTGTAGTCGTATTTTTTTGCAATATTTTCAAAAACTTCGAACAAAGGAACTTCTTTATCAAATGTGAACATTGCGATGTTGTCCAAAAGACTTACTTGGCTTGAGTTTGAGATGCTCGCTTTTTTCTTAGTCGTGATGTCCTCAACGATAAAACCGTTTTTAAGTTGAGAAACCAATTTGAAAAGTCCTGGTTTTCCAGAGATTGAAATAATTTTTTCTAACTGCATTTTACATTAATTTTTGTCGGCGGTCGGAAGTCCGATGTCCGAAGTTTTAATTATATTTTTTATTTTTCTTTTTCCTAATTGCATTCTTCGGTCTTCTGACCTACAACTTCTGACTATTTTGGAAATCTCATTTTATAACTCACGCTAACGTCTCCATTAGCAATTTTCTGAAGTTTTCCTTTCACGATTTTTTTCTTCAACGCACTCAGGTGGTCTGTAAAAAGAATTCCTTCGATGTGGTCATATTCGTGTTGGATAACTCTTGCTCTGATGTCGGAAAATGTATCGGTATGTTTGACGAAATTTCTATCGTAATATTCTATTTTAATCGTTGATTTACGTTTCACATCTTCACGAACTTCGGGGATGCTCAAACAACCTTCATTGAATTTCCATTCTTCTCCAGATTCTTCAAGAATTTTTGCGTTGATGAACACTTTTTTAAAATCTTTCAATTCATCAGCGATGTCTTCATAATCTTCATCTTCCGAAAGTGGAGAAACATCTACTACAAAAAGTCTGATATCCAAACCAATTTGAGGAGCAGCCAAACCAATTCCATTTGCTCCGTACATCGTTTCGAACATATTATCGATTAGGGTCTGAAGCTCAGGATAATCTTTGTCGATATCGTGTGCTTTTTTTCTCAAAACGGAATCTCCGAATGCTCTAATTGGTAAAATCATCTCTTTTGGTCTAAAAAATTCTGCAACAAAATAGTTGCGCTTACTTTGTCAATCAATCCTTTTTCTTGTCTTTGTTTTTTGTTTTTTCCGCTTTGACTAATGAAAAAAGAAGCCATTTTGGAAGTGAAACGTTCATCCAGACGATTGATTTTTTTATCAGGAAACTCCTTTTCAAACACCGAAATAAATTTCTGAATCTCCGTTTCGATTTCGGACATATTTCCTTTCAAATCTGTGGGAAGTCCTATCACAACTTCGTCTACGCTGTTTTCAAAAAAGTACTTTTTCAGAAAATCTACAAGTTTTGGTGTTTCTACTGTCGTCAGTCCGCTTGCAATGATTTGTAAGTCGTCTGTTGCAGCAATTCCTGTTCTTGCTTTTCCGTAGTCTATGGCTAGGATTTGTCCCATAAGTCTGCAAATTTACAAAAATTTTTAGCTTATGAAAATTAAAAAAGCCGTGTAAAGATGATAGGCTTTATACGGCTTTTAATGATTAGAATGATATTAATCCATTTTCATTTCATCTACCAGTTTTTTGATTCGGTCAATATATTTACCATAGAAATATTGAAACCACCAATTGCCAAGGAAATAGAGTCCGAACAAACTAAGAATTACTGGGAAAAGCAGATAAAATGACAAGAATCCATTACTGTATGTTTTTGTGTACGGAATCGATTCTGTAATTATAATCATTTCACAAACCAAAAACGGGACGAAACTTAGATAAAATGATAAATAATATTGCTTATTCAATTCAAATTGATGAAACAAATCTTTCAGAGAATCATAAGTTCCCAAAGTAGGATTGCCGATTTCTCTATAAAGTCTAAAGAACTTACTGAAGAAGAAAACTGTAATCAAAGTCATAGAAGCCACCAAAACCTCGATGTAAAGCCTGAATCTGAAAGGAATTGGGAAAAACCAAATCACAATCAAAATGATAGGAAGCAATATAATGGTCGACCAAAACTCGTGGCGCATATTTTTTCTAATCCTTTCCAAAGGATGATGTATCTGTCTCTGTTTTTCTGGCGAAATCTCCGGCGTTTCGGAAACATCTTCTTTATTCCAAAGTGATTTAAGATTATCTAAGTCCATATCTTTGATAGTTGATAGTTGATAGTTGATAGTTGATAGTTTGTTGATTGTCAGTCTGAGCGGAGTCGAAGACTTTATTACACTAAAGCTCTCGAAGCCTCTTTATTAATCAATTCCTTTAATTTTTCTTTTGCGCGGTTTAGTTTTACACGGGCATTACCTTCCGAGATTCCCATTTGTTCTGCCATTTCTTTACCCGAAAAATCTTCCAGATAATAGAAAATCAAAGCCTTGTCAATGGGATTCAGTTTTTGGATAGATTCATACATCACTTTCAGATTTTGCTCGTCTTCGTGGTTGTATTCGTCTTCTTTTATTTTGTAGAGTGAGACATCGTGGTTTTGGATGAAGTTTCTTCTTTTCTCAGATTTCAGGAAGATGATGGCGGTGTTCAGAGCAATTCTATAAAGCCAGGTTGAGAATTCACTCTTACCTTCAAAACTCGAAAAAGACTTCCAAACCTGATAAACAATCTCCTGAAAAAGGTCATTCTGGTCATCACGATTATCCATATACATTTTAGAAATCTTGAATATGATTCCTTTATGTTTATCGATTTTCTCTAAAAATTCTTTCTCAGATGAACCCATTTTTGTTTTAACTCTGTTCGGTTAGTAATGATATCAAAAATTTGTTACAAAATAATTAAAGACAAAAGAAAAAAGGCAAAAGAATAAAACTTCATAATTATAATTTGGGCGCCTTTATCCGCCTGCAGTTTATCCTGAGCTTGTCGAAGGATTCCCGCTTTTTTCTGTCATTGCGAACGAAGTGAAGCAATCTGTTGAGCTTTCGGACAATCGCAATGTCAGAAAAAGAGCTCCACTCAAACCTAACGAAGTGGTTCATCGATTCAAAAAAATAATAATAAAATAGGAGATAAGTCGGGGCGTGCTTCGCCAAGATTGAATATTTGCATATCAATTTGTACATCAAATCAATATCTTATATATCCGCATTATTTGTCATTCCGCAGGAATCTGAACGTAGAGATTCTTTCAGAATTACAAGCAGAATGTTTTTACTTGTTTTTCTTTGCTGAACGAAGCGCCTTTGCGACTCTTAAAAATATTTTCAATAATGTATAAAAATCTTTGCGCTCTTTGCGTTTAAACAGACACGGTAATTTTTCATATTTTTGTAAATCAATTATCATTCATCACTCATCATTTATAACCCAAATCGATGTCTTTAAAAATTTCAGGACTTACCAAAAAATTCGGAGAGCAAATTGCGCTCAATGATATCAACATAACGATTGCCAACAACGAGATTATCGGATTACTCGGACCAAATGGTGCAGGAAAATCCACGTTGATGAAATCCATAACAGGCGTTCTGAAAATTGACGAAGGCGAAATTCTCTTGGACGAAAAAAATATTTCAGAAAACGAAATCGAATCCAAAAAGAAAATAGGTTTCCTTCCTGAGAACAATCCACTTTACAACGAGATGTTTGTGAAAGAATATCTTCAATTCGTCGCGAATCTTCATAACATCAAAAAAGAAAGAGTAGAACAAGTGATAGATTTGGTTGGGATTACACCAGAAAAATCAAAAAAAATCAGTCAACTTTCCAAAGGTTACAAACAACGTGTTGGATTAGCGCAAGCGATTCTTCACGAACCGCATTTATTGATTTTGGACGAACCAACGAATGGGCTTGACCCAAATCAAATTGTCGAAATCCGAAATGTCATCAAAGAAATTGGAAAAGCAAAAACCGTGATTTTGTCCACACATATTATGCAGGAGGTTGAAGCGCTTTGTTCGCGTGTGATTTTGATTCATCAAGGTAATATCATCCAAGATTCTCCAATCTCAGAATTCAAAGGAAAATTTGCAAGTTTGGAAGAAGCTTTCCAAAATTATACGGTTTAAATATTAATAATGAATAGAATTATCATTTTAATTTTTCTTTTAATATTTTCCATTGGTTTTTCTCAAAAAAGAGAATTTAAAAATCAAGGAGAGCAAGAAGACTATTGAGCAGAGCAGGTTTTTGAAAAAGAATATAAAAAAGAAAAGTACCCGAAATTTAATTCTGAAATTATACAGAATAGTAAAACTGAATTTCTTTTCGGAACTAAACTATTGAAAGTTGTTTGTTCATCAAAATATTTACCCATTTTTTTAGAAGGGTTTTTTTATCCACAATTAATTATTGGAAACAAAGAAAATAGTAAAATTCTGTCAATCGATGAACTTAATAAAATGACTTCTGAAGAGCAAGTCTTTTATAATATGTCAAAAAACGCTTTGCTTAATATTTCAAATTTAGAAGAACTTAGATTTTTAAAAACAAGTCCAAAAATTAAAAGATTTAGATTTTGGAGTTTCCGTCCAGGATTTGCAAATCCACAAGTTTACTATTTTGAATTAACCAATGAAGCTGCGAATGAAAAAACTTCTTTTGAAAATTTTATTAAAAACTCAAATTTGACTTTTATAAAATCAGGTCATATTGTAATTTAAAACATTAGAATTTTAAGTTTTTATCACATTGAACTTCGCTCAAATAATCCTTCCACTCAATCTCAAAGGAACTTTCACGTACAAAGTTCCAGCAGATTTTTTGGATAAAATTGAAGTTGGAATGCGGGTTTTGGTTCCGTTTCGTGGAAAGAAAATCTATACGGGAATTGTTGCGGAACTGTTCAATGATTTTGAAGAAACTTTTGTTCCGAAACAAATTATCAATCTTTTAGACAATCAACCGATTGTTCCGAAACAACAATTGGATTTTTGGAATTGGCTGAGTTCCTATTATCTATGCAATCTGGGCGAAATTTACCGTTTGGCATTTCCGTCTTCTCTCAAGTTGGAAAGCGAAACTTACGTCAGATTATTGTCCGAAAGAACGATTGATTGGCAAAATCTGGACGCGAACGAAACTTATCTTCTTCAAGCTTTGGAAGTTCGGCAAATGCTGAATTTGCAGGAGATTGAAGCCTTTATTCCTAAAAAAGAAATCATCAAAACCATCAATGCGTTGATTGATGAACGATACATTTCTGTTGATGAAAAAATCACTGAAAAATATAAGGCAAAGGAAATTGCTTATCTGAAAGTCAATGATGAGGCTTTGATTTCAGAGAATCTGGCAATGATTCTTTTGAAATTGGATAAAGCTAAAAAACAAAAAGACCTTTTTCTCAATATTCTTTCCAAACAAATTGATAATCCAGAAAATCCAATCCGGAAATCTTTGATTTTTGATGAAGGTAATTTTGTCAATCAACAACTTAAATCTTTGATAGAAAAAGGTTGGGTTACAGAATATTATCTGGAAAAAGACAGAATAGATTCTTACGAAGGCGAAATCGAAGAAATTGAAGAACTGACGGATAACCAGAAAAAATCGATTTCAGAAATCAATCAGGCTTTTGAAGAAAACAAAAATGTGTTGCTTCATGGCGTGACTTCATCAGGGAAAACGCATATTTATCTTGAGAAGATTGAAGATTGTGTTAATTCCGGACAAAATGTTCTGTTGCTTTTGCCAGAGATTGCTTTAACGAAACAAATTACAATCCGTCTCGAAAAAAAATACGGAAAGAAACTCGGTTTTTATCATAATAAATTGACAGATTTTGAAAGGGTAGAAGTCTGGAGAAAAATCAAGAAAAATGAATTGCAGATTCTCATCGGAACTCGTAATTCTTTGTTTCTGCCATTTGAAAATCTAGGATTGATTATTGTTGATGAAGAGCACGATTCGGCTTACAGGCCAAGAGACCAGAACTTCTTTTTCAATGCGAAAGATTCGGCAATGATGTTGGCAGAATTTTATCAAGCAAAATTGATTTTCGGTTCGGCAACGCCTTCTTTGGAAAGCTACGATTTGGCAATGAAAGATAGGCTGCGTTATGTAGTTCTTAACGAAAGATTTGGGAAAGTGGATTTGCCTAAATTTGAAATTATTGACATCAAAGAAGCACAAAATCAAAAGAAAATCGTCGGGAATTTCAGTCAAAAAATGGTTGACGAAATCAACCTTCAATTAGAACATAAAAAACAAACCATTATTCTTCATAACCGCCGTGGTTATGCCAATGTCATCGAATGTGAAACTTGTGGTCACGTCACTTATTGCAGTAATTGTGATGTGGTGATGACTTATCACAAAGCTTCCAACGAGCTCAAATGTCATTATTGTGGGCATCGTTCCGGAAAACCTACAATTTGTCCAAGTTGTAATAGCGACAATCTGAATACAAAAGGCGTTGGTGTGGAGCAAATCGAGGAAGAAACCCAGAAAATATTCTCTGATTCCGAAGTTGACAGAATGGATGTGGACTCTATGCGAAAGAAATTTGCTTACGAAAAACTCTATGAAAAACTGGAAAACGGAGAAACCGATATTTTGGTCGGAACACAGATGATTTCCAAAGGTTTAGATTTTGATAATATTGAATTAGTCGCGATTCCGAAAGCAGATTCTTTGATTCACGTTCAGGATTTTCGTGCAGAAGAAAGAGCTTATCAATTGATTACGCAAGTTGCAGGACGCGCAGGAAGAACTTCGGGAAATGGTAAGATTCTGATTCAGACTTATAATACGTCGCATTCGGTTTTTGAATTGATTAAAAATCAGAATGTTAAAGAGATTTATAATTATTTTCTTGATGAAAGGAAAAAGTTTCTCTATCCACCGTTTGTGAAATTAATAATGATTGAACTGAAACATAGGAAAGAAGACAAAATCAACAGAGCTTCTCAGTTTCTCGGTTCGATTCTTAGAAAATATATTCCTGAAGAATGTATTCTTGGTCCGGAAAAATCCCCTATAACAAGGCTTAATAACCTATATCAATATCAGATTCTTCTCAAATTTCCTAAAAACAAAAACTACAGAATCTATAAAGAACTGCTTCTTAAATCTTTTGATGAATTTGACGAAATCACAGCTTATAAATCTGTGAGAAAGGACTTATTTGTAGATTTTTAACAATTTTTAACGGCTTTTCAGATTTTTTATTACGGATAAACCGTAAATCAACGGCAATATTCTCTAACTTTACTTAGTTATGATTATAAGATTATATAATCTTAAACCTTAATTAATATAAATTCAATAAAAATTGTAATTGTTTTGAGAATGAATAAAATCAGAAATTATTTTTCAATCATCGCAATTGGTTTTTCTTCATTTGTGTTTTCGCAAGGGAGCGTCGCAGTTTCTACATATCCACAAGTTGCTGATCAGCAGAATCTTGTAAAGGATATCACCGCAGAAAAGGCGCTGTTGTCTCCGAAAGAGCAGATTGAGTTCAATATCAATAAGATGTTTACAGACCCGGTTCTGAGAAATGCGAATTGGGGATTTGTAGTTTATGACCCAAAAACAGAAAAAATTGTAACAGCTTATAACGAAACAGCTCCGCTGATTCCGGCTTCTACAACTAAATTATTAACGACAGAAACGGCGTTCTCTTTATTAGGAACGCAATACAGATGGAACACTCAGTTGGAATATTCAGGAAGTATTGATGTTGATGGCGTGTTGACTGGAAATCTTTATATCGTCGGAAGTGGCGACCCTTCGTTAGGCGGAAATAGAGGAGGAGCAGCGAGTTATACTCAGATTGTTAATCAGTATTTGGATGCAATCGAAGAAAAAGGAATTAAGAAAATTACAGGAGATATTATCATCCAGACGGCGATTTTCAAGGAAAATAAAAAACAGGAACTTCCGCAAAATATCGTTTGGTTAGAACAAGCTAATTATTTTCTGCCAGTTGGGACAACCAAAGATATTGATCCTAAAAATGAAAAGTTGTTGATTAGCCAGTCTAACAGTCCTTTCAATCAAGTTAAAAAATATTTCTATGTTTCGCCATACACCAACAAGGCTGTTTATACAGACAAATTTGAAGGTGCTTGGGTAACAACAAAAGTGGCAGAACCACCATCTTTTTTGGCTAATAAATTGAGAGAAAGTCTGGTTAAAAATAAAATCACAGTTTCCGGAAAAGTAACTCCGAAAATTGTTGATAGAGAACCTGAGCCAAGAGAGATTTTGACGATTTATAAATCACCTACTTTAGCTGAAATCGTTAATTATACCAATCAAAGAAGTGATAACAATTATGCAGAAGCTTTGTTGAAATCTAATGGTTTCCAAAAATTAGGTGATCAAACTTTGGAGTCGGGTAAATTAGCTGTAACAGAACATTTGAAATCAACAGGTTTTGATTTGGAAGGTCTTAATTATATGGACGGAAGTGGTTTATCAAAAGCGCATACTGTGACACCTATTTCTCAAGCTAAATTCTTAGCCAAAATGATGAAATCGCCTTATTATAAAGAATATTTCGAGTCTTTGCCAATTGCAGGACAATCCGGAACACTGAAACATATGTTTATGGTGAATTCCAACGGACAGATTTTTGCAAAAACCGGAACTTTGAATGGTGTAAAATGTTTGGCTGGTTACATCAAAACAAGAAATAACAAAACGCTTGCTTTTTCTTTATTGATTAACAAATTTTCAGGATCTGTTGCTCAAGTGAAAGACAGAATGGAACAGTTGCTGGATCCAACTTTAGATTTGTAATAATCAATGTTTTATAAATTAAAAACTCATCTCGCCGGGATGAGTTTTTTTTGTAGCTTTGATTTGAAAATCATCAATCCTATGAAAAAGCTTTACTCGTTATTTATCGTTTTCTTTTCAGTTAATATCATTTTTGGTCAGTCATTTAATATTGATAGAAAAGGGATTATAGAATCTGAGAAAAAGAAAAACCTAAAATCTATTTTGGATGTCAATGTCAATCCAAATACGTTGAATTATGATTTGCAATACGTCAGATTAGAATTAGATTTAGATCCAACACAACAATATATTGCAGGTACTGTGACATCCCATTTCAAAATGCTGCAGAATTCTCCTGATATTTACTTTGATTTAAAGAATAATTTAACGGTTTCCAATGTAAAATACCACGGTCAGGATTTGACTTTTCAGCAATTGAGTACAGATGAAATCAGAATTAATTTTCCTTCAACATTATCTGCCCAGACAACGGATTCTTTATCTATTACTTACAGCGGAATTCCATCAACTGTTGAACAAGCTTTTGTTGCTACGACTACACCCGCGGGAGATCCAATTTTAGCTACTTTATCAGAGCCATTTGGGGCAAAACAATGGTGGCCTACAAAACAAAGTATGAATGATAAAATTGAAAAATTAGACATCAAAATTTCAACTCCTGCTCAGTACACAGTTGGTTCCAATGGAAAATTGATGTCAGAAACAATTTTAGGAAATGGCAGAAAATTAACTTATTGGCAAACCAATTATCCGATTCCGGCTTATCTTTTTGCATTAGGAATTTCCAATTATACTAAACTAAATTCCACAATTACAACAACCAATAGCTCATTTCCTTTCCTTAACTACGTTTATCCGTCTTGGGCAACAGCAGACACTCAGTCCAATTTGAATTGGACTGCAATCAGTATGCAGACCTTCGAAGATCATTTCGGATTATATCCTTATAGAAATGAAAAATATGGTCATATGCAGTTCAACTGGGGTGGCGGAATGGAACACGCAACAATGACTTCTATGGGTTATTATGGATTGGATTTAATTGCCCACGAACTCGCACACCAATGGTTTGGAGATAAGCTGACTTGTGGTGCGTGGAATGATATCTGGCTAAATGAAGGTTTTGCTACAATGGGCGAATATGTGGTTTTTGAAAAATTGTTGATGTCACCAGCACAGTTTCAAAGCTACTTACAAAATGAGATGAACGATATCACAAGTGCGCCAGACGGTAGTGTTTATATCCCAAATAGTGACCTAAATTCTGGCAGAATTTTCAATGCAAGATTAACTTATACAAAAGGTGGTTATGTTTTGAGAATGATCAAATGGATTTTAGGCGATGACCAATTTTATGCAATGTTGAAAGCATATCAGAGTAATCCTGCTTTTGAATACAACTATGTTAAAACCAACGATTTTCGAGACTTTTTAGGTTCTTACACGGGAAGAGATTTTACAGATTTTTTTAAGGACTGGATTTATGGCGAAGGTTACCCAACTTATCAAATCAAATGGAATCAAAATCCCACAAGTAAAAAACTGACATTCCAAGTGGGACAGACCAGAAGCTCATCTGCAGTTAGCTTTTTTGAATTGCCTTTACCAATCAAAGTTTCAGGATCTGGGGGACAAACCGCTTATTTTGTTTTGGATCATACTTCCAACAATCAATATTTCACACAAGATGTCAATTTCGATGTTACAAATGTTGAATTTAATTATGCCAAACAAATCATTACAAAAGGTTCTACAGTAACAAAAGATAATAATCTGGCTGTTAATAACATTCAGCAAAAAAACATCAGTGTTTATCCCAATCCAGCCAAATCTTTCATCAAAATTTCTGGTTTACAAAAATCAATAGATTACGAGATTTTCTCAGTCGATGGAAAATTAATCAAGAAAGGAATTTCAAATCCAGATTCAGAAATCAATATTTCTGCCTTTGTCAAAGGAACTTATATTTTGAAATTCAATAATCAATCAATTAAAATTATTAAAGAATAATTTTGGCAGCTATTTCTGCTCAAGTCGGGCTACAAAAACCTTCGCTGAGTTTTACTTCTTTGCAAACCTTAAAAATGTTTTCAATAATTTTAGAAAAAATCTTAGCGGATTTTGCGTTTAAATTTTAAATTTCTTTCAAACGTTAAAACATCACAAAAAAGCACTTTATAACGGTGCTTTTTTTATTTTTGTTAAAATCGAAAATCAATAAAAATGATATCACAAAAATTCCTTGAAAACATCACAAATGAATTAACAAACATAGAAAACGACGGACTTTTCAAAAGAGAAAGAATCATCACATCGCAACAAAGTGCAGAGATAGAAGTGGCTGGGAAAAAACTGTTGAACTTTTGTGCCAACAACTATTTGGGATTATCCAACAATCCGGAAGTGATGAAAGCTTCGCAAGATGCCATAGAATCTCACGGTTATGGGATGTCTTCTGTTCGTTTTATTTGTGGAACTCAGGATATTCATAAAGATTTGGAAGCCAAGATTTCTAATTTCCTGGGAATGGAAGATACAATCCTTTACGCTGCTTGTTTTGATGCCAATGGTGGTGTTTTCGAACCTTTATTCTCAGAAGAAGATGCTATCATTTCCGATGAGTTGAATCATGCTTCTATTATCGACGGAGTGAGATTGTGTAAATCTGCAAGGTACCGTTACAAAAACAATAATATGGAAGATTTGGAAGCTCAATTGATTGCGGCTTCTGAAAAGAATCACAGATTCAAAATTATTGTAACTGACGGAGTCTTCTCAATGGACGGAATCGTAGCTGACCTAAAAGGTGTTTGTGACTTAGCAGACAAATATGATGCTTTGGTAATGGTAGATGATTCTCACGCAACCGGATTTATCGGGAAAACTGGGCGTGGAACGCACGAAGCGAATGATGTTATCGGAAGAGTCGATATCATTACTTCAACTTTAGGAAAAGCTTTGGGTGGCGCTTTAGGAGGTTTCACTTCTGGAAAAAAAGAAATTATCGATATGTTGAGACAGCGTTCTCGTCCATATTTATTCTCCAATTCATTAGCACCAGGAATTGTTGGTGCCGCTTCCAAAGTTTTGGATATGATTTCTGATGATACTTCTTTGAGAGATAAAGTAATGGAAAATGCAGAATATTTCAGAAAAGAAATGAAGGCTAAAGGTTTCGATATTCCAAATGGCGACGCAGCGATTGTTCCAGTAATGCTTTACGATGCGAAATTAGCGCAGGAAATGGCGGAGAAACTTTTAGCTGAAGATATTTATGTGATAGGATTCTTCTATCCGGTTGTTCCAAAAGGCAAAGCGAGAATCAGAGTTCAGCTCTCTGCGGCGCATACAAGAGACCATTTGGACAAAGCAATTGCGGCTTTTGAAAAAGTAGGAAAAGAATTAGGAATTATCTAAATAAAATAAGCGCTTTCAAAATTTGGAAGCGTCATTTTTAATTACAAAAAAACCAGCAAATAATTTTGCTGGTTTTATATTTTTCGAGAAAGTCTCAAGATTATTTCTTACCTCCGTAAGCTTTGTCCTTGATTCTTGCTTTTTTACCTCTAAGGTCTCTGAAGTAGTAGATTCTAGCTCTTCTAACTTTACCTTGTCTGTTAACTTCAATTTTCTGAAGTGCAGGCATGTTGATAGGGAAAACTCTTTCTACACCTACATCACCAGACATTTTTCTGATAGTGAAAGTTTTAGTAAGACCTGTTCCTCTCAATTGGATAACAGTACCTTTGAAGAACTGAGTTCTTGTTTTGTTACCTTCTTTAATTTCTGTGTACACAGTGATGGTGTCACCGGCTTTGAATTCTGGGAATTCTTTTTTCGTAATGTACTTATCTTGTACGTACTTTAATAAATCCATTTTTTATAATAAAAAAATTGTTTTGTCAAGCTAAGCAACATTCACGTCCTTCGTCAGAGGTTGATTAACAGGTTGCAAAAATATAAATAATTTTCATAACTGCAATACAATCTGAGAATTAAATTTCAATTATTTAATCTCCAACAACTCCACATCAAAAACCAAAGTACTGTTCGGTCCAATTTCTTTGCTCACTTCCTGCTGTCCATAAGCCAGATGTGGCGGAATTGTAAACCTGAATTTACTTCCAACAGACATCAGCTGTAAACCTTCTGTCCAACCTTTTATAACTCTATTAAGAGGGAAAGAAGCTGGTTTTCCGCGTTTTACAGAGCTGTCAAAAACTTTACTTGTAATTGTTGTTCCGTGATAATGGCATTTTACAGTACTTTTCGCTGTCGGTTTTGGTCCTTCAGTTTCCACAAGAATTTCGTATTGCAAGCCACTTGGCAAAGTCGTTACGCTTTCTCTTTTTCCGTTTTCAACCAAATAATCCTGACCATCTCTCAGGTTTTTTTCAGCCAGTTCTTTTTTTCTTTTCAATAATAAATCCGCTACACCCATTTTAAATTTTTTTCAAAGTTATTAATTATAAGTAAGATTAAACATTAACAAATTTATTTGGAACTTTTTGACTTCGTCGAACAGTTTCTATTGATTGTTTTTTGGAGCTGTTTTCCGCTGTCCACTATATCTTTTTTGTCATTGCGAACAAATTATAGCCATCTTTACAACATTTTCCCCGCAATGCCAAAAAAGGATGCCGTTCCCATCGGGGCTAGGACATTCACATCCAAACAATATTTGACATAAAATATAATGTTTGTCATTCCGTAGGAATCTCAACTATAGTTGATAAATACATTTAAAATATTGCATTTAAAATCTGCAAAATCCGCATAATCAGCGAGAAAAAAATAACTCATTATCTCTTAGTTGAGCAAAGCGCCTTTGCGACCTTAAAATATTTTCAATAAAGAACAAAAATCTTTGCGCACTTTGCGTTCAAAAAAACTAACAGCCATTTAATAACAAGAATTATAACTATTTCCCTTAACTTTGTTTAGAAACATTACAAATTATGGCAAATTGTAGTAGCGGATGTTGCGGAACAGACAATCATCAGGAACATTCTCATCAGCATAATCACGACGACCACGACCATTCTCACAGTAATTCCAAATTGGGATTGATTATAAGTCTCATTATATTTTTTTCAGGACTTATTTTAGATTTCTGGGTTAAAGCTGATTGGTTTACTAATAATAATTGGTTGAGATTCGGATGGTATTTCGTGTCTTATGTATTAGTTGCATTTTCGGTTTTCAAAGAAGCTTTTGAACTGGCAAAGAAATTAGATTTTTTCAATGAGTTTTCTTTGATGGGAATTGCAACAATCGGAGCTTTTGCTATTGGCGAATTTCCAGAAGGTGTGGCGGTGATGCTGTTTTATACCATTGGTGAGATGTTTCAGGAATCTGCAGTCAACAGAGCCCGGAATAATATCAAAGCATTACTAGATGTACGTCCGAAAGAAGCTACAGTTTTCCGAGATGGAAATTGGAAAACCATTGCTCCTGAAGAAGTGAAAATCGGAGAAAAAATCCAAGTAAAAGTAGGAGAGAAGATTCCGTTGGATGGGATTTTATTATCTGAAAAAGCAAGTCTCAACACCTCAGCTTTAACAGGCGAAAGTAAACCTTCATCTATCCAAAAATCAGAAGAAGTTCTTGCCGGAATGCTGAACCTTGACCAAGTTATCGAAATCGAAACAACCAAATTATTCGAAAATAGCTCTATTGTCAGAATTCTTCAAATGGTTCAGGATGCAAGTTCCAGAAAAGCCAAAACCGAATTATTTATCAGAAGATTTGCTAAAATTTATACACCAATTGTTTTCCTTTTGGCACTTTTGGTAACGCTTGTCCCTTATCTTTTTGTTGAGAATTATGTTTTCAAAGATTGGCTTTACAGAGGTTTGGTTTTTCTTGTGATTTCTTGTCCTTGTGCTTTGGTTATTTCGATTCCGTTGGGATATTTTGGTGGAATTGGCGCTGCTTCCCGAAATGGAATTTTGTTCAAAGGTTCTAATTTTCTTGACATCATTGCGAATGTTACAACGGTTGTGATGGACAAAACCGGAACGTTGACAAAAGGTGTTTTCAAAGTTCAGGATATTGTTCCGGAGAATATTTCGAAAGAAGATTTTCTATCCATTTTATCATCGGTTGAGAGTCATTCAACACATCCTATTGCCAAAGCCGTTTCAGAGTTTCATCCTTCAAATCAGATTCCCGAATCGGTGGAAGAGATTTCTGGAAAAGGAATCAAGGCGGTTATTAATCAACAAAGAGTTCTTGCAGGAAATACAAAATTGCTGAAAACCTTTAATATCAATTATCCGGAATTCTTGGAAGAAATTGTAGAAACAACAGTCGTTTTAGCCATTGATAATGAATACAAAGGTTACATTACAATTTCTGATGAGGTCAAAGAAGACTCAGAATTAGCAATTAATCAATTAAAAAATAACAACATCAAAACCGTAATGTTAAGCGGCGATAAAGATTCTCTTACTCAAAATATTGCTAAAAAATTAGGAATCGATTCAGCTTTTGGAGGTTTGCTTCCGGAAGGAAAAGTTGAGAAATTAGAAAATCTTAAAAATAATCCGAAGGAAATAGTTGCTTTCGTTGGAGACGGAATCAATGATGCGCCGGTTTTAGCTTTGAGTGATGTTGGTATGGCGATGGGCGGATTAGGCTCTGATGCTGCAATTGAAACTGCGGATGTCGTGATTCAAACAGATCAGCCTTCGAAAATTGCAACCGCTATCAAAATTGGGAAAGAAACTAAGAAAATTGTTTATCAGAATATTTTTTTAGCTTTTGGCGTGAAGCTCGTTGTATTGATTTTAGGAGCTGGAGGACTGGCGAATATGTGGGAAGCTGTTTTCGCAGATGTTGGTGTAGCTTTACTCGCAATTCTTAACGCAGTCCGAATTCAGAATATGAAATTCAATTAATCAATTTAACAAATTTCTTTTTTGCTAACAAAATAGTATTATCTTTAGTTAAAAAAGAAAATATGATAAGAACCACTATTTTTTGTGTTTTATTATTGTCTCAATTTGGGAAAGCTCAAAGCTTTTTGAAAACTCAAGGTCAAAAGATTGTCAATTCTAAAGGCGAAAATGTTTATTTGAAAGGTCTTGGATTGGGCGGTTGGATGCTTCAGGAAGGTTATATGCTGAAGACAGCTGATTTCGCCGGACCTCAATATCAAATCAAAGAAAAGATTGCAGAAGTAGCGGGCGAAGATGGTAAAAATGAATTCTACAAAGCTTATCTCAAAAATGGAATTACCAAAAAAGACATTGATTCTTTAGCAAAATGGGGATTCAATTCCATCAGACTTCCGATGCATTATAATCTTTACACTTTGCCAATCGAAAAAGAACCTGTAAAAGGACAAAATACTTGGCTGGAAGAAGGTTTCAAAATGACGGATAATCTTTTGAAATGGTGTGAGAATAACAAAATGTATTTGATTCTTGACCTTCACGCTGCACCTGGTGGACAAGGAAACGATGCCAATATTTCTGATAATGACAAATCAAAACCGAATCTTTGGGACAGCGAGGAAAATCAGAAAAAAACAATTGCGCTTTGGAAAAAACTAGCAGAACGTTATAAAGACAAAGAATGGATTGCGGGTTATGATATGATAAATGAACCTAATTATGGTTTCACGGGGAAAAATCCAAACGGAACGGACGAGATGTCTAATGCGCCACTTTGGAAACTTCAGAAAGAGATTTCTGACGCCATTAGAGAAGTAGATAAAAATCACATTATCATTCTTGAAGGTAACGGTTGGGGAAATAATTACAATGGTTTAACGAAGCTTTGGGATGATAATTTGGTGTTGAGTTTTCACAAATATTGGACAACTAATTCTCAAGATGCTATCCAGAATATTATCGATTTAAGAGAAAAGCTAAATGTTCCAGCTTGGTTAGGCGAAACTGGAGAAAATTCTAACGTTTGGTTTACAGAACTCAATCAATTATTATTGAAAAATAATATCGGTTACGCTTATTGGCCAATGAAAAAGATTGACAATATTGCTGGTGTTACGAATGTGAAAATCACTCCGGATTATCAGAAATTACTGAATTATTGGAAAAATGGTGGAACTAAACCAACGAAAGATTTTGCCAAAAAAACTTTGATGAAAATCGCGGATAATTACAAGATAGAAAATGTCCAAGTCAAAAAAGATGTCATCGACGCATTGTTCCGTCAAGTGAATGATGAAGCTACGAAACCTTATAAAAACCATAAAGCACCGGGAAGAATCTTTGCGACAGAATATGACTTAGGAAGATTTGGTAGCGCATATTCTGATAATGATTTTCAGGACCTTTGGGTAAGTATGGGAAATCATACAGAATGGAACTCGGGAAATAAAATGAGAAATGATGGCGTTGATATTTATGCTAACAAAGATAAAATCAAAAATGGATTCTATGTCGGGAAAACCGAAAAAGGAGAGTGGTTACAATATACTGTGAATAGCAATCTGGCTAAAAAATATAAATTGAACATCAGATATAATAATGATTCTGCTCAGGCTTCTGAATTGGTCATCAAAACGGAGAATGGCGATGATTTGGGTAAAATAAAATTAGTGCCAACAGGAAAAGTTTGGAAAACAGTTTCTGTTAATAACATCAACTTAACAAAAGGAGAAAATAAATTGAGATTGTACTTCGAAGCTGGAAATGCTAACCTTAATTACTTCGAACTTCAATAAAAATTAAATTTAAACCAAAACTAATAAACCGAATGTTGAAAAATGTTCGGTTTTTTCTTTGTAAGCTAGACTTTGGCTTGATATTGTATAAGGTAATTTGTTGTAATAAATTAATTTGTAAATTAGAAAGAAGAAATCTCGTAACAATTACGATAATTTTTTGACTACTTAATAAAACTAAACTATGAACAAAATCTTTTCTTTAATCTTTCTGTTTTGTTTTTCATTTATCTTTTCTCAAAGCACGCTGAGTGTTTATAGAGCGGACAATCATAAGCCTATCAAAGGCGCAAAAGTCTATTGTAATAACCAATATTTAACGGAAACTGATGAGAAAGGTGTGGCAACTTTCACAACAAAATGTTCCAAAGTAGATGTGGAGATCAACGGGTTTATTGGGGATGAAGTAGTTGTGGACAAAATAATGGAATTAGAACTCGACAGACAAAACGCCAAAACCCACGAGATAGAAGGTGTTGTACTTTCCAACGAAAGCGATCCGAGAGCCTTGGCAATCATAGATAAAGTTTTTAGGAATTTTAAAGATAACTCTCCCAATGCATTAGATTCTTATTCCTACAAGTCGTATGAAAAAATGTCTTATGATGTGGATGAGGACAGCATTAGAGAATATAGAAGATTTATAGACGCAAGAGAAGATTCATTATCGAAGCTTCCGAATCGTGAGTTTTCCCAAAAGGATAAAAAGAAAAAAGACTCTGTAGAAGGGGAACAGATGATGTCGATTATCAAAGATAGCAAAATGTTTCTTTGGGAACGTGCGATGCAGTTTTTGTATTCTAAGAAATACGGCGAGAAAGTTAATGTTTTGGATAACAGAATCTCTGGTTTGAAAAATCCGGTTTACGAGATGCTGGCTCTGAGATCCAACAGAGACAAAATCCCAAGAGAAATCCTACCAGAAAACAGAAGCCTTTACAGATATTTCTTAACCGATTCTATCGAGATTGATGGCAGAGAGAATTTTGTAATTCGTTTCCGTCAGGTTGATTATAAAGTGCCCGTTAACCGAAGAAAATACAACGGTTATCTCTACATCGACAAAGAAACTTATGCCATCAAAAAAATTGAAAGTAACAGCAAAGTAAGAACAGACGGAAGCATTACTTCGGTTTGGATTCCTATTCAAAATAAATGGTTTCTGAAGACCGAGAATCTTAAAATCAAAATGGGTTCATCAGAGTTTTCTACGGTTAAAAAGAAAGATAAAGAAACGGCTGAAGAAAAAAAAGAGCGTTTGTCCAAAACTAAAAGATTTGGGAATTATGCTTATATGAAAGCTGATTATTTCGATTTTCAGACACCTGTAGAACTCAAAGCATCGCAGTTTAGCGGTTATACAATGGGCGTTCAAAATGCTGATGGAACATTGTTGGATCAGTACAGAACAGACAGTCTTACTACAAGAGAAAAGCAGACTTATGTGAAAATTGATAGTCTTGGAAAAAAATATACATTGGACAGTAAAGTCAAAGTTTTAACGGCATTGTTGAGAGGGAAATTCACTGTGGGAATGGTTAATATTGATCCTTTACAAACCAAATATAACCGATATGAAGGTTTCAGACTTGGCGCTGGTTTTAAGATGAACGAGCGTTTCAATCGTTACATTTCGCCTGATGTTTATTTGGCTTACGGTTTCAAAGATAGAGATTGGAAGTACGGCGCAGGAATCGATTTCCGAACAACTCTAGAAAGAAATTCTTTCTTCAGAATCGAATATTTCCACGATGTTGCCGCTTCTGGAAGGTTCAACCAAAATCTTTGGAATATGAAGATGGCCATCAATAATACAGGGATGTCTATCCAGAATGATAAGTATTACAAGTATGACGGTTTCCGTGCAAGTTATGAGATAGATCTTTCTAATTCTCTAACTCTGAATGTTTCTGCAAAAAGACAGACCGAGGAAGCAGGTTTCGATTATCAATTTATGAATCAGTCGGGTCAATTTACGACATTCAGCTCTTTGGCAACGATCAAATTCTCTCCGAATAGCAAAAATATAATGACGCCTTCCGGAAAATATACTTTTGACCAGAACTTCCCAGAAGTTTATTTGAATTATGAACAAGGTTATAAGACTTTGGGTGGCGATTTCAATTACAGCAGATTAGACGTTCTATATACACATCAGTTCAGAACTATTTTAGGAAATATAGGGACGCGTGTTTATGGTGGATATTATCTTGGCAAAGCACCAATATGGCACGCTTTCGAAATGGGCGGTTTGGATTCTAATAAGAATACCGGTGTATTATCCAATTTCAATTTTACAACATATCTTGGGTTCGCTACAATGACTGCTGGGAAATACTTCAATGATAAGTTTGCAGGGTATTTTATCACGCACCGCATCCCTTGGTATTTCAAAAGTTTTGGTAAGAATACATCCAGCTTCGATTTTATTTATAAAGGTGTGATTGGTAATATGAAAAATCCAGAGTATCATCAATTTGATTTTTCGCCTTTGGATCATTTGTATCAAGAAGTCGGTTTGGAGTATAATAACTTCCTAAGTTCTCGATTTAACCTAGGTTTCTTTTACAGAGTCGGTCATTATGCCAATAACAATTTTAAAGATAATTTTGCAGTACAGCTCAAGCTTAAGCTTCTAGAATTTTAACAATGAACGATCTATTCAAGCAACAGGTTTATGAAGTCACCAGACTAATTCCCAAAGGTCGGGTTTCCACCTATGGTGCTATTGCAAAGGCAGTGGGTTATCCCAAACATTCCCGTCACGTGGGTAATGCGATGGGCAATTGTCCCAAAGATGTTCCCGCTCATCGTGTCATCAGTAGTTCCGGAAAATTATCAGTTCCATCATTCCGGGAAAGGCTAGAAAAAGAAAATGTTGTAGTACAGGAAAACTGGAAGGTCAAAGATTTTAAAACCCTTTTTTGGGATCCGTTGGAGGAGCTATGAAATTCTCAGGTTTTTTTAATATTTTTAGTTTCTAATACTATCGATTTGAATCTTATGCTTTAAAATTCTAAATAACTTCTTTCTACTAATTCCTTTTTTTGATTCAATATCAAGATTGATAACGTGTACTTCATCGGAGTGGTATTTTGGAGCGACTTCATTTAACAAATATTGAAAGTCGCTATTTGTTATTTTCATTTCGTAGATGGTGTCGTTTTCTATATCTTTATAAATATAAGGTTGTCCTTCCGTTGAGCTTAAGTATTCTAACTTAATGATTGTGTCCGTCGTTTTGAAATCTATTAGTATTGTATTGTGATATAATAAATAGCTTCCCACTAGAAAGACAAAATTCCAAATAATGTGGTAGATGTAACCCCAAATAAATCCAAACTTTAAGCGCAAATATCCCATCACTAATCCACCACTAAGTTGTGAAAGGGTGATGAAAAAAGAAACAATTAGAAAGGTTGCAGTAATCTTATTTTCATAATTTGATGCGTGTAAAAGACCAAACGTAATCACAAAAAAATAAAAAAAGAATCTGTAATTTGAATTCCAAAAATGCTCAAAAAATTTATTTTTAGTGAACAAATCAAAGAATTTGAATAGATAGTTTCGTTTGTATTTCAATGGAAGCCGAAAAAATATTTCTTCTATGAAAGGAATTATAAAGACACCAAGTAAGATAATTTCAAGGATGGAAAAATTCGCTAAATCATCGATATAGCGAATATGATAAACCTTACCAATGAGATAATTTAATGGGAAAACTAGAATGAATGTAAAAGCAACTTCTAATAAAAAGAGAGCGGTTATTGTTCTTTGTTTTTCAAAAAATGAATATTTTCTATCAAAATTTTGATGAGGATTTTTTAGAAATACTAAAAGTGATTTTATTTCTTCCCGCCATTCAGAAAAAAACTGACTTATCATAACTTCTCCGCAATATACTTCCCCGTAAAAGACTTTTTCTCTTTAATCAAATCTTCTGGCGTTCCTGTGAAAACTATTTCTCCACCATATTTTCCGGCATTGGGGCCAACGTCGATGAGATAGTCAGCACATTTGATAATGTCAGGTTGGTGTTCAATTACAACCACCGAATGTCCTAATTCTATCAAAGCCTGAAGTGAAGTCAGCAATTTCTTGATGTCGTGGAAATGCAAACCGGTTGAAGGTTCGTCGAATACAAACAAAGTTTTTTCTGTCGTTACACCTTTCACAAGAAAAGAGGCCAACTTAACTCTCTGAGCTTCTCCACCCGAAAGAGTAGAAGAGGACTGTCCTAATTGCAAGTAACCCAAACCAACGTCCTGAAGCGGTTTTAGCTTAGTTGCGATTTTTTCTTCGTGATTTTCTTTGAAGAATTCCAACGCTTCGTCAACGGTCATATGAAGAATGTCGGAAATATTTTTCTCGTCGTATTTGATTTCGAGGATTTCTTTTTTGAAACGAGTTCCGTGGCAATGTTCACATTCCAGCTCGATGTCTGCCATAAACTGCATCGAAACTGTGATAACGCCATCTCCTTTACATTCGTCACATCTTCCGCCATCTACATTGAAGGAGAAATGCTTTGGTTTCAAACCTTGAACTTTCGCTGATTTCTGTTTAGCGAAAAGGTCTCGGATATCATCATAAGCTTTCAGATAAGTTACAGGATTGGAACGTGAGGATTTTCCAATCGGATTTTGGTCAATCAATTCGATGTTTTGAATGAGTCTTGAAGGAAATTCAACGGAGTCATAATCCGCTTTTTTGCCACCCATTCCCAACTGAATCTGAATGGCATTTGTCATCACTTCTTTCATTAGCGTCGATTTTCCACTTCCGGAAACACCTGTGATCACCGTCAGACATTCCAAAGGAACATTGACATCTACATTCTTCAGGTTATTTTGACGAGCGCCTTTTATCGCTATAAATTCTTTTGTTTTTCTTCGTTTTGCAGGAACTTCGATTTCCAAATCACCATTCAGATATTTGGCAGTCAAAGTATCCGCTTTCATCATTTCCTTATAGTCGCCGCTGAAAACCAAATCTCCACCAAGATAACCCGCTTCCGGACCAATATCGATGATGTAATCTGCTTCTCGCATCACATCTTCGTCGTGTTCTACAACGATTACGGTATTTCCAAGGTCTCGAAGTTGTTTCAAAACGCCAATGAGATTTTCAGTATCCCGGGAATGCAGACCAATACTTGGTTCATCCAGAATATAAATCGAACCAACCAATGAACTTCCTAAACTCGTCGCCAGATTAATTCTCTGACTTTCTCCGCCGGAAAGCGTGTTAGAAGTTCTGTTTAAGGTCAAATAACCAAGACCAACCTTAGTCAAAAACTCTAATCTGGTTTCGATTTCGTAAGTCAGACGTTTGGCGATTTCTCTGTCGTGGTCGTTGAGTTTTAAAGATTTGATTAGTGGAAGCAATTCGTCCAAAGGTAATTCTATCAATGATTGAATGTTGTGTCCGTCAATTTTCACCCAGCTTGTTTCTTCTCGTACTCTGAGACCTTCGCAGGTTGGGCAAATAGTCTTGTCGCGATAACGTGAAAGCATCACACGATACTGGATTTTATAAAGATTTTCTTCCAGCATTTTGAAGAAGTTGTCGATACTTGGGAAACTCTTGGTTTTATCACCTCTCCAAAGCAATTGCTTCTGCTCTTTGGTTAATTGATGATAAGGCTTGTGAATCGGGAAATCTTTGGCTTTTTTCATAAATTCCTTTTTCCACTCGCTCATACTTTCTCCTTTCCAAGAAGCAACAGCGTCCTCGTGAAGCGACAAGTTTTTATTCGGAATTACCAAATCTTCATCAATTCCAATCACTTTTCCGTAACCTTCGCAAGTCGGACAAGCGCCATAAGGATTATTGAAACTGAAATAATGAACATTTGGTTCGTTGAAAACAATTCCGTCTAATTCAAATTTATTAGAAAATTCACGGATTTTTCCCGTGTCTGTATTTTTAAGTGAACAATAGCCGTGACCTTCGTAGAAAGCCATTTGGATAGAATCCGCCAATCTTTGTAAGAAATTCTCATCTTCCTCATAACTGAATCTATCAATCACAAGGTTAATCGTCATATCTTTTTCCGGCGTGAATCCGAAGCTTTCCAAATCCTCAATCCCAGCCAAATTTCCGTTAACTTCCAATCTTGTAAATCCTGAAACTTTAAGCGTTTTCAGTAATTCAGCAAAGGTTTTAACTTCAAAAGCTAAAGGCGTTAACAGTAAAAAAGTAGAATCTTTTTTAGAATTCTTGATGAAATCAATTACGTCGGTTACGCTATCTTTCTTAACTTCTTCTCCTGAAATCGGCGAAAACGTTCTTCCAACTCTGGCGTAGAATAATTTAAGATAATCATAAATCTCCGTAGAAGTTCCGACCGTAGAACGCGGATTGGACGAAATCACCTTTTGCTGAATTGCAATAGAAGGCGCCAAACCTTTGATGTCATCGATTTTCGGTTTTTCTAATTTACCCAAAAACTGACGTGCGTAGGAACTCAAACTTTCCACATACCTTCTCTGTCCTTCGGCATAAATCGTGTCAAAAGCGAGCGACGATTTACCACTTCCGGAGACCCCAGTAATCACAATCAGTTTGTTCTTTGGAATCAGAACGTCGATGTGTTTCAGGTTGTTAAGATGTGCGTTTTTAACGAAAATGTATTTTTTGATATCGATTTCAGAAGCTGTAGCCATAGTAAAAATAAGACCAACAAATTTACGAAAAATTAAATCGATTTGAGATAAGTTTCAAATTAACATTTTAAGTTTCTCAATTAATTTGATTGCAGATTAATGTTAATTTCTAAATTTGCGCCCAATTATTCAAAAGGGAAATTTAAACTGTGAGAATAATCTTTTGAACTAATAAAAATTATATATGAAAAGAACTATTACAGCTTTATCGATTTGTGTTTTGTCCATTAATGCAATGGCGCAGAATCAAGAAAAAGAAATTGATGAAGTTAAATTACAAGGTCGTTTTTTATCAACGCCTTATAACGATGTTAATGAAAATGTAGTCGTTATAACGAAACAACAAATCCAAAATAGTCCGGCAACCAGCATCGATGAATTGCTTCAGTTTTATTCTGGTTTGGATATCAAAAGGCGAGGTTCTAATGGCGTTCAAAGTGATATTACAATTCGAGGAAGTTCTTTTGAACAGGTTTTGATTTTGGTAAATGGTATTAGAGTGAATGATTCGCAGACTGGTCATAATACGTTTAATCTTCCATTTGATATTTCGGCAGTTGAGAGGATTGAAATCATCAAAGGTTCATCGGCAAAACTTTACGGACAAAATGTTTATGCGGGAGTAATTAATATTGTTACTAAAACTTCTTCTGAAGAACAAGTAACCATCAAAGCACAAGGTGGTGATTTTAAAACTTATGATTTGTCGGCTTTGGCAACCTTTGGTTCAGAAAAATTCACGAATCTTTTCTCAATCAGCAATGGCGCTTCCGACGGTTATCGATTCAATACAGATTATCAAATTAGAAACTTTTTCTATCAAAATAAATTAAAATTAAATGAAGGAAGTTTAAGTTTGCAAGCCGGCTTTTCTGAGAAGAAATTTGGCGCGAATGGTTTTTATGCATCGCCATCGGCAATCAATCAATATGAGGAAACACAGGCTTCTGTGGTGAGTTTACAGTATCAGCAGAAGTTTAATAATTTATCAATTAATTCGAGTATTTATTGGAGAAGAGGACAAGATATGTATCTCTACACGCGCTCAAATCCGGCTGGTTACAGAAATATGCACATCGGAAATAATGTTGGCGGAACGGTGAATGCTTCTTATGAATCTTCGGTTGGAACTACAAGTATTGGTGTGGATTATAGAAAAGAATTTTTGGTAAGTAGTAATCTCGGAGACAGAGAAAGAGATGTGACTCAGATATTTTTTGACCATCAATTCCGATTCTTTAATCAGAAGTTAGAAATCAATCCTGGGGCGAGTTGGGCTAATTATACCGGTGATAATTTTCTTTATCCTGGAGTGGATGTTGGTTTTATCTTTAATCCAAATAATAAGGTTTTTGGAGCGATTTCTAAAGGTTTCAGGATTCCTACTTTTACCGACCTTTATTATGTGAGTCCGACAGAAATTGGGAATGCTAATCTGGTTCCGGAAAGTGCGATTTCATCAGAATTAGGTTATCGATTCCAGAATGAAAAAATCTTAGCGAAAGCGAGTGGTTTTATTAGAAATACCAACGACGGTATTGATTGGCTGAAACCCACAGAAGAAAGTCCTTGGACAGCGGAAAATGTCGGCAAAATCCATCTCAAAGGTTTCGAAACAGAATTCAAACATCAATTATTTCCGTTTCTGAATTACCGATTGGGTTATACCTATCTTGATAATCAATATAAGAATGAGGAGCTTTCCAGATATGCATTGCAAAATTTGAGACATCAATTTGTAGCGCAATTAGATGTTAAGTTTTTGAAGTTTTTCAGCAATCAATTGATTTATAAATATTCGGAACGTGTCAATCTTGGAAGTTATAATATTCTTGATGAACAGCTTAATTTCCGAATTAAAGACCTTAATTTTTATGTTTTAATCAATAACCTGACAAATACAAAATATGTAGAAACCAATCTGGTTCCGATGCCAGGAAGATGGTTTCATTTAGGTTTTACATATCAGATAAAAATGAATTAATGATTCTTTTAATCACTTAGACAAATAGAAGAATTAAAACTATGTGCCTATGTGGTTAAATTTTTAAAACAAGTTTAAATAGTTTCTAAAATGAACTAAATTTGCAAAAAATCAAAAATGGCAGCTTACTTAGAATTTAATTTCAAAATAAAACCTCTTCAACCTTGGAACGAAATATTGATGGCAGAACTAATAGAAATCGGTTTTGACAGCTTTACGGAAGAATATGACGGGATTTTAGGATATATTCAAAAAGACCTTTTTAAAGAAGAAGATTTGAAAAATATTTATCTCTTGCAAAATGATGAGGTTGAGATTTCTTACACCTACGAAAAAATGCCAAATATCAATTGGAATGAGGAGTGGGAAAAGAATTTTTCCCCAATCAATGTTGAAGACAAAGTCCTTATCCGAGCAGAATTCCACGAACCGAATCCAGAAATGCACGAGATTGTGATCCAACCAAAAATGTCTTTTGGGACAGGTCATCATCCTACTACGCACTTGATGATTCAGCAGATGTTAGATATGGATTTGGAGAACAAGAAAGTGTTGGATATGGGCTGCGGAACTTCCGTTTTAGCTATTTTTGCAAAGCAGAAGGGCGCGGGAAGAACGGTTGCTATTGATATCGACGAGTGGTCTGTAGAAAATTCAAAAGAAAATGCACAACGTAACAATGTAGAATTGGACATCGAATTGGGAACTGCTGATAATCTTGGTAAAGAGAAATTCGAAATCATCTTAGCCAACATCAACAGAAATATTCTGATTTCTGATATCCCGACTTATGTTTCCGTTTTGGAAGATGGCGGGAAATTGCTGTTGTCCGGACTTTGTTTCTTTGATGTGGATGATATTTTGGAAGTTTGCATCGAGCAAAATCTAAAGCTTGAAAGGAAAATCCAGAGAGAAGAATGGGTTTCTTTGTTGTTGAGTAAATAAAAAATAAAAAACGAACTAAATTATTTAGTTCGTTTTTTTATCTCTGCCATCCTTGAATGATGTAATTTTTTGAAAATAATTTTCTGTCTTTTATATTTCTATTTTCAGATTTAAACCAAACTTCAATTCTACTTCCATAATATTGTCCCCAATCCCCTTCATAAATAGTGAAGTCATCTTTTAATTTGAATTTTGTAAGTTCGTTTGTAGGATTGTAAACTTCTATTTTACTTCTTTTATATATGTCGTTTTCGGATAATATTTTATTGGAGGTTATTTCGTAGATTTTTAAGTAAATACTCCCTTTTTCTATTTTATCAAGATAAATTTCATATTGATAAATTCCGGGTTGCATTCCGTCATAAAGAATAAGATTCGCTTTATTAACTATAAAGGTTTTTTGATTGTCGTTCTCATTTTCATTTACTCCAATTGGTTTTTCAAACATTATATTATTAGGGATTTTAAGATTATTAGCAAAGAAATCATACGGATAAAACATTAAGAAAAATGAAAAATATCCGAAGAAAATTCCACCCAAAATTAATGTTGATAAGGTTTGAATTGTTCCTTTAATGAATTCCTTTTTTATTAAGCTAATAATTCCAAAAATTAAAGAAAATAAAAATGAGCATAAAACCAGAATTATACTTAAGTTAAAAAATGTCTCATTTGGTATTTGTAATATCAAAAAAGAAATGGTAAATCCAAGAATCATTAATAAAATTGGATAGTACCATTTTTGATTTATTTTCAGAAAAATATTTTTGAAAATCATTTTTGAGAATCAATCTTACTTCTGCGGATATTTCTGAATCAAAGCCTGTAAAATCGCCAAAGTCTCTGCATCCATAAGTCCGTTGTAATTACTCGGTCGGAAATGAAATTGAAACGCCTCAATCGTTTGTTTCGTAGTTTTGTCCCAAACGCCGTTTACGGACAAGGTGTATCCAAACTGAACCAATTGCTGCTGAATCTTCGAAACAAATTCCGGATTATTATATTGTAAAGCAATATCGTTGGTTGTCAATATTTGATTGAGGAAAGTCTGTTTCGCAGTTTCGTCATACCACATCCCGATTTGATATTCATCATAAAGTCTTTTCCAAGGAAAAAGCGGACCAGGATCTTGCTTTCTGGTTGGCGCAATATCAGAATGCGCGAGAATATTAGTTGGCGGAATATTATATCGCGTCACAATATCTTTTACCAAAGCTGCAACTTTCTTGAATTGTTCTTCAGGATAAGGATAAAAAACGCGATTATTCAAAGAATCTGTCGTGTAGCCAAGATTTACGATTTCAATTCCAATTGAAGTGTCGTTCAGGTTCTGGTCTTTTCTCCAATTGCTGATTCCTGCGTGATAAGATCTTTTATTTTCATCTACAATTTGATAGATCTCTTTATCAGGAAGCGTACTTACGAGATAATGCGCACTTACAGATTGCTGAGTTAATGTTGTGATGGATTTTTCATCATTAAGAACAGTGTAATGTAAAATAACATATTTCTGTCTGAAATTTTGTCCAATAGCAGGGAAATAAGTTTTCACAATTTTGAATCCTGCAGGGTTAGCACTTACAATAGAACCATAACTTATAGTGTTGTCATTCTTGGTAATATCAGCGATATTGACCTTATAATATTCTCCGTCTTCTTCTTTTATTTCAGGTTTTTTTACCTGAACAATTGGTTTTGGAGCATTCGGAAGTGTAGGACTAATTTTTTTTGCAGTTTTTTGTTGTGTTCCACAAGAAATAATTAATGTTCCTAAGGTTATGAGATATAATGAATTACGCATTCGTGTCTATTTTTAGTTTGTTTTTATGATTCAAAAATATGAAAAAAAATAAATAAAAAATTTTGGTAGTTACGCAAAAGTCTTCTATATTTGCACTCGCAATAACGGGATAGTATTTGTCCCCGAAACTGCAAGGAGAGTTGCCTGAGAGGCCGAAAGGACTTGTTTGCTAAACAAGCGAACTGGAAACGGTTCCAAGGGTTCGAATCCCTTACTCTCCGCAACAAAGATGACTTATCGGGGCGTAGCGTAGTCCGGTCATCGCGCCTGGTTTGGGACCAGGAGGTCGCAGGTTCGAATCCTGCCGCCCCGAC